>NZ_JBLUQD010000002.1:0-798815 GCF_048068415.1 Pseudomonas sp. NY15463
GAAGCTGCCGCCCTGGACCATGCCGCCCGGCACGCGGTCGGCGCCCTGGGTGTCGTTGTCCAGCACATTGCCGGTCAGCTCGGTGTGCAGTTCAGTGGCAGGCGTGGCGTTGTGGTCATCCACCGCTTTGGGCACGTCGTCGATGATGTTCACATCCAGCGAGCCGCTGGCCACATCGCCGTCAGTGTCGCTGACCAGCACCGGGAAATGCTCGGACAGCACGTTGTTGCCCGCCCCATCGGCATGCTGATCGGCACCGGTCAGCGTGTAACTGTAGCTCACCACGCCCGTGCCAGGGTTGTAGCCGGTGATCGTCAATGTGTTACCCAGCGCGGTCGTGATCGACTGGCCAACCCCGGTGACCACGCCTGCGGTGACCACATTGATGCCGCCGACACTGAGGTTGAACACACCGTCCGGCGCCACCACGGTGAAGCTTCCGTGTTGGGTCAACTGGCTCGGATCGTTCACCGACCCTTGCGGCAAGTTGGCTTCGTCGAGGGTCAGCTCACCCGGCTCGACATCCAGTCCCACCAGCGTAACCGGATGATCCGGCGGCGTTGGGGTAAACGTGCCCGGGTTGCTGTCGTTGCTGCGCTCGCCCAGGTAGTCACGGGCCAGTTCCGGCACATTGTTGAAGCCCGCCGTAGGAAAACCAATGCTAGGGTCGACACGCCCGGCCACCTCGGTCAGCAGCACAAAGCTGTGTCCGCCGCCCAGCGCACCATTGCCACCAGGATTGGGGCCGGCGGCGGTGGCCTCGGCATCCTGGGTCGGGTCACTGCCGGCTGCAATGGCGCGTTGCAGTTGCTCCACATCGCTGAGCTGCGCTTCGCTGGGGACGGCATCAGGCGCATGCAGGTGGGGCGCGCGATTGGCAAGCAGCTCGGGCGTCATCTCAAGGCTGCTGTCACGCCCCAGCGTGAGTTCGGCGCCGTTGTGCAGGCGCACCGCTACCGCGCCAGTGCTGCCGGTTTCCAGTTGTTCGCCCGCGTACAGCCGGTCGCCCTCCACCAGTACGCGTCGATGACCGTCGTCATCCACCGCGAATACCTGCCCGATCACCTTGCTGACCACGCCGACTAATCTGGCCATGTGCGCACGCCTCCCCTGCCGATGGGCTTTTCGCAGATCAAGACATGTCGGGTATAACGTGCGCCGCTCCGGTGTTTAACGGTTGTTGGAGCGCCGTCCTCACGTCGAAAATCACATTCCTTGTGACACTGTCGCGATAGCGGTTACGGGTAGTGGCCACTCTTAAATGCCAATTTATTGTCGCCAAATACCGCTTTCGCCTTCCTCCCCGGTCTGCTTCGCTGCAAAAAAACTGGAACTTCCGCCGAAGCCCGAAAAACCGCGTATTCCAGACGATTCATCGAGCCACCTGTTTGCAACAATGTCGTGGATTCCTTAGACCTCATAAGTTTTTTTTCGCATATACCTTATGAAAAATTCTTCTTAGCTTGCCCCACAAATGTTCTTAGCTCTGTTGTTACAAACCTGAAACGGTTTGACTCTTATTTTTCGCCATTTTTTTGGCGATTGCAGGAACATTTTTGAGACCAGGGAGAAGTACCCCATGCGCGCTTTAACGCCCATCACCGGTGCAATTCTGTTGGCCATGGCGTGTGCCGACAGTCAGGCGATGTCGATCACCGAGGCCGTCCAGAACGCTGTGGACCACCATCCAGAGATCAGTGCCAGCCGCAACAACAGGCTGTCGGCTGACGAGGATGTGAAATTCGCCCGCGGGGGGTACTACCCGACCGTCGACCTGGTCGCCGGCTACGGCCGTCAGCGCTCGGACAATACCAATACCCGTGGCTTCAACGCCGACGGCACGCGCAATCACAATAAAGAAACCCTCAACTACACCCAGTCCGAACTGCGCCTGCGCCAGATGCTGTTCGACGGTTTCAACACCGCCAACGAAGTCGGTCGCACCGAGGCGGTCGCGGCCTCACGGGCCTACTACACCCAGGCCACCGCTGAAACGGTGGCCCTGCGCGCGGTCGAGGTGTATCTCGAAGTGCTCAAACGCCGTGAGTTGGTTACCTTGGCACGTAATAACCTGCAAGCCCACTTGCGGGTCAACGACCAGATCGGCTTGCGCAGCGAGCGCGGCGTGGGGAGTACCGCCGACCTTGATCAGTCTCGCGCTCGTCGGGCACTGGCTGAGAACAACATGGACACCGCCGAAGTCGACCTGGCCGATGCCGAGGCCAACTTCTTCAGTGTCGTCGGGCGCATGCCTGATGAACTGGAAACGCCCTCCACCATCAAGGCCCAAGTGCCTGCCGACCTGCAGGCAGCTCGCCAAGGCATGCTGGAAAACAACCCCTACCTCAAATCCGCCCAGGCCGACGTGCAGTCGGCCGAGCAACAGTACGAAGTCGCCAAATCGCCGTTCTACCCGCGCCTGGACGCCGTACTGGCCACCGGTGCCGACAACAACATCGGCGGTCAGAAGGGCCATTCCAACAATGACTGGCAGGCCGGTGTCGAACTCAGCTACAACCTGTTCCGCGGCGGCAGCGACAAGGCCCGTCTACAGTCGGATGCGCATAAGATCAACCAGGCCATGGACATCCGTAACAACGCTCTGCGCGAACTCAACGAAAACCTCAGCCTGGCATGGAATGCCATGAACAACGCGCGCAAGCAGACCCCGAGCGCGCGCGAGTATGCCGAAACCACGCAACGGGTACGCGCGGCCTACCAAGACCAGTTTGGGCTGGGCCAGCGCACCCTGCTCGACGTACTCGACAGCGAAAACGAGCTGTACAACGCCAACCGACGCTACACCGAGGTGCGTTACACCGAGGAGTTTTCCATGTACCGCTTGCTGGCGAACATGGGCGAGTTGCTGAGCAAGCAACGCATCTCGTTGCCACCGGAAGCCGTCGCCAAGACCGACGTGAGGAACGAAGCCCGGCTACCGGACATGCGTTGAAGTCGTGTGCGAAAAGTGCCTGCGTGGGCGCAGGTTCATCCGGTCGCTGCGGCCACTTTTCGCGCCCGTCCCAGGGACTGGACGAAACAAGGACTTTTCAACCAGCGCCCATTCCCCGTCCACCGTGACAGGAGTAGGCCATCGTGACCAGTATGCAAAGCGCGCAGCCGCGTGTGGACATCGATGATCCGCTGCTCGATGGCCTGCTGATCCTGTGCCGGCTACAGGGTTGCACGGCCAGTCGCGCGAGCTTGTGCAGTGGCCTGCCCATGGCCGGCCAGCGCTTGAGCCTGGCGTTGCTGCCGCGCGCCGCCGCGCGGGCGGGGTTGCAGGCTCGCGTGCTGGCGCGCGAGCTGAACGCCATTTCCCCGCTCAACCTGCCAGTACTGTTGATACTCAACGATGGTCGCAGCGCGGTACTGCAACGCAGGGACGACAACGGCCGTGCGCTGCTGTTGCCATGCGAGGCCGACGGCGGCGAACAATGGGTGGAGGCCGATGCGCTCGCCCAGGCCTACAGTGGTCACGCCCTGTTCGCGCGCCCCCGGCATACCCTTGAAGACCTGCGCGCGCCGCTGTTGCCTCGGGTCGAGGCGTGGTTTCGCGACACCCTGCGCCATTCCCGCTGGCTGTACGGCGACGCACTGCTGGCGAGCCTGCTGATCAACCTGCTGGGGCTAATGGTGCCGTTGTTCGTCATGCAGACTTACGACCGCGTGGTCCCCAATCAGGCGCTATCAACCTTGTGGGTGCTGGTGGCCGGCCTGTTCATCGGCACGGCCTTCGAGCTGGTGTTGCGCATGGTGCGCGCCCATCTGCTGGACCAGGCTGGCAAGAAAACCGACCTGATCCTCTCTGCCACGCTATTCGAGCGCATCACCGGCATGAGCATGAAGGCACGTCCTGCCACCATCGGCGGGTTCGCGCAAAGCATCCATGACTTCCAGGGCCTGCGCGAATTCCTCACGGCAGTGACCTTGACCAGCATCATCGACCTGCCCTTCGTTGCCCTGATGCTCGTGGTAATCGGCCTGCTCGGCGGCTGGCTGGTGCTGATTCCGCTGATCGCCTTCCCACTGGCGGTGGGCCTGGCGCTGCTGATCCAGGCACGTTTGCGCGACACCGTGCAAAAGAGCCTGAGCCTGGGTGCCGTGCGCCAGGCGCTGCTGATCGAGACCCTTGGCGGGCTGGAAACCCTCAAGGCCTGTGGCGCCGAGAGCGAACGCCAGTATCAGTGGGAACACACCAACGGCGCTATCGCAAGGCTCGATGCCCACGCGCGCAACCTGTCGTCGCTGGCCACCAACGGGACGCTGTTCATCCAGCAGTTCTGCGGCATGGCCACCATCGTGGCCGGCGTGTACAGCATCATTGCCGGCAATCTCAGCGTCGGCGCGCTGGTGGCCAGCTACATGCTTGGTAGCCGGGTACTCGCCCCGCTCGGGCAGATCGCCGGGCTGATCACACGCTACCAGCAAGCCCAACTGACCATGCGCAGTACCGACGCCCTGATGGGCTTGCCCCAGGAGCGCCAGGCTGAACACCACGCCCTTGAGCACACCGCCCTGCAAGGCGCCCTGAGCGTCAGCCACGCCACGTTCCGCTACCCCGGACAAAGCGCTGCTGCGCTGAACGACATCCACTTCAACCTGGCGCCTGGCGAGCGCATCGGCATCATCGGCCGCAGCGGCTCGGGCAAGAGCACCCTGACCCGCCTGCTCATGGGCTTTCACCACCCCGACGAAGGCCAGGTGCTGTTGGACAACCTCGACCTGCGCCAGTTGGACATCGCCGACCTGCGCAGCCAGCTTGGCTACGTGGCCCACGACCTGCCTCTGCTGGCCGGCAGCCTGCGCGACAACCTAACCCTCGGTGCCCGCCAGGTGAGCGACGCGCGCATGCTAGAGGTGGCCGAACTGACAGGGGTGAGCGAGCTGGCCCGACAGCACCCGCAAGGCTTCGACCGCCCCGTGGGCGAACGTGGCCAACTGCTCTCCGGCGGCCAGCGCCAGGCGGTGCTGCTGGCACGGGCACTGCTGCTGGAACCGCCGATCCTGATTCTCGACGAACCCACCAGCCACATGGACAACAGCAGCGAAGACCAACTGCGCCAACGCCTGATGGGCTGGGTACCTGGCAAGACGTTGCTGCTGGTCACCCACCGCACCTCGATGCTCAGCCTGGTGGACCGGCTGTTGGTACTGGACAACGGCAAGATCGTCGCCGACGGTCCGAAAGACTCAGTCATCGATGCGCTGCGCAAGGGGCGTATCGGCTCGGCATTTTGAACGCACAGCCCCGCACCGGCCCTACTCTGTCTTGGAGGTAGCCCATGTCCATCGAGCATCGCGTGCACAGCTATGTCCAAGGTGCAGACAAGCGCGCCGAACGCGATTACATGCCCGAGCTTGCCGGCGCCACCTTGCAGGATTCACCGCGTCTTTCGCGCCTGACCGTGTGGCTAGCCGCCAGCCTGCTGCTGGTAGCGCTGGTGTGGGCCAACTTCGCGGTGCTCGACGAAGTCACGGTCGGCGAGGGCAAGGCCATCCCATCGAGCAAGGTGCAGGTCGTGCAGAACCTCGAAGGCGGTATCGTCACCGAGATCTTCGTGCGCGAAGGGCAGATGGTGGCCAAGGGCGCCACCCTGCTGCGCCTGGATGACACTCGGTTCAAGTCCAACAAGGGCGAAAGCGAAGCCGATCGCTACGCCCTCACCGCCCAGGTCGAGCGCCTGTCGGCCGAGGCCGAGGGCAAGCCGTTCGTGCTGTCCGATGAAGTGCGCAGCAAAGCCCCGCAGGTCGCCGCCGACGAGGCCGCACTCTACGACTCGCGCCAGCGCCGGCTGGCCAGCGAAAAGCAGACCCTCAACGAACAACTGCGTCAGAAGACCCAGGAGTTGGCCGAGTTTCGCTCCAAAGTCGACCAGTACCGCTCGGCCGTGGCCCTGTTGCAGCAGGAGCTGGACATGTCCACGCCGCTGGTGGGCAAAGGCGCCATCTCGCCCGTGGAGATCCTGCGCCTGAAACAACGCAGCGTCGAAGCCCGTGGCCAGCTCAGCGCCACCAGCCTGGCCATCCCCCGTGCCGAAGCGGCGGTGGCAGAAATCCGCAGCAAGATCCAGGAATCCGACGCCAGCTTCCGCTCAGACGCGGCCAAGGAGCTCAACGACAAACGCACGGAGTTGTCGAAGATCACTGCGACCAGCATCGCCATCGACGACCGGGTCAAGCGCACCACCGTGGTGTCGCCTGTGCGCGGCATCGTCAAGATGCTCAAGGTCAACACCATCGGCGGCGTGGTGCAGCCCGGCAGCGACCTGGTGGAGATCGTGCCGATCGAGGACAACCTGCTGATCGAGGCCAAGGTACGACCACAGGATGTAGCGTTCCTGCATCCGGGGCAGACCGCGATGGTCAAGTTCAGTGCCTATGACTACACGATCTACGGCGGGCTCAAAGCCAAGTTGGAGCTGATCGGCGCAGACACCGTGACCGACGACAAAGGCAATGCCTTCTACCTGATCCAAGTGCGTACCGACAAAAACCACCTGGGCGGGGACAACAAGCCGCTGCTGATCATCCCCGGCATGGTCGCCACGGTGGATATCATCACCGGGCAGAAGAGCGTACTCGACTACCTGTTGAAGCCGGTGCTCAAGGCCCGTACCGAGGCGATGCGCGAGCGCTGAGCCGGGTGACACGCACCCGCCCGTTCCCGGCCCTACGACGTCCCGTCAACACGGGCGAAGGTAGGCCTGTGGCGGCTCTGGCAACGCCGCCAACAGATCCCGCAGGCCATCGGCCCACTGCGCCTGGATCTGCAGAAAATACGGATCCTGGGCCGTTATCCGCTGACAGTTGCTCGCCACCAGGCTGTCCTTGCGGTACACCAAGACATCCAGCGGCATGCCCACCGACAGGTTGCTGCGCATGGTCGAATCGAACGAGATCAGCCCGCAGCGCAACCCCTCCCCCAGCGGCGTGTGATGCAGCAGGTTGCGATCGAGAATCGGCCGGCCGTACTTGCTCTCGCCCAACTGCATGAACGGCGTGTCTTCGGTGGCCTGGATGAAGTTGCCTTGCGGGTAGATGCTGTAAACGCCCATGGGCTGCTCGGCGATCTGCCCGCCTACCAGGAACGAACAGCTCAGGTCGACCTTGCCCGACAGCTTGGTACTGTCACGGGCGATCACCTCGCGTACCGTCTCGGCCACCAGCGCTGTGGCGTCATACAGCGTCGGCACGTTGAGCAGGTGCTGGACTTCCTGGTTGCAGCGCTGGCGCAGCAGGCTCACCACCGACTGCGAGGTAGCCAAGTTGCCAGCACTTTGCAGCACGATCAGGCGCTCGCCGGGACGGGTGAACACGAACAACTTGCGAAACGTCGAGATCTGGTCGATCCCGGCATTGGTGCGTGAGTCGGAAATGAACACCAGGCCATCGGCCAGGTGCATGGCAACGCAGTACGTCATGGTGCTGGCTCATGCAGATGAAAGGGGGGCGCTGTTACTGTTGAGCCTCGGGCAGCGAACTGACCAGGACCTGCGCCTGCATCGACTCGGTTCCGCCGCCACGGCGCATGCCGCGTACCGGGCAGGCGTCGAGGTAGTCATGCCCGACCGCCAGCTTCAGGTGGCGTTCGGGCCGGGCCAGGCGGTTGGTCACATCGAAGCTGTACCAGCCGTCATCGAGCCAAACTTCGGCCCAGGCATGGCTGGCCAGATGGCTTTCGTCCTCGGTGCACAGGTAGCCCGAAACATAGCGCGCCGGCACGCCCAGACTGCGCGCGCAGGCCAGAAAGGCATGGGTATGGTCCTGGCACACCCCGACACGCCTGGCGAAGGCTTCGGCGGCCACGGTATCGACCGTCGTGGCGCCAGGGCTGTAGGGCATATGATCGGCCAATCCGTTCATCAAGTCGGTCAGCGCCGCGCGATCGCGGCGGGCGCCACAGTGCTTCACGGCAAAGGCGCGCAGGGCCTCATCCGGGCTGCTGAGCTTGCTCGAACGCAGGAACGGCAACGGCGACTGGGTATCGTATTCCACCTCCAGGTACTGATCGATCTCCACCTCACCGTGGGCGCTGAGCATCAGCGCCCCATGCGGCTCGTCGAGGGTCAGCACATGCAGCACGTTGCCATATGGGTCGAGCTGACTGCCCACCGCGCGCGGCAGTTCCAGTTGCCATTGCAGGATGCGCTGACGGGCGCTGCTCTTGGGCGTCAGGCGCAGGAGCTGGATGCTCATGCACACGTCATCGGAGTAGTGATAGGTGGTGTCATGGCGGATGGACAGTCTCATACTACCTCCAGGTAGGAATCGTGAACGTTCTGCCCCAAGTGGTTGATCTGACCGATGTAGTGGGTCAGCCACTGGTGCAGCCCGGACTCAAGAATCTCTTCGATACCGGTGAAGCGCAGCCGTGCGCTCAGTTCAGCCGCCAGGCGCTGCGCTGGCCGCCCGTTTTCGCCCGGCAATCCCGCCAGCAGGTGCGCCAGCTCCTCGACACAGGCATGCAGCGAACGCGGCACATCCGCGCGCAACAGCAACATCTCCGACACCTGCTCGGCGCCCGGCGCTGTACGGTAGATTTCGTTGAACGCCTCGAATGAAGACAGCGCGCGCAACAAGGCGCTCCACTGGTAATAGCCGCGGGCCGAGTCGTCGCTCACCTCCTCGGACTCCTCGCCGAACATTTCGTAGCGTGCATCGAGCAGGCGCAAGGTGTTGTCGGCACGCTCCAGAAACGTGCCCAGGCGGATGAAGCCATAGGCTTCGTTGCGCATGATGGTGCCGGACGTGGCGCCACGGAACAGGTGCGAGCGCTCCTTGACCCACTCGCAGAAGTGGTTGATGCCATAGCGCGCCAGGCCTTTGTCGGCGATGTTGCGCATTTCCAGCCACGTGGCGTTGATGTTCTCCCACATATCGGCGGTAATCCGCCCACGCACCGCATGGGCATTGGCACGGGCCGCGCGTAGACAGCAGTAGATGCTGCCGGGGTTGCTGTCGTCCAGGGCGAAGAAATGCAGCATGCGCTCCACGTCGAGTTCGCCATGCCGACGGTGATAATCGTCCAGCGTTCCGGCCGCCAGCAGCGACATTGCCAGCTCCGCGCGGCCATCGCTGCGGCCAGCCTGGGGCATCAGCGATAGCGAGTAGCTCACTTCGAGCATGCGCGCGAGGTTCTCCGCGCGCTCCAGGTAACGGGACATCCAGTACAGGTCCGAAGCGGTCCTTGAAAGCATCAGTCAGTCCTCCACCACCCAGGTGTCCTTGGTACCGCCGCCCTGCGACGAGTTCACCACCAGCGAGCCCTCGCGCAGTGCCACGCGGGTCAGGCCGCCAGGGACCAGACGGGTTTCCTTGCCCGACAGCACGAACGGGCGCAGGTCGATATGCCGAGGCGAGATACCGCTCTCGACGAAGGTTGGGCAGGTGGACAGGCACAGCGTCGGCTGAGCGATGTACGCCTCAGGACGCGCCTTGATACGCGCGCGAAAGGCCTCGATCTCTGCCGCCGTGGCCGCCGGCCCAACCAGCATGCCGTAGCCGCCTGAACCTTGGGTTTCCTTGACCACCAGCTCCGGCAGGTTGGCCAGCACATGAGACAGCTCGGCGGGCTTGCGGCATTGCCAGGTCGGCACGTTGCGCAGGATCGGCTCCTCGGCCAGGTAATAGCGGATCATGTCGTCGACATACGGGTAGATCGACTTGTCATCGGCCACCCCGGTGCCCACGGCGTTGGCCAGCACCACGTTGCCAGCGCGGTAGGCGGTGATCAGGCCGGGTACACCCAGCAGTGAGTCAGGGTTGAAGGTCAGCGGGTCGAGGAAGGCGTCGTCCAAGCGACGGTAGATCACATCCACCGCCTGGGGGCCTGAGGTGGTGCGCATGAACACGCGGTTGTCGCGCACGAACAAATCGGCACCTTCCACCAGTTCCACACCCATTTCGCGGGCCAGGAAGGCATGCTCGAAATATGCGCTGTTGAAGCGCCCCGGGGTCAATACCACGGTGGTGGGGTTGTCCAGCGGGCTTGAGCTTTTGAGGGTATCGAGCAGCAGGTTGGGGTAGTGATCGATGGGAGCCACCCGCTGGGCGGCGAACAGCTCGGGGAACAGGCGCATCATCATCTTGCGGTCTTCGAGCATATAGCTCACGCCGCTGGGGGTGCGCAGGTTGTCTTCGAGCACG
Source organism: Pseudomonas sp. NY15463 (assembly GCF_048068415.1). Classification (NCBI taxonomy): domain Bacteria; kingdom Pseudomonadati; phylum Pseudomonadota; class Gammaproteobacteria; order Pseudomonadales; family Pseudomonadaceae; genus Pseudomonas; species Pseudomonas sp. NY15463. The sequence goes on from NZ_JBLUQD010000002.1 coordinate 10,150, forward strand.
TAGTAGCTGCCGTCGCCATCGCGCACCAGATCGACGCCAGCAATGTGCGCATAGATACCCCGGTGCAGGTCCAGCCCCTGCATGGCCACCTGGTAGCCGTCATTGGCCAACACCTGCTCCGGCGGGATGATGCCCTGCTTGAGGATGCGCTGGTCGTGGTAGATGTCTTCGAGGAACAGGTTCAGGGCCTGCACCCGTTGGATGCAGCCGCGCTCGACCACCTGCCATTCGCTGGCCTTGATGCTGCGCGGAATGATATCGAAGGGGATCAACCGCTCGGTCCCCTGCTCATCCCCGTACAGAGTGAACGTGATGCCAGCCCGATGAAACAACAGATCAGCCTCGCGACGACGCTGGTCCAACAGCTCCAACGGCGTGTTGGACAACCAGCGTGCGAACGCCTGGTAATGGGGCCGGCAAGTGCCCGCCGCATCGTACATCTCATTGAAAAAGTCCCGAGGCATACTCAACTCCTGACCACGCGATGCATATCCGTTAACGATGCGCAGTTGACCTAGCAATAGCAGTGCCGAAAACACGCCACATCAGGTGCGCCAAGGGGTACGCAGGGGACGACTGGCGCGGCGACGCACCAGAACAGGGCGCACGCTAGCGCGCGCTTCCTGGGATGAACCAAAACAGGCTGCCGAGACTCAAGGCTCTGCGTGATTGCGCGCGAAGGTTTCCTGCCCCATGGCGCTGATCTGTCCTTCGATCAAGGCGTCGAAGGGGCGCAGCAAGGCGTCGAAGCCGGTCGGTGCCTCCAGCGTGTTCAATGCGTGCACCACCGCTTCGAGGGTCGACAACGCCCCAGGCTCGGGCGCCTTGCGCAGGCGATAGCGCGACGGCGCGACCTGCGCCAGGGTAACCCTTGGCAGCGTTTCCAGCAGTGGATTCAGGTACAGCAGCTTGCGCGCCTTGCGCCAGGTGCCGTCGGGGACGATCAGCAGCAACGGGCAGGTGTCTGGCATGGCGTAGGCATCCAGCACCTGTGCTTGTGCCCCGGGGAACAAGAGTGCCGGACGATAGCCAGGGGTTTGCAGCAAGGCGTCCAGATCTTCGAACACTTCGCCCACGCGCAACTCGGCATTGACCAGCCCCAGGGCCGCCAAGCGCGCCGTGTTGAGGGCGTGCGCCGACTCGCTGGGGTGCTGCAGCAACACGACACGGGTGCGGCTGGCGAGGCGCGGGATCAGCGGGCAAAGGCAATGGGCGAGCGGGCGCTGGCAGCGCTCGCAGCGGGGTCTGGGCATGAGGGCCTCCGTTGGCGGGCGAATTTTGCCACATCCCGAAACTTTCAGCCCGTTCTGCGCAGCAGGCGCGGGCAGGCCCGCACCCACTGGAAACACACGTGTCAAGCGATGGGAACGGGCTTGACCGTGGACCGCCCGGCACGCCGTACCCTATCGATTGAACCGCTCCGCTAGGCTGTGCAGGTACTCCGCCATGCGTTCGAGGTCCTGGCTGATCTCGGCGCCTTGCCTGGCCTGGCCCGCACTTTCATCGCACAGTTGTGCGATGCGCACGATCTGCTGGTTGATATCCTCGGCCACATGGCTCTGCTGCTCGGAGGCCGTGGCCATCTGCTGGCTCATGCCGGTGATCCGGCTGACTGCCTGGGCGATACCGGCCAACGCCTGCTGCACCGCCTCGACACTGTGCACGCTGTCCTGGGAGATCTGCTGGCCACGGCTGGCACTGGCCACCGCGCGGTCGGCGCCCGAGCGCAAGGTGGCGATCAGCTGGTGGATCTCGTCGGTGGAAGCGCGAGTGCGCTGGGCCAGCGAACGCACTTCATCGGCCACCACGGCAAAGCCCCTGCCCTGCTCACCGGCACGGGCCGCCTCGATGGCCGCATTGAGCGCCAGCAGGTTGGTCTGCTCGGCGATCGAGGTGATCACATCCACCACCCCGCCGATCGACTGGGTCTGCTCGGCCAGGGCGTTGACCGCCTGGCCGATATCGCTGACCGCCTCGCTCATGCTGCCCATGGCGCGCAGGCTTTGCTGCGCCAGGTCGCTGCCCTGCTGGGCAAGCTGGTCAGCGTCGCCGGCAGCGTGGGCAGTGCTTTGTACGTTATGCGTGACTTGCTGGATAGTCGCGGCCATTTGCGCGATGGCGGTGGCCGACTGGTCGGTCTCGCTGCGCTGACGATCGAGCATCTGCGCCTGCGAATCGGACAGCTCGGACGATTGCGCAGCCCGCGACTTCACCCCAACGCCGGCATCGACCAGGCGCGTCAGCGCGGTCTGCAAGCGCGCCTCCTCACTGAAAATAGCCAGGTCCAGCTGGCCGCGCAGCCCAGGGCTGTCGCTGTAGGTCAACGCCACCAGCGGGCTGGTGAAGGCCTTGGGGTGCTCGCCGAGGGTACTACGGATCGCCTGGTTCTGGCGCACTTCGATCAGGTACCAAGCCACCAGCAAGCTAGCCATCAGCACGCCCAGGGCGGCATAGGCCGGCAGCCACAGATACGCCAGCGCCGACAGGGCTCCGGCGCCGATCAACGGCCAGCCGCTACTCATGAACTGCGCCAGCCGCGCCGCCCATGGCACTGGCGCACGGCCGCCACGCAAGCGCGCATACAACGCCTCGGCGCGGCGGATTTGCGCGCGGCTGGGCACCGATCGCACCGATTCGTAGCCACTGATCCGGCCGTTTTCGTACACCGCCGTGACATACGCGCTGACCCAGTAGAAATCGCCGTTCTTGGCGCGGTTCTTGACCACCCCCATCCAGGGCTTGCCTTGCTTGATGGTGTCCCACATATGCCCAAACACCGACGGCGGCATGTCGGGATGGCGCACCAGGTTGTGCGGCTGTCCCACCAGCTCGTCATAGGTGAAACCGCTGATGGCCACAAAAGCATCATTGCAATACGTGATGCGGCTGTTCAGGTCGGTGGTGGAAATCAGCCGCTGTTCGTTGGGAAACGTTCTCTCGTGTTCGGTGACGGGCAAATTCATGCGCATCGTTGGCGGTCCCTTGCTGATCCAGATGAGTGGTAAAACATCAAACCACGTAGAGGTTTAGCAGAAGGCCAGCACGACAGCAGCAAGTTTTGCAGGAAATTCACTCGGCCTGATGACCTGCACGATTTCAGCCGACGTTGAGCTGGCTCTTGAGCAGGTCGCGGAAGGTCTGGATCAAGGGTTCGCGGCTGCGACCGCGGCGAATGATGAGCGAGAACGGCGCCTGATAACCGAAAGTGGCCGGCGACAGCACGCGCAAGTCACCTTTGTCGACCCAGGCCTGGGCGTAGTGCTCGGGCAAATAACCGATGTAGGCGCCAGAGAGGATCAGGATCAGCTGCGCCTCCATGCTTTCCACGGTCGCAGCGCTGTGCTTGAAGCCGTGTCGGGCCAACTCTGCCTGGCTCCAGTAACCCCGCCCGACCATGCGCTGCTGGGTGATCACCGGCTCCGGGATACGCCGTTCGCCGTACAGCGGATGCCGGCTGCTGCAATACAACCAGTGCTGCTCGCGGTAAAGCGGCTGGTACAACAACCCACTCATGCGCGAGGAAAACGCGCCGATGGCCAGGTCCAGGCGGTTGTCCTGCACGCCCAGTTGCAGCTCATAGGGGCTTGAGACCGACAGGTGCAAGTGCACCGCCGGGTGCTCCTGGCTATAGGCACCAATGGCCTCGGCCAGCGGCAAGGCACGGTCGCCCACGGTGGAATCGATCACCCCCAGGTTGAGGGTGCCGCGCAGCTCGCCCTTGAGCGCGGCGGCGTACTGCTCGAAGCCGTCCAGCTCGCCCAGCAGGCGCAAGGTTTCCTGATGGAACAACTCGCCCTTGCTGGTCAGGCTGAACCCGCCTCGGCCGCGGTGGCACAGCACGATACCCAAGGCGCTTTCCAACTGGCTCATGTAGGTACTGATGGCCGAGGTGGACAGGTTCAGGTCGCGCTGGGCATTAGCGAATCCCTGGTGGCGCACCACGCTGGCGAAGATCCGCAGCAGTTTCAGGTCGGGCAGCGATGAGGCCATGGAATCAGGGGTCCGCTGGATGGCAATGGCCAGAGTCTAACGCGCCCCGGCGCGGTTAGTTCATAAAATCCTGAAGTAAGTTTTTGTCGGTAGCGATTCTTCCCACGCACTACCTTGCGCAGACTGCGGCGAAATGTCCCTGCTCGCCGGCATCCTTGGTCTTTCAGGCGTGTGGCGGAACAGGTTCGAACAAACAGAACAATCGACCGACTGATGAGGCCCACCGTGGACAAGATTCTCCACCAACCACTGGGCGGCAACGAAATGCCGCGTTTCGGCGGCATCGCCACCATGCTTCGCCTGCCCCACCTGCAAAGCGCTGAGGGCCTGGACGCCGCGTTCATCGGCGTACCGCTGGACATCGGCACCTCGCTGCGCTCAGGCACTCGCTTCGGCCCTCGGCAGATCCGCGCCGAATCGGTGATGATCCGCCCGTACAACATGGCCACCGGCGCCGCCCCGTTCGACTCGCTGTCAGTAGCCGACATCGGTGACGTGGCGATCAACACCTTCAACCTGCTGGACGCCGTGCGCATCATCGAAGAAGCCTACGACGAGATCCTCGAACACAACGTCATCCCCATGACCCTGGGTGGCGACCACACCATCACCCTGCCCATCCTGCGTGCCCTGCACAAGAAGCACGGCAAGATCGGCCTGGTGCACATCGATGCCCACGCCGACGTCAACGACCACATGTTCGGCGAGAAGATCGCCCACGGCACCACCTTCCGCCGCGCCGTGGAAGAAGGCCTACTCGATTGCGACCGCGTGGTGCAGATCGGCCTGCGCGCCCAGGGCTATACCGCCGACGACTTCAATTGGAGCCGCCGCCAGGGCTTTCGCGTGGTGCAGGCCGAAGAATGCTGGCACAAGTCGTTGCAACCACTGATGGCCGAAGTGCGCGAGAAGGTCGGTGGCGGCCCTGTGTACCTGTCGTTCGACATCGACGGCATCGACCCTGCCTGGGCACCGGGCACCGGCACCCCGGAGATCGGCGGCTTGACCACCATCCAGGCGATGGAGATCATCCGCGGCTGCCACGGCCTGGACCTGATCGGCTGTGACCTGGTCGAAGTCTCCCCGCCTTATGACACCACCGGCAACACCTCGCTGCTGGGGGCCAATCTGCTGTTCGAAATGCTCTGCGTGCTGCCAGGGGTGGTACGCCGCTGATTGCAGTGAAGCCCTGTTTTTTGTAGGAGCGGCCTCGTGCGCGATGGGCTGCGCAGCAGCCCCAACCTCTGCACATGCGGTGGTACAGGAAATCCGCGGCTGCTAAGCAGCCCATCGCGCACAAGGCCGCTCCTACAGAGATCTCTGCGACGAATTGATTCACCCCCGGCAGGAGCCATCCGGGAGGGCCACTGAGGCCCGCCAACACAAGACAGCACCGCCGGGCGCCATGAGCCGCCTGGGCGGCTGATCTCGCCATAATAAAGATAATCGGGAGACCCCCAATGGCCTTGGACATCATCGTTGTACTGATCTATGCCGTCGGCATGCTCGGGCTGGGCTACTACGGCATGCGCCGCGCGAAGACCCATGAAGACTACCTGGTAGCCGGGCGTAACCTCGGCCCGACCCTGTACATGGGCACCATGGCCACCACCGTGCTGGGCGGTGCCTCCACCGTCGGCACCGTACGCCTGGGCTATGTGCATGGGATCTCCGGCTTCTGGCTGTGCGCAGCCCTGGGCCTTGGCATCATCGCGCTGAACCTGTTCCTCGCCAAACCGCTACTGCGCCTGAAGATCTTCACCGTCACCCAGGTGCTGGAGCGTCGCTACAACCCCATGGCACGCCAGGCCAGCGCGGCGATCATGCTCGCCTACGCGCTGATGATCGGGGTGACCTCGACCCTGGCCATGGGCACTGTGCTGCAAGTGCTGCTGGATGTGCCGTTCTGGATGGCGCTGCTGTTCGGCGGTGGCGTGGTGGTGGTGTACTCGACCATCGGTGGCATGTGGTCGCTGACCCTGACCGACATCGTCCAGTTCATCATCAAGACCGTAGGCCTGATGTTCATCCTGCTGCCGGTTTGCCTGTACAAGGCCGGTGGCTGGGACATGCTGGTGGCCAAGCTGCCGGCGTCCAGCTTCAGCTGGACCACCATCGGCTGGGACACCATCATCACCTACTTCCTGATCTACTTCTTCGGCATCCTGATCGGCCAGGACATCTGGCAGCGCGTGTTCACCGCGCGTGACGAGAAAGTCTGCCAGCGCGCCGGTACCACCGCAGGCGTCTATTGCGTGCTGTACGGCCTGGCCTGCGCCTTGATCGGCATGGCCGCCCACGTGCTGATGCCGGATCTTGCCAACCCCAACAACGCATTTGCCGAGATGATCAAGGGCCAGCTGCCCGAGGGCGTGCGAGGCCTGCTGATGGCCGCCGCACTGGCCGCGATGATGTCGACCGCCAGCGCAGGCCTGCTGGCCGCCTCGACCACCTTGACCGAAGACCTGCTGCCCAAGCTGCGTGGCGGCAAGCAGTCGAGCCTGGGCATCAATCGCCTGTTCACCCTGCTCACCGGCTTGGTGGTACTGGGCATCGCGCTGGCAGTGAACGATGTGATCAGCGCCCTGACCCTGGCCTATAACCTGCTGGTGGGCGGCATGCTGATCCCGCTGATCGGGGCGATTTTCTGGAAGCGCGCCACCACCGCCGGGGCCATCGCCAGCATGTCGTTGGGCTTTGCCACCGCTCTGCTGTTCATGTTCAAGGACGGCCTGGACGCCAACTCACCGATTTACTACAGCCTGGCCATTGGCCTGGTGAGTTTCGTGCTCGTCAGCCTGGCTTCGCGCAAGCCAGAAGCGGCGGTGAACCTGGCCTGAAACGATCAGAATACCGATAAAACGCAAAAGGCCGGCGCATCTTCACGATGCGCCGGCCTTTTTCTGCGGTGGAATCAGCGGCGGCGCGGCTGGCGCTTACGCTGTTCTTCGTCGGTCGGGATTGGCACCGGCTGTAAGGGTGGCGGTAGCAAACCCAAGGCGACGGCGAGGTCGTGGAGCCAGTTGTACATGCGTTCGTTCATAGTGCCCCCTCGACGGGTCAGCCTCACGGTCAGTCAATCCTGCGATGCTTCATACAGATCATAGCCCTATGTCCTGCATTGCGCATTCGCCTGTTCTACACATAGGGATGATTTTGACTCGGATCAAGCACTGGCCGCAGCTTCCGACGGTCGGCTAATCGTTTCGCTTTGTTGCAGATCGATCCAGGCCTGCAGATTGGCCCCGCGCATGCCTTGGCGCCACATCAGCCAGGTCGTCGCCTGATCGAAGGGGGCTTGCAACCGATGCGCCCGCACCCGGTCACGGCCTGGCAGGCTGTCGAGCATCGATTGCGCCATCAACGCCACGCCCGCACCTGCGATCACACAGGCCAGCATGCTCTGGTAGGACTCGATTTCCATCACCCGCCCCATGGGCGTGTGCGCATGCGCGTACCAGGCTTCAAGGCGCATGCGGTACGAGCAGCCCTGGCGGAAGGTGAACACCGCCTTGCCGGCGACATCCTTGGCGGTGCGCACCGGCGGGTGTTCGGGGCTGCTGATCAGCACCAGGGTTTCGTCGCACAGTGGCACGCCATCGAGCCCGGCCAGGCTGGGCGGGCCGTCCACCAGCGCGGCATCGAGCGTATGGTTGAGCAACCCTTCGAGCAGCTCGCCACTTGGGGCGGCCTGCACTTGCAGGTTCACCGCAGGGTAGGCCTGGTGATAGCGCGCCAGCAACGCCGGCAGGTGGATGGCGGCGGTGCTGTACATAGTGCCCAGCACGAAGTCCCCCGCCGGCTGGCCGCCCTGCACCGCCGCCATCGCTTCGTCGCGCAGCGCGGACAGGCGGTTGGCGTAGTCCAGCAGCACCTTGCCGGCAGGCGACAACTGCAAGCGCTGGCGCTCGCGCAGGAACAGCTCCACGCCCAACTGCTCTTCGAGCTGTCGCAGGCGTGTGGACAGGTTCGACGGCACGCGATGCAGGCGCTCGGCGGCACGCGTGACCGAGCCCTCTTCGGCTACAGCCTGGAAAATACGCAGCTGGCTGAACTCCATGAGATTCTCCAAAACAGAACAACTTGATCATCATTATTCAATTTTACTGAAAGTCAATCACGCCTAACCTGCCAGCCATCACATCCTTTCGAGCAGGAGACTCAGCATGTCGCTCTTCGCCCAACTGCTGGCCAGCGCCGTGGCCTTGATGATGGCCATGGGTATCGGGCGTTTCGCCCTGACCCCGCAACTGCCCCGGCTGATCGCCGAAGGCCAGCTCGACCTGACCGCCGGCGGCCTGATCGCGGCAGCCAACTACCTAGGCTATTTTCTGGGCGCGGTGGACGGCATGTTCGCCCGTCAACCCAGCCAAGTACGCTTGCGCCTGCACGCGGGGCTATGGCTGTGCGTGCTGCTGACCCTGGCCTCAGCAGCCGCCGACGGATTCTGGAGCCACCTGCTGCTGCGTTTCGGCACAGGCATCGCCAGCGCCTGGGTACTGGTGATGATCACCAGTCTCACCCAGCAACTGGCCAACGCACACGGCTGCCAACGCCAGGGCGCCCTGGTGTTCGCCGGGCCCGGTGCCGGTATTGCGCTGACAGGGCTGCTGGCGTTGGTGGCGCATCTGCTTGGGCTCGGTTCGTCGGCGCTGTGGTTGATCTACGCCGTGGCGGCGCTGGTGATGCTGCTGGCGGTGCTGCCGTGGCTGCCGCGCGCCGTGCAGCCCAGTGCTGGCGTGATCAACCAAGGTCCGACCCGTGGTACGGGGATTGGCCGCCTGGGCCTGGTGTACGCACTGTATGGCATCGGCTATATCCTGCCCGCCACGTTCCTGTCGCAGATGGCCAGCCATCAGTTCCACGGCCAATGGCAGGCCGACCTTTTCTGGCCAACGTTCGGTCTGGCGGCAGCACTCGGCGTGCTGGTGGTTGGCCTGCGTAGGCCACGTCGTACCGCAGCCTGGCTCAGCGCAACCCTGTGGCTGCAAGGCCTGGGCGTGCTGGCCTGCCTGCTGGGCGATGGCCTGGGCCTGGCGCTGGGGGTGCTGCTGTGCGGTGGGCCGTTCCTGGCCTGCATGCAGCTGGTGATGCAGCGCTCGCGGGAGTTGGCGCCGCATGCCACGCAACGCAATGCCGGTCTGCTCACCGCATGCTTCGCCCTTGGCCAACTGAGCGGCCCGCTGCTGGCGGCAGTCAGCAGCCATGTCAGCGGCGGCTTGCAACCGGCGCTGATCCTCGCGGCCATGGGCCTGGGCGTGGCCGGCGTGCTGGTGCTGATGAAAGGGCTTAACCCACCACTTTGCGCAGTTGCTGGCGCACCCACTGTTCAGCGCTGACCATGATCACACCGAGCAGCACCATCACCGCGCCGAGCACGAAATTCAGGCTTAGCGGCTCATCCAGCAGCAGCACACCGAAAGTCACGCCGAACAGCGGGGTAATGAACGAGAACACTGCCAGGTTGGACGCCAGGTATTTGCGCAGCAGCCAGAACCAGGTCAGGTAGCTGACGAACGACACCACCACGCCCTGGAACAGCACGCTGCCCACCGCCAGCGGCGTGAGGGTGAACTGGCCAATCTGACCGCTCAGCAAGGCAATCAGAACCAACCCGGCAAAACCGACGGCCAACTGGTAGAACAGGGTGAGTGTCGCTGGCGCTTCGGATAACTTCGAAGCGCGCACCACCACCGTGGTTGCCCCCCAGGCCAGCCCGGCGAGCACGCCAAAAGCATCACCGAGCAACATGCGCCCGTCCAATTGCTCGAACGACACGCCTCCGGCGAAGGCCAGGGCGATACCGCCGAACGCCAGCACGATGCCCAGCCACTGCAACAGCCGCAGCCGTTCGCTGGGCATCATCACATGCAGCCCCAGGGCAGTGAAAATGGGCGCGGTATACAGAAACACCGACATGTGCGCCGCCGAGGTCAACTTCAGGCCCTCGGCGATGAACAGGAACTCCAGCCCGAACAACGCACCGGCCAGCAGCCCCGCGCGCCAGGTACTGCCCACCTGCTCCCAGCCGCCACGCCAGCAGATCAACAACCCCACCAGCACGGCCGCAATACCATTGCGAAACGCCGCCTGCATCACCGGCGCGATGTCCATCGCCGCCGACTTGATCAAAACCTGCTGGCAGCCCCAAATCAGGCACAGCCCCAGCATCACCTGCAAGGCAAAGGCGTCGGGATTCTTGCGGGCCTCGCTCATAGGCGGGCTCCTTTTATCGAATAGGTCATTGGCACGGCTCGGCAGTCGAATGGGATCCAGCAGGGATTATCGAGTCGTGGGCTCTTCAATGCCATCTTTGATCGCGTCGGGTCGGCCAGCGCTTGGGCGCGGCGCGCGGCATTGAACAACCTGGGCTTTGGAACAGCTTGGAAAAAGCCCTACAACGTTCAGGGAAAGCCTAGAAGCACCCGCCACCGTTGCAGTGGCGGGCCTGATCGAGCGCGGTGTTACTCAGCGGCTGGCTTGCGCTTTTTCAGTGGTGCAAGGCCATCGGCACTGGCCAATGGACCTTTGGCTTTCGGCTTGGCGGCCGGCTTGCGCTTGGCGGCGCCCTTCTTCTCGCCGGTTTTCTTCTCGACCTTTTTCTTCTTGGTGCCAGCGGCCTTGCCCGAGGCCTTGACCTTTTTCGGACCGCTATAGGTGCCCTTGACCTCCTTGATGACGCGGCGCTCGAACTGCTGCTTGAGGTAGCGCTCGATGCTCGACATCAGGTTCCAGTCGTTATGGGTGATCAGCGAGATCGCCAAGCCCTCGCCACCAGCGCGACCAGTACGCCCGATACGGTGCACATACTCGTCACCGCTGCGCGGCATATCGAAGTTGATCACCAGGTCCAGGCCGTCGATGTCCAGGCCGCGGGCGGCGACGTCAGTGGCCACCAGCACCTTGGAGCCACCTTCCTTGAAGCGGTCGATGGCCAGCTTGCGGTCTTTCTGGTCCTTGTCACCGTGCAACACGAAGGCTTTGACGTCCTTGGCTACCAAATGGCCGTAGATACGGTCGGCCAAGGCGCGGTAGTTGGTGAAGATGATCGCCTTCTGGTAGGTCTCGTTGGCCAGCAACCACTGCACGATCTGCTCCTTATGCTGATCGTGGTCGGCGGTGATGACCTGCTGGCGGGTGCCTTCGGCCAACTGCGAGACGCTGTTGAGCATCAGGTGCTCGGGGTCCTTGAGGACCTTGCCAATGATGTCGCGCAGCGCAGCACCACCGGTGGTGGCGGAGAACAGCAAGGTCTGCTCGCGGTTCTCGCACTCCTTGCACAGGCGCTCCATGTCTTCGGCAAAGCCCATGTCGAGCATGCGGTCGGCTTCGTCGAGCACCAGCACCTGCACGTGGGACAGGTCGAGGTTGCCGGCATTGAGCTGCTCGAGCAAGCGGCCCGGAGTGCCGATCAGCACGTCCGGCACCTTGCGCAGCATGGCGGCTTGTTCCTTGAAGTCCTCACCGCCGGTGACCAGGCCCGACTTGATGTAGGTGAACTGCGAGAACAGTTGCACCTGCTTGAGGGTCTGCTGGGCCAGCTCGCGGGTCGGCAGCAGGATCAGCGCGCGGATTTCCACGCGCGGTCCGCTCAGGTCGACCAGGCGGTTGAGCATCGGCAGCACGAAGGCTGCGGTCTTGCCGCTGCCGGTCTGCGCCGTCACCCGCAGGTCACGCCCTTGCAGGGCCAGGGGAATGGCCGCCGCCTGCACCGGGGTCGGCTCGACAAATTTCAGCTCGGCCACGGCTTTGAGCAGGCGTTCGTGCAGGGCGAATTGGGAAAACACGGGGTAACCTCGGGCAAGTGCGAAAAATTCAAGTTGCATAGGGTAACGTTTTCCGTGGCCAGAACCGAATTTCTTTTGGCAACTTTGCGCCGATCCGCGCTCTAATGCGGCTTCGTACCGCAACACAGACCGCTTTGACGACTTATGGACCTGCAACGATTCTCGCGCGATGCCTTCGACCTCTGGGGTACCCTCGACCAACACCCGCTGCTGCACGCCGCCATCGGCCTGAGCGTGCTGCTGCTGGTCTCGCTATTGATCGGCCGCGTGGCACGCTTTCTGGTGCTGCATGCCTGCCGCCTGCTGGCTCGCCAACCCGCGCTGCGCTGGCTCGAAGACCTGCGCCACAACAAGGTGCTGCATCGCCTGGCCCAGACCACCCCGTCGCTGGTGGTGCAATCGGGCCTGAAACTGGTGCCGGAGCTGTCCAACACCACGCAGCACCTGCTCGGCAACGCAGCGCTGGCGGTCACCCTACTGTTCATGACCCGCGCCCTGTCGTGCCTGCTCGATGCGCTGCTGGACATCTATGCGCGCACCGAACACGCCCGCACCCGCTCGATCAAGGGCTACATGCAGTTGGCCAAGATGATGCTGTGGATCTTCGCCGCCATCGTCATCGTCGCCACCCTGATCGACCGCTCGCCGCTGTTGCTGCTGTCGGGTCTGGGCGCCATGTCGGCGGTGCTGTTGTTGGTGTACAAGGACACGCTGCTGTCGTTCGTCGCCAGCGTGCAGCTCACCAGCAACGACATGCTGCACGTCGGCGACTGGATCGAAATGCCCCAGGCCGGTGCCGATGGCGACGTGGTCGACATCACCCTGCATACAGTCAAGGTGCAGAACTTCGACAAGACCATCGTCTCCATCCCTACCTGGCGGCTGATGAGCGAGTCATTTCGCAACTATCGCGGCATGCAGCAATCCGGCGGGCGACGGATCAAGCGCAGCCTGTTCATCGATGCCACCGGCGTGCGCTTTCTGACCCGCGATGAAGAGCAGCGCCTGGGCCAGGTGCGCCTGCTGGGCGACTACCTGGCCGGTAAGCGCCAGGAACTGCACGAATGGAACCAAGCCCTGGGACCGGTGGCGGAGCTTTCGGCCAACCGCCGCAAGCTGACCAACATCGGCACCTTCCGCGCCTTCGCCCTGGCCTACCTGAAGAACCACCCCGAGGTACACAAGGGCATGACCTGCATGGTCCGACAGATGCAAACCACCGCCGAAGGCGTACCACTGGAGATCTACTGCTTCACCACCACCACGGTATGGGCCGACTACGAACGCATCCAGGGCGATATCTTCGATTACCTGCTGGCGGTGCTGCCGGAGTTCGGCCTGGGGCTGTATCAACAGCCTAGTGGCAACGATATGCGCGTGGGATTGGCTGGGCGAGCTGTCGAGCCGGCGGCACAGCGGCTGAAAGAGCTGGAGTGAAGCCTGAAATCACCGGGGCCGCGTTGCGGCCCATTCGCACCTGTCAGGCATGGGCACCTTGCTCGGGTCGTTCCTCACAACCGTATCCGTTCTGGCCAGTTGCCTAGCTACCCACCACGACACACTATTCGCTGGCTACCTGCGTGACGATCAGGCGAGTCAGTTCAGACGATAAGGCCTGAGCATCCGCTTGGTAACCTTCGCACCAGCGCGCGTGCCAGTCCAAAGGTGAGCCCTGTTCCTCCCACTGCGCCAAGGCGAGTGCGTTGACGATCTCCATCTCGAACCAAATAGACTCCCACTGGGCAGCATCCGAGACCAGGGTGGTGTTCTGCCAGACAAACTCCGTCAGCGCCACGAAGCTGGACCACGATTTCAGATCCTCGTGCGCGCCACGGGCCAGTGACATGAGCTGCGACGACGTGAGCATTGCTGTTCTCCTTTGGCGTAGTTTGACTGTCCAGGATTTCGCCAGGCAGCAGGCCAACCAGCGCTCGACCCGCCACCTGAACGCAGATGGCATTTCGAAGTCCAAACCGTCACGTTCGAACTGGAAGGAACCGCGACTGTGTTGACCCGATTGCTCGCCCTGGCCTTGGGGATATCGCTGACTGCCTGCACCCACTACCGCCACATTGACCCACAGACCCCAGAAGGTCTGGATTGCCTCCACAAACTTGACGCCCAGGTGAATGAGTGCGAGGCCAGGGTCAAAGCACGGCAGGACAATTACGACCGTCTACACGAGTTTCAAGCGCTCTCCACGCAGCAGTGCGAGCACAACAACCGCCTGAACATACCTAATGCTTGCCCACCGCCCCCCACTCCAACACGTGTGCCCAACGACTGCCGCTCTGATTATGAAGACAAGTACATAGCCTGTGGCGGCAGGGTCGAAGAGGTCGAGCAATAGCAGATGGCCTGAATGTGAAGATCAGCGAAACGCGATGCCTGTTTAGCGTTCGCCTCGCGAGAAGTTCAGGATCCACAAATCAGATCCCGATTCAGCGCTGAATGTGCAATGGCTTGGCGGCGCAGGTGACGCCCCCGGAGCTGGCCTGAAAACGCCTCGTCGGCAGCGCCTCAACGCGACGCCGACACGCCCCTGCCCTGCACGCCCAAGCGGCTCAACCACACCGACGCCAGGATGATCGCCCCGCCCACGGCAAGCCGCCCCAATGGCTCGTCCTGGTTCCAGATCAACAGGTTCAGCAGCAGCCCCACCGGCACATGCAGGTTGTTCATCACCGCCAGCGTGGCGCCGGAAACCAGGCAGGCACCTTTGTTCCACCAGTACAGCCCCAGCGCGGTCGGGCACAGGCCGAGGAACAGCAGCACCAGCCATTGGGTGTCGGTGCTCGGCAAGTGCTGGGCGTTGCCGAACAGCAGGAACGCAGGCAACGCGACCAGCAGCGCACCCAGATAGAAGTAGCCGAAACGCCGGTAGTGCGGCAGGTCGCTGGGGTGGCGGGCGACGAGATGGCGGTACAGCACCTGGCCGGCGGCATAGGTGAAGTTGGCCAGTTGCAGCAGCAAGAAGCCCAGGAAGAACTCGCCAGTGACGCTGTCGAAGCGGATCACCGCAGCACCGGCCACCGCCACCAGCGCGGCCAGCAGTGCCCAGGGGTTGAAGCGCCGGTTCAGGGCGTCTTCGATCAGCGTGACATGCAGCGGCGTAAGGATGGTGAACAACAGCACTTCCGGCACCGTCAGCACCCGGAAGCTCAGGTACAGGCAGACATAGGTGATGCCGTACTGCAAGGCGCCGATCAACAACATCGAACGCATGAAGCGTGGCTCGACCTGGCGCCAGCGGGTCAGCGGCAGGAATACCAGCAACGCCAGCGCCACCCGCGCCAGCACCGCGAAGTAACTGTCGACATGGCCGGCCAGGTACTCGCCGATCAGGTTGAAAGAATACGCCTGGATCAGCGCGACGATTATCAGGTAGCCCATGGTTGCCTCTCGTGAATCAAGGCGGCGACCTTAGCGGGTTGAGTCCAGGCTGTTCAACCCTGAGGTTTGTAAGGGTGCAACGCGCCCCCCCAAAAATCTGCTCCTATAAAAAAGCCCGGCCATACAGGCCGGGCAGGTACACCTAAAGGAGCAACAAGGTGTCAGGGTTGGGAATTCGTTGCGGCTCAGGCTACCGCTGCCAGCTTCGCCTTGGCCTGGTTCAGGCCCTTCTCGTGGAACTCACCGCTCATGTTCAGGCCTTCGGCGTGGATGAAGTCCACCTGATGGATACCGATGAAAGCCATCACCTGGCGCAGGTAGGGCTCCTGGTGGTCGCTGCTGGCGCCGGCGTGAATACCGCCACGGGCGGTCAGGACGATGGCGCGCTTGCCGGTCAGCAGGCCTTGCGGGCCAGTCGGGGTGTACTTGAAGGTGATACCTGCGCGCAGCACATGGTCGAGCCAGGCTTTGAGGGTGCTGGGAATGGTGAAGTTGTACATTGGCGCTGCCATCACCAGCACGTCGGCCGCCAGCAGCTCGTCGGTCAAGGTGTTGGAGCGAGCCAAGGCTTGGAGTTCGGCAGCGCTGCGCTGTGCTTCGGGCTTCATCCAACCGCCAAGCAGATCGGCGTCAAGGTGCGGCACCGGGTTCACAGCCAGGTCGCGTACATCGATCGAGTCGGCCGGATGGGCGGCCTGCCATTGCTGGATGAAGTCACGGGTCAGCTGACGGGAAACGGAATCCTGCTGGCGGGCGCTGCTTTCGATGATCAGTACGCGGGACATGGGTGCCTCCATCGGCGGGAAAGGGTTGCGATTCGATGGAGGTGAGATTAGAGGTTGACCTATCGATAAAAAAGCGTAAAAAGTGGGTTCAATCTATCGATTAATCAGTTTATTCCGCTTTGCAGTCGAGGCTGATGCGCATTTTGATGATCTGCCGGGTGAATTTGGCAGTCACATCCACGCTTTTGCCAGCCGGCACGTTCACCCTGCGCACCCGCGGGGCTTCCGGGCCGTTGCGGAACATCACCCGGCAGGCGGCCGGCACCTTGCCGTAGTTGTTCAAGGTGATCGCACCGATGTCGTAGGCCGTGTCGTAAGCGGTGTAGTCGAGCTTGACGCCATCGAGTTGCTTGTCCACGTCGATGGGATAGGCCATGGCGGTGAAGGGCAGGCACAGCAGCAAAGCCACACAACTTTTCTTCATAGGGCGCTCTCCGTGAGAAGAGCGCAGCTTAGGACAACAGGAGCCATAGATGAAAGCGCCGCGCGTAACCCTGGATCAGTGGCGGACCCTGCAAGCGGTGGTCGACCATGGCGGGTTCGCCCAGGCCGCCGAGGTCCTGCACCGCTCGCAGTCGTCGGTGAGCTACACCGTGGCGCGCATGCAGGAGCAACTGGGCGTACCGCTGCTGCGCATCGACGGGCGCAAGGCGGTGCTGACCGAAGCCGGCAACGTGCTGCTGCGTCGCTCGCGGCACCTGGTCAAACAGGCCAGCCAGCTGGAGGATCTTGCCCACCACATGGAGCAAGGCTGGGAAGCTGAAGTGCGCCTGGTGGTCGATGCCGCCTACCCCAGCGCGCGCCTGGTCCGTGCCCTGAGCGCGTTCATGCCGCAAAGCCGTGGCTGCCGGGTGCGCCTGCGTGAGGAGGTGCTGTCGGGGGTCGAGGAAGTGCTGCACGAGGGCATCGCGGACCTGGCCATCAGTAGCTTCAACATCGGCGGCTACCTGGGCACCGAACTCAGCCCGGTGGAATTCGTCGCCGTCGCCCACCCCGAGCACAGCCTGCACCGCATGGGCCGGGAGATCACCTTCCAGGACCTCGAAAGCCAGTTGCAGGTGGTCATCCGTGACTCCGGCCGCGCCCAGCCAAGGGATGTCGGCTGGCTCGGTGCCGAACAGCGCTGGACCGTCGGCAGCCTGGGCACCGCGGCCACCTTCGTCAGCAGCGGCCTGGGCTTTGCCTGGCTGCCCCGCCACATGATCGAGCGCGAGCTGCGCGAAGGCGTGCTCAAGCCCTTGCCGCTGGATCAGGGTGGCAGTCGCCACCCGCTGTTCTACCTTTATTCGAGCAAGGAAAAGACCTTGGGCCCGGCCACGCAGATCCTCATCGAGTTGCTGCGTAACTTTGACACCGCGCCCTTGGACGTACCCTTCGCAGCCCCTCCCCAAGCATGAGAGAAGCCGCCCATGGCCTGGTTCGAACATGATGGATGCCTGCTGCATTACGAAATACACGGCCAGGGCGAGCCTCTGGTGCTGCTGCATGGACTGGGTTCGAGCAGCCAGGACTGGGAGTTGCAAGTACCCGAATTCAGCCGCCACTACCGGGTGATCCTCATGGACATCCGCGGCCACGGGCAATCGTCCAAACCGCGCCGGGGCTACCAGATCAAGACGTTCAGCGAAGACCTGCTGGCCCTGCTCAAGCACCTCAAGACCGGCCCGGTGCACTTCGTCGGGCTGTCCATGGGCGGCATGCTCGGCTTTCAGTTCGCTGTCGATCACCCCGCCTGGCTGCGCAGCCTATGCATCGTCAACAGCGCGCCTGAGGTCAAGCGCCGCACCCGCAGCGATTGGCTGTGGTGGCTCAAGCGCTGGGGCCTGGCACGCCTGCTCAGCGTCGAAACCGTCGGCCAGGGCCTGGCCGCCCGGCTGTTCCCCAAGCCGCAGCAGGCCGACCTACGCCGCGCCATGGCCGAGCGCTGGGCGCGCAACGACAAGCGCGCCTACCTGAAAAGCTTCGATGCCATCGTCAATTGGGGCGTACAGGAACGCATCGGGCAGATCGCGTGTCCGACCTTGGTGGTGGCCGCCGACCAGGATTACACACCGATACAACTGAAAGAGCGTTATGTGGCCCTGATGCCCAACGCCACGCTGGCGGTCATCGAGGATTCGCGTCACGCTACGCCCCTGGACCAACCCGAGGTCTTCAACCTCACCGTGCTGCAGTTCCTCGCAGCCGCTTCCACCCCTCAAGGATCTTTGAGCCCATGCTGAAAAAACTCCTGCTCACCGCCTGCTCGCTCGCCTTCGCCACCAGCGTCATGGCCTCCGACAAGACCCCGCACGTCCTGCTGGACACCAGCTTCGGCCAGGTCGAAATCGAACTCAACGCAGAAAAGGCGCCGATCAGTACCAAGAACTTCCTCGAGTACGTCGACAGCGGCTTCTACAACAACACCATCTTCCATCGCGTGATCCCAGGCTTCATGGTCCAGGGTGGCGGCTTCACCGACCAAATGGTGCAAAAAAGCACCAAGGATCCGATCCGCAACGAGGCCAGCAACGGCCTGCAGAACACCCGCGGCACGCTGTCGATGGCGCGCACTTCCGATCCGAACTCGGCCACCAGCCAGTTCTTCATCAACGTGGCTGACAACGACTTCCTCAACCCCGGCCGCGACCGTGGCTACGCCGTGTTCGGCAAGGTCACCAAGGGCATGGAAGTGGTCGACCAGATCGTCAACTCGCCGACCACGATCAAGAAAGGCATGCGTGACGTGCCGGCCGACCCGGTCTACATCAAGTCAGCCAAACGCATCGACTGAACGCGGGTATCACGATACGCGTGATAGCGCCTGAGGGTCGGATGCAACAGGAGTCTTTGCCTTCATGTTGTACCGCCGTTTCGAGCAATTGATCGACATCTTTCGGGAGGCGCCTAGTGAGGCGCCTCCCGACAAGGTCTGGCCCTTCTACCTGTATTACCTGCGCCAGGTGTGGCCAAGCTTCGTCGCCTTGCTGATCGTGGGGCTGTTCGCCTCGATCATCGAAGTGGCCATGTTCAGTTACCTGAGCCGTATCATCGACCTGGCCCAAGGCACCCCCAACACCGATTTCTTCAAGCAGCACAGCGGCGAACTGATCTGGATGCTGGTGGTGGTCCTGTTGCTGCGCCCGCTGTTCTTTGGCCTGCACGACCTGCTGGTGCACCAGACCATCAGCCCCGGCATGACCAGCCTGATTCGCTGGCAAAACCACACCTACGTGCTCAAGCAGAGCCTGAACTTTTTCCAAAGCGACTTCGCCGGGCGCATCGCCCAGCGCATCATGCAGACCGGCAATTCGCTGCGGGACTCAGCGGTGCAGGCCGTGGACGCGCTGTGGCACGTGCTGATCTACGCGGTCAGTTCGCTGGTGCTGTTCGCCGAGGCCGACTGGCGGCTGATGCTGCCGCTGCTGGTGTGGATCGCCAGCTACCTCGCCGCGCTCTACTACTTCGTGCCTCGGGTGAAGGAACGCGCAGTGATCTCTTCGGATGCCCGTTCCAAGCTGATGGGGCGCATCGTCGATGGTTACACCAACATCGCCACCCTCAAGCTGTTCGCCCACACCGACCACGAGCGCCAGTACGCCCGCGAAGCGATTCGCGAACAGACCGAAAAGACCCAGCTGGCAGCGCGGGTGGTCACCAGCATGGATGTGGTCATCACCTCGCTCAACGGCCTGCTGGTGGTCTGCACCACGGGCCTGGCCCTATGGCTGTGGAGCCAGTCGCTGATCAGCGTCGGTGCAATCGCCCTGGCCACAGGCCTGGTGATCCGTATCGTCAACATGTCCGGCTGGATCATGTGGGTGGTCAATGGCATTTTCGAGAACATCGGCATGGTCCAGGACGGCCTGCAGACCATCGCCCAACCGGTCACCGTGGGCGACAAGCCCGGCGCACCGGCGCTCAAGGTCAGCCGTGGCGAGGTACATTTCGAGCAGGTGAGCTTTCACTACGGCAAGGGCGCCACGGTGATCGACGGCCTCGACCTGAAGATCCGCCCCGGCGAGAAAATCGGCCTGATCGGCCCGTCCGGTGCCGGCAAGTCGACCCTGGTCAACTTGCTGCTGCGGCTCTACGACCTGCAAGGCGGGCGCATTTTCATCGACGGGCAGGACATCGCCGAGGTCAGCCAGGCCAGCCTGAGGGCGCAGATCGGCATGATCACCCAGGACACCTCGCTGCTGCACCGCTCGATCCGCGACAACCTGCTGTATGGCCGCCCCGAGGCCCGCGAAGAGGACGTCTGGGACGCCGTGCAACGGGCGCGGGCCGACGCGTTCATCCCACAGCTGTCCGACGCCCAGGGCCGTACCGGTTTCGACGCCCACGTGGGCGAACGCGGGGTAAAACTCTCGGGAGGCCAGCGCCAGCGTATCGCGATTGCCCGCGTGCTGTTGAAGAACGCCCCGATCCTGATCATGGACGAGGCTACCTCGGCGCTAGACTCGGAGGTCGAAGCTGCAATTCAGGAAAGCCTCGAAACCCTGATGCAAGGCAAGACGGTGATTGCCATCGCCCATCGCCTCTCCACCATCGCACGCATGGATCGCCTGGTGGTGCTCGACAAAGGACGTATCGTGGAGGTCGGTAGCCACGCTCAACTGCTGGCCCAACGCGGGTTGTACGCGCGACTGTGGCACCACCAGACCGGCGGGTTCGTCGGCGTGGATTAACCTCGCACACCGCTCAAGCCGCTGCCCGCCTGGCCGATACAGGTTGTCGTACAACAATTGATTGGCCCAGGTGGGCCGGCGAGGTGGTAATGCTGTTACGCCAATGGAGTATCGCGCCCCGGGCAACATCGGGGTTCGCGTGCATCGCTTTGATGGTTGCCCTGTTGGGCATGTTCTCCCTCGCGAAGATGGACGACATCCGCGACTCGGCCACGGCCATGGAAGAAAACTGGGTGCCGAGCATCCGCACCGTGGACGCCATCCGCGAGAACATGTTGCGTGTACGTACCATCTCACTGCGCGTCGCCCTCGACCCGAACCCGGCCAACGTCGACACCTACCTCGGCCAGTACGAAGCCCGTAACAAGATCCTGATGCAGAACATCAAGGACTACGAAGCATTCGTCGACACTCCTGAAGAAACCCGTATTTACCAGCAGTTCCAGCGTGACTTCGCCACCTACCAGAAAGGCATGTCCGATTCCTTCGCCCTGGCCCGCAAGGGGGATATCCAGGCCCTGCACAAACTGGTGCTGGTAGACATGAAGCCGGTCGTCGATGGCACCGGTGCACAACTGGCGGAGTTGGGCGACCTCTACGGCAAGAGCATCGAGCGTGAAGGCAACCAGGCGGCCGAGCGCTATGACCAGTCTCGCGCCATTGTCATCGGCGTGATCCTGCTGGCCGCGCTGGTCACCATCGCCCTGGCCTGGCTGCTCACCCGCAGCATCGTGCAGCCACTCAAGGAAGCCGTGCTGGCGGCCAAGCAGGTGGCCGAAGGCAACCTGAGCAACGCCATCGTCGCCAACGGCAACGACGAAGTGAGTCAGTTGCAACATTCGCTGGCACAGATGCGTGAACGCCTGCGTGACACGCTGGGCGAGATCTCCGGCTCCTCCACGCAACTGGCCGCCGCGTCCGAGCAGCTGCATGCGGTTACCGAAGAGGCTGGGCGCGGCATCACTCGCCAGCACGACGAAATCGAGCAGGCCGCCACTGCCGTCAATGAAATGAGCACTGCGGTCGAAGAGGTGGCACGCAATGCCGTGTCCACCTCCGAAGCCTCGCGGCAGTCGACCGAGTCGGCGCAACAGGGCCAGGCCCGGGTATCCCAGACCATCGAGGCGATCAGCGACCTGGCCGAAGAAGTAGCGGCCTCAGCCGCGCTGGTGGGGCAGTTGGCTGAGCAGTCCCAGGAAGTGGGCAAGGTGCTGGATGTAATCCGAGCGATTGCCGAGCAGACCAACCTGCTGGCGCTCAATGCCGCCATCGAGGCCGCCCGCGCCGGTGAGTCGGGCCGTGGCTTCGCCGTGGTCGCCGACGAAGTCCGCGCCCTGGCCCACCGCACGCAGAACTCGACCCAGGAGATCGAACAGATGGTCTCGCAGATGCGCAGCGGCGCCAGCCAGGCCCTGAGCGCCATGCAAACCAGCAGCACGCGCGCCCGCGATACCCGCGAACTGGCCCAGAGTGCAGGCCAGGCCTTGCAAGCGATCACTTCGGGGATCAGCGAGATGTACGAGCGCAACCTGGTGATCGCCAGCGCCGCCGAAGAGCAGGCCCAGGTGGCCCGCGAGGTGGACCGCAACCTGACCAACATTCGCGACCTTTCGGTGCAGAGCGCAACGGGCGCGCAGCAGACCAACGCTTCAAGCCAGGAACTGTCGCGCCTGGCCAGTGGGCTCAATGGCTTGGTGAAGCGCTTTACCTTGTAAGCCCTTACCGGCCAAACAAGGTAAATACGAGGCCAAGGAACGGCCTCGCCGGGGCGCTGCTCAGATGAGAGCTTCACGCCTTGCGATAAGGCAATGCCGCGCAGGCCTCTTCGGCATACCCGCGTACCCCCACCCGCTCCTGCTGCAGGAATTCCTCTACAGCCCGACGCAAGCCTGGGTGCAGCAGGTAGTGCCATGACCGTGTGATGACCGGTTCAAAACCGCGAATCAGCTTGTGCTCGCCCTGTGCACCAGCATCGAAGCGCTGCAGCCCCTCGGCAATGGCAAAGTCCATGCCCTGGTAGAAGCAGGTCTCGAAATGCAGCCGGTCGAACTCATCCAGACAGCCCCAGTAACGCCCATACAGGCTGTCGCCGCCCACCAGACTCAAAGCCATGGCCACTTCACGTCCGTGCTGGCGGGCGATCACCACCCGCACCGCCTCGGGCATGCGCTCGGCCAGCAGGCTGAAGAACTCACGCGTCAGGTATGGCGCGCGGCGACGCACGGCATAGGTGTTGGCGTAACACCGGTAGACGAAATCCCACTGCGCCTGGCTCAGCTCATCGCCGCGATACCAGGCGAACTCGATGCCCTGCCCCGCCACCTGCTCGCGCTCCTTGCGCATCTGCTTGCGCTTGCGCGAGCTGAGGGTGTCGAGAAAGTCCTGGAAGTCGCGGTAGCCGCGATTGCGCCAGTGGAACTGACAGCCCAGACGCTCCATCCAGCCAGGCAAGCCCGCCATTGCGTCGTCCAAGGCCGTGTCAGTGAAGTTGATATGCGCCCCGGACAATCCAGCCTTGTTCAGGTACTCGGGAATCGCCTGCAACAGCAGCAAGCCGTCGGCGGGTTCGGCGCTGAGCAGGCGCGGCCCACTCACTGGGCTGAACGGCACCGCCCCCAACAACTTGGGGTAGTAGGCGATGCCGGCACGCTCGCAGGCATCCGCCCAGCCGTGGTCGAACACGTACTCGCCGAACGAATGCCATTTGCGGTAGGCCGGCAATAGCGCACGGACCTGCCCATCGCGTTCCAGCACAAGATGCTCGGCGGCCCAGCCGGTCTCGGGAGTGACGCTGGCACTGTCCTCCATGGCACTGAGGAAGGCATGGCGCAGGAACGGCTGGCCGTCTGGCACCAACGCATCCCAGGTGCTGGCCGGTAGTTCACGCAGGTGGGCAAGGCTGTGAAGACTGATCACATCGACGACTCGCTGAAAGTAGGACGCCAGTATTGCCAAAGCGCTATGCGCACTCAAATGACAACACGTTGTTAACAACAGTGCCACTGTTTGGACATTATTCTGTCATTCCCCCCCGCAATACTTGCGCCTGTTTTCCGAAACCCCAGAACCTGTCTATTCAGGCCCTTTCCGAAGACATGCCAACTCGGGGGCGAGCGCTTGAGCCTCCCCCACCTTTCCAACAGGGAGAACCTTATGCGTCTTGTTTCCACACTCACCGGAGTGAGCCTCACCGGCATGATGCTGGCTCTGAGTACTCCGGCCAGTGCCGCAGTCGACGCCAAGCTGCTCGAAATGCTCCGCGCCAACGGCTCGATCAACCAGGAGCAGTACGCCGAACTGCAACAGGACCTGGCGACCGAAACCAAGGAAAAGGCGGCTCAAAAAGCGCAAGCAGAGCGCATGAGTTCGTTCGAACAGAAAGTGGCATGGGCTGCCAAGACCCAGATCAAAGGCGACGTGCGCCTGCGTTACGAAGACGTCAACGTCGACAACCCGATTGCCCGCAGCGGCAATCAGGACCGCGAGCGCGTGCGTGCCCGCGTCGGTTTCTACAGCGAGATCAACCCGCAGGTCGACGCCGGCGTGCGGGTGGCCACCGGCAGCAGCGCCGATGCCCGCTCGACCAACCAGAGCCTGGACAACTACTTCGAGAAAAAGGCGCTGTGGGTCGACATGGCCTACCTCGACTGGCACCCAACCGCCGTGCCTAACCTGCACATCATCGGCGGCAAGATGGCCCAGCCATGGGTGAGCATGGGCGACATCATCTGGGACAGCGACATCAACCCGGAAGGCGTGGCCGTCACCTACAAGACCAACCTGGGCGCAGCCGAAGTGTTCGGCAGCGTCGGTCACTACAACCTGAAGGACAACGTCGATGGCGACGGCGTGCAGTACAAGCACGACGCACAGCTGTACCACGGCCAGTTGGGCACCAAGTTCAACCTGGCTGACACCGTGAAGATGACCGTTGGCGGCAGCATCTACGGCTACGACAACGACAAGGCCTCTGCCGTGCTGCGCTCGCTGGGCAACACCACCGACGAGTTCAACCTGGTCGAAGGCTTCGGTCAGCTGGACTTCACCGGCTTCGCCATTCCGCTGTCGACGTACGGTCAGTTCGTCAAGAACACCGAAAGCACCGATGGCAAGGACAAGGCCTGGCTGGCCGGTGTGAAGACCAAGCTCGGCGCCTGGAGCCTGGACTACAACTACCGCGACGTGCAGCGTAACGGTGTGGTGAGCCTGTTCACCGATTCGGACTTCGGCAACGGCTTCACCGGCTCGCGCGGCCACAAGTTCAAGGTCGGTTACGAAATCGACAAGAACTTCTCTCTGGGTGCGGCCTACCTGATGGCCAAGACCGACTACTCCAACCTGCCGAACAGCGATGCCGACGTAGACACGCTGCAGGTAGACCTGGAAGCGAAGTTCTAAGCGACACCCTCCTCTGCTTCACTCTGAGGCGGGAAATGCCGCCCCCCATCCGGCGTTTCCCGCCTCTTTTTAGCTGCAAGCGGCAAGCTACAAGCATCAAGTAAAAGCAGATCGCGGGGGACCACAGATCTGCTCTTGCTTGTAGCTTGTAGCTCGCCGCTGCGCCTCAGTGCTTGCGCAGAATCACGCTACCAATCGAATACCCCGCCCCGAACGAGCTGAGCACCGCAACCGAGCCCTTGGGCAAATCATCCTGATACAGGTGGAAGGCGATCACCGAACCTGCGGAGCTGGTGTTGGCATAGCGGTCCAGAATAACGGGAGCCTCATCCTCGTTCACCTCGCGCCCCAACAGCTTCTTGACGATCAGGTGGTTCATGCTGAGGTTGGCCTGATGCAGCCAGAAACGCTTCACGTCCGACGCTTGCAGGCCATTTTCAGCCAGGTGCTTGCCGACCAGTTCGGCAACCATCGGGCACACTTCCTTGAACACCTTGCGCCCTTCCTGCACGAACAACTTGTCGCGCGCATCGACACCCTCTTCACCAGCCCGGTTGAGGAAACCGAAGTTGTTCCGAATATTGTTGGAGAACACCGTCGCCAACTTGGTGCTCACCACATCGAACTGATGCTCGGAACTGGCAAGGTCGGCGCGCTCGACCAGCACGGCGGTGGCGGCATCACCGAAGATGAAGTGGCTGTCGCGGTCACGGAAGTTGAGGTGACCGGTGCAAATCTCCGGGCTGACCACCAGCACGGCACGGGCCTGGCCCAGTTGCACGCTATTGGCAGCGGTCTGAATACCGAAGGTGGCCGACGAACAGGCCACGTTCATGTCGAAGGCAAAGCCCTGGATGCCCAGCGCCTGCTGCACCTCGATGGCGATAGCCGGATACGGACGCTGTAGGTTCGAACACGCCACCAACACCCCATCGACATCCGCAGCCGTTCGGCCAGCACGCTCCAGTGCCTGACGCGCGGCGGCCACGCCCATTTCGCAAAGGATCGACTGTTCGTCGTTGCTGCGCTCAGGCAGCCGTGGCTTCATGCGCTGCGGATCGAGGATCCCGGCCTTGTCCATGACGAAGCGGCTCTTGATACCTGAGGCCTTCTCGATGAACGCAGCATCCGACAGCGGTGCCGCTTCCACCTCGCCACGCTCGATGGCAGCGGCATTGTCGCGATTGAACTGTTGCGACCAGGTATTGAAGGATTCCACCAGTTCTTCGTTGGAAATGCTCTGGGCCGGGGTATACAGGCCGGTGCCGCTGATCACGACGTTATGCACGGTCGTTCCTCTGGTCAGAGGCCATCGCCACGCGGCGCTGGCCGGGATAGGGGGCATCATACTGGCACCTTGGTGCCAATTTGCAGGCGAAGGGCAAGCCCTCGTTCACGGGTCGCTCCGCATCCATCCAGGCTGCGCGGCCTGGTGGGCGCGGGTCCACTCACGAACGGCCGCACAGCGGCCGCAAATTCCAGCAAGTTTGCCACAACTTACAACGGTTAGGCTTCCACCTGGCTCCACTGCTTGCTCAAACGCTTGTCGGAAACCGGCACCTTGGTGCCCAGTTGCTGAGCGAACAGCGACACCCGGTACTCCTCCAGCAGCCAGCGGTACAGTGTCAGTTGCTCGTCACGCTTGCCTTCCTGGGCATGCTTGTCGGCACGCGCCTTGTACTGCGCCCAGCAATTGGCCAGCTCGCTGCTCCACACGCGATCCTTCTGCACCTGCGAGCCGAGCTTTTCAAGGCGCAATTCCACCGCTTTCAGGTAGCGCGGCAACTCCTTGAACCAGGCGCCCGGGGTTTCCCGCACGAAACCTGGGTACACCAAGTTGGCCAACTGCTGCTTGATGTCGTTGAGTGCCACCGCCTGGCTCAGGTCGATCTTGCCCTTGAAGCGCTTCTGCAAACCATGCCACAGCTTGAGCACGTCCAGGGTCTGGCGCGCCAGGCGCTCGGCGTGCTCGGTCCAACTGCCGCGCTTGCGCTCGGCGAGCGAGGCCAGGCCGGCGCCGTCGCGGGGTAGCGGGTCTTCACCTTCAAGCACGCAACTGTCGAGGCTGGCCAGCAGGATGTCTTCCACCAGCGCCTCGACCCGGCCCAGCTCGCGGTACAACAAGCCTAGCTCGGTCAGCCCAGGCAACTTGCCACGCAGGAACTTGGCAGGCTCGGCCAGCTGTTGCAGCAGCAGGCGCTGCAACGCACGGCGGTGCTGGAACTCGGCTTCGGCCTGGGTCGAGAAACGGCCCTCGCGCACGCTGCCACTCTCTTCCACCAACGCCGGGTAGACCGTCATCGACAGGCCGGCGATCTTCTGCTGAGCAGTCTGCGCGACCTGGCTGAAGGCCTTGGCTTGCACCGGCTGCTCGGCTTTTTCGTTACGCGGCAAGGCCAACGCCGCCTGGCTAGCGGCAGCGAAGCGCGCAGTCAGTTCGGCCAGGTCACGGCCTTCGCCGAGGAACTTGCCCTGAGCGTCGACCACTTCGATGTTCATCCGCAGGTGGCCTTCCACCAGGCTTGCCGCTTCGGCCCAGGCCTCGTCGCTGACCCGCGCACCGGTCATGCGCAGCAGTTCCTGACCCAGCGCCTGAGGCAAGGCGCCGTGGGCGAAGGTCATGCGTGCCAGCGACGCCTTGACGAAGTCCGGCACCGGCACGAAGTTCTTGCGCAGGGCTTTGGGCAGGTTACGGACCAGCGCGATGCACTTGGCTTCGAGCAATCCCGGCACCAGCCATTCCAGGCGCTCGCCCGGCAGGCTCGGCAACAGCGGCGCCGGCACCCGCACGGTCACACCATCGCGCGGGTGGTTGGGCTCGAAGTGGTAACTCAGCGACAGGCGCAGCTCGCCCACCTGCAAGTGGTCCGGGTACTGCGCAGCGGTGACCTCGCTGGCCTCGCGGGCGAGCACGTCTTCCTCACGCATGATCAGCAGGTTGGCGTCCTTCTGGCTGTTCATCCGGTACCAGCTGTCGAAAGTCGCGGTCTGGTGGATCTCCTCGGGCAAGCGCGCCTCGTAGAAGCCGTACAACGTCTCTTCGTCGGCCAGGATGTCGCGGCGGCGCGCCTTGGCTTCGAGTTCGTCCAACTGCTCCAGCAAGCGCTTGTTGGCCGCCAGGCACTTGGCCCGCGACTGAATCTGGCCACCGACCAGACCTTCGCGAATGAACAGCTCGCGCGAGGTAACCGGGTCTATCGGGCCGAAGTGCACTGGCCGGCGACCCACCAGGATCAGGCCGTACAGGGTGATCTGCTCAAAGGCCACCACCTGGCCGCGCTTTTTCTCCCAGTGCGGTTCGAAGTGGTTCTTCTTGATCAGGTGACTGGCCAGCGGCTCGATCCAGTCCGGCTCGATCTTGGCCACCATGCGCGCATACAACTTGGTGGTTTCTACCAGCTCCGCGGCCATCACCCACTGTGGGCGCTTGCGGCCGATGCCCGAGGATGGATGAATCCAGAAACGGCGCTGGCGCGCGCCCTGATAGTCGCCCTCTTCAGCCTTATGGCCAATCTGGCTGAGCAGGCCACTGAGAATGGCCTTGTGCATTCGCGGGTAGTCGCAGGGCTCCTTGTTCACCGTCAGTTGCAGGTCGCGGCAGATCAGCGACAACTGGCGATGCGCATCACGCCATTCGCGCAGGCGCAGGTAGTTGAGAAACTGCTTGCGGCACCAGTTGCGCAGGGGGTTGGCGGTGAGCGCCTGGCGCTGTTCCTCGAAGCCGCGCCACAGGTTCACCAGCGCGGCGAAGTCGGAGTCGACGTCCTTCCACTGCGCATGGGCCTGGTCGGCAGCCTGCTGGCGCTCCGGTGGGCGCTCGCGCGGGTCCTGAACCGACAGCGCGCTGGCGACGATCAGCACTTCCTGCAAGCTGCCTTGGCGTGCGCCTTCGAGCAGCATCCGGCCCAGCCGTGGATCGATCGGCAGGCGTGCCAGCTGGCGACCAAGCGGCGTGAGCTGGTTCTCGCGATTGACCGCCGACAGCTCCTGCAACAGGTTGAAACCATCGCTGATGGCCTTGCCATCCGGCGGCTCGATGAACGGGAAGGCATCGATTGCGCCCAGGCGCAGGTGCAGCATCTGCAGGATCACCGCTGCCAGGTTGGTCCGCAGGATCTCGGGATCGGTAAACGCTGGACGCGCGTTGAAATCGTCCTCGCTGTACAGGCGGATGCAGATACCCGGCTCGACCCGCCCGCAACGGCCCTTGCGCTGGTTGGCGCTGGCTTGCGAGACGGCCTCGATTGGCAGGCGCTGGACTTTGGCGCGGTAGCTGTAGCGGCTGATGCGCGCGGTGCCGCTGTCGATCACGTAGCGAATACCCGGCACAGTCAACGAGGTTTCGGCGACGTTGGTCGCCAGCACTACCCGCCGACCACTGTGGGACTGGAAGATCTTCTGCTGCTCGGCCGGGGTCAGGCGCGCGTACAACGGCAGGATCTCGGTGTGGCGCAGTTGGGCCTTGCGCAAGATCTCGGCAGCATCACGGATCTCACGCTCACCGGGCAGGAACACCAGCACATCGCCTGGGCCCTTGCCCTGACTGCGCTCGTGATGGGCGATCTCATCGAGAGTGGCGAGAATCGCCTGGTCGACCGAAATATCGTCCTCGACCTGGTTGCCTTCCTCGTCCTGCTCGCGGGTCAGCGGGCGGTACCAGGTATCCACCGGGAAGGTGCGCCCGGACACCTCGATGATCGGTGCGCCATCGAAGTGCTGGGAGAAGCGCTCCAGGTCGATGGTCGCCGAGGTGATGATCAGTTTGAGGTCCGGGCGGCGGTGCAGCAGGGTCTTGAGGTAGCCGAGCAGGAAGTCGATGTTCAGGCTGCGCTCGTGGGCCTCGTCGACGATGATCGTGTCGTAGCGTTCCAGAAAACGGTCGTGCTGGGTTTCGGCCAGCAGGATGCCGTCGGTCATCAGCTTGACCAGGGTATTGGCGTCGCTCTGGTCCTCGAAACGCACCTGGTAGCCGACCAGCGCCCCCAGTGGCGTGCCAAGCTCCTCGGCGACCCGCGCCGCGACGCTGCGCGCGGCGATCCGGCGCGGCTGGGTGTGGGCGATCAAGCCGTGGCTGCCACGCCCCAGTTCCAGGCAGATCTTCGGCAACTGGGTGGTCTTGCCCGAGCCGGTCTCACCAGCGATCACCAGTACCTGGTGCTCGGCCAGGGCCTTCTTGATCTCGTCACGCTTGGCCGCGATCGGCAGGCTGTCGTCATAACGGATGGTCGGCACGCTATGCTGGCGCGCGGTGACCTGGGCGCAGGAAGCCTGGACCTTTTCCACCCACTGCGCGAGCTTGCCCTCATCGGGGCGTTTGCGCAGCTCGTGCAACTGCCGCCGCAGGCGATGGCGGTCGGCGATCATGGCGTGGTCGAGGTTCTTCAGCAACTGGTCGATGGCGTGGTCTGTCATGGGGCTTTTTAGTGATGCAGGTGGGCGCTGCTTTTACATGGTCGGCATTTGTAAGGGGCGCGATTGTCGCAGATTTGCCGGATGGATGCTGCCCATGCCAACCATCAGTCACGATCACGCTCGAAATAGCGGGAACGCTTGAATAGCAACGGGGTAGCGATTGCCATGAAAAAAGCTGACCAGCCAATACCATCAAGTTGCAGGAACTGCTCTTCACCCAGTTGAGTACAAGCAGTGATCCCTGTGACGCTGAACACGATGTAAAGAAAAAGCCTGATGCACCTTGACCGGCATGCCCAGTCGACTAACGTGCCGACCACGAGAGCATAGCAAATAGCATAAAGCACCCACATATCCGCCCCCCCTTCAGATAATCAACATCAGGCTGCTGAATTGAGGACCAATACCGCCCTTCACAGTGGCTGATAGTGATGCCAGCACATCCCCAGCATGAAAAGTAGGAATTTTATTCTGAATCAACCAGGCCACAGCACCGGTGACAGCGATCCCTGCGACCGCTCCCGCAGGCCCACCTGCCATAGCTATCGCAACATCAGCCGTCGCTTTTCCCGCTGCGCTGCTGAAAATGCCCGAAACCCTGTATCGCTGCTGATTGAGGCTGTCTCCCTGCTGACGAGTTAACGGGCGTGATACTGCAACCGTCATATGGCAGGGCCGCTGCCCTGCCAGCATCCGGTCATAAAGCTCCGCCATTTTTTCAACAATCCGATAGTGTCCGGCATGCACCCACGGCAGGCTCGTTTGCCGAATTTGACAACATTCCCCTGGCTGGATGACGAACTCGCTGACATCGAAGACGATCGCGTGATGTGCAACTACCTGATAAGTCCTCTGTGCTCGCATGGCTGTCCCTGTCGCTTGCCTATTCTGCAGAACGTAGGGACTTTCACCTCTAGCACTAGCCCCGCAAACTAGCCTAGGTCCGATAAAGCTGTGGGAGGCTTCCTAAGCTAAAGTGAAGCGACGGGCAAACCTTGCCAATGTTTAGCTCACACCGGAATGAACGTCGCCATTCACTGCTTTAATCAACCTTACGCCCCATGTGAGTATCGATTCATGCTCCCCGACCCGCTGATTGCCCGCCTACTGCCCCACCCTTCGCTGCCGAAGGCCAGGGCGCGTGCCGGCGAGAATCCGCTGGTGCATATCATCCTCGCCTTCTGGGCCCTGTGGCATTGCCGCCACGCGCGCCCACCGGACACCTCGCCCGCCCTGCACTGACCCGTTCCGGCCACCTGCGCCGGTCTTTCAGTCCGACCGCACCTGCCTGGCAGGCGGTCCCATGCGCCCGTGGGCGCGAGCGAACCCATCATGCACTTTGCTCCTGCAGAGCAGGCCAGACGCTTCCTGGCCGAAAATCCCGATATCGAGCTGATCGAACTGTTCATCCTCGACGCCAACGGCGTCCCCCGCGGCAAGCTGCTGCACCGTGACGAACTGCTGGCGGTGTTCGACAGCGGGCGCCCGCTGCCCAGCACCATCCTGGGCCTGCCCCTCAACGGCGACGACGTGGAGAATTCGGGCCTGGTGTGGGACGTCGGCGATATCGATTGCCGCGCCTACCCCCTCGCAGACAGCCTGGTGCGCCTGCCCTGGCGCCGCGTGCCGACGGCCGCCGTACAGGTCAGCATGCACCCCAGCGAAGGGCTGCCTGCGAGCATCGCCGACCCGCGCCATGTGCTGATCCGCACCATCGATGCCCTCAAGTCCGACGGCTACCATCCGGTGATGGCCTGCGAGCTGGAGTTCTACCTGCTCGACCAGCAGCGCGATGCCGATGGTCGGCCGCAACCGGCGCTGGACCGCGATGGCGGCAGGCCACGCACCACGCAGGTGTACGGCCTGCGTGAGCTTGAGCAGATCGAGCCGTTCCTGGCCGATCTCTACGCCGCCTGCAAGGCGCAAGGCATTCCGGCGCGCACGGCGATTTCCGAATACGCCCCCGGCCAGGTGGAGATCACCTTGGAACACGGCGACGCGCTCGCGGCGATGGACCAAGCCGTGCGCTACAAGCGTCTGGTCAAGGGCGTGGCCAACGCCCACGGCATGCAGGCCTGCTTCATGGCTAAACCGTTCGCCCAGTTGGCCGGCACCGGCATGCACATGCACCTGAGCCTGGCGGACGCCGAAGGCAACAACCTGTTCGCCAGCAGCGAGGCAGCCGGCACCGCGCTGCTGCGCCAGGCGGTCGGTGGCATGCTCCGTCACTTACGCGAATCGCTGTTGCTGTTCTGCCCCAACGCCAACTCCTACCGACGCTTCCAGGCCAACAGCTACGCGCCGCTGGCGCCCACTTGGGGCGTGGACAACCGCACGGTGAGCCTGCGCGTG
This sequence comes from Pseudomonas sp. NY15463, assembly GCF_048068415.1. Classification (NCBI taxonomy): domain Bacteria; kingdom Pseudomonadati; phylum Pseudomonadota; class Gammaproteobacteria; order Pseudomonadales; family Pseudomonadaceae; genus Pseudomonas; species Pseudomonas sp. NY15463. The sequence continues at coordinate 42,937 of NZ_JBLUQD010000002.1, forward strand.
CCAGGTGGTCCGGCCCACACCCGGCATGTGGAACACCGCATCTGCGGGGCCGACGCCAACCCTTACCTGGCCGCTGCAGCAATCCTCGCCGCCAGCCACCAGGGCATCCGCGAACAGCTCGATCCCGGCGCACCGGTCGAAGGCAACGGCTACGCCCAGGCCACCGAGCACCTGCCCACCGACTGGCTCACCACACTCGATGCACTGGAGCATTCGACCTGGGCCAGGGAAGCGCTGGGCAAGGCCTTCGTCGACGTGTACCTGAAGGTCAAGCAGGCCGAGTACCGCCAGTTCATGGCCGAGGTCGGTGAACAGGACTGGCGCTGGTACCTGCATCAGGCCTGAGCCCGCGTACTACAACAAGGACTACTCATGAACGCAGCAATCAATACCGACAGCGCCCAACGCGCGCCGTCCTACTACACCGCCACCCTTAACGACAGCACCGTCTACCCCACGCTCAAGGGCACGCAGGAGGTGGACGTTGCGATCATCGGCGGCGGCTTCACTGGCGTCGCCACAGCCGTGGAGCTGGCCGAGCGCGGCCTGAAAGTCGCCATCGTCGAAACCCACCGCATCGGCTGGGGCGCCAGCGGGCGCAACGGCGGGCAGGTCACCGGTAGCCTGTCGGGCGACGAGGCCATGCGCACGCAAATGCGCCAGCGCCTAGGCAACGAGGTGGATGATTTCATCTGGCACCTGCGCTGGCGCGGGCACCAAATCATCGAACAGCGGGTGGCCCGCTACGCCATCGACTGCGACCTCAAGCATGGCCACCTGCATGCGGCGATGAAATCCTCGCACATGAACGAACTCAAGGCAGCGTACGCAGAGGCAGAGCGGCGCGGCATGGGCGATCAGGTGCAACTACTCGACCGTGCGGCCATGGCCACGCACCTGCAAAGCCCGCTGTACCTGGGTGCACTAAAGAACCTGCGCAACCTGCACCTGCATCCGCTCAACTTGTGCCTGGGCGAAGCGCGCGCCGCGCAAAGCCTCGGGGCGCTGATCTTCGAGCACTCCGAGGTCCTGGAAATAGTGCACGGCGCGCGCCCAGCCGTGGTCACCCGCCACGGGCGCATCAACGCCCGCCAGGTGATGCTCGCCGGCGACGTGTACCACAAGCTGGAAAAGCGCCAGCTCAAGGGTAAGATCTTCCCGGCCATGGGCGGCATCGTCACCACCGCGCCCTTGGGCGAGCTGGCCGCGCAGATCAACCCGCAGGACCTGGCGGTGTATGACTGCCGCTTCGTGCTCGACTACTACCGCCTGACCGCCGACAAGCGCCTGCTGTTCGGCGGCGGCGCCAACTATTCCGGGCGTGATTCGCGAGACATCGAGGCCGAGCTGCGACCGTGCATCGAACGCACTTTCCCAGCGCTCAAAGGCGTGCCGATCGAATTCAAGTGGAGCTGCGCGATGGGGATCGTGGTCAACCGCATTCCACAGTTGGGCAAGCTGTCGGACAACGTCTGGTACTGCCAGGGCTATTCAGGCCACGGCATCGCCACCAGCCACATCATGGGCGAGATCATGGCCGAGGCACTGACTGGCACGTTGGAAAAGTTCGATACCTTTGCAGGCTGCAAGCACATCAAGGTGCCGATGGGAGATGTGCTGGGCAATCCGCTGCTGGCGGCGGGGATGTGGTACTACCAGATGCTTGAAAAGCTGCGCTGAAGTAGCGCGCCGTGGTATCGCGAACGGGGCGCGTGACACCCCATCAATTTTGCTATGGCTGAAATCCTGGGGCCGCTTTGCGGCCCTTTCGCGGCACAAGGCCGCTCCTACAGGGGGCTGCGAGGTTCTGGCGCCGGACCGACCGGGAAGGGCCGCAAAGCAGCCCCAGGATTTCAGCGACAAGCCCGGATCAGGCGATCTTCTTCAAGCCCTGTTTCTTCAGCTCTTCGTCGCGCAACTCACGCCGCAGGATCTTACCCACGTTGGTGGTCGGCAAGGCGTCGCGGAACTCGATGGACTTGGGTACCTTGTAGCCGGTGACATTGGCACGCATGTGCTCCATCACCTGCTCCTTGGTCAGGGTCATGCCCGGCTTGACCACGATGAACACCTTGATCACCTCGCCGGATTTTTCGTCCGGCACACCGATGGCCGCGCACTGCAGCACGCCCGGCAGGGCAGCGAGCACGTCTTCGAGTTCATTGGGGTACACGTTGAAGCCCGAGACCAGGATCATGTCCTTCTTGCGGTCGACGATACGCATGTAGCCGTCCGGCTGGATCAGGGCGATATCGCCGGTTTTCAGCCAACCGTTGCTGTCGAGGATTTCGGCGGTGGCCTCTTCGCGCTGCCAGTAGCCCTTCATCACCTGCGGCCCCTTGACGCACAGCTCGCCGATTTCGCCCAGCGGCAGCTCCTGGCCGTTGTCGTCGATGATCTTGCACAGGGTCGACGGCACCGGGATACCGATGGTGCCCACCTGGTTGGCCTCGGCCGGGTTGACCGCCGCCACCGGGCTGGTCTCGGTCATGCCGTAGCCCTCGCAGATGGCGCAGCCGGTGACCGCCTTCCAGCGCTCAGCCACACTCAATTGCAGCGCCATGCCGCCAGACAGGGTGATTTTCAGCGCCGAGAAGTCCAGGGCGCGGAATGCCTCGTTGTTGCACAAGGCGACGAACAGGGTGTTGAGCCCGACGAAACCGCTGAACTTCCACTTGCTCAGTTCCTTGACCATGGCCGGCAGGTCACGCGGGTTGCTGATCAACACGTTATGGTTGCCGATCAGCATCATGGCCATGCAATGGAAGGTGAACGCGTAGATGTGGTAAAGCGGCAACGGGGTGATGAGGATTTCGCAGCCTTCGTGCAGGTTGGCGCCCATCAGCGCGCGGCATTGCAGCATGTTGGCCACCAGATTGCGGTGGGTGAGCATCGCGCCCTTGGCCACCCCAGTGGTGCCGCCGGTGTACTGCAACACGGCCACATCGTCCGCTTGCGGGTTGGCCTCGGTAACCGCACCACCCTTGCCCAGGGCCAGGGCGTCATTGAAGCGCACGGCCTTGGGTAGGTTGTAGGCAGGCACCATTTTCTTCACGTACTTGATCACGCTGTTGATCAACAAGCGCTTGAGCGGTGGCAGCAGGTCGGCCACTTCGGTGACAATCACGTGCTTGACCTGGGTCTTGGGCACCACCTTCTCGGCCAGGTGCGCCATGTTGGCCAGGCATACCAGCGCCTTGGCGCCGGAGTCGTTGAACTGGTGCTCCATTTCCCGCGCGGTATACAGCGGGTTGGTGTTGACCACGATCAACCCAGCGCGCATGGCGCCGAACACCGCGACAGGATATTGCAGGACGTTGGGCAACTGCACGGCGATGCGATCGCCTGGCTTGAGGTCGGTGTGCTGCTGCAGCCACGCGGCGAACGCACCGGACAGGGTGTACAGCTCGCCATAGGTGAGGGTCTTGCCCAGGTTGCTAAAGGCAGGTTTGTCAGCAAAACGATGGCAGGATTGCTTGAGTACGGCCTGGATATTGGGGAATTCGTCAGGATTGATGTCCGCCGTGACCCCGGCAGGGTACTTATCCTTCCAAAAATGTTCGATCATGGAAGCCCGCTCCTTCAGCAACAGCGAATTCGGTACGCGTCGATGCGCTTATTATTGATATGGAAGCCCGGCTCATTGCAAACCGGATCCTCGGAAAGCGCGCCGAGAGTAACAGCTTTGCCTGGGGTCGCCTAGAGGCCGAAACAGGCCTTACGGTCACAAAAATGACTCAAAGAATGATTCAGGTCATTTTTAGAGTATTTATACAAGAGATCCAAACAATCAGCTCCAAGCGGCAAGCCAGAGCCAAAACGCGCTCCAGCTTGAGGCTTGCAACTTACCGCTTGCAGCTGTTTCAGGCGATATCGCGCAACTCGCGGCGCAGGATCTTGCCCACGGGCGTCATGGGCAGTGAATCACGCAGCACGATATGCTTAGGCACCTTGTAGCCGGTGAAATTGGCTTTGCAGTAGGCTTTGAGTTCATCCACGCTGACCCCTCCTGCCCTGGGCACCACGAACAACTTGACCGCCTCGCCCGAGCGCTCGTCCGGCACGCCGATGGCTGCGCAACTGGCCACCTGTGGGTGATTCATCACCACATCCTCGATTTCGTTGGGGTACACGTTGAAGCCCGAGACGATGATCATGTCTTTCTTGCGGTCGACGATGCGGGTATAGCCGTCCGGGTCGATCACCGCGATGTCGCCGGTACGGAACCAGCCCTGCGTATCAAGCGCCTGGGCGGTGGCCTCGGGCTGCTGCCAGTAGCCTTTCATCACCTGCGGGCCCTTGATGCACAGCTCGCCACGCTCCCCCAGCGGCTGCTCGTTGCCGTCATCGTCGATTACCTTGAACGCCGTCCCCACCACCGGAATGCCCACGGTGCCCAGCCGCGCCAATTGGCCATAGGGATTGGTGCTGGCGACCGGCGAGGTTTCGGTAAGGCCGTAGCCCTCGACGATGCGACAACCGGTCAGTGTCTCCCAGCGTTCGGCGGTGGCCTTGACCAGCGCAGTGCCGCCAGAGTTGGTGACCTTGAGTGCCGAGAAATCCAACGCTTTGAAGCCTGGGTGGTCCATCAGTGCGACGAACAATGTGTTCAGCCCCAACAACGCCGAAAACCGCCACTTGCCCAGCTCCTTGATGAAGCCTGGAATATCCCGCGGGTTGGTGATCAGTACGTTGTGGTTGCCGGTGACCATCATGCACATGCAGTTCGCTGTGAACGCATAGATGTGGTACAGCGGCAGCGGCGCGATCATTACCTCCTGCCCTTCCTTGATCAGTGGCTGGCCATCTGGCCCATGCTGGGCGAAGCACGCCAGGACCTGGAGCATGTTGGCCACCAGATTGCCGTGGGTGAGCATCGCGCCCTTGGCCAGCCCCGTGGTACCGCCGGTGTATTGCAACACCGCGACGTCATCCAGGGTGCGCGCCACTGCGCGATGCGAAAGGCCCGCACCTTGGCGCAGCACCTGCTTGAACGACACGGCCTGGGGCAAGCTATAGGCCGGAACCATCTTTTTCAGCTTGTCGACGAGCGTGTTGACCAGCCAGCCCTTGGCGCTCGGCAGCAAGTCGCCCATCTTCGCCTCGATCAGGTACTCGATGTCGGTGTCCGGCAACACCGCCTGGACCCGGCTGCCGAACATGTTCAGGTACACCAAGGCACGTGCGCCGGCGTCCTTGAACTGGTGGCGCATCTCGCGCTCGGTGTACAGCGGGTTGGTGTTGACCACCACCAGCCCTGCGCGCATGGCGCCGAACACGGCGATGGGGTACTGCAACACATTGGGCATCTGCACCGCGATGCGATCACCCGGCACCAGGTCGGTGTTGTGCTGTAGCCAGGCGGCGAAGGCGGCCGAATGGCGTTCGAGTTCGGCGTAGCTCAGGGTTACACCCAGGTTGCTGAAGGCTGGGCGGTCGGCGAAGCGCTTGCAGGAGCGCTCGAAGACGTCGACCACCGAGGCATAGGCCGTCATATCGAGGGTGGAGGGTACGCCCACCGGGCGCTTGTCGTTCCAGAAATCGGCTTGCATTTATTCTTGTTCCTCTGCCGGGACCGTCCCTGACCAGATTGCCGTATGGCAAAAAGGCGTTGAGCCGACGTTAGCAGGTCCCCCCCAGGTGGCAAATACGCCAGATGCCGCCATTAACATTGTGAATCTTATTTGTGCCCTTCCTGCAATCTCGCGCTTTGCGCATACACTGTTGATCCATCCCCCGCGTGCAAGGACCCGCCATGCCCCATGACGCCTTCTGGCTACCTGCCAGCGAGCATTGCAGCCTGTACGTGCACCAGTGGCTGCCGTCCCGGCCGGTCAAGGCCGTGGTGTTGCTGGCCCATGGCATGGCCGAGCATGCCAATCGCTACCAACGCCTGGGCCATGCGCTGAATACCGCCGGCTACGCGTTGCTGGCCCACGACCAACGGGGCCATGGGCGCACCGCCGAACTCGGCAGCCTGGGCTTGTTCGCCGCGCACAATGGCTGGAATGCCGTGGTCAACGACCTGGGGGTGCTGGCTCAGCACATCGGCCAACAGTTCCCCGCCACACCGCTGTTTTTATTCGGCCACAGCATGGGCAGCTACATTGCCCAGGCCTACCTGCTGCACCACAGCGCCAGCCTGCAAGGGGCGATCCTCAGCGGCTCGAATTTCCAGCCGCCTGCGCTGTACCGCGCCGCGCGGCTGATCGCTCGCCTGGAAACCTGGCGCCAAGGGCCCATGGGTCAGAGTGCGTTGATCGACTGGCTGTCGTTCGGCGCCTTCAACAAGGCCTTCAAGCCCAACCGGACCGCGTTCGACTGGCTCAGCCGCGACCCGGCCGAGGTCGACACCTACATCGCTGATCCGCTCTGCGGCTTTCGCTGCCGCAACCAGCTGTGGCTCGACCTGCTTCAAGGCCTGACGCAGATCAGCCAGCCCAGGTCGTTGGCGCAGATCGACCCGAACCTGCCGATACTGGTGATTGGCGGCGAATGTGATCCGGTGAGTGCCGGCAAGCGTCTCACCCATCTGGCCGACGCCCTGCGCGCGACCGGCAACCGCCACGTGCAACTGCGCCTGTACCCCGGCGCGCGGCATGAAGTGCTCAATGAAACCCATCGCGATGAGGTTACCGCCGATATCATCGGCTGGCTGGAACAGGCGCTGGCCCTTGGCCGCCCTACCCGCAGCGAATGATCGGCGCCCTCGCCCACCCTCCAAGGAAGCCCCGATGACTCAGGTCACCAACACGCCTTACGAAGCCCTCGAAGTCGGCCAGAAAGCCGAATACAAGAAGTCCGTTGAAGAGCGCGACATCCAGCTGTTCGCCGCGATGTCCGGTGACCACAACCCGGTGCACCTGGATGCCGAATTTGCCGCCAAGAGCATGTTCCGCGAGCGTATCGCCCACGGCATGTTCAGTGGCGCGCTGATCAGCGCCGCCGTGGCCTGCACCCTGCCAGGCCCTGGCACCATCTACCTGGGCCAGAAAATGAGCTTTCAAAAGCCGGTGAAAATCGGCGACAGCCTGACCGTACGCCTGGAAATTCTCGAGAAGCTGCCCAAGTTCAAGGTGCGCATCGCCACCAACGTGTACAACCAGAACGACGAACTGGTAGTCGAAGGCGAGGCCGAAATCCTCGCGCCGCGCAAACAGCAAACCGTCGAATTGGTCAGCCCACCGAACTTCGTCGCCAGCTGATTACGCCCGGTAGCAGGGCGCACGGTGGCTGCCGGACGCCCCTGCGATCCAGCGCTCAGCCCGGGCGCGGCAGACAACGCTCGATATACCGCAGCTCACGCCCCTGTCGCGCCAGCGCCTGTTGCCACGCCTGGCGGGCCTGCTCGACATTGCCCAGTTGCCGGTGCAACTGCGCCGCTTACAACCCTGGGGCTGCCAGAATGAACTCGCGATAACCGGAAATGATCACGTAACCTGCGAAATAGCAGAAGATCGCCGCCGACAGCAGGTACGACCAGGTCAGCAAACGGTCACCCAGCAGGCGCCCACCGTGACTGGCGACACCGCACAGGGTCATGCACCAGACCAGCCCGGCAGCGAAAAAGCCCGCCAGGAACAAACCGGCGTCCATGGCACTGCCACCGCCGGAGCGCGAGATCAACACGCCCCCCACCGCCGCGAACCAGAGGATGGCCGTGGGCGAAGACATGGCCAGGAAGATGCCGCGCAAGAACTCGCGCCAGCCTGACTCGATCACCACCTCAGCGCGCGCCTCGAGGTGTCCGCCACGCCAGGCCGCCAGTAGCATCTTAAAGGCAAACCACACCAGCAAAGCCGATCCGCCCAGCCACAATCCCCAGCGTACGCTCTCGAACTGCAACAGCACGGTCATCCCGGCCAGGGCAGCGACGGCGTACACCAGATCGCCCACGCAGGTGCCCAAGCCCAGCCAGAAGCCCTGGAGGAACCCGCGCTGCATGGCCAGGGTGATCATGGCGATGTTGGCGATACCGATGTCCAGACACAGGGAAAGGCTAAGCAGGAATCCATTCGAGAAAGGCATCACACACTCAGGTAGGCAAAAAGGGAGCGGCGATTGTAGGGAATAACGCCCCCTTTGTGCCAACCACGGCCCAGTGCGTTCTACTGGGCAAGCACTCGGGCATACACGGCGCGGTCAACGTTCGCCCCGCTGAGGACCACCGCCACCCGCTTGCCGGCCTGATGCTCGCGCTCCTGCATCAGCGCGGCCAATGCCGCAGCCCCTGCCCCTTCGGCGGTGTTATGGGTGGTTTCGTGATACAGGCGCATAGCAGCGCCGATCTCGGCATCGCTGACCCGTACGATACGCGCCGCATGCTCGCGTACCAGAGCGAATGCCTCCGGGTGTGGCACGCGGCAGGCCATGCCATCGGCGAAGGTGTCGGCGCTGTCGGTGGTGACGATGCGGCCCAGCTTGAAACTCTGTGCGTAGGCATCCGCAGCCTGCGACACCACGCCGACGATTTCGGTACGCAGCCCCAGCAGGTTGCGCGCCTGAATCAATCCGCAAATGCCCGAACCCATGCCTATCGGCACATACACGCAATCCAGATCAGCAACCGCCTCGAACAGTTCCAGCGCATAGGTGGCGACCCCGCGCACCAGCTCTGGGTGAAACGACGGCACCATCGCATAGCCATGTGCCTCGGCCAGCCGCGCGGCCTGCTCGCGCGCTACATCGAAGTCCACGCCATGCTCGACCAATTCCGCACCCAGGGCGCGCATGGCGGCATTCTTCTCCCGCGAGTTGCCTTCGGGCACCACGATGATCAACGGCACTCCCGCCTGACGTGCCGCCAGGGCCATGCTCTGGCCATGATTGCCACGGGTGGCGGTGACCAACCCGCGCGGCACCTCGCCACCAGCCAGCAGCGAACGGACATAGACCAAGCCGCCACGCACCTTGAAGGCCCCGGTGGGCGCGTGGTTCTCGTGCTTGACCCAGACCTGGCAGCCCAGCCGCTCGGCCAGCAACGGCCAGGCGTGCTGCGGGGTAGGCGGGACATGCTGGCGAACGAAGGCGGCGGCTTCACGCAGGGCGGACAAGTCGAACATCAGGAGCATCCTTCATCGGTCTGAGGTTGAACCGATGCTAAGCGCCGGGCATTGTATGGGCCAACCGATATATTGCATGGGCGACAATATTGTGTGGATACCTACCCTGGCCGACGATGGCCAGCCCCGCTACCTGGCGCTGGTCGCGGCCATCGCCAACGCCATCGAACACGGCGAACTGGCGGTCGGCCAACGCCTACCACCGCAACGCCGCCTGGCCTGGGCACTGGGGCTGAACCCCAGTACCACCCAGCAAGCCTATCGCGAGGCGGCAGCGCGTCATCTGGTAGCCGGCGAAGTGGGCCGCGGCACCTACGTGCTGGCGGGCAGCAAGGAAGCCACGCTATTTCGCTTGAAACAGCAAGGCCAAGGGCACGGGCTGATCGACCTGTCGACCAACGTGCCGGTGGTCGACCCGCACAACAGCGACCTGCAAGACAGCCTGCGCGCCCTGCTCGATCAAGCCGACAGCGCACTGCTCGATCACTACCTGGGCCCGCAGCAACTGCTCCTGGGGCGCGTGCACGGCGCGCGCTGGCTCGCCGGCCGGGGGCTGAAGCTGACGCCGCACGAGGTAGCGTTGAGCGGCGGTGCCCAGCAGGCGCTGATGAGCGTGTTGCAGTCGCTGTGCCAAGCGGGCGAAGCGGTGCTGGTCGAGGCCCTGACCGCGCCAGGTATCAAGGCGGCCTGTCGCCAATTGCACCTGCCGGTACATGGCGTGGCACTCGATGCCGAGGGCCTGCGCCCCGAGGCTCTGGAGCGCATGGCCCGCGCCAGCGGCGCACGGGTGCTGGTGACCACGCCAACCCTGCACAACCCCACCGGCGCCTGCATGAGCGAAAGCCGCCGCCAGGCCTTGGCGCAGGTGATCAGGCGTTACGATTTGCGGGTGATCGAAGACGATGTGTACGGCGCGCTGACCGACCGGGCACCGTTGTATCCGCTACTGGAAGGGCGTGGGGTGCTGGTCAGCAGCCTGTCCAAGACCGTGGCCGCCGGCTTGCGCCTAGGCTGGATCGTCGCAGAACCGCACGTGTTGGCACGCATCGATCCGCATGCCCAGGCCACCCACTGGCCGGTCTCACCGCTGAACCTGCGCATCGCCTGCCAATGGATCACCGACGGCACCGCCGCCAGGCGGCTGACCTGGCAACGCCAGGAAATCGCCGAACGCTGGCGGCTGGCGCGGGCGTTGCTGGGGTCTGCGATGCGCGCTGATGGCGAGCCGTCACCGCATGCCTGGGTGGCGACCTCAGGCAGCCCGGAGCAGGTGGCGGCGGCGTGCCGTGAACAAGGGGTGGAGGTAGTCCCCGCCAGCGTGTTCGCCGTGTCCACGCAAATCCCCCAGGCCATCAGGATCAGCCTGTCCGCAGCAGCGAGCCGGGCACAGCTCAAGCAGGGGCTGGATGTGCTGAAAATACACCTGATCCAGTGACGCAACCACGCCTGGCACGGGGTACGCGGTGCGCTTGCGATATCAGTGCTCTGCATGACAACGCAGCCCGAAGAGGCGGCAGGGTCAGGCTGGCCTCAACTCTGGCTGCAACCCTCGCCCATGGCACGGTACTGCAACGTGTGCACCTGGCCGTGGTGGTCTTCGTACGTCATCGTGGCCGGGACCACATCGCAGACGTTGGGGAGGGTCGAGAGGTTGATCACGCGCTTGATGTCGAGGTTGGTGGAATAGTCGTACTGCTCGACCACCGGTTTTGAGTTGGCGGGCTTGGCCTCATCGGCGAGGGCGAACGAGGACATACCGACCAATGCAAGAATCAGTAACGTTTTCATGAGTAGCGAACCTTGATGGCTGATCGTGTGACTTCTGATGCCGTCAATGGCGCGGAGAAGTTGTCATCGACTGACGGGATGACACGAAGTACCGATCCCACGCTTTCGTATTGCAGTGGGGATGAGAAAAAGTCTACGCCTGCGCCAGAATAGTTGAACCCCGAAGTCGGATATTCACCCTTGCGGGATTTGCAACAATCTGCGACAAAGCGCACCGCCACTGCCTCAGGACTCGCCATGCCAACGCTGACCTGCGCCCCTCTTCCCGCACCGCAACGCCGCTTGCTGGCGCTCTTCTACCGTCAGCACGGCTCGCGCATGCGCGCCGCTGGCGAGGGTGTGCAATGGGTGGCACGGGAAGATGAAATCGTCGCTGGGCTGAACCTGGTGCCCGTGGCTGCCGGGCACTGGCTGACTGGCCTGTTCGTTGCGCCGCCGCATCGTGGCCGGCAGGTAGCCTCGCGCCTGCTGAAAGCGGCTTTGCAGGCCAATCCCGGGCCAGTCTGGCTGTTCTGCGACCCGCTGCTGACGCCGCTCTACGCACGCCTGGGGTTCAACGAAACCGAGCAACTGCCCCAGGCCCTGGCCTCGCGCCTGGCCCGTTATCAACGCAGCAAACCGCTGGTGGCATTGGTCGGCGGTCAGTCCTCGGGCACTTCAAGCCCAGGGAACAACACCTCGGTGTAGCCGAAGCGGCTGAAGTCCTGGATGCGCGAGGGGTACAGCCGGCCGATCAGGTGATCACACTCGTGCTGCACCACCCGTGCGTGAAAGCCATCGGCGAAGCGCGCGATGGGATTACCCGCTGGATCGATGCCGGTGTAGCTGATGTGCTTGTAACGCGGCACCACACCACGCAAGCCAGGCACCGACAAACACCCCTCCCATCCTTCCTCCATCTCGGTGGCCTGCGCAGTGATCACCGGGTTGAGCAGGATGGTACGCGGCACGGGCTCGGCATCCGGGTAGCGCTCGCTACGCTCGAAACCGAAGATCACCAGTTGCAGGTCGATACCGATCTGTGGCGCCGCCAGCCCAACCCCGCCGACATGCGCCATGGTTTCGAACATGTCGTCGATCAGTTGTTGCAGCTCGGGTGTACCGAGCATGGATTCCGGCACGGGCTTGGCGATGCGCAACAGGCGCTCGTCGCCCATCTTGAGCACGTCATGGATCATGGGCGGCTGGACTCATGGGGTTGGGCGGGGTGTTCATGACCGAGCACGGTGATGGTCTCAGTCGGCTGCTGGTCGTCGAAATCCTTCTCGCCGGGGTTCTTGCCCTCGGCCGACATGTGCTCGATCACCGCATTCATTTCGGCACCGAGCAACAGTACCGCAGCAGAGATGTAGAAATACAGCAGCAGCACGATGATCGCCCCGATACTGCCATACATGGCGTTGTAGTCGGCGAACGTCTTGACGTAGTAGGCAAAGCCCAACGAGGCGATGATCCACACCACCACCGCCAACACCGAGCCTGGTGTGATGAAGCGGAATTTCTGCTTCACATCGGGCATCACGTAGTAGATCAGCGCCACCGCCACCATCATCAGGATGATGATCGCGGGCCAGCGCAGCACGGTCCATACGGTGACCACTGCCTCCTGCAAGCCGACTTGAGCGGCGATCCACTCCATCACCTGGGGCCCGAGCACCATCAGTGCGGCGGCGGCCAGCAGCATACCGGCAATGCCAACGGTGTAGATGATCGACAGCGGAATGCGCTTCCATACCGGACGCCCCTCAGGTACGTCGTAGGCAGCGTTCATCGCGCTCATCATCAGGCGCACGCCGGCCGAGGCGGTCCATAGGGCAATCACGATACCCACCGACACCAATCCACCCTTGGACTGCTGTAATTGGTCGATCACCGGATTGACCTGCTCCAGGGCTTGCGGCGGCAGTACCAGTTCCGATTGCAGGCGCAGCCAGGAGAAGAAGTCCGGCAGGTGCAGAAAACCGATCAGGGCAATCAGGAACAACAAGAACGGGAACAACGAAAACAACATCTGATAGGCCAGCGCGGAGGCGTAGGTAGACATCTCGTCGTCTAGGAATTCCTTGACGGTACGCACCAGTACACGGTGCAAAGGCAGGCCGCGCAGGTCGGGGAAAATCATAGCGTCTCCTTTCGCCGCTTGATCATCGGTTGAGGCTGGCCGACTGAACGCGAAGGCCTTGTCGATACGGACAAGTCTAATAGACCACGTAGCGAGTGTGACGACTCCGTGCAGCGTCGAAAAAACCTCGCGAGGGACACCCGCCCCGCCGCTGGCATGGGTGCGAGGGGCCCCGCGAGGTGGCGCTGTGGGTCAAGGCTTCTTCACGGCATCCTTGACATCACCCTTGACCTGCTGCGCCTCGCCCTTCAGCTCCTGGGCCTTGCCTTCGGCGCGCAGCTTGTCGTTACCGGTCACCTTGCCCACACCCTGTTTGATGTTGCCGATCGCCTCGTTGGCCAGGCCTTTCGCTTTATCCTTGGTGCCACTCATGGGATGACTCCTTGCATTAAAGACACGGGAAATCGTGTCGACATGAGGTGGACCCACCGACATTGGCGAGAGTTTCATCCACGTTGCGACCCGCCAGCCTAACGGCAAACAGCGGGCGACTATCGCATCGAATCGGCAAGGCCGCGCAGCAGAAAACGCGGTGGATGACTGGCAAGCCCGTTTCAACAGCGGCATGCGGTGCTTGCCCCGCGATCAGGTCGGCCGCACAATGACAGGCCTTTCTGGCGTCAACCCGCAGGAACCTGCATGAAACTCGACAAACCCACCGCCATCGCCCGGCGCAACGAAGCACTGGCGCGACCGGTGCTCAGCCGCGACAACACCCTGTTCGCGATCCTCGACAGCAAGCGCAACCTGTGGTGGTTCGAAGTGCCGGTGGCACTGCTGCGCAAAGGCCAGCCCGACTGGGTCAACCTGCTGCTGCACACCCCGCAGACCGACGAACTGCAACACCTGAAGGTGCCGACCAACTTCCTGCGTGCTCACCAGGAGCAAATGGAAATCCGCCACCCCGGCAAGCGTCGCTCGACCATCAGTCTGGCGCTGAGCGCCGACCGCGACAGCCTGCTGCGCGACACCCGTCCAGGCGGCGAGCAGCTGGATTTCAGCACCTTCGTGCAGGCCTGATCAGGCCCGCTCGATCCGGTCGTCATGGATGACGATGCGGCCCTGCTTGAACAGCGCGCCAATCGCCTTCTTGAAGTTGCCCTTGCTGACATTGAACATCTGGCTGATTACCGCCGGATCGCTCTTGTCACACACCGGCAACACGCCCCCCGCAGCGTCCAGGCGCTGCATGATCTGCTCATTGAGACTGTCGGCCAGGGCCTGGCCCACCGGTTGCAGGCTCAAGGCGATTTTGCCGTCGTGGCGCACTTCCTTGATGAAACCCTTCTCGTGCATGCCCGAGCGCAGGAACTTGAACACCTCGTTCTTGTGGATCAGGCCCCAGTGGCGGTTGTTGATGATCGCCTTGAAGCCCATCGGCGTCTCGCCGGCCACCAGCAGCTCGACCGGCTGGCCGGGCGTGTAGTCCACCGGGGTACGGTCCAGGTAGCGGTCTAGCTTGGCGGTAGCGGTGATGCGCCGGGTGCGTTTGTCCAGGTAGGCGTGGACCACGCAGTAGTCGCCGATCTTCAACGGCCGCGACTCTTCCGAATACGGCATCAACAGGTCCTTGGACAGGCCCCAGTCGAGGAAGATACCCGCACCGTTGATGTCCTTGACCTTGAGGCTGGCGAACTCGCCGACCTGCATTTTCGGTTTCTCGGTGGTGGCGATCAGTTGGTCTTCGCTGTCCAGGTAGATGAACACGTTGAGCCAATCATCGAGTTCAAGCTCTGCATCCTTGGGGAAATAACGCCGTGGCAGCAGGATTTCGCCGTCGGCACCGCCGTCCAGGTACAGGCCGAATTCCACGTGTTTCACGATTTGCAAACTGTTGTAACGCCCAAGCAGAGCCATGTATGAAGATCCTCAAGACAAGGCGACTATTCTAACACCTGACCCGTCCGCCCGCCCGCGCGCACATCCGCCGGAACCGCCGCGCGCCCTTTGCATCTACCGCCTGGTCTGCTGTTGCAAGGATCTGCACCATGCCATTACGCCTGATAAAGCCCGTGTTGCTGTTGATTGCCCTGGCCCTGTCGCTCATGGCCTGCAGCCGCATCGACCTGGCCTACCGCAACCTCGACCGTCTGGTGCCCTGGTCACTGGGCGACTACCTGGACATGAACCGCGAACAGAAAAACCTGCTGGACCAACGGCTCAAGGAACACCTGGCCTGGCACTGCAAGACACAGCTGCCCGGTTACCTCGACTGGCTCGACGGTGTGCGCCAGATGGTGGCCGACGATGCGGTGACCGATGACGCCCTGCGTCAACGTACCGCGCAAATACGCCAGGCGATTGACCGAGTCGCCGCCGAGATCACCCCTTCGGCCACTGTGTTGCTGCGTGACATGAGCG
Organism: Pseudomonas sp. NY15463; assembly: GCF_048068415.1. NCBI lineage: Bacteria > Pseudomonadati > Pseudomonadota > Gammaproteobacteria > Pseudomonadales > Pseudomonadaceae > Pseudomonas > Pseudomonas sp. NY15463. The sequence goes on from NZ_JBLUQD010000002.1 coordinate 58,270, forward strand.
ACGACCAGGTGGCCGAGATGCGCCAGGCATTTCGCGACGATATCGCCAAGCGGCAGAAGGAATACGTCGATACGCCCCTGCCCCGACAGATCGAAGCGCGCGCCACACGCATGCAGAAGCGCCTGACGCCGTGGCTGGGCAAGCTCAATGCCGAACAGCGCCTGCGCGTCGAGCGTTGGTCCGAGGCCTTGGGCGACCAGAACCGCGCATGGATCGCCAACCGTGCCCACTGGCAGCAGCAACTGCTGCTGGTGATGGAGCAGCGCACCACGCCCAGCTTCGAGCCACGCCTGGCGCAATTGCTGCAACGCCGTGAAAGCCTGTGGACAGCGGAGTACCGCCAGGCCTTCCAGCACACCGAGCAGCAGGCACGCAGCCTGCTGGGGGATCTGATGAAACAGAGCAGCCCCGAGCAGCGGCAGTTCCTGCAACAGCGGCTGGACAAGGTGCGGGCGGATTTTAGTGAGCTTAAGTGCCTGAAAGGCTGAACCGCTCGACGAGCACACGCGGCTAAAGCCCGGTAGATTGCACGCCCTGTGCCAGCGCAGACGGGCGTCTAATCAGCGTGCCTTGCGCCGGTATGGAAACACGTCGATCACCTTGCCTTGCAGGATTGCCGCCTGCACACCCTGCCAGTATCCGGCGTCATACAACTCGCCATGCAGCCGGCTGAACAGGCGCCGCTGCGTGATATCAGCGAACAGAAACGGCGGAAATTCCTCAGGGAACACATCATGCGGCCCAATCGAATACCACGGCTCGCCGGACAGCTCGTCCTCCGGGTAACGCGGCGGTGGAATCCGACGGAAGTTCACCTCGGTCAGCAAGCAGATCTCGTCATAGTCGTAGAACACCACTCGGCCGTGGCGGGTGACGCCAAAATTCTTGAGCAGCATGTCGCCTGGGAAGATGTTCGCCGCCGCTAGCTGCTTGATTGCCAGGCCGTAGTCTTCCAGCACTTCAAGCACCTGCGCTGGGCTGGCCTGTTCCAGGTACAGGTTGAGCGGGGTCATGCGCCGTTCGGTCCAGCAATGGCGGATCAGCACCGTGTCGCCTTCACATACCACCGTGGACGGCGCCAGCTCCAGCAACTCGGCCAGGCAGTCGGGCTCAAACTTGGCCACTGGGAAGCGAAAATCGGCGAACTCCTGGGTATCGGCCATCCTCCCGACGCGATCGACACTCTTCACCAGGCGGTATTTATCGATCACCGTGGCACGATCCACGGTTTTCGAGGGCGAGAAACGGTCCTTGATGATCTTGAACACGGTGTTGAAGCCCGGCAGCGTGAACACGCTCATGACCATGCCGCGCACCCCCGGAGCCATGATGAAACGGTCGTCGCTGTTGGCCAGGTGATTGATCAATGCGCGGTAGAACTCCGACTTGCCGTGCTTGTAGAAGCCGATCGAGGTGTACAGCTCGGCAATGTGCTTGCCTGGCAGGATGCGCTTGAGGAAATTAACAAACTCGGCTGGCACCGACACATCGACCATGAAGTAGGAACGGGTGAACGAGAAGATGATCGACACCTGCGCTTCGTCGGTGATCAGCGCATCGGCCTCGAGCCCCTGGCCCTCGCGGTGCAACAGCGGGATCACCAGCGGCCACTGTTCGTCGCGGTTGTGCAAGCGGCCCACCAGGTACGCCCCCTTGTTGCGGTAAAGCACCGGGGTGAACAGCTCCAGCACCAGCGAGGGATCCTTGCTGACCCAATCGGGCAGGCACTCGCGCAACTGCTCTTGCAGCCGCTCCAGGTCGCCTTCCAGGTTGGCGAACGGCACCTCGAATGCGTAATCGGCAAAGACCGTGCGCAGCAGCCCTTTGAGACCGCCATCGGGGCGGTAGGTACGGATCTGCGCGGCGCGCTCGTGACTGCGCATCGATGGCCGGGTGGTGTGGATGAACATGCAGCCATCGCTGATCTGATCATGGCTGAACAGGCTGCAGAACAGCGAGTTGTACCACGTCTCGGACAACTCATCGTCCAGACGCGGGTCGATCAGGCGGATGTACGCGCTCTTGACCAGCGGCCACTGCTCCACCTCCAGCAGCAATTGCGCCGCGAAGCGCTTGCGCAGCCAGCCGTTGACCTCGGCGACTTTCTCTTCGTACAGGTTGATGCGCGCGGCCGCCGCGTGCTGGATGTCCTGCCAGCGCGCCTGCTCGAAGCGCTCGCGGGCGCCGAGGGTAATGCGCCGGAAGTGCTCGCGGTAGTCGTCGAACCCCTCGAGGATCGTCCGGGCGATGTCGGTGGCGGGCCAGGGTTGGGACATGACAGGGCCTCGGTAAGGGTGGAGTGAAAGAGCTTAGCCGCCTGCATCTGTTTCGCCGCCCGAATCGCCCCGACAGTGCCGCAAGAAAGCACAAGAATCTGCGCCCCTGCCTGGCGTACACTCGCGCCCCTGCCCTATCGCCGGAGACCCCCGTGAGTCCCATCGCCCTTGCCCGCCTGCTGACCCTTGCCGCTGTCTGGGGGGCGAGCTTTCTGTTCATGCGTATCATCGCCCCGGAGCTTGGCAGCGTACCGACGGCGTTCTTGCGGGTGTCGATCGCCTGCCTGGGGCTGATTGCGATCCTGGGTACAGCCAAGGTGCGCTGGGACTTCCAAGGCAAGCTCGGCGCCTGCCTGGTGCTGGGCATGATCAACTCAGGGATCCCGGCGACCTTCTACTCGGTAGCCGCCCAGGTACTGCCGGCTGGCTATTCGGCGATCTTCAACGCCACCACGCCGTTGATGGGCGTGCTGATCGGCGCACTGTGCTTCCGCGAAGCCATGACCCTGCCCAAGCTGTGCGGCATTTTCCTCGGTTTGTTCGGCGTTGGCATACTCAGCGGCGCCGGGCCTGTGGCGCTGGACCTAGCCCTGCTGCAAGGCGCCCTGGCTTGCCTCGCGGCAACCACCTGCTACGGCTTTGCCGGTTTTCTCGCGCGCCGCTGGATCAGCGGCCTGGACAGCCGCCTGTCGGCCCTGGGCAGCATGCTCGGCGCGACCTTGATGCTGACGCCGTTGTTCGCCTGGAGCGCACTGACCCAGCCACCTGCCAGCTGGGGCGGCTGGCAGGTGTGGCTGTCGCTGCTGGGTTTGGGGCTGCTGTGTACGGCGTTCGCCTACATCCTGTACTTCCGCCTGCTGGCCGAGATCGGGCCGGTCAAGGCCAGTACGGTGACCTTCCTGATCCCGGTGTTCGGGGTGTTGTGGGGGGCGTGGTTGCTGGATGAACCGCTGTCGATGGCGCATCTGTATGGCGGTGTGCTGATTGGCGCAGCGCTGTGGCTGGTGCTCAAACCTGCCAGGCAATGACAACAACGGCGCGGACCGTGTAGGAGCGGCCTTGCGCCGCGAACGGGCCGCAAAGCGGCCCCCGACGATCTATGCAGGATGCCAAGATCCTGGGGCTACTGCGCAGCCCTTTCCTGCCTGTCCGGCGCCCCGGCAAGACCGCTCAGGCCTCGGCGGCACGCAGCGCCGGCTTGCGGAACACGAACAACAACCCCACTACGATCAAGCCCATACCCAGCAAGCTCAGCGGCGCTAGGCGGTTACCGAAGATCATGAAGTCCATCACCGCAGTCACCGCTGGTACCAGGTAGAACAGGCTGGTGACATTCACCAGGTTGCCCCGCGCGATCAGCCGGTACAGCAGCAGGTTCGCCAGCAGCGACACCACCAGCCCCATCCACAGTAACGCTCCGAAGAAGCCAGCGCTCCACTGCACGTGCAGCGGTTGCATCGGCGCGAACAGCGCACACAGGGCAAACCCGGCGAGGTATTGCAGAGGCAGCGTGCCCATGGGGTTGTCGGTAATGCGTTTTTGCAAGATCGAGCCACCGGTCATGCTGGCCAGCGCCAGCAGGGCGAACAGCATGCCGGCCAGCGACACACCGCCCAGGTTGATGCCCTGATAGACCACCATCACCAGACCGCCCAGCCCGAGAGCCAGTCCGGACAGCCGGCTCCAGTAACGCTGGCGTTCCATCAGCACTACCGTGAGGATCGGTTGCACCCCCATGACCGTGGCCATGATGCCAGGGGTCACGTGGGTGTTCAGCGCCAGCAGGTAGAAGATCTGGTAGGCGCCAAGCAGCACGCAACCGGTGCCCAGCGCGCGCAGAATCGCGCCGCGTCCACGCGGCCAGCGCAGCCCCAGCAACGGGCCGATCAGCAGCAGGCCGGTGAGCGCCAGTGCCGAGCGCAGCAGAAGGAACGCGAACGGGCTGGCCTGCGCCAGGCCAAGCTTGGAGACGATCGCCCCGCTGCTCCACAGCAGGACGAACAGGCTGGTAGTGGCCGCCGAGGCCACGGATGCTTTGTTGAAGACAGACATGTATGCCACCTGTATGGGCAAGAAAAGCCGCACGGCGCAGCTATCGCGTTAGCGAAGGGATAGCCGACCGTATTTCAGTAGGTTGCAGGTGCGCAGGGACTCAGCCCAGCACGACCACGCAAAGAGACGGAGCTACGCCGCCTACGACGCCACTGACAGGTGGGGGGTATTGACCATTGAACGCGGCCTGCTGGCTGCCATGCACGCGCATGCCCGCGACGAACGCGGAGGCAAAAGCGGTACTGGAAGGGATGGCTGGCATGGACACGGTTCTTCGGGAAGAATTGAGAGCTTCGGACTATAACGGCGAATCGAGGGCTGAACAAGCTCTGAAAGGTCAGCTGCCTGTCAGGGCTTGCCCGCGAAGAGGCCCTGACAGGCTAAAACTGATTCAGAACAACCAGCGATACAACGCGTAAGCCACCAGCACCGCCAGCACCGGCCGCAACACGCGGTAGGCCTTGGGGTTAGCACGCTTGAAGGTCTTCACCCGCGAGCTGATCACATTGCTGAAGCGCTTGCTCCAGGCATACGCCTGGTTGATCCCACCCACGCGCTCGTCGTCGGTGTTCTGCGGCGCGGTGGCACGCCCGAGGAAGGCGCTGACCTTGCGGTTGATGCGGGTCATCAGCGGGCTGTTGAGCGGACGCTCGACGTCGCAGAACAGGATCACCCGGGTGACGTCGGTTTCGTTCTTGACCCAGTGCACGAAGGTTTCGTCGAACATCACGTCCTCACCGTCACGCCAGGCGTAGGGCTGGCCGTCGACGTAGATGCGGCAGGCGTCGGAGTTCGGCGTGGCCAGGCCCAGGTGGTAACGCAGGGAGCCGGCGAACGGATCGCGGTGCGGGTTCAGGTGGCTGCCGCCAGGCAGCAGGGCGAACATCGCACCCTTGACGTTGGGGATACCGCTGAGCAGCTCCACGGTCTTGGGGCACAGGGCTTCGGCCGAGGGCAACGGCTTGTCGTACCACTTGAGGTAGAAGCGTTTCCAGCCTTTCTTGAAGAACGAGCCGAAACCGGCGTCGTTGTCTTTTTCGGCGGCGCGAATGTAGCCCTCGTCGAACAAGCGCATGGCTTCTTCACGGATGGTTTGCCAGTTGTGCTTGAGCACGTCCAGCTCGGGGAAGCGCTCGCGGTCCAGGTAAGGCTTGGACGGCACGCCGGAGAACAGGTACATCAGGGCGTTGTAGGGGGCGAACAGCGCCGAATGGTTGACGAACTGGCGCAGCACCGGCAGGCGCGCCTTGCCGCGCAGGTGAACGAACAGCACGCTGGAGATGAACACCAGCAGGACACCCGCCTTGGCGACGAAGGAAAAGGTCATGCAACACTCCTTGGAGGGGAAATCAGGCCATCCCCAGATAGCCGGACATGATAACCCCCTCCGGGGGCGCTGCAAGCTTCTAGCTGCAAGCGGCAAGCTGATCTACGTCAATGCAGGCTATGATCTTGCGGCTTGAAGCTTGCAACTTGCCGCTTACTGCTGGTTTTCCTGCTCGCTGAACAGGTCGCTGAACAGCATGCTCGACAGGTAGCGTTCGCCGGAGTCCGGCAGAATCACCACCAGGGTCTTGCCCTGCATTTCCGGCTTCTCGGCCAGTCGCACCGCAGCCGCCATCGCCGCGCCACAGGAGATACCGCAGAGTATGCCCTCCTCCTGCATCAGGCGGATGGCCATGGCCTTGGCTTCATCGTCGGTCACTGTCTCGACCTGGTCGACGATCGACAGGTCGAGGTTCTTCGGCACGAAGCCTGCGCCGATGCCCTGGATCTTGTGCGGGCTGGGCTTGAGTTCCTCGCCGGCCAGGGTCTGGCTGATCAGTGGCGAACTCGTCGGCTCCACCGCCACCGAGAGGATCGACTTGCCCTGGGTGTGCTTGATGTAGCGCGACACCCCGGTGATGGTGCCGCCAGTGCCCACGCCAGCGACCAGTACGTCCACCGCGCCGTCGGTGTCGTTCCAGATTTCCGGGCCGGTGGTCTTTTCGTGAATCGCCGGGTTGGCCGGGTTCTCGAACTGGCCGGGCAGGAAGTACAAGGCAGGGTCGGATGCGACGATCTCGTTGGCTTTCTCGATGGCCCCCTTCATGCCCTTGGCCGGATCGGTCAAAACCAGTTCCGCGCCCAGGGCCTTGAGCACCTTGCGCCGTTCCAGGCTCATCGAGGCCGGCATGGTCAGCATCAGCTTGTAGCCACGCGCCGCAGCGACGAAGGCCAGGCCAATGCCGGTGTTGCCCGAAGTAGGCTCGACGATGGTCATGCCCGGCTTGAGCTTGCCGCTGCCTTCGGCGTCCCAGACCATGTTCGCGCCGATCCGGCATTTCACCGAATAGCCCGGGTTGCGCCCTTCGATCTTGGCCAGAATGGTCACCCCGCGCGGGGCGATACGGTTGATCTGCACCAATGGCGTGTTGCCGATGGAGTGGGCGTTGTCTGCGTAGATACGGCTCATGGCAGGGTCCTTGAAAAGTCGGATGATGCTGCTTAAAAGCGCAGGGTAAGCCCATGGCCTAGGTGCGTAAAGCCCGTTCGAACTCGACCGGGCCGGCGACGGTCAAGCGCTCACCTCACGCTGAAGAGCCGCTGATGAAAGCCCGATACCGCAAAGCCAAGTGAGCGGCGAGGGCCGAGTGACGCACCATTCAGGGACTGAATACCCGGTCTGCGTTTTCAGCGCGCAGGGCCGGGGTTATAGTCGCTGAATACTCGTAAACCTTCCTGGCCCCGCAATGAGGCCTTCCAGAGGACCCGCTTCATGAAGTTCGAAGGCACCCGCGACTACGTCGCCACAGACGACCTGAAACTGGCGGTCAACGCGGCCATCACCCTGGAGCGCCCGCTGCTGGTCAAGGGTGAACCGGGCACCGGCAAGACCATGCTTGCCGAGCAACTGGCCGCCTCCTTCGGCGCACGCCTGATTACCTGGCATATCAAGTCCACCACCAAAGCCCACCAGGGCCTTTACGAGTACGACGCGGTCAGCCGCCTGCGCGACTCGCAACTGGGTGTGGACAAGGTCCATGACGTGCGCAACTACCTGAAAAAAGGCAAGTTGTGGGAAGCCTTCGAGGCCGACGAGCGGGTCATTCTGCTAATCGACGAAATCGACAAGGCCGACATCGAGTTCCCCAACGACCTGTTGCAAGAACTCGACAAGATGGAGTTCTACGTCTATGAAATCGACGAGACCATCAAGGCCAAGCAGCGCCCGATCATCATCATCACCTCCAACAACGAAAAGGAGCTGCCCGACGCCTTCCTGCGCCGCTGCTTCTTCCACTACATCGCCTTCCCCGACCGCGACACCCTGCAGCGCATCGTCGACGTACACTACCCGAACATCAGCCAGTCGCTGGTTAGCGAGGCGCTGGACGTGTTCTTCGACGTGCGCAAGGTGCCGGGCCTGAAGAAAAAACCCTCCACCTCCGAGCTGGTCGACTGGCTCAAGCTGCTGATGGCCGACCACATCGGTGAAGCGGTGCTGCGCGAGCGCGATCCGACCAAGGCCATCCCGCCGCTGGCCGGCGCCCTGGTCAAGAACGAGCAAGATGTGCAACTGCTCGAGCGCCTGGCCTTCATGAGCCGGCGCGGCAACCGCTGACAGGAGCCGGGCCATGCTGCTCAACCTGTTCAATGAAATGCGTGCAGCCAAGGTGCCGGTATCGGTGCGCGAGCTGCTTGATTTGCATCATGCCCTGGAAAAGCGCGTGGTGTTCGCCGACATGGACGAGTTCTACTACCTCGCCCGCGCCATCCTGGTCAAAGACGAGCGCCACTTCGACAAGTTCGACCGAGCCTTCGCCGCCTACTTCAAGGGTTTGGAAAACCTCGACCGGCATATCGAGGCACTGATCCCGGAAGACTGGCTGCGCAAGGAGTTCGAACGTTCGCTCAGCGACGAGGAGCGCGCGCAGATCCAGTCACTGGGCGGCCTGGACAAGCTGATCGAGGCGTTCAAGCAACGCCTGGAAGAACAGAAGGAACGCCATGCCGGCGGCAACAAGTGGATCGGCACCGGCGGCACCAGCCCGTTCGGCTCTGGGGGCTTTAACCCTGAGGGCATCCGCGTCGGCGAGGCCGGCAAACGCCAGGGCAAGGCGGTCAAGGTATGGGACCAGCGCGAGTATAAGAACCTCGACGATCAGGTCGAACTGGGCACGCGCAACATCAAGCTGGCCCTGCGCCGCCTGCGCAAGTTCGCCCGCGAGGGCGCCGCCGAGGAGTTGGACATCGACGGCACGATCGACCACACCGCGCGTGACGCGGGCCTGTTGAACATCCAGATGCGCCCCGAGCGACGCAACACGGTGAAGCTGCTGTTGCTGTTCGACATCGGTGGTTCGATGGATGCCCACGTGAAGGTGTGCGAAGAGCTGTTCTCGGCCTGCAAGACCGAGTTCAAGCACCTGGAGTACTACTACTTCCACAACTTCATCTATGAGTCAGTGTGGAAGAACAACCTGCGGCGCACCTCTGAACGCTTCGCGACCTTCGACCTGCTGCACAAGTACGGCGACGACTACAAGGTCGTGTTCGTTGGTGACGCGGCCATGGCGCCGTATGAAATCACCCAGCCCGGTGGCAGCGTCGAGCATTGGAACGAAGAGGCAGGCTACGTGTGGATGCAGCGCTTCATGGAGAAATTCAAGCGCATCATCTGGATCAACCCCTACCCCAGGCAAACCTGGGACTACACCGCCTCGACCCATCTGGTACGCGATTTGATCGAGGACAAGATGTTCCCGCTGACCTTGCAAGGGTTGGAAGACGGCATGCGCTACCTGTCCAAGTGACGCAGCCTGTGCTGGCCCATTCTGTGGGAGCGGGTTTACCCGCGAATAGGCCAGCCACCTTACGACCAACGTTCCAGATAAGCCTGCTGCTCGCGCCACGCCTCGTCCTGTACCACCGCCCTGAACCGCATCACCGCACCTGGCATGCACTGCGCCAACTGCGCCAACGCCAACGGCGTCAACGCCCCCAATCGCGGATACCCGCCAATAGTCTGCCGGTCATTGAGCAGCACGATCGGCTGCCCATCCGGCGGCACCTGCACGGCCCCCAGCGGGATGCCTTCGGAGATCATCGGTGCGCCCTGGTACACCAGTTGCGGGCCCAGTAGACGAATGCCCATGCGATCGGCGCGACTGTCCAGTGTCCAGTCACGATTGAACGCCTCGAACAGGCTGGTCCCGCTGAAGTCACCGATCTGTGCGCCCATCACCAAGTCGAGTACCGGCTTGGCCACATGGCACGGGCACAGGGCCGCCGGTACTTCGCGCAAGGCCGGCGAATCACCGGCAAAGGAAAGCACCTGCCCCTTAGCTAACGCTGCCCCTCGCCCATCGATCCCGCCCAGTTCCTCGCGCACGACCGTGGCACAGCTGCCCAACACAGCGTCACCAAGAAACCCGCCCGGGGCGGCCAGATACGCCCGTACACCCTGCTTCGGCTGTTTCAGGATCAAGCGCTGCCCTTTAGCCAAACGCACGCTACGCCATGGCAGCACTGGCTGATCATCCACCCGTGCATCCAGGTCTGCCCCGGCCAGCGCCAGCACGCAATCCTGCTCGGCCACCAGCGCAAAACCACCCAGCGCCACCTCTACCAGCGGCGCCCCCAGTGGGTTGCCCAGCAACCAGTTGGCCCAATACATCGCCACCCAATCCAGCGCGCCGCCCTGTGTCACGCCCAGATGACGCACACCAACGCGCCCGGCATCCTGCAACTGGCACAAGGCGGTACTGGCCTCGATCCTCAAGCGCTTCACCCTTGCGCCTCCACATCGCCGCCCAAGGCCAGAAATTCCTCCCGCGATACCGCCACGAAACGCACCCGGTCCCCTGGCTGTAGCAGGCTGTAGCCTTCACGTTCGCGGTCGAACAGGCGTACCGGGGTGCGCCCGATCAGGTTCCAGCCTCCCGGCGACACTGCCGGATAAGCCGCCGTCTGGCGTTCGGCGATACCGACGCTGCCAGCCGCCACACGCTTGCGCGGGGTGTTCAGGCGCGGGCTGGCCAGGCGTTCGTCGACCAGCCCCATGAAGCCGAAACCGGGTGCGAAACCCAGGGCGAACACCGGGTATTCACGTTCACAGTGCAAGCGGATCACCTCGGCTTCACTCAGCCCGCTGCGCGCTGCCAGCACGGGCAGTTCCGGGCCGACGCTGGCGTGGTACCACACCGGGATATCATGACGCCGACCTGCACTGCCGGTGTCTGGCTGCAACCCGTCCAGTGCCTGGGTGATCAGCGCCCGCGCCTGAGCCGGTGGCAGATCGAACTGCACCATCAGCGTGGTATAGGACGGCACCAGGTCGAGCAAGTGCGCGCCGAACGCCGCGCTAAGGCGCTGACTGGCGGCAAGGATCCACGGCATGTTGGCTTCGTCGATACGGTCGAACAAGCGCACCATCAGGCTGTCGATGGCCACGACTTCGATACGCAGCTTCATCGCGCCTCCAGCGCATCGAGGGCCTGGCGAATCTGGCGCACGGCGGCCACGGAGCTGTCGTTGTCGCCGTGCACACAGAGGGTTGCGGCGTTCAGCAGCAGTGCACTGCCATCATCGGCCACCAGCGCTTGGCCACGGGCCAGGCGCACGGCCTGTTCGACCACTCGCGCCGGGTCGTGGTGCACGGCCCCTGGCAGACGCCGCGAGACCAAGTGGCCACTGGCGGTGTAGGCGCGGTCGGCGAACGCTTCGAACCACAGCGGCACGCCGATCTCGTCACCCAATGCCTGGGCGGCGCTATCGTCGGCGGTGGCCATCAGCATCAGCGGCAGATCGCTGCCATAGGCCGCCACGGCTTCGAGCACCGCACGCAGCTTGAGCGGATCGGCCATCATGTCGTTGTACAGCGCGCCATGCGGCTTGATGTAGCTCACCTTGGCGCCAAGTACCTTGCAGATGCCGTCCAGGGCGCCGATCTGGTAGTGCAGCAGGTCGCGGATCTCCTCGACGCTGCAAGCCATGGAGCGGCGACCAAAGCCAACCAGATCCGGGTAGGCCGGGTGCGCGCCGATGCTCACCCCATGCTCAAGCGCCAGTGCCACGGTGCTGCGCATGCTGCCAGGGTCGCCGGCGTGGTAGCCGCAGGCGATGTTGGCGCAGTCGATGTACGGCATCACCTCGGCATCCAGGCCCATGCGCCAGTTGCCGAAACTTTCACCCATGTCGCAATTGAGCAGCAGGCGATTCACTTGGCGGCCTCCCATGTGCATGTTCATATGGCCTACATTAACGCGCCTGCAACTGTTTGCCGCGTGTTTGTGGAAAGCTATCAACAGTTGGGGCCGCTGCGCGACCCTTTCGCGGCGCGAGGCCGCTCCTACACGACCGTGTGATCCTCATGAATACCGGCTGTAGGATCGGCCTTGCGTCGCGAAAGGGTCGCGTAGCGGCCCCATTGGCTTAGCTGACTGGCATTGCCCTCAGCGCCAGCTTTCCTTGACCGCCTTGCGCCGTCCACCCAAGATCACCCAGCCGATCACCAGCAACAGGCTCTCGACCACGAACGCCAGCACGAACCCGGCGCCGATGCCCCAGCCGATCGCCTCGGGCACCAGCAGAACCTGGTAGCTGTAGCCCTTGAGCGTCTCTTCACGCAGCGCCGGCTCTGGCTGCACCAGCACATGCCAAGTACGGCTCAGCCACGAACCTTGCAGCGCCTGCCATTCGCGCTCGAGCAACTGGTTGCGGATCAGCAGACTCTCGATGCTGTTGGCATCGCTGTTGAACACAGGGTCATCGCTGCTGCGGTAATGCCGCACCAGAGCCTCGAGATCGCCGTTGAAAAAGCGCTGGGCAGTCTGGCGGAAGCCATCCAAGGCCTGGCGCGATTCGAGCACATGCGCCTCGACCCGCTGGCTATAGTCCTTGACCAGCCCGGGCACCTGGACACCGGCCAGCAGACCAAAGGTGAACAACAGCAACCGCAAGTAACTTCTGAACATTCAGCGTCCTTGGCTTTGTCCGTGGGCGGTGCACTCGCCGTGCCGCCACAGGGCCCATTCGCCCGGCGCGTAGCGCTGCCAGGTTTCGTTCTCGGTCAAGGCCTCGGTAGCGATCACCGTGACCACGTCGTTGGGGGTGGTTTGCGTGTGGAAGTCGACGATCAGGTCGACGTCCTTCAGCCGCGCGGCGCCGAACGGGGCGCGACGGGTGATGTGTACAAGCTTGGTGGAGCAGAAGCAGAACAGCCAGTCACCGTCGCTGAGCAGGCAGTTGAACACGCCCTGGCCACGGTACTCGTTACACGCCTCGACCAGCACGGGCAGCAGTTGCTCGATCGCAACCGGCTCCGGGAAAGCTTCGCGCACGCGGTTGAGCAGGTCGCAGAAGGCCGCTTCGCTGTCGGTGTCACCAACGGGCCGGTAAAAGGTACGCAAGCCGCTGAAATCGCCGAGCTGGCCGTTGTGCGCAAAGCACCAGTTGCGCCCCCACAGCTCGCGCACGAACGGGTGGGTATTGGACAGACAGACCTTGCCGACGTTGGCCTGGCGAATATGGCCAATGACCACTTCGCTCTTGATCGGATAGCGTTGCACCAGGTTGGCCACCTCCGACTCGCTGCTCGCCGCCGGGTCCTGGAACAGGCGCAGGCCGCGCCCCTCGTAGAAACCAATGCCCCAGCCGTCGCGGTGCGGGCCGGTGCGCCCGCCGCGCTGCATCAGGCCGGTGAAGCTGAAGACGATGTCGGTGGGGACGTTGGCGCTCATGCCCAGCAATTCGCACATGTTCGCAGCTCCGTTTACAGGCGTGGCTCGACGCGGCCTTGGTCCGGGCCTGCGCGGCGCACGGCGGCAGGTGGCGGCTCATCGCGGTAGCGGTCGTTACGCTCAGCGGCCAGCGAGGTCTCGGCCATCATCTGGTCATCCTCCTGCTTCTGACGCTGGGCAGCGGCCTCGCGCTGCGCGCGGCGCTCCCTGGCGCGCCTTTCCAGCGGCCAGCGGATCAGCACGAAGACGAAGTACAAGGCGAAAGCGATCATGCCGTACATGGCAAGGTCGGAAGCGGCGCGCCAGGCGTTGTTGCCGACCTTGAACGCGAGATCCAGGGTGCTGATGGCAATGGCCGGAGCGAAGCTGTCCTTGACCGGATCGACCACGGTCGGGCTCAACAGCAACACGGCGACGATCACCCGCAATGGCTCGCGCAGCCAGCGCCACATCCAGCCGGTGAACTTGAAAGCCACCAGCAGGCAACCCAGGGCGGCAACGGCGTATAGGCCCCAGGCCAGCAGATAGTCGTGTTCGGTCATGGTGTTCGTGCAAGCCAGGCAAAGAGGCGCCTATGATAAACACTTTTACTGGCGCAGGCGCCCCCATCCTATTCAGGACCGCGCCGGCCTATTCACGGGCTTACCCGCGAAGAGGCCGGCACAGGCGACCCTAATCAAGAGATCCAGCATGCAGATCAAGCCTCCCGTCGCCCGCAAGGAACAAGCCACCGATCCCTACGCCTGGCTGCAACAACGCGACACCCCCGAAGTCCTCGACTACCTGCAACAAGAAAACGCCTATCAGGAGGCCTGCCTGGCCGAGCAGGCGCCGCTGCGCGAACAGCTGTTCGAAGAGATCAAGGGCCGCATCCTCGAAACCGACCTGTCGCTTCCATCGCCCTGGGGCCCGTACCTGTACTACACCCGCACCACCGCAGGCGACGAGTACCCGCGCCACTACCGTTGCCCACGTCCGGCAGACGACAGCAACCGCGTCGATGAGAGCCGCGAAGAACTGCTGTTGGACCCCAACGCCCTGGCGGACGGCGGTTTCCTGTCCCTGGGCGCCTTCAGCGTCAGCCCCGACCACTGCCTGCTGGCCTACAGCCTCGATACCAGCGGCGACGAGGTCTACACCCTGTACGTCAAGGACTTGGCCAGCGCAGCCCTGACCACCCTGCCCTTCGACAACTGCGATGGCAGCATGACCTGGGCCAACGACAGCCAGACGCTGTTCTTCGCCGAGCTGGACGACACCCACCGCCCCTGGCGCCTGCGCCGCCATACGCTTGGCACGGCAGGCGCCGAGTGCGTGTTCGAAGAGCCCGACGGGCGCTTCTTCCTGCACTGTTACCGCGCCAGCTCCGAGCTTCAGCTGGTGCTGCTGCTCAACAGCAAGACCACCAGCGAAGCCTGGGTGCTCGACGCCGCTACCCCACAGGCGGCCTTCACCTGCCTGGCAGCGCGGGTCGAAGGCCATGAATACTTCCCCGACCACGGCCTGCTCGACGGTCAGTGGCGCTGGTTCATTCGCAGCAACCAGCAGGGGATCAACTTCGCCCTTTACCACGCCCCGGCCGATCAGGTGCCGAGCCGTGAGCAGTGGCAGGTGCTGGTGGCGCACCGCGACGACGTGATGCTCGAAGGCCTCAGTCTGAACGCCGCAGCGCTGTCGCTGAGCCTGCGTGAGGGCGGTTTGCCGATCATCGAGGTGCATCCGCAGGGGTTGGCGGCCTACCGCGTCGAGTTGCCCGATGCGGCCTACAGCCTTTACGTTCAGGACAGCCTGGAGTTCGCCAGCGACCGCATCCGCCTGCGCTACGAGGCACTCAATCGCCCAGCCCAGGTGCGTCAGCTGGAACTGGCCACGGGCGCCCAGCAGGTGCTCAAGCAGACCCCGGTGCTGGGCACGTTCGATGCCGACGACTATGTCAGCGAGCGGCTGTGGGCGGTGGCCAAGGACGGCACCCGCGTGCCGATCAGCCTGGTGCGCCGCCGCGCCGATCTGGGCCGCACCACGGCGCTGTACCTCTACGGCTACGGTGCCTACGGCGAAAGCCTCGACCCGTGGTTCTCCCACGCCCGCCTGAGCCTGCTGGAGCGCGGCGTGGCCTTCGCCGTCGCCCACGTGCGCGGCGGTGGCGAGCTGGGCGAAGCCTGGTATCGGGCCGGCAAGCAGGCACACAAGCACAACAGTTTCGACGACTTCATCGCTTGCGCCGAGCACCTGCTCAGCGAAGGCATTACCACCCGCGAACGCCTGGCCATCAGCGGCGGCAGTGCCGGGGGCCTGTTGATTGGCGCGGTGCTCAACCTGCGCCCGGAACTGTTCCGCTGCGCCATCGCTGAAGTACCGTTCGTCGACGTGCTCAACACCATGCTCGACCCCGACCTGCCGTTGACCGTCACCGAGTACGACGAATGGGGCAACCCTGAAGTGCCGGAGGTGTACGCCCGGATCAAGGGCTATGCACCGTACGAGAACGTCAGCGCCCAGGCCTACCCGGCCATGCTGGTGGTCGCCGGCTACAACGACAGCCGGGTGCAGTACTGGGAAGCGGCCAAATGGGTGGCGCGACTACGTACCCTGAAGACCGACGACCACCTGCTTTTGCTCAAGACCGAGATGGGCGCCGGCCACGGCGGCATGAGCGGCCGCTATCAAGGGCTGCGTGACGTGGCGCTGGAATATGCGTTCGTGCTCAATGAGCTGGGGGTGGTGTAAAAAGCGTTTTTCATTGTCATAGGGTTTGCTCACCCTGAAGTGAGGTGCCGGAGCGTGTGGCAGCGGCGCCCACCTGACATCAAAGAAGAACAACAGATGCCCGACGAACTGCACCTGAACGCCGAAATTCGCGACATGCTCATGGATTGCGGCCTGTTCGACAGCCTCCAGCCCGGTGACTTCGCCACCGCCGCAGGGTACTTCAGCCTTGCCAGTATCGAGCAAGGCCAGACCATCTTCCACGAAGGCGACGCCGGAACCTTCATGTGCATCTTGCAGCATGGCGTGGTCTCGGTACGCAAGACCGACAGCCACGGCGCGCAGGTGGAAATCGCCAACCTGCGCAAAGGCCGTACCTTCGGTGAAATGGCCGTGCTCGACGGCGAACGCCGCTCGGCTACCTGCGTGGCGGCGACGCCCTGCCAACTGCTGACGTTGGGCAAGGACTCGCTGGACAAGATGCTCAACGAAGCGCCCCGTATCGGCGCACGGATCATCCGGGTGCTGGCCGTGACGCTGTCCAAACGCCTGCGCATGCACGATGGCCAGCGCCTGGCCTAGTCGGCTTTTGGCGACGGTGTTTGCACCTCGGGCTGCAAGCCTGGCAATGGCTGATCCTTCGGCGGTGCCGGCAAGGGCATGGGCGGCAATAACGGAGCGCCGGCTTGGCTGTCGCCGGCCTTGGGGGGCGTGCTGGGGGTGATTTGCGGGTACGGGCTAGGCGTCGGCGTGCCGGGCGCGCCGGGAACCTGGGTCAACGGCCCGGCCTGCTGGCCACCTGCCTGGGCAATCGGCACGGCGGCGAGCAGCAGCGTGGCGAGCATCGCGGGCAGCATGGCAGCCTCCTGTCGTGTGTGTCTCTACAGGCTATGCCGATCCTGCGGTTTTTGCCTGTCCGCCCAGGCCACTGGCGCGCTAGACTCAAGGTTATTACCGGCCTGACCAGAACAAAGGTATCCCCATGAGCTCCACCTCCGCCGCCACCGCCCGCCTCGACCGCATCCTTGCCGACGCCAAGCGCGACAAGGAAATGGGCTATCGCGACAAAGCGCTGAAGATGTACCCGCACGTCTGCGGCCGCTGCGCCCGCGAGTTCTCCGGCAAGCGCCTGAGCGAACTGACCGTGCACCACCGCGACCACAACCACGACAACAACCCGCAGGATGGCTCCAACTGGGAGTTGCTGTGCCTGTACTGCCACGATAACGAGCACTCGCGCTATACCGATCAGCAGTACTTTTCCGACGATTCTTTAAAGACCCCCACTACCGCTAAGGCAACTCATAATCCGTTCGCTGCTCTTGCGGATTTAATGAAAAAATAGTTCAACCCATTCTGCGCAACGATAACTAAAGGGCTCACAACATAGTTCGCCCAATTCATCTACAGCGCTCACTCCGATCCGAGGTTTCAGCAACGAGCACAACCTCAGCAACCCGCTGTTGCAGCCTTGCCACGCTTAGATCCACAGCGGGTTTCGCTTATTCGGCCCTCAGGTAATACCCCGTCGCCACGAGCAGATGGCCAGTTTTGCGCAGCAGCGCATATTTGTCTTCAACCTTGCCCGTCACGGGGTTACGCCAGCGGTAACCGTACCCCCCTTCAGACCGGCTCTTCATCATTTCAAGGATGGGCGCGCCGACTGGTTTGCCGTCTGGATCCTTGACCGTTGCGAACTCGACGCCCAGCAGCCGACGGTTGTAGCCGTGGGCCAGGTAACGACCATTGCGCAGGTCGATGATGAACAGGTACAGGTCGTCCTCATTGAAACGCGCAGACAGGCTATTGATGGCCCGCAGGCTGGCTTCGGGCTCACGCTCAATGGCTTCTACCGCTCGGTTCAGAAACGCCTTGGCTTGATCTGCTGTTGCGCGCGGCAGGTACATTCCAACGGCGAGTACGCGATCACCGACTCGTTCGAAGAACACCCGCTTGCGTTCGACCCTGCCGTCCTGCGCATTCATCCAGCGGTATTCTGCAGACAACACTTGCCCTTCCGCACCAGATAGCGCCTGGCGAAATCCGTCGCGCACCTCGGGCTCAAATGCCTCGGTTACATCCCGACCAATCCAGGTCGCCGACGTACCGCCGCTTGCCAACAGGGTGCCGGTGGTGTCGACGACGAACACATAATGCTCGTCGTCGATGAACTCTCCCTGGCGGCTGAATGCTGCAAAGGCGACATCGCCCTGAACGCGGTAGTATTCCACCGCGCGCTGGAGCAGTTGCCGGGCGCGCTGCTGTTCATCGGCGCTCGCAAAACCGTGACTCAGCAACAACAAGGCACTACAAAAGAATGTCATCAAACGCATTTCCAACTCCTATGTACGCTCAGACGTACGGCCCATGCCCATAGAAACCCAATCGGCTCCACGCAGCATCAGTTAGCGCACAGTCCAGTGGCCGCGATTCATATCAGATAGATTTGTTCGTCCAGATCCCATACCGTGGCTCACGCCAATAGTGGATCTGGAACTAAAACTGCCGCTGTTAGCTTGGTTATCGACGAGCACACATTGTTTTCACTCCACGG
Source organism: Pseudomonas sp. NY15463 (assembly GCF_048068415.1). Lineage (NCBI taxonomy): Bacteria > Pseudomonadati > Pseudomonadota > Gammaproteobacteria > Pseudomonadales > Pseudomonadaceae > Pseudomonas > Pseudomonas sp. NY15463. The sequence goes on from NZ_JBLUQD010000002.1 coordinate 76,581, forward strand.
CGGTTATCCCTAGGGAACGATAGGGCGAATGGTGCGAAAACCTACATGCGAGGTCGCTAAATCAGCTTCCTGGCGTTCCCGTGCCGCCGTGCGATAGCGTGCACAGTAGTTGTCCGCGCACAGATAAGAACCACCTTTGATGATCCGGGAAGCTGATCGACCTGTGATTGCCCGCAACTGGCCGGGATCGCCATTGGCATGACTCATCAAAGGCCCCCACTGCGTATCGGTGGTCCACTCCCAAACGTTGCCAATCATGTCGAACAGACCAAAGGCGTTAGGGGCAAAACAACCGACCGGGGCCAAGCCGGTGTAACCGTCTTCACCCATGTCCATCAGCGGAAATATGCCCTGCCAATAGTTGGCAGCCGGCTTACCATGGGCATCTAACGGTAGCTCGCCCAACCGTTGCGAGGCGGAACCTGCACGCGCGGCGTACTCCCATTCAGCCTCACTGGGCAACTGATTGCCGCGCCAGTTTGCATAGGCCTGGGCGTCCGCCAAAGTCACCAAGGTGACAGGCCGCCCATCAAGGGCGGCAGGGGGAGCATCAGGGCCATCGGGATGGCGCCAGTCAGCCCCTTTGACCAGCTTCCACCAGTTAAGTGGGGTGGTATCTTGGGCCCCCTCCTGTGACGGCCTGAACACGGCGCCTACGCCCGCGCGTTCGGCCTCGGTGACGTAGCCGGTGGCGGCCACGAAGGCACCGAACTGGGCGCGTGTCACCTCGCTGCGATCAATCCAGAAGTTTCCTACATCCACCGCTCCCAAGGGACGTTCATCCGGGTATCCCGCTTCGTTGCCGGGCGTGAAACGCCCCCCACTAACACGGACCATGCCGGCCAGTGGATCGCTTCCCCAGCCGTTGGGCAAGCCGTCATAAGCCTCGCAGGCGGTACGACTACCCAACGTCGGCACGGGACGTGGCCATAAGGCGGCCACCGCCCATAAAACGCCCGCCAGGATAAAACTGCTGACCAACCAGCGCTTCATGGCTTGGCGGCTTGCGGTGGCGTGACCACGCCAACCTGGCGTGCATAGGCCTGCCAGGCCTGTTTGAGACGCTCCGTGGTCTGCGGCTGACTATCCGACAGATCGTGCTGCTCGCCACGATCACGCGCGAGATCGAACAGTTGCCAACGTAGAGGCTGCGGAGCTTCCCCCGGCTTCGCCCACGGGACCAGACCCAGCAACTTCATGTTACCTTCGCGGTAGTAGCGGCTACCGAACAGTTCGCCCGCCATGACCCCTTCATCACGGGCTTTGCCCTGTAGCATCGGAAGCATCGAGCGGCCCGTGATGGGATGCTTGGCCTGGCCTCGATAGGTATCGCCTGGATCCGGCAACGCCGCCAGAGCGAGGAAGGTCGGCGCCAGGTCATCAACGCGTGCCACGCTGCGCTCCAAACCTTGACGCCGCAGGCTGACGGGAAGCTGAACGATGGCCGGAACGCTGATGCCGCCCTCGGCGGTAGTGCCCTTGAAAAGGCGCAACGGTGCAGCGCTGACCTCGGCCCAACGTAGACCATAGTCGATCTGCGAACCGCGCCGCCCCAGGTTTTCCAGGCTATTGTCTGTATCTGGGCCGGCCGGATAGAACAGCTCATGGCGCTCCCCAGCGGCGCCGTTGTCAGACATGAAGACGATCAAGGTATTGTCCAGCTGTCCGCTCTTACGCAGGTAGTCGAGCAACCGTCCGATGTTGTGATCAAGGTTGTCCACCATGGCAGCGTAGATCTCCATCTTGCGTGCCTCGACCTGCCGCTGCTGCGTACTCAGCTGCTGCCAACCAGGTAATAGCGGGGTCACTGGCAGAGGCGCCGCAGCCTGGAAATCAGCAGGCAACAACCCCTTCTCTTTCATCCGCTCTACACGCGCCAACCGCACTTCGTCGTAGCCGCCGTCATAGCGACCACGGTATTTGTCGAGGTAGGCCTCAGGCGCCTGCAGGGGCCAATGCGGTGAGGTATAGGCGGCATAAGCAAAGAATGGCTTGTCGCTGCCCTCACCAGTCTTGAGGTAGTCGATCAGCTTATCGGTATAGAAATCGGTGGAATAGAAATCCTCCGGCAGTTCCACCGGCTGGCCGTTCTCGCGATAGGTAATCTGCTCAATCTTCGCTGTGGATCCAGGAGTGGGTTTAAAGTGCACGCCACCGCCCTCTAGCAACGTGAACGACTGCTCGAAGCCACGTCGATCTGGCCCTTGTTCGGGCTGCAGGCCCAAGTGCCATTTGCCCACCATGCTGGTGCGGTAACCACCATCACGCAGCAGCTCGGCGATGGAGTGTGCCTGTTGGTTGAGGTAGCCCTCGTAGCCCGGCTTGCCTCGCTGGAACGGCTGGATAGCCTCGGCCATGGTGCCCAGACCTGCTAAATGGTTGTCCGTTCCGGACATCAGCATGGCTCGGGTCGGGGAGCAGGTCGGCGCCGCATACATGCTGGTCAGTTGCAGGCCATTGGCGGCCAGCCGATCAAGATTAGGCGTTTTGATCTCGCCACCAAATGCCCCCAGATCGGAGTAACCGAGATCGTCTGCGACGATCAGCAGAATATTGGGACGTTCGGCGGCCACGACGCTGGCACTTGCCAGGCAAATCGCGACGGTAAGCAAGGCAGAAAGGCGCACAGAAACTCCTTTTTATTCTTCAAAGATAGCCACAGCGCGCACGAAGCCCGCCGAGGCATGCCTGATCTTGTAAGGGAAACAGGAAACCTGGAAACCGTTGGCCGGCAAACTCTGCAAGTTGGCGAGTTTTTCCATCTGCCCGTAGCCGATATCTCGCCCAGCCTTGTGCCCCTCCCAGATCAGCGAGGCATCACCGGTTTCTTCGAAACGCTGACGCGTGTATTTAAACGGGGCGTCCCAGCTCCAGGCATCGGTCCCGACCACACGCACCCCGCGCTCCAGCAGATACAGGGTGGCCTCGCGGCCCATGCCAACACCAGCGTCCAAGTAGCCCGGCTGACCAAATAGGCTGCCAGCACGCGTGTTGACCAGCACGATGTCCAACGGTTGAAGATCATGCCCGATGCGCGCCAGCTCCGCCTCCACTTGGGCTGCGCTCACCACATGACCATCAGGAAGATGGCGGAAATCCAGTTTGACACCTGGCTGCAAGCACCACTCCAGCGGCAGCTCATCGATACCGAATGCGGGCTGGCCGCCATCTGTGGTCGACGCGTAATGCCAAGGCGCATCCATGTGCGTGCCGCTATGAGTGGTAATGTTCAGGCGCTCTGCGGCCCAGGACTCATCGCCCGGCATTTGCTCCTTGCGCAAGCCAGGGAACATCGCAGCCATCTCTGGCCAGCCCTGCTGGTGATCCATGTAGTCGATCTTGGGCAGCAAGGGCGGCGGGTCAGTGTAGGGGTTGTTGTCGAGTGTGACTGACAGATCAACCAGGCGACGCGTCTTCTGGCTCATGATGAAGCTCCTGCAAGAGTAGGAACGAAACGACGCGCTCGCGGCGTCGCAGGTAGATGGAGGGCATTGCGCAGCAGAGCGGCCACGGAGCCGTCGTGGTGGAACCCCATAGCCTTGGCCTGGGGTGTACGCAGCGGCGGATAACAGCCAAACAGGGCCTCCAACTCTGGCTCCGGAGCGAAGCTGAGCAGAGCGCGTTGCTGCTCGCCGAAGCAGGTCGACAGCGCATCGAGCACTTGCTCGATCGACAGCTGTAGCACTGGCAACTGGACGACCCGACTGGCCAGTTCGCCTTGCAGCTCAGCGGCGTGCATCAAGTTGTCCACACAGCAACGAACCGACATCCACCAGGCCGTGGCCTGCGCTGACACTGGACACACGTAGGGCTCTCCCGCCGCAAAGGCCTGCAGCAGGTCGCTCATGAAGGCGGACTTGAGCCCACGTGACTGGCGCGAACGGGCCACGATACCGGGCAAGCGCAGCGCGATCCCATCTACCTCGCCACGCCGAGCCAGGTCGACAAGCTGGGTTTCTACGATGAGTTTGTGACTGGCGTAGGACAACTGCGGCAAGCAGGCTGACGCCTCATCCATACGCAACGCGAGATCGCTGCCGTACACCGCGATGCTGCTGGCGTAAACCATGCGTGGCGGACGGGCCGCATTACGCAACTGATGCAGCAATTCCAGGCTGGCTTTCAGGTTCACTTCATAACCCAGCTCGTAATTTGCCTCGGCGGCGCCGCCCGGCACACTGACCAGGTGAAACACGACATCGATACCGTCGGCAAGCGCGCGACGCATCAAGGCGGCATCGGTCACGCTGCCGCAGTAGCGGCGGATGCGCTTGTCTTCGGGAAAGCCATCCAGAGATCGATCCAGCAGCAGCACAGCCTCCACAGGCTGGCCACGCAGCACGCCATCGGCCAGCAGACGCATTACCAGCTCGCGCCCGACGAACCCGTTAGCACCGGTGATCATCACTCGCATAGGGTTGCCTCTTGCACCACGCACTGGTCCAAGGCGCCGAACAGCGGGCTGCCGTCTGCACAGCGCGCCTCCATGCGGATGCGATCTCCGAAGCGCATGAAACCCGTGCGGGGCGCACCGTGCTCAATCATCTCGATGGCCCGACGCTCGGAAATGCAGGCCGAGCCGACGCTACGGTCACGGTTAGAGACCGTTCCGGAACCGATCAGCGTGCCGGCACTCAGGCGGCGAGTGAGCGCTGCATGGGCAATCAACTGATCAAAGCCGAAGTGCATGGCACCGCCGTGCGGATGCCCAAACCACTCACCGTTCCACTCGACCTGCAACGGCAGGTGCACGCGCGCATCGCACCAGCTCGCACCCAGTTCGTCGGGAGTCACCGCCACGGGAGCAAAGCTTGACGACGACTTGGCCTGGACGAAGCCAAAGCCGGTGCGCATCTCACGCGGCGCCAGTGCGCGCAGACTGACGTCATTAACCTGCACTAACAGCCTGATGTGCTGGCGTGCCTGTTCAGCCGTGCAACCCATCGGTACCGCGTCGACCAGTACGGCGAACTCACCCTCAAAGTCGATACCGTGGGCCTCGCTGGGTAGTGGGATGTCCTGACGCGGGCCGAGGAAGTCGTCGCCAGCCCCCTGATACATCAGCGGCGTGTGCTCTACCCCCTCGATAGGATCGAGGTTGAACGCGCGTTGCATCAGCTCGCTATGGCTGAGAAAGCACGATCCATCCAGCCATTGCCAGGCGCGTGGCAGCGGTGCCATCACTTGGCCTGGATCGAAATCGAATGCGTCCTGCGCTTCGCCGCGATTGAGCGCGTCATAGCGACGTCGCAACCCATGCTCGACGTTCTGCCAATGCTCGATGGCAGCCTGTAGCGTGGGCACCAGATCGGCAGCACTCACAGCACGCGCCAGGTCGCGGGAGACCAACAGCAAGCGGCCATCACGACTGCCGTCGTTCAACGTTGCCAATTTCATTCAACCAACTCCTTTAATTCATCGGCATAGCGGCCATCGAGCAGAATGAAGACCATGCGCGCCATCTGTTCGGTACGGTTACTCCACGCATGGTTGGTGCCGCGCTGTACCACGATGTCACCGCGCTTGAGGTGGACATCCTCACCATCGAGCACCAGCCAGACCTCGCCTTCGGTGACAATGCCGTAGTCCAAGGTCTCGGTGCGGTGCATGAGCTTATGCTTCGAATCGGGCTTGCCGGTGCCGGCCTGCGCTTGACCAATCTCGGCGAACGCAGCGGCAGCGTCCTCGGCGCTAACCTCGTTCTGCAGGCTGTCCGGCGGGATGTCGACCACCCGGATGACACTGCCTGAGGCTGCCGGACTGAGTTGCAGAGGTTTACCAGTGGGATCGTCCGAGTTGTCTATAAGGGCTGGGCTGTTGGGGCTGTTCCATACCTCGTGAAACACCGTGCCGGGCACGGCCTTGAGCGGAAATTTATTCGGTGTTTCACCGGCTATGGCGACTACCGCGCGGCCTTTGCCGTCATGGCCCGTAACGATGCGTCGGAATGCAGGAAGTGTTTGCATGCGAAGACTCCTAAGACCGTGGACTTACAGCACCTGACAAGCTTGCTCGAAGGACAATCGCGGCCCGCCCGGATGCAGGCTCGCTGTATCGCCATACCCCAGACTGCAAAGGAAATTGCTGCGCCAGCGTCCGTCCGGGAAGAAGGTGGCGTCTACCTGGCCTGCATCGAAGCCGGACATCGGTCCGCAATCCAGGCCCAGCGCCCGGGCGGCAAGCATCAGGTAGGCGCCCTGCAAGCTGCTGTTTCGAAGCCCCGCTACAAAGGTCGCCTGGGGGTCGTCACGAAAAACCGCAGCGGCGTCATAAATCGGAAACAGCTCGGGAAGGTGCTCGAAGAAACGACTGTCCCAGGCGACGATGACCGTCACAGGTGCTTGCAGCATTTTCTCGCCGTTGTGCCCCTTGAGCGCCGGCAACAGCTTGTGCTTGGCCTCGAGGCTGGACAGAAAAACAAAACGCGCAGGGCAACAGTTATTGCTGGTCGGCCCCTGTCGCAGAACTTGATAGAGCTGATGTAGCAGTTCGGTAGGCACCGGGCGATCTTGCCACCGGTTATGCGAGCGAGCCGTCAAAAACAGTTGGTCGAGCATCGCGGAATTCAGCAGATGTTTCATGGACAACCTCGAACGGATCAAGCAAGCGCGGGGGCCGGTTCGGCCAAGGCGCGGAATACGCGGTGCAAAACCAGGCAAACCAGCGCCAGCACGAGCTGCGCGATGGCGATCCAGGAAAGCACCGTCGGCAAGGCGGTAAGCTGGCCGCCTGTGAAGGCAATCACCACCAAGGGGCTGATGAACTCACCGGCGAACAGCGCCGCAGTAAAGCCACCAGCCGCGCGACCACGCTGGGCAAAGCTGACCTTGCTCATCACCCAGGTGATCAGGGTCGGCAGCATCAGACCAACCCCCAGACCATTGATAAGCACGGCGACGATTACCCACCCATGACTATCCGCTTTCGCCATCAGCATGCCGCCTAGCCCGGCAGTGGCGAATGCCAGCAGCATCACGTTCTGCCGACGCAGGCTTGTCAGCAGCCGGAAAAGCAGAGCACCGATCAGAACCCCAAGCTGGTTCGCGCCCATGGTCATGCCAATCTGCTGGGGCGAGTCCACTTGCAGGAGGGTGAGCAAATAGCCCGCCTGCACCGGCACGATGAACAGGCTGACACCGGCCAAGATGGTCAACGCGTAGAGCGGCAACAGCGCATTCCATGGAAACTTCGCTGGCGCGACCTGTTGTGAGTTTGCCTCCGAGGGACGTGGTTCCCAGAGGCACCGCGCCATAATCGGCAATAGCAACAACCCGGCGGCATAGAGCGTGAACGGTACGCGCCAATCGTTCTGCCCCAAGGTCCCGCCCAGGGCGATGAACACCGCTGCCGAAAGCGAGGTGGCAACCATCTGTAACGCGAACAGCCGTTCACGTCGCGAACCCTGGTAGTAATCGCCCATCAGCGCGGTACAGCAGGTCATGATGCCGGCCTCCGCCAAGCCAAGTCCGGCCCGGCTGGCGACGATCGCCGGCAACGACTCCAGCCACAAAGGCAACAGCCCGCAAAGCGTGTACAGCATGAGCGAACCGAGCAGCAGAGGTTTTCGCCCTAAACGGTCAGCAATCACCCCGGCAAAAGGGGCCAGCAATGCGATCACTAGCGCTGGAATGGTCAACGCGATAGGCGTCAGAATCGCTACGCTCGGCGTGTCCGCAAAATGCGCCTGCATACGCGGCAAGATCGGCGCGATCAATACCGCCCCCAGCACAGGCAGACAGCTACCGAACAGCAGCAGCGCGGATTGTGCGAGCCCCGCCTGGCGATCAGCGCGCATGACTCACCTCATCCGGCAGGAGGCCCGAGAACGCGGCGCCATAGACGATGAGCCCCTCGTGGAGGCCATTGAGCAGCAAGGTCAGTCGTTTCATTGGCGGTGCCTATTGTTGTTTTAGAAGGTAAGGGTTCAGCCGTGGGCAATGCGCGGCGCAGGCTCGACCGGCTCTGTCGGTAGGGCGTATGCCTGATGCTCGGGCGCAAGCTCGACCACCGGGGTATTGCGCCTGCCGACAGGTAGAAGGAAATAGGCCAGGGCCGGGAGCAACAGCAGCGCACCGACCATGTTCCAGACGAACATGAATGCCAGAAGAATGCCCATGTCGGCCTGAAACTTGATGGGAGAGAACGCCCAGGTACCCACACCGATAGCCAGGGTGACGCCGGTCAGCATGACCACCTTGCCGGTGGAGAGCAGCGCACGGTAATAGGCCTGCGAAAGGCTAGTCCCCTCGCGCAAATGACCGAGCATGATGCTCATGACATACAGCGCGTAGTCCACACCAATGCCCACGCCCAGGGCGATGACCGGCAGCGTCGCGACCTTCACCCCAATGCCCAGCCAGACCATCAGCGCCTCGCAAAGAATCGAGGTGAGCATCAGCGGAATCACAGCGCACAGTGTTGCGCGCCAGGAACGGAAGGTGATCAGGCACAGCAGAATCACCGCACCGTAGACCCAGAACAGCATCTCGCGATTGGCCTGTTTCACGACAATATTGGTGGCTGCCTCGATACCCGCGTTGCCAGCGGCGAGCATGAACTGCACTTCTTCAGTGTTGTTGGCAGCAGCAAAGGCTTCGACATGATCGACCAGGCGAGTCAGCGTCTCGGCCTTGTGGTCGGTGAGGTAGACATACAGGGTCAGCAGGTTGCACGACTCGTTGTAGAGCCCCCGAGGCGCGCTGGCGGTAATCATGTTCAGCGTCGCCTGGTTGTTTTGCAGCTCGTACCACTTCGGACTGCCTTCGGACAGCCCGACCAGCATGCGACGGTTGAGCAACGCCAGTGAATTGGTCGAATCCACGCCTTGCAGGCTGCGCAACTGCCAATCCAGCTGATCGACCTTGCGCAAGATGTCGTAGCGTGCGCAGGCACCCGCCGGTGTATGGATCATCACCGCGAACAAGTCGCTACTGGCGCCGTAGTGACGGGTGAGAAAAGCATCGTCCTGGTTGTAGCGCGAATCGGCACGCAGTTCCGGGGCGCCTGGATCGAGGTCCCCAACGCTCAGGTGCAGGCTGACGATGAAACCCAGCACCGCCAACGCAAGGCTCACTGCCACACACATACCAGCCCAAGGACGACGGGTGAACAGATCGAGGAAGCGCCAGAAGGGATGCCGTGCCTGACCGCACTGCTCGGCTCGCTCGCTCTTGAGGCTGAGTTGGGCAGCCTTCGCACTCACCCCCACATAGGAAAGCAGCACGGGCAACAGGATAAGGTTGGTGAAGATCAGCACCGCTACGCCCAAGCTGGCGATGATGGCCAAATCCTGAATCACCTGGATCTTGATGATCATCAGCACCGCGAAGCCCACGGCATCGCACAGTAGCGCGGTAAGACCGGCCAGGAACAGACGTCGGAATGTGAAACGGGCGGCCACCAAACGATGCATGCCACGACCGATATCCTGCATGATTCCGTTCATTTTCTGCGCGCCGTGGCTCATTCCAATCGCGAACACTAGGAACGGCACCAGCACCGAGTACGGATCCAGCTCATACCCCAACAACGGCAGCAGGCCAAGCTGCCAGACCACCGCTACCAGCGAGCAGATGACCACCAGCAAGGTGCTACGCACGCAGCGGGTGTAGCTGTAGAGCACCACCGTTGTAATCAGAATCGCGGCAGCGAAGAACAGCAGAATCTGCTCCAGCCCGGCAATCAAGTCGCCGATTTTTTTGGCAAAGCCAGTCACGTGAATGGCAATACGGTCGCTCTGGAAGCGGTTGCGCAGTTCCTCGACCTCAGCGGACAGTTGCGCATAATTGAGCGGCTGACCATCGGCACTGGTCGCCAGCAGTGGTACGTAGATGATGCTGGAGCGTTGATCGAACGATACCAACTGGCCGATCTCGTTGGACAATTGCACGTTGCGTCGCAGCTCCGCCAGCGAGGCAGGGCTGCCGTCGTACTGGTCAGGAATCACCGGGCCTCCATCAAGGCCCTCTTCGGTCACCGATACCCAACGTGTGGCGGGAGTCCACAACGACTTCATGAACGCGCGGTCAACGCCCGGCAGCAGGTAGATCTGATCGCTCAGTGCCTGCAGGGTCTTCATGTAGTCGGCGTCGTAGATATCACCCTTTTGATTAGCCACAGCAATACGCAGCGCGTTGCCTAGGCCGGACAACTCTTTCTGGTTCTCCAGGTAGTTGACAATGTAGGGGTGCCCCGTGGGAATCATTTTCTCGAAGCTGGCGTTGAGTTCGAGGCGGGTCGATTGCCAGCCAAGCAGCAGCGTGCTCACCAGGCAAACCAACAGCACCCAATGACGGTGATTGAACAAGGCTCGCTCGATCAACGAACCGGAGCCCGGATCGAAGGTTTGCTGGCAGGCAGACGTATTGAAAGTCATGAAATCACTCCGAAACCTTCGCAGCAGATGTAGACAACTGAGACAGACCGGTGAAGCCAGCAGCGACCAGACTACCGTCGGCGGCCTGGGTCAGTCCGGCAAGAGGCCGCCCTTGTGCTGGTATCAGTTGCTGCAAGCGGTGGCCGGCAGCCTCGAGGACGAACACGGCGCCGGCTTGGTTGGCCAGCAGCACACGGCCATCGGTAAGGCGTGTGCCATCGCTGAAGGACACCGGCATGGTCACCGCCAGTGGTTCGATTAGCTTGCCAGCGCTGCGGATGAGGAAAGCATTGCCTTTCAGACCGCCCAGCAACAGCGAACCGTCTTGTCGCGGTACCAGCGTAAAAAACGTGCCCTCATAGGGGCTTGGTAGTTGCTCAAAGTGCTGACCATCATCGCTGGAGTGGGCGAGGAAGCCCTGCTCACCGGCCAGGTACCAGTCAAGGCCTTGTTGAGCCACCGCATACAGATGCAGGCCTGTCGGATTGTCGATCTGGCCAGCCACCGACTGCCAAGACCTTCCACCATCGACTGTACGCAGCGCCATACCGTAGGCGCCGACAACAAGGCCGTGTTGTTGATCGGTAAAGTGCAGGTTGAGGAACGGCTTGTCCGCCCCCTCATCCATCAACCGCTGCGCCATATCGACACGCGCCTGAGCCGCGTCGACATCCGCCGCGACGCCCAGCGCCTGCTGGGCCGCAACCAATTCCAGCTCAGCGGCCCGCTGCCCTTCGAGCTGCACCCGCCAGTTTTCACCAGCATCCTCACTAAACAACACCACACCGCAGTGGCCTACTGCCCAGCCATGTCGTGCGTCAACGAACTGCACTGCCGTCAAACCCACCGAAACCGGCACGCGGGCCTGACGCCAGGTCAGGCCATTGTCATCGGACAGCAGGATCAACCCACGCTCGCCGACGGTAACCAGTCGATCCTCTGCACGCACGACACTGCTGAAAACGGCATGCGCTGCATTCGATATCTGCATCGCAGGGCTTTGCAACACGTCAGCTACAGCCAATGGCTGTGCATGGGTGGCTAACGAAAAGGGCAAGGTAAGGGTCAAAAGAAGGCCACTTGTCCATCTCGATCTGCTCATCATTCACCTCGAACTACATCGAACAGGGAGGGCTTATGGGCCCTCCCGATCAGGCTCTAGCGCACGCCTCGGCCAGCCATCGCTGCTGGCGAAAACTCGGAGGACTTATAGCGATCGACGATTGCGTACTGCTGCGCTTTGCCCGCATAGAGGTTCTGGATGAACCAGGTGTTGGAGGTCAGGTCGTAGAAGCCAGACGACAGTTGGGCCACTGCGGGGATGTCCGGCATGACCGCTGGTAGCGACCAGAGACTCTTGGACAGTCGGCCGTTAGCATCCCAGCGATCACCCAGAATGGCTTGCCAAGTGTCTTCGTCGAGGTAGTAACGCCCTTTCGGCAATTGATGGCGCTTGCCAGGGGCAAGGTCAGCTTCGACGACCCATACGCGGTGCAGCTCCCAGCGCACGTAGTCCGGGTTCATATGGTGCTTGCCCAATACATCTTCTGGGTTGTTTGCCGTTTGCACTTTGTTAGTGTTGTAGGGGATGTACATTTCCTGCTTGCCGACCAACTTCCAATTGAAGCGGTCCATGCGTCCTTGGAACACATTCAACTCATCGAAGGACATGACGCCGGCGGTAGCCGGAGTCGGCGTGTCGCAGCAGGCGTTGGGCAGCTTACGCACACGTCTCTGCCCCGCCAGATAGACGTGCGCCTGACTCTTGTCGCCGTTCAGGTTAGTGCGCCCCATGATTTGCTCGCCCGCACGCAGAGCTGGACCCACGTTGGTCAAGCGGAACAACCAATAATCGCCATCGAACGTGTCCGCCGAACCCTCTTGATAGTAGTAGGGCATCTCTTGGATGGCCTTGCCGTCCGTGGTCATGACAGGTGTACCCTCGGCAGTTACCAGGTAATGCCGGAAATCCATGGCCAGCGGCGTACCACGCCAGTTCAGGAGGTGGTTCCACATCGCCTCGCTGCCATTTTTCGGTACCGGGAACGGAATACCGCCATAGGCACCCTCTGGGATAAGGCCCGCACTGCTCTCGACCAGCTTGGCGTTACGCGCATTCTTCGCGGTGTTGTCGTACACCCACTGCGGTGCAGCGGCAGTGCGGTGCGTCGGGTAGATATCCAGACGATAGGTGTCTGGGTAGCGCTTGAGCATCTCCTTGGTGCCGTCGCTAATCTTGCCTTCGTACTGGGCCATGTTCTTCGCGGTAATGCTGAACAGCGGCTTTTCCGAGGCAAATGGATCGCTACGTTTGCCACCGGGTTTGAAGGAGGGATCGACCGTGGTCATGCCGCCTGTCCAGGCTGGGATACTGCCATTGGCATTGCCGGATGCTTCAGCGCCAAACGGGGTCAGGCTTTTGCCAAGATCGTCGGCGCTAGCAGCGATCACTGGCTGCAAGCTCAGGGCCATCGCTCCTGCGAGCGTCAGGCAAAACGTCTTGAGTGCAAACTGAATAGCCATGTGCGCGATCCTCAGAATGTGGTTTTCACGGAGAAGGCCAAGAAATCGCGATCTTTCAACGACTGCTTGTAATTGAACTGGGTGGCCGCGTTCAGATTGGTATCCTCGGGGCCGTAGTAGTGTGTGTAAGTCAGCCCGAGGGTGACGCGGTCGAGGTAGGTGGCACTCACGCCAATGTTGAAGTCCCCGCCTTTGTCTGGGCCGAAAGAGCCGACTACAGCGGACTTACCCATTGGGAAGTAGCTGACACCAATTGGCACACTCAGATCGATGCCAGGCATGACCTGGCGATACGTAGGGGTGTACACCAGCTTCATGCCAACCGCGTCGTCAGTCGCATTGGGGTCCAGCGCACTGCGATTCCGGGTAACCTTGAGCAGGCGGTTCCAGGCGACCTCGGCGACCAGTCCAGACTCTTGGGCAATAAAATTCGGCCCGAACGACGCGATCATATTGAGGTTGACATGGGCGGTTCGGCCGACCGCGTAAAGGGCGTCATCGTTATTGTCCGCGTCCACGCCAGGAAGGACCGTCTGGCCATTGGAAACGAGTGGCATGTTCCAGCGCATGGAGGCTTCACCCGCGAAGCTGTACTCACCCACCGTGGTGATGAAGCTGGCTCCCAGCGCCCGGATATCTTCCGGGTAGACCCAGTAATACTCGCCGATCTTTCCGGTACTGAACTCAGGGGTGGCACTGGGTTTCAGGTAGAGCTTGGGCGACTTGTCGTGATATTGGATGGCATACACGCCGTATTCGACCGTATCGTCAGTGATGCGTAACTGCACCCCTCCCTGCCCGGAGCTTCTGGCCTTCTTGTCTTTACCGTGGAAAAACGCTGCTGGGCTGTTCGGATTACCACCGAGGAATGCTGGAAACGGATCACCCACGATCAAACGTTCATTGCCCTCGCCGATCGTGTCACTCACGGAGAAGTAGCTACCCGCTCCTGGTAAGCGTGTCTCTTCCCACTCGAACTGATAGAAGGCGCCGAGCGAAAGATCATCTGTAAGTTGATAGGTCGTGGAGATTTGACTGACTGGACGCGTGATCTCCTTAAACTGGGTATTGGGTACCGAAACCGCCTTGACCACATCGACAGGCGCCATGCCGCCAGCAATGCCGTTAGCGCCAAAGAACATACTCTCGCCCCACACCAAGCCATGGCGACCCAAGCGCACCGACAGGGCTCTGTCGGCAAGCTCGCCGTTCCAATATGCGAAAGCGTCGAGTAGTTCGGAGTCCCCGCCATGCAGGTGGCGTGTATCGGCGGTGAACTCGTCATAGGCGACCGAGCGGGCGTTGGCGCGGGTGGGATTATTGTTGTCGTTGTCTTTCTGGTACTCGGTGTCATACCAACCGGCGGCACTGACACGGGCACCGAAGTCGCGCAAACCAATGTCCAGTTCGCTGAGGATATCCAGGCGGTTGGAGATCAGGCCTTTACCGAAAGCACGATCACCATCATCCTGATTGCGTGCGACCGTCCCCTCGGAAAGCTTGCTGCTGCGGTCCTGCATACGCCAGGCGGCGCTGTACTTTACGGTGTTATCCCAACGCAGACTTAAATCGGGGTTTCCAGTATCAATCTGGAATGCAAGCGCCTGGTTAGTACAGGCCAATAGTGCTGCGGTAAGCGTCAGACGTTCGGTAGCCAGCTTTCTCCAAGATGCAACGAGCTCTCGATTTGCCATCGATATATGCCTCTTTTTTGTTCTTATGAGCGTTTTTTGCTTCTTTTACACATCGCTGCAAGGTCACGCGGATCGTGTAAAGCGCCTGTGCAAGGTCACGCCGGCGGCAGATCGGCGAGTACGGCCGCCTTCACGGCGTCAAATCGGTCGAGCGGTGACCTCCAGCATTTCCTTGACCAGACCGATACGGTCGAAGTCGCGATCACGCGCCATCTCCCTCTCACCAGCCAGTAGCGATTTCTCGCCGATGTATTTACAGCGCTCGAAGCGACGGGTCATGAAGCGCGCCAACTGCTGACTCAGATCCCCTTCGGCAGTCAGTTCCTCGCTAAGCACCAGGGCATCTTCGATCGCCATGCCGGCACCTTGGCCCAGATGGGGAGTAGTGGCATGCGCGGCGTCACCGATGATCAGGACGCGACCGCGATACCAGGGTTCGTTGACGAAGACAGCTTCGAGCGGCTTGTAGACCACCTGCTCATTGTCAGTAATCTGCTCACGCAACTCGGCGATCAGTCCACCCATGCCTTGCAGGCGCTGGCGCATTTCGGCTGCCAGGGAGTCGTTGGGCATCCACGGATTACCTGGCTCATGGGAGGTGGTGAACATGTACATCAGCTCGTCGGACAGCGGCACCAGACCGGCGTTACCTGCAGGCCCCTGATAGTTGGCCAGATGATTGATCTGCGGCAGACGCGGGAAGTTGTAGCGCCATACCGACTGACCCGTGAACCGCGGCATGTACTTGTTGCCGAACAGCATCTCGCGCACCTTGGAGTAGAGGCCGTCCGCCCCAACTACGAGGTCGTAGCGAACACTGGTGCCATCGGTCAGTACGACATCAACGCCGTCTTCATCCTGCTCCAGGGATTGCACAGTGGTGCCAAGGCTCACCTTGGCACCGAGCTCGATGGTCGTCTCGCTCAGTACCTTGTGCAGGGCACGTCGAGAAATACCGACATTGGCGGGGTACTGCGGACCGGCCAGGCGCTGACCGGGGATACGCACCAACGGCTGCCCGTCGGTGGTATAGATGGCGACATCTTCGAAGGCATAGGCCGCATCGAGATAAGCATCGAGCAGGCCCAAGCGCGACATCTCACGCACCACATTGCTCTGCTGAATGATACCGACGCCATAAACGGTCCACTCGGATTTAAGCTCGACCAAGTCGACGCTAATACCCTTGCGGCGCAGCGCGATGGCTGCGCAAAGACCACCAATTCCACCACCGACGACCAGAACACTCTTAACTGAATTCATGGCACTTCTCGCTTCTTGTTCTTATTTGAAATGGCCGCTGGCCGTGGTGCTGTGCACCTTGTCCACCAGCTTCTGGCCAAATCAGGAATTTGACTAATCGCATGTTCGGATTCGATGTATCGTTGATCGCGATACCTCAACTCACTGCAATGCCAGCTCATCGACCGCCAGCCACCCCTCCTGCTCCCTCCAAGGTACGGCCACCAACCGCTCCCCCAAACAGGGTCCGAACACGCAAAGACCCGTGTCAGGTACGAATTGGGCGCCATGCGCATAGCAGATGATTCGAGAACCATCGGCAGACAGGAAGCGGTCCTTGCGGTAGTGCAGAGGAACATCCAGATGCGGGCAGCTGTTGCGATACAGGTACAGGGCCCCCGCGTAACGCAGGGCAAAAAGACTATCCTTGCCACGCTGCAAGGGGTCGAACCCACGCGACTGCCCCTCTACCAGCTCATCGAGCCGGCAAAGCGCGACAAACACGCTCAACCCTGCTTGGGCGGCGGACCGCCAGGGGCCCATTTCTCGCGGGAGGAGAACAGGAATAGCTGTGAGTTATCCGCGGACATCGGCGCTTGACGGGCCACCCACTCATCATCATGAGTGTCCATGTCTGCGTCGTATTCGATGTGACACCCCAGCGGGCTGTTGAAGTACCAGAACCAGTTGGAGCCGAAGAGATGACGACCCGGCCCCCAGAAACTGGTCCAGCCTTTTTGCTCGAACCGCCGGCCAGCCAGTAGCACCTCGGTGCCACTGCCCATGTGGAAGGTGAAATGTTCGCAACCGCGCATGTGCGGTGGCGTCTGGATCATGAATAGGCAGTGGTGATCGTCCATTGCGCCGGTGCGCATGAACGGACCGACCCCGACGAAGGTATCGGTGGTGACGAAGCCCAGACGATCTCGGTAGAACGCCTCGCCTTTCGCGGCATCAGGCACGAAATACACGACATGCGACAGCGTACGTGGCAGTGCAGGCATATCCGGCGTGATGCCTGGCTTGTTGGCCGGGCGCTGGGGAGCAGAACCGGGCGCATTGGTCAGGTCAGCCTCAGCCTCGAAGGCTCGACGGCAGGTGACCTGAAACGCCAGGGCGAAGCCTAAGTCGTCGACACTACGCAAGACACCCCGGTCATCACGCAGCACAGCACGGTCACGCCCGAGTTCGTCGGCAATCGCGTCAAGGTCGGCCGACGACTCGACGCCATAGATGGTTTCGCGAAGGGAAG
The DNA here is from genome assembly GCF_048068415.1 of Pseudomonas sp. NY15463. Classification (NCBI taxonomy): domain Bacteria; kingdom Pseudomonadati; phylum Pseudomonadota; class Gammaproteobacteria; order Pseudomonadales; family Pseudomonadaceae; genus Pseudomonas; species Pseudomonas sp. NY15463. The sequence goes on from NZ_JBLUQD010000002.1 coordinate 93,667, forward strand.
GTGCCGGCCCCAAGGCAGGTGGCAGGGTCGGATCGTCATGCCGACGAATGATGATGGCTGTGCCATCGAGCGCTTCAAAGCGGCCTCCTCCTTCGTTCAGCTCGACAGCGGCCAGGCCGTAATCCCGCAGACAGTCGGCACATGCCTGAATGTCATCGACGCCAAATACCAGCGCGTCAAGGCCAATGATGTTCATGACTACCACTCCATTGAAATTGTTCTTCCGGCGCGTTGGCAGGACACCGGTGAGGGGAGCCGGGCAGCACGCTAGAGCCACGACTTGCCACTCAAGATGGAGGAAGCCGGCAAGCTGGACCAATCGTGTGTAGGGATGAGACGTATCGGCAAACGCAATACATGGCGCAAGGCACATTTGTCGGCGCCATGGCTCGATAAGGGGTAACAAAGGGTTGACTAAACGATAGTTGGCGGCAAATGTATCTCAAAAATAAATACAACAAGTCGGACACCTGAACATGCGCTTCAACCATCTCGACCTGAACCTGCTGGTCGCATTGGACGTACTGCTGGAAGAGCAGAACATCACCCGCGCGGCCGAACGCCTACACATGACTCAGTCCGCCACCAGCGGTGTCCTGGGTCGCTTGCGGACATTCTTCGAGGACGAATTACTGGTGCAAGTCGGCCGCAAGATGCAGCCTACCCCCTATGCCCTGGAACTCGCCAAACCGGTGCGCGAAGTACTCTTGACCATTCGTTCGTCCATCACCACGAAACAGGTGTTCGATCCGGTCTCAAGTAAACGGCACTTCAAGTTGATGGCGTCCGACTATCTGATCACTGTGCTGTTCTCACAGGTCATTCAGAAAATTCACGAACAGGCGCCCCACATCACATTCGACATGATCGCGCCCAACGATGGCGACTTGCTGGTACGTGGTGAAATCGATCTGATGATCGTCCCAGAACGCTATGTAATCGAAGGACACCCCTCGCATCTGCTGTTTGAGGAAGAGCATGTCTGCGTCGTCTGGGCGGGCAATACATTGGTGGGTGAGCAGTTGTCGCTTGAGCAATACATGGAGTTGGGGCACATCTCGGTAGGCTTCGGTCGTAACCGCAGCTCAAGTATCGAAGAATGGTTCATGAACCAGTACGGTTTCAATCGCCGCCTGGAAGTGATCACTCACGACTTCAATACAGTTCCGCAGTTGGTGGTCGGCACCCAGCGTATCGCCACCATGCATCGTAGGCTGGCACATCTCTATGCTAAATACCTGCCACTCCGTATTTTACCCACGCCCGTGAAAATTCCGGCCATGCGTGAATTCATGCTCTGGCACCGCAGCACGGACGGGGATCCCATGCACCGATGGCTACGTGAACGCATTCACGAATTCATCAAGACGGTCGATCTCTCGGTTCCAGGCATCGCAGAACGCGATACCTCGCATCCGAAGTAACGATTAGCCTACTCAGCGAATGGGTCCTTAAGGTGACTCGGCACTACGCCTGCGAGGTGGGCGTGTCAGACGACCTTAAAGGACAATAAGAATGTTCCGTTACTTCCCTACCAATTACGTCTGGGATCTTTCCGTTAACCTGGCTATCGAGATGGGCGCGCGCATCGGCGAAATCGAAGAGATGTGCAAGCCGCTGGCCGAAGCTGCCAAGCACCCAGATGCCACCGGTACTGCGGCCTTCCGCGATACCTGGGCCAAAATGGCCGACAAACTCTGCAGTATGGCCGAGGAAGATGAAACCGCTGGGCGCCTGTTCTCAGCGGGTGAGAAATACAACCGAGCCTCGACGTACTACCTGACCTGCGAGCGCCTTCAAGCTCATGGAGCGCCTGGTCGCGAAGCGCTTTATCAGCGTGTTTTACAAACCTTCGCGCGCAGCATCGAGTTGTCCAAGGAAAACTGCGAGCGGGTAGAGATACCCTACGAGGGAACTCATCTTTCCGGCCTGTTGGTACGCGCCGAAGGTGTCACTGGGCCGGCTCCGCTGCTGGTGCAAGTCAACGGACTGGACTCAACAAAGGAAATGAAATATCGCGTCGGCCTGCCAGCCTGGTTGGCCAAACGTGGCGTGTCTTCGTTGATCATAGATCAGCCGGGTACCGGGGAAGCACTGCGCCTGCACCACCTAACCGCGCGATACGACAGCGAACATTGGGCTAGCCGCGTGGTGGACTGGCTGGAAACGCGCAGCGACGTCGATGCCAAACGTATCGGCATGGAGGGTGTGTCACTCGGCGGATACTACTGTCCGCGCGCTGTCGCTTTCGAACCCCGTTTCGCCTGTGGCGTGGTCTGGGGTGCCAACCACGACTGGCGCGATGTACAAAAGCGCCGTCTAGAAAAGGAAGGCAGCTTCCCCGTACCGCACTACTGGGCTCACGTACAGTGGGTATGGGGCGCCAAGGACATGGAGGAGTTCATGCGCATTGCCGAGAACGTGCACTTGGACGGCGTGCTGGATCGCATCAAGGTTCCATTCCTGGTTACCCATGGCTCGAAGGATTCGCAGATTCCAGTGAAGTGGGCCGAACGCACCTATGAGCAACTGGTCAACAGCCCGAAGCGAGAGCTGAAGATTTTCGACGAGCGTACCGGGGGAGTACAGCACTCAAGCTTCGACAACAGCATCAACGCTGGACATTTCATAGCCGACTGGGTCGCTGAAACCCTCGGCGGTCACCTCGCCTGACCCGGTTTTTTCGCAGGCACCTCCTGGCGTCATCATGGGGTTTGGGGGTGCCTGCGAAACCAGGGGCGATTCAGAAGGACTGACGGTCGCCCTAAGGGGCGGGCAGCCCGTATAATCGCGCTCTTTTTTGCGAAGGGCCCCGACTCGTGGCGAACAAACGGTACAGCTGCATCGGCCTGTTCAACCCCAAATCCGCCGAAAACGTAGGTTCGGTGATGCGTGCGGCGGGCTGCTATGGGGTCAATTCGGTGTTCTACACCGGCAAGCGCTATGAGCGCGCGCGTGACTTCGTCACCGACACCAAGCGCGTGCACTACGACATTCCGCTGATCGGCATCGATGACCTGCAGCGCATCATTCCGCTGGGCTGCACGCCGGTGGCAGTGGAACTGGTGGACGGTGCAAGGCCGCTGCCGGAATACACCCACCCGGATCGGGCGATCTACATCTTCGGGCCGGAGGATGGCTCGCTGAGCGAAGACGTACGTGGCTGGTGCGAAGAGACGATCTACATTCCCACCCAAGGCTGCATGAACCTGGCGGCCACGGTGAACGTGGTGCTGTATGACCGCATGGCCAAGGGCTTGAATACCCGCTCGGGGCCGAAGTTCAAGTAGACATACCGCCGCGAAAGGGCCAGCCCCGGTATCACCGGGGCGGCCAGGTGCCGAACTCCGTCAGAACAGCACCGGTACTGCTCGGTTACGAAGCGTTGATCCAGATGGTCTTAAGCTCGGTGTACTGGTCATGGGCCCAGATCGACTTGTCGCGCCCGCCGAAGCCGGACTCCTTGTAGCCGCCGAACGGCGTGGAGACATCACCCTCGCCGAAGCAGTTCACGGTCACCACACCTGCGCGGATCTCGCGGGACAGGCGCAGCGCATTGCGCAGGCTGCCGGTGTAGGCCGAGGCCGCCAGGCCGTAGACGGTGTCGTTGGCCAGCTCGATGGCTTCGTCGATGCTCTCGAAGGTCGTCACGCTGAGGATCGGGCCGAAGATCTCCTCGACGAACAGCTTGTTGTCGCGGGTCACGCCATCGACGATGGTCGGCTGCACACGCAGGCCGTCTTCGGTCTGGCCGCCCTGCACCACGTTGAGCTTGTGCTCGGCGGCGTAGTCCAGGTACGACTTGACCTTCTCGAAGTGCGCCTTGCTGACCATCGCACCCAGGCGGTTGTCCGGGTCCAGCGGATCGCCCAGCTTCCAGTCTTTCAGGTGCTTGCCGATCAGGTCGAGCAGTTCGTCCTTGACGTCCTTGTGCACAATCAGGCGCGAGGAAGCCGAGCAGTTCTCACCCATGTTCCAGAACGCACCAGCGGTGACGAACCGCGCCACTTCGTCGAGGTCTTCGCAGTCGTTCATGACCACGGCCGGGTTCTTGCCACCCAGCTCAAGCACGATGCGCTTGAGGTTGGACTCGGCGGCGTACTTGAGGAACAGGCGACCGGTATCGGTGGAGCCGGTGAAGCTGACCATCGGGATGTCCATGTGGCGGCCGATGGCCTCGCCCACTTCGCGGCCACCGCCAGGCACCAGGTTGAACACACCGGCCGGGATACCCGCCTCATGGGCAAGCTCGGCTACGCGCAGGGCGCTCAAGGTGGTTTCCTTGGCCGGCTTGACCACGATCGAGCAGCCAGCGGCCAGCGACGGGGCAATCTTCCAAGCCAGCATCAGCAGCGGGAAGTTCCATGGCAGCACCAGGCCGACCACGCCAATGGCTTCGCGCACCACCATGGTCACGGCAGCATTGCCGGTCGGGGCGGTGGCATCGTAGATCTTGTCGATCAGCTCGGCGTGCCAGCGGATGGTGTGGATGGTTTCCGGCACATCGACGTTCTGGCACTCGCTGACCGGCTTGCCGCTGTCCAGCGCTTCGAGCACGGCCAGTTCATGGGCATTGTCTTCGAGCAGTTGGGCGAACTTCTGCAAGACGTGCTTGCGGTCGTTCGGCTGCATCTTCGACCAGGTGCCCGCTTCGAACACGCGCGTCGCCGCGGCCACGGCGAGGTTCACGTCGTCGACGTCGCACGCAGCGACTTCAGCCAGTTGCTCGCCGGTAGCCGGGTTGGTGGTGACGAAGGTGCGGCCCGAGATCGCATCGCGGAATTCACCGTCGATGAACGCCTGGGTGCGCAGTTGCAGGTTGGCGGCGATGGCCGCGTATTGGGCCTTGCTCAGCAATTCAGCCATGTTCGGTCTCCTTATTTGATCTGGGCGATGGTGGCCTTCAATTCGGTGATCACACGCTTGAGCTCTTCTTTCTCGGCAGCGTCGAGGTCATACAGCGGCTTGCGCACGCCACCGGTTTTCAGGCCGTTGAGGGCAACCCCGTGCTTGATCGACTGGACGAACTTGCCGCCTTCGAGGAAGTCCATCAGCGGCATCATCGCGGCCATGATCTTGCGGCCCTTGTCGAAGTTCTTCTCGATCACGCAGGCTTCGTACAGGGCCACGTGCTCGCGCGGGATGAAGTTGGAACCGGCGCAGACCCAGCTCTGCGCGCCCCAGGCGAAGAATTCCAGGGCCTGGTCGTCCCAGCCGCAGGACAACTGGATGTTCGGGCGCTTGATCGCCAGGCGGTGCAGCTGGGCCATGTCACCGGAGCTTTCCTTGATGGCGACGATGTTCTTCACGTCAGCGACGGCGTCGAAGAACGCCTCGCCCATGCTCACGCTCATGCGGCCTGGATAGTTGTAGAGCATGATCGGAAGATCGGCGGCAGCGTCCACGGTTTTGACGTGCAGGGCGATTTCCTGCTGAGTCGGCAGCGCGTACGGCGGGGTACCGACCAGCAGCGCGTCAGCCTTGATCTCCTTGGCGTGGCTGCCGAAGGCAACGGCGTCTTCGGTGCGGATACCGCCCGTACCGACGATCAGCGGCAGACGGCCATTGAGTACGTCCTTGGCCTGAGCGGCCAACTCGATGCGCTCCTGGGTGGTGTGGGCGTAGTACTCGCCCGTGGAGCCACCGATGATTACACCGTGAATCTTGGACTCGACCAGATACTCGAGGACCTCGGCGAAGGCCGCCTTGTCGATCGAGCCGTCTGCGGCCAGGGGGGTGATTGCCGGGGTGTAGATGCCTTCGAATTTCATGGGTTTCTCCGTTGTTTCCTGTGCGTTCATGTTCGAACCTTGCCGGACCACCCCGGCAAGGGATGGCTCAATTCAGCGAAGCGGCCTGTTGCAGATTCAGCGAGCGGGTTTCCGGCGCCAGGGCGAGGGAGAACGCCAAGCCAACGAATGTCACCAGCGCCGCCGCGTACATGGTTGCGCCAATGCCATAGCTATCGAGGGCCATCGGCACCAGCCAGGTGCCCACCGCCGCGCCAACGCGCGACATGGAGGTGCCCACACCTACCGCGCACGCGCGGATCTCGGTGGGGAACAATTCGTTCGGGTAGACCAGTTGCAGTACCTGGGCACCGCCGATGAACAGCGCGTACGCGCCGAAGAGCACCAGGATGAGCATTTCCGTGGCACTGCTGAACGCCCCCAGCCCGAGCAGGGCCAGGCCAGACCAGAAGAAGCTGTGAAGCAATGTGGTACGACGGCCGAGGGTGTTCAGAAGGCGGGTGGCGATGATGCAGCCGACCACGAACAGGAAGGTGATCGCCACCGAACCGATCGAGGCCCAGTCGCCCTTGAGGTTGAGCGCACCCAGCACCTTCGGGGCGAAGGCATACACGGCGAACACCGGGATCACCGAACAGGTCCAGAACATGGTGACGAACAGCATGCGCTTACCGTAGCCGGCCTGCAGCAAGCTCATGAATGACAGCGTACGCGTCTTGGGCTCTTCGGGCAGGTTGCGCAGCGAGAAGGCGCTGCCATAAACACGCTTGATGACCTGTTCGGCCTCTTGGCTGCGGCCCTTGCTGATCAGCCAGCGTGGCGACTCGGGCGTCCCCAGGCGAATGACGAACAGCAGCGCACCGATGACGGCGGCACTGGCCAGCACCAGGCGCCAGGCATCGTCGCCGCCATGGCGCAGGATCGCCTCACCCACCACGTAGGCGGTGGCAGCCCCAGCGAACCACAGGACGGTCAGGGTGGCCAGGCGGGGGCCACGGTTCTTCTTGGGCAGGAACTCCACCAGCAGTGAAGTGGCCACTGGATATTCGATACCCACGGCGATGCCGATGACCAAGCGCAGCAGGAACAGCGCCAGTGCCGACTCCACCCAGAATTGCGCGAGCGAGGCGAGGATGAACAGGGTCGGGCCGACGAAGAACACCCGCTTGCGCCCGAAGCGGTCAGTCAGCCAGCCGCCGAAGAAACCGCCGAAGAAAATCCCGATCAATGCGGAGGCGGCGATCATACCCTGCCAGAAACTGCTCAGCGACAGGCCCGCGGCCATCTGCACCATGGCCACGCCGATGATACTCAGCACATAACCGTCCACGAACGAGCCACCGCCCGAACGTACAGTCAACAGTTGGTGAAAGCGATTAAGCGGTACATCTTCGATCGATACAGCGGTGTTTGTCATTATTTTCTCCAGCCCACATCAAACGCAGCCTGTTCTCAGGGCGAACGAACCCGCGATGCTGAAAAACACTTTCAGCCCCGTGAGTTCGAAGTTGCACTTCGAACAAAAACAGCACGCAATAGAAACCTCACGCCGGGTATCAAATACCCAGCCGATACTTATTTACTGGCCATGCCTCAGTTCAATTAGCTTTCTTGTCCGGCGCGCAACTGGCCCCATTTCAGATTGAAGTTCAAACCCAGTGACGTCAGGGCTGCCGGCGGGTTGGCGCACGGGCCTGGCGAGTTCAATACGAAGTCGATCAAGTCGTTTTTTTCGCCCGCCAGCCAGTCGGCCAGCAACTTGCCGGTGGCCGTACCGCGGGTCACACCCAAGCCGTTGCAGCACAACGCGCCATAGACGTTCGGCGCCAACTGCCCGAAATAGCCCAGGTGGTTGCGCGACATCGCCAGCGCGCCGCCCCAGGTGTATTCGAACGGCAGGCCCGAGAGCATCGGGAAGCGCCGCTCGAACGAATCGCGGTGGCGCGGCGCGAAGCGCTCCAGGTACTTGCGGTTGGCACGGCCATCCGGGTTGAAGCTGAAACTGTTGCGGATCAGCAGGCGATTGTCCGGGGTACGGCGCACTGTCGTGCCGAACGGATCGGCCGGAATCACGCCCCAATACGGCTTGCCGCCCAGGCGCGCTTGCTCATCGGCACTCATCGGGCGGGTCAGGCTGGCGTAAGTGAACACCGGCAGCATACGGCCCTTGAGGAAGCCAAAGCTCATGCCGAAGGCATTGGTGGTAAGCACCAGCTTGTCGGCGGTGATCGAGCCGTGGGCGTGACGCAATACGGTCTTGGCGCCGTACTCGACCTCGACGATGGGCGTGTTCTCGTACAGCGTGACATTGCCCGGCAGGTGATCGGCAAGGCCTTTGACCAGCGCAGCAGGCTGGACCAGCGAGGTGCCGGGGGTGAACAGGGCCTTGCGATAGAAGTGCGTGCCGATGTGCTCGGGCAGCTCGTTGGCCTCGATCATTTGCCAGGGCTGGCCAAGCTTGTCCAGGCCACGGCGGTAGGCGTCGAGTACGGCAATGCCCCGCGGCTCCACGGCAGCTTGGTACTTGCCGCAGTGTTTCATCTGGCAATCGATGCGATGCCGCTCGACCAGGTCCTTGAGCAACGACTGACCGCTGAGGTTGAGCTTGAGAACGGTCTTGGCGATGCCGATGTCGCCAATATAGTCATCGGCACCAATATCGTGGGGCAAGTCGATGGCAAAGCCTGCGTTGCGACCTGACGAGCCGAAGCCCACTTCCTGGGCATCGAGCAACACGATCTGCTCATCCGGGAAGTGCTCGGCCAACTGGCGTGCGGCGGCCAGACCGGTGAAACCGGCCCCGACCACGACCCAGCGGGCGGTGCTGTGGCCGCTGTGCGCTGGTTGTACGGCGCGGCCCTTGCTCAGGTGGTACCAGCCGCAAGTGGTGTCGTCGGCGGGCAACGAGGTGATCTTTGTCATTTCAGGAACCAGATATTGTTGTTAGGTCTGTTCCTCACCCGCTCCTTGCACCAAGGGGCGGCGGAGAGTGTCGGTGCTACAAGTTCAGGGCCACATCCATGCCCTGGGGCGCTGCGTACTCGGCCATGCGTCGGCGGGAAAGCTCCATGTGTTCGCGGACCAGGCGTCCTGCGGTTTCCGGGTCGCGGCGCTCGATTGCCTCGATCATCTGGTCGTGCTGCAAACAGGCCAGTTCAAGGTCGGCCTGCATGTCGGCAGTGGTCGGGTGGCGATAGAAGATAGTGCCCAGGCGGGTGTGATCGATGAGGACGCGACGCAGGCTGGGCATCAGGTAGTCGTTGTGCGCCATCTTGCCGATTTCCAGGTGGAAGGCGTCGTTGTAGATCACGCGGTTTTCCACGTCCCGATCGACGATAGCCTGGCGGAATTGCTCTTGAATCGCCTTCAGCGCCTCGATCTCACGCGCGGTGGCGTAAGTCGCAGCCAACTGCGTGGTGGCCACGTAGATCAGCGGTGCGGCCAGGAAGAAGCTGTGCAGCGAGTCATGGTTCATGGCCGCGACGCGGGGAGCGCGATTGGTTTCCAGCTCGATGTAACCCTCGGCGGCGATCTGGCGCAGCAACTCGCGCACCGGTGGGCGCGAAAGGCCGAACTCGTCGCACAGCGCCAGTTCATCGACCACGGCCCCGGGTGCCAGCTCCATGCTCAGGATGCGCCGGCGTAGTGCGTCGGCCAGGACGCCCTTACGGTCGAGCGGCGCATCGCCTGTGAGTGGGTGGACATCAGCAGTGGCTTTCATAGCGGCCTTTTTGGTTGTCATAAGCTTGTGTCTACTATTTGTATAATGACTATAGGGGAGCGTTAGACAATGTGTCTACAGCTTTTTCGATGAGCGGTTTCAGGGTGCGTGTAGCCGGATAACGCTTGGCTCATTTGATCACATCCGCACGCGCCTCGGGTCGGCGGCCCTGGATCGATATCGGTAAACAGGCGCTTATCCATTGCCGACAGAGTCGTGCCCATGTACGACCCTTTTTCACTCTGCGTGTCGAGCAGATCTCGGGCGCAAAGCCATGAATCTACTGGCTCGATGGGTATTCTTGATGAATTTTTTTGGTATACACAAAGAATACAACACGATTGACCCCCCTCCGATCCCGTGCCAGTCTGCTTCAAAACAGCCATCACTCCGGGTGTCACCGCAGCGGGGGGTCTTCATGAGAAGCGGCAAGAACGACCTGTACGAGGATCTGAAACACCAGATCCTGACCATGGAACTGGATCCCGACCAGGCGCTCGACGAACTGGGTCTGAGCGAGCGCTATGGTTTGTCGCGGACCCCGGTGCGTGACGTGTTCCGCCGCCTGGCCGGCGAGGGCTATCTCGACATCCAGGAACACCGCGGCGCCCGGGTGGCACCGATGAACCACGCGACGCTGCGCAATTTCTTCCTCGTCGCCCCGATGATCTACGCTGCGGTTGGCCGCCTGGCAGTGCACAACTACAAGCCAGGTCAACTGCGCGAGCTGCGCGCGACACAAGAACGCTTTCGCCGCGCCAGCATCGAGCACGACGCCCGCGCGATGGTGGTGGAGAACAATCGCTTTCACGAAATAATGGGCCAGATGTCCGCCAACCCCTACCTCGAACCGAGCCTGGGGCGCCTGCTGATCGACCATGCACGCATCGGCCACACGTTCTTTCGCCCGCGCAACGGCGCCATGCACCACGACCTGGCACTGGCGGTGGCGCACCACGACAGCTTCATCGAGGCCTTCGACCGCCACGACGAAGGCGCAGTGGTGGATCTGGTGTTCGAACACTGGGAACTGTCGCGCGGCAACATGCAGTTGTACATCGCCCCCCAGGGGCTAGTGGACGACTTCGCCACCGGTACCGGGGGCTGAAGCAAGCGGGCATCGCCCGATCACTGTAGACGTTGGTAGTACGGAACCCTGGCGGGCCTTTGCCCGGCGGCGGATCCGCGCAGGTGAAATTCAACAACGACAACAACTAATAGGGCGGCAACGCCCGTTTCGACACCTCGAAGGAGCACCACATGAATCGTATCCGCAAGGCGTTGTGTGCACTGGCAATGGTCGGGCTGGGGTTATGCCAGGCGCATGCCGAAGACAAGGTCATCAAGATGGGGACCCTGTCCTGGGAAGACCTCACGCCGATCACCGGCATCACCAAGAAAGCCCTCGAAAACGCAGGCTACAAGGTCGAAGTGACCTCGTTCTCCGAATGGGGCATCGCCTATGCCGCACTGGGCAAGGGCGACGTGCAGATCCTCGCGTCGCAGATCAACTACGTGGCCAGCGACTACTGGAAGAAGAACAAGAACCGCCTGGAGAAGATCTCGCCTGTGTCCCACGGGCTGTACCAAGGCATTGCAGTGCCCAAGTACGTGAACATCGATTCCGTCGAACAGCTCAACGCCAACGCCGACAAGTTCGGCAACAAGATCATCGGCATCGAGCCGGGCTCGGGCCTGATGGGCGAAGCCGCCAAGGCGGTCAAGGACTACGACCTCAAGCTCAACCTGATCGAGGGCAGCACCGCGGCCATGACCGCCGCGCTCAAGTCGGCCGTGGACCGTAAAGAGTGGGTCGCCGTGACCCTGTGGGAACCCACCTGGATGGCCCTGAAGTACGACACCAAGTTCCTCGCCGACCCTAAAGGCATCTTCGCCCCGCCACAGACCTACTACTGGATCGGCCAGAAGGGCTTCTCGGCAGAAAACCCGCAGGCGCGCGAAGTGATCGCCGGAGTCTACGTGCCGTTGCCGGACATCAGCGCGATCAATGCCGCAGTCAACGATGGCAAGAGCATGGACCAGGCGATCAAGGACTGGACCGACAGCCATGCCGACCTGCTCAAACGCTGGGCGGAAATGAAGAAGTACTGATTGAGGCGTAACAGCCCTTGCCACTGCCGAACTTGAACACAAGAACACACCAGAAAACCTGGTTCGGGTGCACTTTATGAATACCGAAAATGCTGTAGATACATTGGTCGATTGCCGCGGCGTCTGGAAAATTTTCGGCGACCGCGCGCCGGCCGCCCTCCAGGCCTACCGCGAGCGCGGCCTGAGCAAGACCCAGATCCTCCAGGAATACGGCTGCGTGGTCGGCGTCTCGGACGTCAGCCTGCAGGTCCGTCGTGGTGAAATCTTCTGCATCATGGGCCTGTCCGGCAGTGGCAAGTCCACCCTGATCCGCCTGCTCAACCGCCTCATCACCCCCACCAGCGGTGAAGTGCTGGTCAAGGGCCGGGACATCGCCCGGCTCGACGCACCCGCGCTGCGTGAGGTGCGCGCCAAGCACATTGGCATGGTGTTCCAAAGCGTCGCGCTGCTGCCACACCGCACAGTGCTGGAAAACGCGGCTTTCGGCCTTGAAGTACAAGGCGTGGCCAAGGCAGAACGCCATGAGGTGGCCAGTCGCGCACTGGCCACCGTAGGGCTGAGCGACTGGGCCAACCGCTATCCGTCAGACCTGTCCGGTGGCATGCAGCAGCGGGTGGGCCTGGCCCGGGCAATCGCCTCGGACCCTGAAGTGATCCTCATGGACGAGCCCTTCAGCGCCCTCGATCCGCTGATTCGCCGCCAACTGCAAGACGAATTCCGCGAGTTGACCAAATCCCTGGGCAAGTCGGCAGTGTTCATCACCCACGACCTCGAGGAAGCCATTCGCATCGGCGACCGCATCGCGATCATGAAAGATGGGGTGATCATCCAGGAAGGCACCGCCGAGGACATCGTGCTCAACCCGGCCGATGATTATGTGGCCGAGTTCGTCGCCGGCATCTCGCGCCTGCACCTGGTCAAGGCCCACTCGATCATGCTGCCGCCAGCCCGCGGCCAAAGTTACGAGCACCTGGAGTGCGCAAGCCCAGAAAGCGACCTGGACACCCTGATCAACCTGCTGATTCGCTCCGGGCACGACGCCGTGGGCGTGCGCGACAACGGCGTCTTGGTCGGCGTGATCAGTCAGCGCGACCTGCTGCGCGCCGTGCAAGGTGTGCCGCCGGAAACGCCGTTGTACGCGGTGACCTCGCAACGGGAGGGCTCGGCATGAACCCCGCGGACTTCGCTGCCGCTTTCGACGAAACCGTCGACAACGGTCTGATGTGGCTGTCGGACAACGCCTCGCACATCTTCGATGCCCTCAACGGTGTGCTCAAGGCGCTCTACGAAGCGGTACTGGCGGTGCTCACCGTGGCCCCCTTCTATGTAGTGGCAGTGTTGTTCGCCTTGCTGGCCTGGCGCCTGGCCGGGCGGCGCTTCGCCCTCGGGACCCTGGCCGCCTTGTTGTTGTGCGCGGTCATGGGCCTGTGGCCGCAGACCATGAGCACCCTGGCGCTGGTGCTGACCGCCACCAGCCTGGCGCTGGTGGTCGGCATCCCGTGCGGCGTGGCCGCAGGCCTGTCGCCCACCCTGCACCGGATCAGCGAGCCGGTGATGGACCTGGTCCAGACCCTGCCGCCCTACATCTACCTGCTACCGGCCATCGCCCTACTCGGCTATGGCTCCGGCACCGCCTTGGTGGCCACCTTCATCGTCGCCGTGCCACCGGTGCTGCGCCTGACCGCACTGGGCATCCGCATGACGCCCAAGGTGTTCCTGGAACTGGGCAACGCCAGTGGCACCACCGGCTGGCAGCAGTTCGTCAAGATCCGCCTGCCGTTCGCCCTGCCCAGCATCATGACCGGCATCAACCAGAGCCTGATGATGGCCTTCGGCATGGTGGTGATCGCCGGCATCGTCGGTTCCGGCGGCCTGGGCGAGGTGATCTACACCGCCATCCGTACCCTGGATATCGCCCGTTCGATCAATGCCGCCATCGCCATCGTGGTGCTGACCCTGATCCTCGATCGCCTCGCCCAGAGCGGCACTCGCCAGGAGAACAGCCATGACGCTCACTGAGCTCAACGTATCGCCCGGCGCCTACCTGGCACCGGTGTTCGACTGGCTCAACGCCAACCTGCATGGCCTATTCGTGGCCATCAGCCACTTCGTCGAAGCCGTGCTCGGCGCCATCGAAGCGGCCCTGCTGTTACCGCCGGCCTGGGCGCTGATCGCCGTAGTGTGCCTGCTGACCGGCGTTTTCATCAGCCTGCGCAGCGCCGCGCTGGCTCTGGCATTGCTCGGCTTCTGCTGGATCAGTGGATTCTGGAACGCCTCGATGCAGACCATCGCGCTGGTGTCGGTGGCGGTGCTGATCGCCGTGGCCATCGCCTTCCCGCTGGGGATTCTGGCGGCGCGGGTCAAGCGCTTCGACAACGCAATCGGTCCGGTGCTGAACATCATGCAGACCGTACCGCCATGGGTTTACCTGATCCCGGCGGTGATCATCTTCAGCCTGGGCAAGGTGCCGGCGATCATCGCCACCATCATCTATGGCATTCCACCGATGTTGCGCCTGACCAGCCTGGGCTTTCGCCAGGTGCCCAAGGACTTGCTGGAGTTAGGCCAAGCCACCGGCGCCAAGCCCACCACCATCTTGCTCAAGATCGAACTGCCCAGCGCCCTGCCGACCCTGCTGGTGGGCCTGAACCAGTGCATCTTGCTGTCGCTGGCGATGGTGGTACTGGCCGGGCTGGTCGGTGCTGGCGGCCTGGGTGCGGAAGTGACCCGCGGTCTGACCCGCATGGAAATGGGCCTGGGCTTGCGCGCGGGCCTGGCGATCGTCGCCGTGGCCCTGCTGCTCGACCGACTCTCCCGGGGCCTGCTGGAAAAACGCCGGGGGGCCGTGCCCAGTCACTGAACCTAACCTGCGGCGGGCCGACGCGCCCGCCGTTTTCCAACCTGCCAGCAAGAGAAACACCCGTTGCGCCCGACTCGACATTTCAGCAACGCCCTGCAAGGGCATAACTCGCGCTTCACCAGCCATCCAGCACAGTCCACCGACCAACCGGCCCGCGTGGGCTTTCTGCTGTTGGAACACTTTTCCCTGCCGGCCTTCACACAGGCGCTGGACACCCTGGTCACCGCCAACCTGATCCAGCCCAACGTTTGCAGTAGTACAACCTTCACCCTCGACGGCGCATCGGTCGCGAGCGATCTGGGCATCGTCATCTGCCCCGCCGCCGCTATGGCGCAGAGCCTGGAGCAGCCGCTGGAACTGTTCGTGGTCTGTGGTGGATTACGCACTGCGCTCAGCGCCACCCCGGAGCTGACCAGCCTGCTCCAGGCGCTGGCGCGCAAGGGCGTAGCGCTGGCCGGGTTATGGAATGGCGCGTGGTTCCTCGGCCAGGCCGGGCTGCTCGAAGGCCACCGCTGCGCCGTGCACCCCGAGCACCGCGGCGCGGTGGCCGAAATCGCCCGGCACAGCCAGGTCTGCACCGATAGCTACGCGGTCGACGGCGACCGCCTCAGCGCCGCCAGCCCTGGAGGGGCGTTCAGCATGCTGCTCGAATGGCTCCGGCGCCTGCGCGGCAGGGCACTGGCCGAAGGCATCGAGGCGATCCTGGCCTTCGAGGCGTCACGCTACAAACGCACCACGGCAGCGGCGCAAGCCAATATCAGCGAGCCGCTGCGCGAGGCGATCAACTTGATGAACGCCAACTTGGAAGAACCTCTGAGCCAGGACCAACTGGCCAACTATGTCGGCCGCTCGAAACGCCAGATCGGGCGATTGTTCCAGCATCAGTTGGGCACTACCCCAGTGCGCTACTACCTGGAGCTGCGTATCACCGAGAGCCGGCGCCTGCTGCAGTATTCCGAACTACCGATCCTGGATGTGGCGGTGGCCTGCGGGTTCGTCTCGGCCAGCCACTTCAGCAAGTGCTATGCGTCGTTCTTCGGCTACAGCCCATCGCGCGAGAAGCGCTTTGGCTGCGTGAAGACAGTCAAGCGCGAGAGCGCCTAGAGGCCTCGTTCAGTCAGGCTGCACAGGCACCGAAGCGTGGGACACGCCTGCATACGGCCACCAGCGAGCAGCGCGATTGAACAGGCATCGCGCTCACGGGGTCAGCTGCATACCCCATGCTTACAGGAGACCTTGCAATGCGCGATATCCACCCCCTACCGGACACCCGCGAAAACAACGTGCACGGCCTGGAGCGCCTCAGCTCCCTGGCCGGTGGCGCACTGATGATCAGCAAAGGCCTGCGTCACGGCGGCCTGCTTGGCATGTTGCAAGTCGCGGTCGGCGGCCTGGCCCTGGCCCGTGGCGTCAGCGGACACTGTTCGACCAAAGCCTGGTGGCTGCATCAGCGCGCCGAGTATCAGCGCTTGCACAGCGATATCAAGCGAGGGGCCGCCGAGTTGCAAGCGCTCAAGGCCAGTGCCGAGGCTGCGGCGCGCGCAGTGACGGTGACCGGCAAGGATCCGTTGACGGGCCCGTGAGCCCACCCTCGCGGGGTTTGCTCAGCGCAGCACCTTGCTCTGCAACACCTCCGACGGGCGTCCGAGCACGTTCTCGCTGATCTGCACGAACTCCTCGGTGTTGACGCTGGACAGTCGCATCAGCGCACGGGCCACGTCGTCGAGGGAGCGCTTGTCGTGGTTGTGCAGACGGATCTCGCGGTCCAGGGCCTGCAACAATAGTACGCCGCGAGCCACTTGGGCGGCGTCGGCCTTGTCGCCGTTGAGGTGGCTGACCTTGGCCGCACGCTTGTGCAACCGGGCCTGCAACGTGGCATATCGGTCATCGCTCAGGCCACCAGCACGACGCAGCAGTTCGGTGGCGTAATAATCGGTGAAGCTTTCACCCAACCAGTCGCTGGCGTCGCGGTCGTTTATCTGCGCGAACAGCTGCACCAACTCGCGCAGCAACGGGCTGTTGCCGCTTTCACTGATCAACGGGCTGGTGCTGTGCAGGTACAGCGTGTTGTAGCCAGGCAGCGCGCCGCGCCACATCTCGTCACGCGCTCCGACCACCAGCAGCTTGTTCGGATTGCGCGGGAACACCGCTTGCAACTGCGGCCAGATGAAGGTCAGCAGGGTGAGAGTGTCCATGCGCCGCATGCCCTGCCCTTGCGGCGCGGCCACGGTGACTTCGGTCTCGCCCAGGCGCGCGCGACGGCTGCCGAGGTTGCCAGCGAGCATCCAGCCGGTGGGGCGGTCGAACAGGCGCGAGACATCGTCGATGCGAAACTTCTGCCGGCTGATGCGCGGCCAAGCGGTCTCGACACTCTTCCAGCCCTTGGGCAAGTCGAAGGCCAGGCGCGCCACCAGTTCGGTGCCGTCCTGTTGATCGAGGCGGGCCGGTGGAACCAGTTGCTCGCCGCGGAACAACGCCCAGTGGGGCGTGATGCGGGTCTCGTGGGTAGTGCTACGGGGCTGTTGGTCGAGCAGAACGCGATAGCTCAGGCTGGTCTTGCCAGGCGCCGGACGCCACACGCCACGGCCGTTTTGCGCCTGCCATTGGCCATCGGCGAGAAAGTCGCTGTAGGCACCGCCCTTGCCAAGGTCGAAGTCCAGGCTGCGCACCACACTGCCGTCGGCCAGGGTCAGGCGCACCTCGGCCTGGCCGCTCTGCGGCAGCAGACGCACTTGATAATCCAGGTCGACTTTCTTGGCCAACACCTGTGAACTGGCCAGCAGGCAGGCAACTATCAACAGCAGGCGACGCATTACACAACTCCTTGTTCCCCAGGGGCGAGAATGTTCAGCCGGCACGGAAGATCAGGTGATCTTCCCAGTCGTCTTCGTCTACATCGTTTTCGCTAAGCATGCGCCCGGCGCGGGAAATACGCTGCTCGTGCACCTGAGTGCGATCGCCGCTGACCAAGTGGTGCCAGGCCGGCAAGTCCTTGCCTTCGCTGACCAGGCGGTAGCCGCAGGTCGGCGGCAGCCATTTGAACTGGTCCGCCTTGCCGGGCGTCAGCTGAATGCAGTCGGGCACGTGGGCGAAACGGTTGGGGTAGTCGCTGCATTGACAGCTGTGCAGGTCAAGCAGCTTGCAGGCGATGCTGGTGTAATAGACGGCGTTGTCCTCTTCGTCCTCGAGCTTCTGCAAGCAGCACAAGCCACAGCCGTCGCACAGCGATTCCCACTCTTTATTGTCGAGTTCATCGAGGGTCTTGCGCCGCCAGAACGGCGCGGTGTCGGCGATCATCACACGGTTTCCTGCGAGGGTCTGCTACACGCTTCAAGCCATAAGCTTCAAGCGAGTGCGACGAGTTCGGCTTTTTTCTTGTGGCTTGCAGCTTGAGACGAGTAGCTGGCGCCATGGCGGCGCCAGTCTAGAGACTGTCTGGCAGCAATACCAGACCGCTTGTCAGTGCCCGTCGGACGCAGTAGCGTGCGGTCCTTATCCATCCCTTCGCAGGAGCCCCCATGAGCGCCAACCCTCGCATTGCCGACTACGCCATCAACGAGCAGTTCATCAATCGCTGGTCGCCCCGGGCCTTCACCGGCGAGCCGATCAGCCAGGACACCCTGCTGAGCTTCCTCGAAGCTGCGCGCTGGGCGCCGTCGGCCTACAACTCGCAGCCATGGCGTTTCCTCTATGCCCGCCGTGACACGCCAAGCTGGGAGCGCTACCTGGCGATTCTCAACGAGTTCAACCGCAGCTGGGCGCAGCACGCCTCGGCGCTGGTGCTGGTGATCTCCAAGACCACCTTCGCCGCGCCCGGCTCCGAGGAAGAAAAACCCGCCCTGTGGCACACCTTCGACACAGGCTCCGCCTGGGGCCACCTGGCCTTGCAGGCGAGCATCAGCGGCTGGCACACCCACGGCATGGCCGGCTTTGACCAGGAACTGGCGCGCAGCGAGCTGAAGATCCCCGAAGGCTACGCGCTGCATGCGATGGTGGCGATCGGCAAGCTGGGCGACAAGGCGACCCTGGCCGAAGCCCTGCAATCGCGCGAAGTACCCAGCCCGCGCCGGCCCCTGAGCGAGCTGGCGGCCGAGGGTGACTTCAGTCTCTAAAAAGCGGTGAGCTGTAAGCTGCAAGCGGCAAGAAGAAGCGAGTTCGTGTGAGCTCGCAGCTTGTAGCTCGCAGCTTGCGCCTAGTACCCCCGGGCGAAATCCACCTCGCCTCGCAAACCTTGCCCTGCTGCATACGCCTGCACATTCTCGACGAACAAACGCACCATCGCCGCAGGCGATGTGGGTGCCGAGCTGTGCCCAGTCAGCAGCAAGCCCCAGGCCGTCCAGAACGGATGCCGCTGGGGCAGCGGCTCCTGCCGACACACATCGATCACCGCGCCCGCCAGGTGCCCCTGCTTGAGCGCCTCGACCAGGTCGGCATCGACCACCGCCGCGCCGCGCCCGGCGTTGATGAACAATGCCGTGGGCAAGAAGCGCTGGAACAACGCCGCGTTGTACACATCATGCGTGGCTGGCGTGTCGGGCAGCAGGTTGAGCACGTAGTCCACCTGTGCGACTAGACGCGGCAATGCTTCAAGCCCAGCCACTTCGACGAACGGTGCCTGCTCACGGGCGCTATTGGCCACGCCGTACAGCGTCACCCCGAACGGCAGCAGGAACTCGGCGACCCGCTGGCCGATATCGCCGGTGCCGACGATCAGCACCCGCCGACCTTCCAGCGTGCGCCCAGGGCGCGCGTCCCAGCGCCGCTCCACCTGGCTGACCAGGCGCGACAGGACATCGCGCTCGTGCCCCAGCATGTAGGTGAGCATGTACTCGGCCATGACCTGCCCGAAAATGCCCACGGCACGGGTCAAACGGTAGTCACGGGGCAAACCTGCAGCCAGCAGCGGGGTGATGCCCGCCCAGGTCGACTGCATCCATTGCGGGGTGTGGCCTTGACGCAACAGGCTGGCCAATAGGTCCGGCTGGCCCAACCACACCGGGCAATCGGGGGCAAAACGCGCCAGCGCAGCGGAATCGCCGCTGGTCAGGACTTCCAGGTCCGGTGCCGCTTCGCCGAGCAGGCGAGCGTAGAGGGCATGATCCTTTTCAGCGATCAGAACACGCATGTGAAACACAACCTTGACAGACAACGAAAACGGCCCGCGTGGCGGGCCGCTGGAATGCGCTGCGCAGTGTCCGACTCAGGCCGGATCGTTGCGCCGCAGCAGCTCTTCGGGCAGGTGCTCGATGTAGTCGTCTTCGGGCGGCGGCATCTGCAAGTGGTAGCCCTGGTTGTCGAGGTTCTCCAGGACCTTGGCGATGTCCTCACGGGCCAGCTTGCGCTCGGGGCTCAACACCAGATCGAATGCGTGCATCGGGGTGCCGAAAAACGGCAACAGACCTTCCGGTACGCGCTCCAGGCCATCGGCCTTGAGTACGTAGAGGTACATTTCGTGCTTGCGCGGGCTCTTGTAGATCGAGCAGATACGTTTCATGCGTTGTCTCCAGCACCCGCCAGATCATCCAGCAGGGCCTGGCCCATACGCTCGCGACGCCAGCCGCGCAGCGAATCGGGCAATTGATAGGGGCCATTGGGGTAGCCGCTCTTGAGCAGCGCTTCCAGGGTCTTCTTGCGCAGCATCAACTCCGGGGCGATCTGCAAGCGCTCGCCTTCGGCCTGACCGATGGCGCGCAAACGCTTGAGAATGCCGGCGGCTTCGATCGGCAGTGGCTCGGGCTGCGCCGGTGGCCATTGATCTGGCGGCAGGGCCGCAGCGCGCTTGATCAGGTCAAGGAGGAACTGACCGTCCTGGCGGATGGTACGCGGGTGCATGTCCTCGATTTTCGCCAGCGCCGAGAGGTTGTCCGGTTGGGTCTTGGCCATCGGCCACAGCGCGTGCTCTTTGAGAATGCGACTGCGCGGCACATCACGCCGACGGGCTTCGCCTTCGCGCCAGATACACAGCTCGCGCAACACGGCCAGTTGCTGGCGCGACAGTTTCCAGGCCAGCTTCACCTCGCGATACAGCGTTTGCGGGTCGACTTCGCGGCGCATGGCGGCCACCAGCTCCGCGCCATCCTCAAGCACCCAGGCGTACTTGTCGTCGCTCAGGCGCGGGCGCAGGGCGTCGAACAACTCAGCCAGGTGCACCGCGTCTTCGGCAGCGTAGCTGACCTGCGTCTCGGACAACGGCCGCTGCAACCAGTCAGAGCGGGTCTCGCCCTTGGGCAGGTCAAGCCCCAGCACGTCCTGCACCAGGCGCGAATAGCCCATGGAAAAGCCGATGTTGAGGTAGCCAGCCGCCAGTTGCGTGTCGAACAGCGGCTGCGGCAGCTTGCCGGTCAGGCGCAGCAGGACTTCGAGGTCTTCGCTGCACGCGTGCAGCACCTTGACCACCGCGCTGTCCTCCAGAAGCCCTGCCAGGGGCTGCCAGTCACGAATCAGCAAGGGATCGATGAGGTAGGCATGTCGACCGACGCCGATCTGCACCAGGCCGGCCTTGGGATAGAAGGTATCGACGCGCATGAACTCGGTGTCGAGCGCCACGAAGGGCTGCTCACGCCAGCGTCGACAGTGCTCGGCCAGGGTCTGGTCGTCACGGATCCAGTGAATTTCGATGGCCACGAGGCTCTCCCACTAACATTGGCGCGCAGTATATACGGCGCGGCCCCTGCGGGTGAAACCTCGCGCCATCCGTGGTGCCGGGCGGTTGCCCGGTGCAAGATCGAATCAGCCTGCACACAATGCACGGCGCAGCGCCGTGCTTCGTGTGCAGGTGGCTCAACGTCCTGCCGCCAGCCACGGCCGGCAACTGGCGAACATGTCCAGCGATTGCTGGTAGACCGCCGTACGCACCTGCAGCAGGCCGAGCATGGAGTGGAACAGGTTGTCCTGGGACAACGGTGCATCACGCAGCTTGGCCATGCACTCGGTATCCAGGCCGAAGTCCTGGCGGTAACTGTCGGAGAACCACGCCAGCAATGGCACGTGCTTTTGCTGATCCGGCGCGATGGCGTACGGGGTGCCATGCAGGAACAGGTTGTACTCGCCCAGCGACTCGCCGTGGTCGGAGAGGTAGATCATCGCGGTATCGACCTTGTCCTGCTTGCTGCGCAGGGTATCGATCAGCGACGAAAGAACGCTATCGGTGTAGGCCAGGGTGTTGTCATAGCCATTCATGATCTCTTCGCGGCTGCACTGGTTCAGCGCATTGCTGCGGCACACCGGCTGGAACGGCTCCTGCCCTTGCGGATAACGCTTGAAGTATTCCGGGCCATGGCTACCCATCTGGTGCAGCACCAGCACGGTGTCCTTGTCGAGGTTGTCGATCAGCTCGCCCAGCCCCTGCAGCAGGATCTGATCGTGGCACTCACCGCCCGCACACAAGGTCGGGTCCTTGAGGTTGCTCACGTCGATGAACTGCACCCGGTCGCAGGTCCCCTTGCAGCCGGACTGATTGTCGCGCCACTGCACGGCAAGGCCAGCACGCTGGAGGATATCCAGCAGCCCCTCGCGGTTCTTGGCCACCCGGGCGTCATAGTTCTTGCGGCCCATGCCGGAGAACATACAGGGCACCGACACGGCGGTCTCGGTACCGCACGAGTGCACGTCGGTGAAGCTCAGCAGACCTGCCTGCCGGGCCAGCTTGGGCGTGGTGTCGCGGGCATAGCCCAGCAGCCCGAAATTCTCCGCACGGGCACTTTCCCCCACCACCAGTACGGTCAGGGATTTACGTGTGTGGTGCTGCCAGGCCGCATCGCGGCGGGCGTCTTCACCATAGGTCTGGAACGGCCGCGCAGCGGTGCCGAACTGCTCGTTCACGTAGCCGATGGAAGCGCCGACGATGTTGCTTGGGGTGAGCATCAAGCGCAGCTCGTGGTGATTGCGAAACAGCGATGACAAACCCTGATAGTTGATCAATGCCACCGAACCTAACGCCGCCACGCACGCGCCGCTGACCACCAGCTTGCCGAGCAAATCGCGGTGCCAGGGGCGATAGACGATGTTGGCCTTCCACACCAGCAGCGACGGCAGCCCACCGAGCAGCGCGATATACAGCACAAACTTCACAGACAACAAGTCGCGTACTTCCGCAACATTGGTTTCCGCGACATTGCGGAACATGCCTGCATCAATCAGTACGCCGTATTGATTCATGAAATAAGCCACCCCTGCCCCACTCATGAACAGGAGAATCAATACCGGTTTCAAGACATAACGAAAGGCCAACAACGTCAGTATCAGGTTGAAGGCGAACAGCATCAGCACAACGAACGCCAAGCCCAGCCAGAGCCCTACCATGCCGGGCGGCAGAATGCTTTGCAGGTGCCCCCAAAGGTAGGTGTTGAGGCCAATCAACAGGTAAAGGCTGGCCAACAGCGTGACCCATTCAGTCCGCAGGGATTTGACATTCAACATTGGCATTCGCACTTAGAGTTCATGAGCGGCCAGGGCGACCGGACGGGCCCTGGAAAGTTGGCCGAACTCTAGAAAGCCTAGCATCAATTTTTTGTGAAAAACTTGGTAACAATTGGTGCGACAGTGGATTTCACTGAATAAACAGTTTTCATTCAGCATTCATTCAGCCAGGGCTGACGCATCGCTATCGACTCCACGACTGCGCGCAGGGCGACTATTCTCAGAGATCAGGCCCTTTCGCCAACCCCAGACAGAGGTGAAGAAATGCCAGTTCCGCACGATTTGCTAGCAGACCTGCACATTACCGCTGACGCATTCCAGGCGCTCATGGATAAGGACCAGGCACTCCATTCGCTGCACAAGGAGTACAACGCCAAGGACAAGGAGGTCGTCGCCGCCGAAGGCAACGGCACCAACGACGAGGCGGTCAACCGCCTGCGCAAGGAAAGACTACTGCTCAAGGATAAGATCGAACGAATCATCCATCCGCCCAAGGCCTGACACGGCCATCGCGGGGCACGTCGCAACGGTGCTACACCGGCAGGACGCGCCCCGTGCTCAGCGTACCCTCAAGCCGATGCCTGCAATGCCGTTTCCAGGTCCTCGATCAGGTCGCGGTAATCCTCGATCCCCACCGACAAGCGCACCAGATTCTCGCTGATCCCCATCTCGCCCTTCTGCGCCGGGCTCAAAGAGTTGTGCGACATGCTCCAGGAGTGGTTGATCATGCTCTCCACCCCACCCAGCGAGTCGGCCAGCACGAAGATCTGCAACGCCTCCACCAGCCGGTTGACCGCTGCCCGGTCGCCTTTGATACGCAGCGCCACCACCGCCCCGCCGGTACGCATCTGGCGGGTGCACAGTGCATGCTGCGGATGGCTCGGCAAGCCCGGATAGAACACCTGCTCGACCTGCGGATGCCCTTCGAGGAATTGCGCCACGCGCAGGGCATTGGCGCTCTGGCGGTCCATGCGCACATCGAGGGTCTTGAGCCCACGCAACGCCAGGTAGCAATCGAACGGGCCCTGAATGGCACCCACCGCCATACTGATGCGGCGCAGGCGCTTGAGCAGGTCGTGGTTGGCCGCCACCACCACGCCACCGGTCAGGTCGGAGTGGCCACCGATGTACTTGCTCGCCGAATGCATCACCAGATCCACGCCGAGGGTGATCGGCTGTTGATTCCATGGCGAGCAGAAGGTGTTGTCGATGCAGGTCAGGATGCCGCGCTCGCGGGCCAGCGCGCATAACGCCTTGATATCCACAAGATGCAGCAGCGGGTTGGTCGGCGATTCGATCCAGATCAATTGCGTTTCGGGCCGGATGGCTGCGGCCACGGCGTCGAGGTCGTTGAGATCGACGTAGGTAGTGGTCAAGCCCGAGGTGCGCGCGCGGTAGTCCTCAAGCAGTCGGAACGTACCACCGTAGACCCCGTTCATCACCACTACATGGGCGTCCTTGTCGAGCAGTTCGAGCACCGTGGCGGTCGCGCTCACGCCCGAGGCGCACGCCACCGCGCCGACCCCTTCTTCCAGTTCGGCCACGCACGTCTCATAGGCGTGGCGGGTGGGATTGCTGACGCGGCTGTAGGCGTACTCGGGATGGTCGTCCAACCCACGCTTGATAAAGGAGCTGGAGGTGACGATGGCCGGGAAGATGGCGTTGTCGGCAACGTTGGACTGCTCGCCGGCGTGGATGGTGCGGGTGGCGAAATTACGCGGCTTGTCGGACATGCTCGGGCTCTTGGGCGAAGTGGAAAAGACGCCACTATCGCATATCCGCGGGGCACTGGCGCTGCCGCGAATATTGTTATCGATGCGAAGGCCCCATGGCTCCCCTTTATCACTATAAGCGGCTAATCTGGGGTAACTTTTTCTCCCATTGAGCCTAAACGCACCATGGACAGTTTCGACCAGCATATCCTCACCCTGCTTCAGCGCGACGCCTCGCTGTCGCTCAAGGATTTGGCCGAAGCGGTCAATCTGTCGACCACGCCGTGCTGGAAGCGCGTCAAACGCCTTGAGGAGGAAGGCTACATTCGTGGCCGCGTCACGCTGCTCGATCCCGAGCGGCTGGGCCTGGGGCTGACGGTGTTCGTGCAGCTCAAGACCCAGCGCCATGACAGCGCGTGGTTGGCGCAGTTCGCCACCACCGTAACGGCGTTCGAGGAAGTCATGGAGGTGTACCGGATGTCCGGCGACTGGGACTACATGCTGCGGGTGGTGGTCGGCGACATCAAGGCCTATGACCGTTTTTACAAGAAGCTCATCACCAGCACCGAGGGGTTGTCCAATATCACCTCGAGCTTTGCCATGGAGCAGATGAAGTACACCACGGCGTATCCGGTCAGTCGCTGAAGCCACATCACTCTCTTATGTGTGCCGTGGCTGAGATCCTTGGGCTGCTATGCAGCCCTTTCGCGGCGCAAGGCCGCTCTTACACAGGGGACCGTGCCAAGACTGCGCGATGCCCGAATCAACGCCGGATCTGTAGGAGATCACCCAGCCCTTTGGGCTGCGCTGTCGCGCAGAGAACTGATTTCGCAAGCGCTCCGCGTACCCTGTGGGAGCGGCGGTTCGACGCCCCGACTTGCCCGCGAAGCAGGCGACTCGGTGGATGGCACCGGCTTTGCCGGTGTTCGCGGGCAAGCCCGCTCCCACAGATTCCTTCTAAATCAACAAGTTATGTGTAGCTCTATGAGAGCGGCCTTGTGCCGCGAAAGGGCCGCAAAGCGGCCCCGGCGATGCGTGCCGTAGCCGAGATCCGGGCTGGAAGCGATCAAACGATCACTCTGCGGCCGCCGCCGCAATACGGTTGCCTGCCTGGGCCTTGTGCAGCTTGATCGCCACGAACTTCGAAGTCGGCGTGTAGGTGCCATCGCCATAGCTCTCCAGCGGCACCAGCGGGTTGGTCTCGGGATAGTAGGCCGCCGCCTGCCCCTCGGGCACGTCATAGGCCACCAGGCGAAACCCTGACACGCGCCGCTCCACACCATCCTCCCACAGCGACACCAGGTCCACCTGCTCGCCCGGCTCGAAGCCCAGCCGGCGGATGTCAGCTGGGTTGACGAACACCACCTCGCGCAGACCGAACACCCCACGGTAGCGGTCGTCCAGGCCATACAGGGTGGTGTTGTACTGATCATGGGAGCGCAGGGTCTGCAGGATCAGATCCGGCTTGTCGCCGCGCGCCAGCACCTGGGCGTTGACCAGTTGTTCAGGCAGCGCATGCGGGCTGAAACAGGCCTTGCCGGTGCGGGTACGGAACTCGCGCTCGGCGGCGGCGTTGCCCAGGTGGAAGCCGCCAGGCGATTGCAGGCGCTCGTTGAAATTGGCGAATCCTGGGATCACGTCGGCGATCATGCTGCGGATACGCGAATAATCGGCGATGGCGTGAGCCCAATCGATGGGGCGCTTGCC
Source organism: Pseudomonas sp. NY15463 (assembly GCF_048068415.1). Taxonomy (NCBI): domain Bacteria; kingdom Pseudomonadati; phylum Pseudomonadota; class Gammaproteobacteria; order Pseudomonadales; family Pseudomonadaceae; genus Pseudomonas; species Pseudomonas sp. NY15463. The sequence continues at coordinate 119,947 of NZ_JBLUQD010000002.1, forward strand.
CAAGGTGGCCTGGGCCATCCCGGCGATGATCGCGGGCTCCGAACGCAGGTGCGGCGAGCGCGGTTTGAGCTGGCCATGGGAGATATGCACCATGCTGAAGGTGTCCTCCACCGTCACGCCCTGCGGGCCCTGGGCCTGAATATCGATCTCGGTACGCCCCAGGCACGGCAGGATCAGCGCATCACGCCCGGTGACCAGATGCGAGCGGTTGAGCTTGGTGGAGATCTGCACGGTCAGCGCGCAGTTGCGCAGCGCCGCGTGGGTACGCGGGGTGTCCGGGGTGGCCTGGGCAAAGTTGCCGCCCAGTCCGATGAACACCTTCGCACGGCCCTGCTCCATCGCTTTGATCGCCAGCACCGCATTGTGGCCGTGGGCACGCGGTACCTGGAACTGGAAGCGTTTTTCCAGCGCATCGAGCAGCGCAGCCTTGGGTTTCTCATCGATCCCCATGGTGCGGTCGCCCTGCACGTTGCTGTGCCCACGCACTGGCGACAAGCCCGCGCCGGGCTTGCCGACGTTGCCGCGCAGCAGTTGCAGGTTGACGATTTCCTGTACCGTCGGCACCGAATGACGGTGCTGGGTGATGCCCATCGCCCAGCACATGATCACCCGCTCGGCCTTGCGGTACATGCGTGCCGCCAGTTCAATCTCAGCCTTGCTCAACCCTGATTGCTCGACGATGTGCGCCCAGGAGGTCGCGTCCACGGCCTCCAGATAGGCGTCGATGCCGCTGGTGTGCGCGGCGATGAAGGCATGATCGAATACCGCCGGTTCAGCGTTGCGCTGCGCCTCTCGCTCCCATTGCAGCAAGCATTTGGCGATGCCGCGCATGGCCGCCATGTCACCCCCCAGGGCCGGGCGAAAATACGCGGTATTGGTCGGTTCGGAGCCGTTGCTGAGCATCTCGAAAGGGTGCTGCGGGTGCTGGAAACGTTCCAGGCCGCGCTCCTTGAGCGGGTTGAAGCAGATGACCTGGGCGCCGCGCTTGACCGCCTCACGCAGCGGTTCGAGCATACGTGGGTGGTTGGTGCCCGGGTTCTGGCCGATGACGAAGATCGCGTCGGCCAGCTCCAGGTCGTGGAACACCACGGTGCCCTTGCCCACGCCTAGGGTTTCCGACATGCCTGCGCCGCTGGCTTCGTGACACATGTTCGAGCAGTCGGGGAAATTATTGGTGCCAAAGGCACGTACGAACAGTTGGTAGAGAAACGCCGCTTCGTTGCTGGCCCGACCGGACGTGTAGAACTCTGCCTGGTCCGGTGACTGGAGGCTGTTCAAGTGCTGGGCGATCAGCGCGAACGCTTCATCCCAGCTGGTTTCGACGTAATGATCGGTCGCCGCGTCATAGCGCATCGGGTGGGTCAGACGCCCCTGGTATTCGAGCCAGTAGTCGGTTTGCTCAAGCAACTGGCTGACGCTGTAGCGGGCGAAGAATGCGGGTTCAACCGAACGCCCGGTAGCTTCCCAGTTGACCGCCTTGGCGCCGTTTTCGCAAAACTTCACCGTATCGCTTTCAGGCGACTCCCCCCACGCGCAACCAGGGCAGTCGAAGCCACCGTTCTGGTTGGTCTTGAGCATGGCACGCAGGTTCTTGAAGGGGTTTTGACTGCCCAGCCAGCTCTTGGTCACGCTCTTGAGCGCGCCCCAGCCGGCAGCTGGGCCTTTGTAGTCCCTGATGTGTGGGTCATCGTGCATGGGGTCGGTCCTTTCGCGGGGCAGGATAATGCTGGGGCGGATCCACTGACCCGCTGCTTATTCCAGCCTATGGAGTGCGCGACACGGGCGTCCAATCGAAATGTCTTACGCTGTGATAGGTGCTGTCGATCATGGCGTTGAACTGCGCGATGGCATTCGTGGCCAAATCGGCGACCACCGGCTCGTTGTCGCCCTGAAACGACGGTTCAGCCGGTGCAAGCCGGTTTACCCGCGCATCGCGCAACACGCGCCCCCTTGTCTAGCTTGGTTTGCGGCATGATAGAGGCGGTCGATCAAGCGGTCAGGGAAAGCAATTTGACGCTGTCCTGCGCTCGGGATAGTTTGGACCGTACCACCCTATTTCTTTCGAGCGCCAATGTGGAACAGCTCCCGGCCCTGATCGACGGATTCAATCGCAAAGTCGACTACCTGCGGATGTCGGTTACCGACCGCTGCGACTTTCGCTGCGTCTATTGCATGGCCGAAGACATGCAGTTCCTGCCGCGCCAGCAGATCCTCAGCCTCGAAGAGCTCTACCAGGTCGCCGAACGCTTCGTGGCCTTGGGCACCCGCAAGATCCGCCTGACCGGTGGCGAGCCATTGGTGCGCCAGGGAATTGTCGGGCTGTGCCAACGCATTGCCGCCCTTCCTGGCCTGCGCGAGCTGTGCTTGACCAGCAATGGCTCGCAGCTCGGCCACCTGGCAAGCCCCCTGTTCGATGCGGGTGTCGCACGCCTGAATATCAGCTTGGACAGCCTGGACCCTGAGCGTTTCCGCAACCTGACCCGCACCGGCGACCTGACCCAGGTGATCGCCGGCATCGACGCTGCCCGCGCCGCCGGCTTTCGGCGCACCAAGCTTAACGCCGTGGTGCTCAAGGGCCGCAACGATGACGAAATCGTCGACCTGGTGCGCTTCGCCATCGACCGCGAGTTGGATATCTCGTTCATCGAGGAGATGCCGCTGGGAGTGATCAGCGAGCACCAGCGCAGCGAGTCGTACTGCTCCAGCGACGAGGTGCGCGCGCGCCTGGCCGCGCACTTCAGCCTGATCGAGTCCGCAGAGTCTTCGCAGGGCCCAGCCCGCTACTGGCGCCTGGCCGAGGCACCGAACACCCGAGTGGGTTTCATCTCGCCCCATAGCCATAACTTCTGCGCCACCTGCAACCGTGTGCGCCTGACCGTCGAAGGCCGCCTGCTGTTGTGCCTGGGCAACGAGCATTCGCTGGACCTCAAGCAGGTGCTGCGCCAGCACCCAGGCGACAGCGCACGCCTCGAAGCCGCCATCCGTGATGCCATGCAGCTCAAGCCCTATCGCCACCATTTCGAAGTGGGCGGCGAGGTGCAAATCCTGCGCTTCATGAACATGACCGGCGGCTGATCGTCCGCCTCTGGAACCGCTGTGATCGTCCACTCACGCCCCGACATGCTGCGCGTGTTGTTCACCCTCAAGGGTTCGATCGTCAAACGCATTGCCCTGCGCTGCCTGGGGGTGACCCTGTTGGCCGCGCTAATCGTACTGATCGAACGGCATTATCCGGCGCTGTTCTATCCGGTCAGCGCCACCCCCTTCACCTTGCTGGGCCTGTCGCTGTCGATTTTCATGAGTTTTCGCAACAATGCCTGCTACGACCGCTGGTGGGAGGGTCGCAAGGCATGGGGGCAGATGATCATCGAAGTGCGTTCGTTTGTACGTGCAAGCGTGGTGATCGAAGATCATGCGCTACGCGCGCAACTGCTACGCAACCTGTGCGGTTTCGCGCATGCCTTGAATGCCCGGTTACGCAACGAAGATGAACTGCGTGCCGCCCAACCGTGGCTCGTCGAAGGCCAGGCGGTCACGCCGCACAACGTCTGCGACGGCATCCTGCAGGCAGTGGGCAAGGACTGCGCGGCGCTGGCGATCAGCGACATGCGCTACACCTTGCTGGAGCAGCGCTTGCTCGGCCTGTCCCAGGTTCAGGCCACCTGCGAGCGGATCAAAGGCACCCCGCTACCGTTCCCCTATACCCTGCTGCTGCACCGCACCATCTACATCTTCTGCCTGCTTTTGCCGTTCGCCCTGGCCGAACCGCTGGGCTGGCTGGCACCGTTGTTCACCACCCTGGTCAGCTACACGTTCTTTGGGCTGGATGCGATCGGCAACGAGCTGGAAGACCCATTCGGGCGTGACGAGAATGACCTGCCGACCGACGCCCTGGTGCGCACCATCGAGCGCGATGTGCTGTCGGCCTTGGGGCATGAGCCACTACCACCGGCATTGATGCCGGTGGAGCATGTGTTGAGCTGAACGGGCGCCTCAACCGCGGCTTTCGCACAACCCGATCGGTTTGAGATGCGCCACGAAATTGCACGGCCGGTGCCGGGCATCGAGTTGCTCGACCAGAATCCCCTCCCACGCCGTGCGGCATGCCCCCGTGGAGCCCGGCAGGCAGCACACCAGGGTGCCGTTGGCCATGCCAGCCAGGGCCCGGCTCTGCACGGTGGAGGTGCCAATATCGAGAATCGACAGCGCACGGAACAGCTCGCCGAAACCGTCGATACGTTTGTCCAGCAAGCAGTCAACCGCTTCGGGCGTGCTGTCGCGCCCGGTAAAACCGGTACCGCCGGTGATCAGCACCACCTGCACCTGCTCGTCGGCAATCCACGTGGCGACCTGGGCGCGGATCTTGTAAAGGTCGTCCTTGAGCAGTTCCCGCGCCACCAGGCGGTGGCCCACGCCCACCGCACGGCTGGCCAGCAGCTCGCCGGAGGTATCGGTCTCAAAGGTGCGGGTGTCGCTGACAGTCAGCACGGCGATATTCAGCGGCACGAAGACCGCGTCAGGTTTGACGCTCACGGTGAGGCTCCTTGAATGGCAGTGTGGCCAACGCTAGGGCCAGGGCCGGCGCGCGTCCAATCGATATGGCGTACCAAGTGATCGACAGTCCCTATCACCTGTTCCGGGTTGATCGCCTGTAGGAGCAGCCTTGTGTCGCGAAAGGGCGCTCCTACACAACCCGCGCCAGCATCCATTTGTGGTCATGCCCCTCACTCTTGGTTAAGGTCACCACATCTCGCACGCCCAGGCCCGCCCATGGACATCAAGCAACTCAAGTTCCTTATCGCCCTCGACCAGACCCGCCACTTCGGGCAGGCCGCGGCGCTCTGCCACATCACCCAGCCCACGCTGTCGATGCGCCTGCGCAACCTGGAGGACGAACTGGACCTGGTCCTGGTCAAGCGTGGCCAACGCTTCGAGGGTTTCACCGAGGCCGGCGAGCGCATCCTGGCCTGGGCCCGTACCCTGCTGGCGGCCCACGACGGCCTGCAAGCCGAAGCCGCCAGCTGCCGTGGCCAGGTGGTCGGCAGCCTGCGCCTGGGTACGGTGCCGCTGGCCAGCTTCAACCCCATGCACCTGCTGCTGCCGCTGCGCGAAAAATACCCGGAGTTGCAATTCCAGCTCAGCTCCCATAGCACCGAACAGATCATGGATGGCTTGAGCCGCAACCAGCTGGACTTGGGGATCTGCTACCTCGACCAGGTCAACGCCAGCTTCTTCGAAGTGATCGAGCTGGGCACCACCACCATGGGCCTGCTGCACGACGTCCGGCATTTCGACTTCGAAGCCACCAGCCTGCGGTGGGAGGACCTGGGCGAGATTCCCCTGGGCCTGCTGAGCAAGGGCATGCACTATCGCCAATCGCTGGACCTGAGCTTTCGCAGCCGTGGCATCGAGCCTAACGCGGTACTGGAAAGCGACTCGACCTTCCAGCTGATCCAGGCCATCAACACCGGCGTGTGCTGCGCGATCATGCCGCTGGACTGTGGCCTGGAAGACCTCAGCGAGCACATGTGCATCCTGCCAATCGACGAGGCCAGCATCCACAGCCCGGTCGGCCTGTTGCTACGCCGCAGCGAACCGCGCTCGGCGATCGCAGAGCAGTGCTTCGACGAGGCGCGGGCGCTGTTTCAGGGCTCCTGAGCGGTCGCCTGGCGGTACTGGCGCGGGGTGAAACCGGTCAACTGGCGGAACTGCCGACTGAACGCGCTGTGGTCGGTGTAGCCGCAACGCAGCGCCACTTCGGTAATCGGCAGGTCCGAATGCAATAGCCGGTGGGCGTGTTCGAGCCGCGCCTTGTGGATCATCTGCCGCGGGGTGAGGTGGAACACCCGCTTGCAGTAGCGCTCCAGCTGCGCCACCGAAATACCGGCAATGCGGGTCAACTCGCCCAGGCTGATGGGCTGGTGGAAATGCGCGCGGATATGCTCGTCCACCGCCGCCAGGCGCTGATACGCAGGGTGCGTGTCGGCAGCCGTTTGCAAATCGACCGAAATCCCCACCAGGCCGATGATCCTGCCCGACGGGTCGTACAGCGGTCGCTTGTGGGTCAGGCACCAACCCGGCTCGCGGCTGCCGTACAGGTGCAACTCCAACTGGTCCTCCAGCACCAGCCCGTGCTCCAACACACGGCGGTCCTGTTCGGTATAGCCGGGGCCCAGGCGCGCCGGGAACACCTCGGCGCTGGTCTTGCCCAGCAGCGGTTGTAGCTGCTTGAGGCCGCAGCGTTGCACCAAGGTGCGATTGGCCAACACATAGCGGGCGTGATCGTCCTTGATGAAGATTGCCGCGTTGGCGATCACGTCGAGCATGGGCAACAGCCAGACCACCCCGGTGAGCAACGCCTCGAGGGACGCCGGGCGGTGCTGGTCGAGGGTCTGGTACAGGGTTGCCAGGGCGATGTCAGTCATTGCTTCAGTGCTCGATTGGCTGTGCGGGCACTTGTAGGAGCGGGCTTGCCCGCGAACGCGCCAGCACACCCACCGCACCTCTATAGCCCTTGCGCGATATGGCTTACAGCCTATCCAGCAGATACAGCCGAACGCCAGACTTTTCTATAACTGTGCCGATTTCGTCATCACACCTGCAGAAAAGCATCAAGAACCGAGCCTGCGATCGGTCCACTCTATGTCCCACGCAAGCCGCTCATCCTCCACAAGAACGCGGCCCGCAACGCCGCATCGTGACATCAGACCTGCCTATCCAAAAACCTACAAAAAGGCGCCACCATGTCAGGCAAATTCAAGAAACAGTTGTCCTTGCTGGATCTCACCTTCATCGGCCTTGGCGCGATCTTCGGCTCCGGCTGGCTGTTCGCCGCCAGCCACGTCTCGGCCATCGCCGGCCCCGCCGGTATCTTCTCCTGGTTCCTTGGCGGCTTCGCCGTGTTGCTGCTGGGCATCGTCTACTGCGAGCTGGGCGCCGCCCTGCCACGGGCCGGTGGCGTAGTACGTTACCCGGTGTATTCACACGGCCCGCTGCTGGGCTACCTGATGGGCTTCATCACCCTGATCGCCTTCTCCAGCCTAATTGCCATCGAAGTGGTCGCCTCGCGCCAATACGCCGCAGCCTGGTTCCCTGGGCTGACCAAGGCCGGTTCAAGCGATCCAACGGTACTGGGCTGGCTGGTGCAGTTCGCCCTGCTGGGATTGTTCTTCTTCCTCAACTACCGCAGCGTGAAGACCTTCGCCAAGGCCAATAACCTGGTCAGCGTGTTCAAGTTCATCGTGCCGCTGCTGGTAATCGGCGTATTGTTCACCTTCTTCAAGCCCGAGAACTTCGAGGTGCAAGGTTTCGCCCCATTCGGCCTGTCAGGCATCGAAATGGCGGTCTCGGCGGGCGGCATCATCTTCGCCTACCTGGGCCTGACACCGATCATCTCGGTGGCCAGCGAAGTGAAGAACCCACAGCGCACCATCCCCATCGCACTGATCCTTTCAGTGCTGCTGTCTACCGCCATCTATGCCTTGCTGCAGCTAGCCTTCCTCGGCAGCGTGCCAACCGAAATGCTGGCCAATGGCTGGGCCGGAATCTCCAAGGAACTGGCCCTGCCCTACCGTGACATCGCCCTGGCCCTGGGTGTGGCCTGGCTGGCCTACCTGGTGGTGGCAGACGCGGTGATCTCGCCCAGCGGCTGCGGCAACATCTACATGAACGCCACCCCACGGGTGATCTATGGCTGGGCACAGACCGGCACCTTCTTCAAGTACTTCACCCGCATCGACGAGCAGTCCGGCATCCCGCGCCCTGCGCTGTGGCTGACCTTCGGTCTGTCGGTGTTCTGGACCCTGCCGTTCCCGTCCTGGGAGGCACTGATCAACGTGGTTTCCGCCGCTCTGGTGCTCAGCTACGCCGTGGCCCCGGTCTCGGTCGCCGCCCTGCGCCGCAGTGCCCCCAACCTGCCCCGGCCGTTCCGCGTCAAGGGCATGCGCGTGCTCGGCCCGCTGTCGTTCATCATCGCCGCGCTGATCGTCTACTGGTCGGGCTGGAATACCGTGTCCTGGTTGCTGGCCCTGCAGATCGTGATGTTCGTGCTGTACCTGCTGTGCCGCCGCTTCGTACCCACCGAACACCTGTCGCTGGGCCAACAGGTGCGCGCATCGGCCTGGCTGATCGGCTTCTATGCCGTGACCATCCTGCTGTCTTGGCTGGGCAGCTTCGGCGGCCTGGGCGTGATCGGCCATCCACTCGATACCGTGGTCGTGGCCATCGCCGCCCTGGGCATCTACTACTGGGGCGCGGCCACCGGCGTACCCGCGCATTTGGTGCGGCTGGATGAGGATGACGAGAGCGAACTGCCCGGGCAGGTGCACAGCAGCCATCGGCCGACGGTACTGGCTTCCTGATATTCCCACTGCATTGATCGGAGTGGTCACCGCCCTCAACACGAGGCAAGCCCGCTCCCTAGGGATCACTTGAACCTGCAACGGACAATCCCATGAAACAGATCCGAGTCATCGATTCCCACACCGGCGGCGAACCCACCCGCCTGGTGATGAAGGGCTTCCCCGCCCTATCCGGGCGCAGCATGGCCGAACAACGCGACGAGCTGCGCGAGCTACACGACCACTGGCGTCGCGCCTGCCTGCTGGAACCGCGCGGCAACGATGTTCTGGTGGGCGCGCTTTACTGCCCGCCGGTTTCGGCCGGTGCCACCTGCGGGGTGATTTTCTTCAACAACGCCGGCTACCTGAACATGTGCGGCCACGGCACCATCGGCTTGGTTGCCTCGCTGCACCATCTGGGCCTGATCGAGCCAGGCGAGCACCAGATCGACACCCCGGTCGGCCAGGTCAGTGCCACCCTGCATGAGGACGGCGCCATCACCATCGGCAACGTACCGGCCTACCGCTATCGCCAGCAGATAGCGGTGGACGTCCCGGGCCACGGCATCGTTCACGGCGATATTGCCTGGGGCGGCAACTGGTTCTTCCTGGTCAGTGAGCATGGCCTGCGCCTCGAACTGGACAACCGCGATGCCCTGACCGACTACACCTGGGCCCTGCTCAAGGCCCTCGCAGCCCAGGGCATCACCGGCGAGCACGGTGCGCCAATCGACCATGTCGAACTGTTCGCAGACGACCCCAACGCAGACAGCCGCAACTTCGTGATGTGCCCCGGCAAGGCCTACGACCGCTCGCCCTGCGGCACCGGTACCAGCGCCAAACTCGCGTGCCTTGCCGCCGACGGCAAGCTCGCCGAGGGCCAGGTCTGGACCCAGGCCAGTATCACCGGCAGCCAGTTCCAGGGCCGCTTCGAACGCCTCGGCGAGCGCATTCGCCCGTTCATCACCGGCCGCGCCTACATGACCGCCGACAGCACCCTGCTGATCGACGAACAAGACCCTTTCGCCTGGGGCATCTGACCCCGGCGTTCTTTCTGACTGAACAGTGCAAGGAGTGACCCCATGAACACCAACATTTTCACCGGCACCATGCCCGCCCTGATGACCCCGTGCACCGCCGCGCGCAAGCCAGACTTCGATGCCCTGGTACGCAAGGGCCGCGAACTGATCGAGGCCGGCATGAGCGCGGTGGTGTATTGCGGCTCGATGGGCGACTGGCCGCTGTTGAGCGAGGCCGAGCGCCAGGAAGGCGTCGCGCGCCTGGTGGCCGCTGGCATCCCGACCATCGTCGGCACTGGCGCGGTGAATACCCGTGAAGCCGTCTCCCACGCGGCGCACGCTGCCAAGGTCGGCGCTGCCGGCCTGATGGTGATCCCCCGCGTGCTGTCCCGAGGCGCCTCGCTGGGCGCCCAGCAGCAGCACTTCTCAGCGATCCTGGGCGCCGCACCGAAGCTGCCGGCGGTGATCTACAACAGCCCCTACTACGGCTTCGCCACCCGCGCCGACCTGTTCTTCGCATTGCGCCGCGAGTACCCAAACCTGATCGGCTTCAAGGAATTCGGCGGCGCTGCCGACCTGCGCTACGCCGCCGAGCACATCACCTCGCAAGATGACGATGTGACCTTGATGGTGGGTGTGGACACGCAAGTGGTACACGGTTTCGTCAACTGCAACGCCACCGGCGCCATCACCGGCATCGGCAACGCACTGCCGCGCGAAGTGCTGCAACTGGTCAGCTTGAGCAAGCAGGCCGCCAAGGGCGATGCCCGTGCCCGCCGCCTGGCCCGAGAGCTGGAGTCGGCGCTGGCGGTGCTGTCATCGTTCGATGAAGGCTGCGACCTGGTGCTGTACTACAAGCACCTGATGGTGCTCAACGGCGACACCGAGTACAGCCTGCACTTCAACGAGACCGACGTGCTGACCGATGCCCAGCGCAACTATGCCGAACAGCAATACGCGCTGTTCCGCCAGTGGTACGCCAGTTGGTCGGCCGAGCAGAACATCGCCTGATACCCGACTGCAACGCACGCCCCGTGTAGGAGCGGCCTTGTGCCGCTCCTACAAAGACGGCATCCCGAATTCATTTGCAAAGGACACCTCCATGCCCCTCACCGGCAACCTGCTGATTGGCCAACGCGCCGTGCCCGGCACCGAGGCGCCGATCCACGCCATCGACCCGGCCACCGACCAGCCACTCGAACCCGCCTACCCCGGCGCCAGCGCCGAGCAAGTAGTCCAGGCCTGTGCCCTGGCTTGGGCAGCGTTCGATGCCTACCGCGACACCTCGCTCGAACAACGGGCGTGCTTTCTTGAAACCATCGCCGAGCAGATCGAAGCCCTGGGCGATGAACTGATCGAACGCGCGGTTGCCGAAACCGGCCTGCCCAGCGCACGTATCCTGGGCGAACGTGGCCGCACCAGCACGCAGTTGCGCAGCTTCGCACGGGTGGTGCGCGCCGGGGAGTGGCTGGATGTGCGCGTCGACACCGCCCTGCCCGAGCGCCAGCCCCTGCCACGTCCTGACCTGCGCCAGCGCCAAGTGGCCGTGGGCCCGGTGGCGGTGTTCGGCGCCAGCAACTTCCCGCTGGCCTTCTCGGTCGCTGGCGGCGACACCGCCTCGGCACTGGCTGCGGGCTGCCCGGTGGTGGTCAAGGCGCACAGCGCGCACCCCGGCACCGGCGAATTGGTCGGCCGCGCCGTGGCCAAGGCTGCGCAACTGTGCGGGCTGCCCGAGGGCGTGTTCTCGCTGCTGTACGGCGCTGGACGCGCAGTGGGCATCGGCCTGGTCAGCGACCCGCGCATCAAGGCCGTGGGCTTTACCGGCTCGCGCAGCGGCGGCCTCGCCCTGTGCCAGGCAGCCCAAGCCCGCCCCGAGCCGATCCCGGTGTACGCCGAGATGGCATCGATCAACCCAGTGCTGCTGTTCGATGCCGCCCTGCACAACCGTGGCGAAGCACTGGCTCAGGGCTTCGTCGCCTCGCTCACGCAGGGTGCCGGGCAATTTTGCACCAACCCGGGCCTGGTGATCGCCCGCCAGGGGCCGGCGTTGCAGCGCTTCATAGAGACGGCCAGCGAGCACCTGCGCCAGGCTCAGGCCCAGACCATGCTCACGCCCGGCATCTTCAATGCCTACCAGGCCGGCATCGCCGCGCTGGCGGAGAACCGCAACGCCCAGCTGGCCGCCCGCGGCCTACCGGCCCAAGGGCCAAACCAGTGCCAAGCGCAGTTGTTGCTCACCGAGGCCAACGCGTTTCTCGCCGACCCGGCGCTGCACGCCGAAGTGTTCGGCGCAGCCTCACTGGTGGTGGTCTGCACCAGCGATGATCAAATGCGTGAAGTGACCGAACACCTGGAAGGCCAACTGACCGCCACCCTGCACATGGACGACGCCGACCTGGACGCCGCCCGCGCACTGTTGCCGATCCTTGAGCGCAAGGCTGGGCGTATCCTGGTCAACGGCTGGCCCACCGGGGTGGAGGTCTGCGACGCGATGGTGCATGGTGGACCGTTCCCGGCGACCTCCAATACCCGCAGCACCTCGGTGGGCTCGGCAGCGATCCTACGCTTCCTGCGTCCGGTGTGCTACCAGGGCTTCCCCGACGCGCTGCTGCCCAGCGCTCTGCAACATGCCAACCCGCTACACCTGCGTCGGCTGCTCGACAGCCAGCGGGAAGCCTGAGCCATGGCCAGCCTCGACACCGATATCGCTGTGGTCGGCGCCGGCATTGTCGGCGTGGCCTGCGCGCTGCAACTGGCACGCCAGGGCAAGCGGGTGCTGCTGATTGATCGACAGGCCCCAGGCCATGGTGCCTCTTGGGGCAATGCTGGTCATTTGGCCAGCGAGCAGGTGTTCCCGATTGCCGACCTGTCAATCCTCAAGCGCCTGCCGAACATGCTGATCGACCCCATGGGCCCGCTGCGCCTGGACTGGAAGTACCTGCCCCGTGCCCTGCCGTGGTTCACCCGGCTGCTGCTCAACCTGCGCCCGACGCCGTTCCAGCGCAGCGTTGCCGGCCTGCGCGCGCTCAACGAAGCCAGCCTTGGGGCCTGGCAACGACTGCTCGGTAGTCTTGGGCGCAGTGACCTGTTCCATGAGCAGGGTTCGCTGCTGGTGTTCGAGCGCCACGAATCGCGCCAGGCGCTGGAAGCATTGCGCACACGCATGCAGGAGCAGGCGGTGCCGGTGACATTCTGGCCAGCGCAGCAGGTGCGCGATGCGGCGCCACAGTTGAGCGAATCACTGCAAGGGGGCCTGTTCTTTCCGCGTACCGGGCATTTCATCGACCCGTACCGGGTGGTCAGCGCCCTGTTCGATGCCGCGCTCGCAGCCGGTGTGCAGTTCGCCAGTCGCGAGATCACCAACGCACGCGTGCAGCACGATGGGGTCAGGCTGGACAGCGCTCAGGGCGCGTTGCAGGCGCGCCAGGTGCTGCTGGCCTGTGGCGCGCACTCGGCCGCGTTGGTCAAGGCACTGACCGGCAAGCGCGTACCACTGGACACCGAGCGCGGCTATCACCTGATGCTGCCAAACGAGCATCAACGCCTGCCGTTCGCCGTCACGTCGCTGGAACGCCGCTTCATCATGACCCCGATGGAAGGCGGCTTGCGCCTGGCCGGCACAGTAGAGTTCGCAGGGCTGAACGCGCCGCCGAGTATGCAGCGGGCGTGGCAGTTGCACCGGCTGAGCCAGGGGTTGTTCAAGAGGGACTTGAGTGCCGAGGGGGCGACGCCTTGGATGGGCTTGCGGCCCTCGTTACCGGACTCGTTGCCAGTGATTGACCGGGTGGCCGAAGGCAAGGTACTGCTGGCGTTCGGGCACCAGCATCTGGGCTTGACCCAGGCGGCGGTGACGGCGGAGTGGGTGGGGAAGATGGTGGAGCAGTCAGCTGGATTGGCAACCTCGTATTACCGGTTGGATCGGTTTTAGCCTGTGCAGGCCTCTTCGCGGGTAAACCCGCTCCCACAGGGGTAGCGTCCAGCCTGAAGGCAGCCCCTTCATCGCAACGCAGATCCCTGTAGGAGCGGGTTCACCCGCGAATGGGCTGCAAAGCAGCCCCTTCACACCTCAGCGATAACGCTCGAGCCAGTGCGCATAGGGTGCAGGCAAGGTCCACGAAGCCTTGTCCACGCCCAGCTCCTTGGCCGCGAAATACGGCCAGTGCGGGTCGGCCAGGTGCGCACGTCCAACCGACACCAGGTCCAGCTGATTGGCCTGGAGCGCGCCTTCGGCCAGTTGCGGCGTACCAAAGCCCCACGCCGAAGTCACCGGCAGGTCCGCCTCACGGCGCACGCGCTCGGCGATTGGGCCCATGAACGCAGGACCCCACGGGATGTTGGTGTCAGGAATGGTGAAACCAACGCTGACGCTCAGCAGGTCCAGGCCACCGGCCTTGAAACGGCGCGCCAGCTCGATGGACTCTTCCAGGGTCTGCTCGTCACGCCCGTCATATTCCAGCACGCCGAAACGCGCAGTCAGCGGCAGGTGCTCAGGCCACACTTCACGCACGGCGGCCAGGGTTTCCAGAAGGAAGCGGCTGCGGTTGTCGAAGCTGCCGCCGTAGGCGTCGGTGCGCTGGTTGGAGTGCGCCGAGAAGAAGCTCTGACCCAGGTAGCCGTGGGCGAAGTGCAGCTCGATCCACTCGAAACCGGCCTCGCGAGCGCGCCGGGCGCCATCGACGAAGTCCTGCTTGACCCGGGCGATGTCCTCCAAGGTCATCTCCCGCGGTACTTTCGGCAGGTGGGCACCGAAGGCGATCGCCGACGGGGCGATGGTCTGCCAGCCGCGAGCGTCGTCGGCGGCAATGTGGTCATCGCCCTCCCAAGGGCGATTGGCACTGGCCTTGCGCCCGGCGTGAGCAATCTGGATGCCCGGCACCGAGCCTGCGGCCTTGATCGCCTGCACCACCGGCACGAAGGCCTGGGCATGGGCGTCGCTCCAGATTCCGGCGCAACCGGGGGTGATGCGCCCTTCTGGCGCCACGGCGGTGGCCTCGACCACCACCAGGCCTGCGCCGCCACGGGCAAGACCGGCCAAGTGTACGTGGTGCCAATCGTTGATCAGGCCGTCCTCGGCCATGTACTGGCACATCGGTGGAATGGCGATACGGTTGCGCAGGGTCACGTCTTTGAGGGTATAGGGCTGGAACAATGCCGACATGGGGGAACTCCAGGGGATGGGTTGCATACGATTGTTCGATCATATTCGAACTATGGCAATTTTGGAAACCCCCGTTATCATGTCGGCCATGCGAGCCTATACCCACCCCTCCCCCGACAACCTCACGCTGGAGCGCCTGCTCTATGCCCTGAGCGACCCTGTGCGCCTGGAGATCGTCCGCCATCTGGCCGGCACCGCCGAAGCCAGCTGCGGAGAACTGGACGGCGGGCGTCCGAAGTCGAGCATGTCCCATCACTTTCGCGTGTTGCGCGAGGCCGGGCTGGTGTACACCCGCAACGTCGGCACCACGCACATGAACTCGCTGCGCAGCGACATTCTGGACGAACGGTTTCCAGGGTTGCTGGCGTGCGTGTTGCGCCAGCGTTGAGCTGACCAGGCGCAGCAGGAACTTCAAAAAGCCCACAAAAAAGCCCCGAGTCCGCCAGTGGCGAAGCTCGGGGCGGGGGTTGCCGGGTTACCCCGGCACACGCTCAGGCCTTAGAGGGCCATGTCGTTGGCAGGCTTGCTTTCGACAGGCGCTGCGATCGGCGCAACGCTGGTGCCGACGCTCTGGTCGATCACCGGCGGCTTCTCAAGTTGCAATACTTCGGCGGTGTAGTTCCACTCTTTCTGAGTGGCGGCGGCCGAGTCGTTCAACTTGGTGCCATAGCTTGGGATGATCTCCTTGAGCTTGGCTTGCCACTCTGGGGTGGCGACCTTTTCCTTGAACACGGTTTCCAGCACGTTGAGCATGATCGGCGCAGCGGTCGAAGCACCTGGCGAGGCGCCCAGCAGGCCTGCGATGGTGCGGTCTTGCGAGGCCACCACTTCGGTGCCCAGCTTCAGCACGCCGCCCTTCTCGGCATCACGCTTGATGATCTGCACGCGCTGACCGGCCTGCCACAGGCGCCAGTCTTCTTTCTTGGCCTCTGGGAAGTAGGTGCGCAGGGCTTCGAAGCGGTCGTCATCCGACAGCATCAGCTGACCGGCGAGGTATTCCACCAGCGGGTACTGCTCGATACCGACCTTGGTCATCGGCCAGACGTTGTGCATCGTGGTGCTGCTCAGCAGGTCCAGGTACGAGCCGTTCTTCAGGAACTTGGTCGAGAAGGTCGCGAATGGCCCGAACAGGATCACGCGCTTGCCGTCGAGCACGCGGGTGTCCAGGTGCGGAACCGACATGGGTGGCGCACCGGTGGAGGCAATGCCGTAGGCCTTGGCCATGTGCTGCATGGCAACGGTAGGGTTCTCGGTTACCAGGAACGAACCGCCAACCGGGAAACCTGCGTACTCCTTGGCCTCAGGGATGCCCGACTTCTGCAGCAGCTTCAGCGCACCGCCGCCAGCACCGATGAACAGGAACTTGGCGTCGGTGGCGTGCTCGGTGCCATCCTTCAGGTTCTTGTACTCGACGTGCCAGGAGCCGTCTTCGTTGCGGGTGATGTCCTGCACTTCGCTGGACAGCTTGAGGTCGAAGTTCGGCTGGGCCTTCAGGTGGCCGACGAACTGGCGGGTGATCTCGCCGAAGTTCACGTCGGTGCCGATCGGCGTCCAGGTGACCGCCAGTTTCTGATTCGGGTCACGGCCTTGCATCATCAACGGGACCCACTTGGCGATCTGCGCGTGGTCCTCGGAGTACTGCATCGGACGGAACAGCGGGCTCTGCTGCAGGGCGTCGTAACGCTTCTTCAGGAACTTGATGTTGTCATCGCCCCAGACGAAGCTCATGTGCGGGGTGGTGTTGATGAACGAGTGCGGGTTCTTCAGCACGCCCTGGCGCACTTGCCAGGCCCAGAACTGACGAGAGATCTGGAACGACTCGTTGATCTCGATGGCCTTGGTGATGTTGACGTTGCCGTCTTTGTCTTCCGGGGTGTAGTTCAGCTCGGCCAGCGCGGAGTGGCCGGTACCGGCGTTGTTCCAGCCGTTGGAGCTTTCTTCGGCGACGCCGTCCAGGCGCTCGACCATTTCCATCGACCAGCTCGGCTCCAGCTCGTTGAGCCAGACCGCCAGGGTGGAACTCATGATGCCGCCGCCGACCAGCAGCACGTCAACTTTTTTGGTCTCTTCGGCGTGGGCGTGCATGAAGCTCGCCGCAACAGCCAGACCCAGCAAGGTCTTGCCAGCTTTCTTGAACATTGATCGATTCCAGGGTTGTAGAACGGAGTGAGGGCCTGTGGCTGGCCCGGGTGTTCCATGTTCTTCAGCGCGGGCTTTTTGTGATCATTGTTCAGCAGCTAGAGAACCCGAAGACGATCCAGTCTTTCGTCGAATTGACCGACACGCTGAATCGTTTCGCGGCGGATTGTAACCGAATTGCCAGCACAAACAAATTGTGCACGGCCAGGCAAGGCGGCAGGTTGTCTCAGGCCGATTGCAGTATTCGTCGCGCGCCCCTACTATTGCGATCACTTCTCATTTGCACATAAATAGCGCTCGCGCCGGATGCCGCCGTGGTTTCGATACCTGAAGTGAATGCCTCGCTCCACACCCTTTACCACAGCCACTCGCGCTGGCTACTGGGCGTACTGCACCGGCGTCTGGGCTGTCGCTGCGAAGCTGCCGACCTGGTGCAGGACACCTTCGTGCGGCTGGTCCAGCGCCCGCGCAGCTTCGACGGCGCCCGCGGCGAGCGCTCGTACCTAGCCACCATCGCCCGCGGTCTGTGCGTAGACCACTGGCGCCGCCAGCGCTTGGAGCACGCCTGGTTGCAGCAACTGGCGCTGCAACCCGAAGCGGTGCAGCCCTCCCCCGAGCAGCGCGCGATCATCGTCGAGACCCTGCACGAGGTAGACGCCATGCTGCTGCGCCTACCGGCCAAGGTGCGCCAGGCTTTTTTGCTGGCACAGGTCGACGGCCTGGCCTACCGCGACATCGCCGCGCGCATCGGCGTCAGCGAACGGATGATCAAGAAGTACTTGGCCCAAGCCTTCTTGCACTGCGCCATCCTCGAAGCCGAACTCGACGGCGTGCTGGTGGAGTGAGCCGATGAACCTGCCCACGCAGAAACTCAGCCACGCCAGCCTGCAACAGGCCGCGCACTGGTATGTGCAATTGCAGGATGAACCGGTTGCCCCGCAGCTGCGCCAGCAGTGGCAGCACTGGTTCGACCAGCACGGCGAGCACCAGGCCGCCTGGCTGTACATGCAGCGCGTGGGCGAACGCTTCGCCCCGCTGCTGGCCGAAGGCGGCGCTGCCGGGCATGCCCTGCGCGAGCATGAGCCGCACCGCTTCAGCCGCCGCGCGGGGCTCAAGGCCCTGCTGGTGTGCGGCGCCAGCTCGCTGCTTGGCTGGCAGGCCTGGCGCGGTGCGCCGCTGTCGGGCTGGACCGCAGATCTTTCCACCGGCATCGGCGAAAACCGGCAGACCCGCCTGAACGACGGCAGCCAGCTGTGGCTGGGCGCTCAGAGCGCGGTCGACCTGGACTTCTCGGCACTGGCCCGGATGCTGCGCCTGCGCTTTGGCGAAATCCTCGTGGACACCGCGCATGACGCGCAGCGTCCGTTCTTCGTCGACACCGCCCAAGGCCGCATGCAGGCCCTGGGTACGCGCTTCGCGGTGTGCCAGCAAGGCGACAACACGCGCTTGAACGTGTACGCCGGGGCGGTCGAGGTGTGCACTGCACTGGGCGGCGAGCGGCGCATCGTGCAAGCCGGCCAGCAGGTCGACTTCAGCGCCCAGGCCATCGGCGCCAGCGGCCCCGCACAGAGCGCCGGGCAGTCGTGGATCGAGCGGCGCCTGAACGCCGAGGCCATGCCGCTTGCGCAGTTGCTGCAGACCTTGGGCCGCTATCGCCATGGCCACCTGGGCTGGCATCCCTCGGTGGCCGGCTTGTCGGTGATGGGCGCGTTTCCGCTGGACGACACCGACCGCGCGCTGGCGTTGCTGCAAGCGGCGTTGCCGGTGCGGGTGCAGCGCCTGACGCCATGGTGGGTAACCCTGGAACCGGTTTGAACCGGCCCTGCGCGCGCCCTCCTGTAGGAGCGGCCTCACCGGGGCGCCGTCCGGCCGCGAAGGGCCGCAAAGCGGCCCCTGAGGCAAACACCTGAAAAAAAACCGGCTGCACAGTTCCCCTTTTTCAATCTCATTCGGTTTACCCCTGGCAACCCCCATCAACCTGCCGTATCGATTCCAGGGACCCGCATGCCGATGCCTCTCCACCCCTTGCTTCGCCTGGCGCTCACCGCGCCGCTCACCCTTTGCGCCGCCGCGCCGCTGCTGCTGCCGGCCACCCTGGCGCATGCCGAGCAAGCCGCCAGCACCGAGCAGAACTTCGACATCGCCCCCGGCACGCTGGCCGCCGCCCTCAATCAGTTCAGCGGCCAGGCCGGCATCTATCTGGCCGGCAGCAACGAGCTGGCGGCCGGCAAGACCAGCCCAGGCCTGCACGGCCGCTATAGCGTGGCCCAGGGCCTGACGCGCCTGCTCCACGGCAGCGGCCTGCTGGCTGTGCCGCAGGGCAATGCCGGTTATGTCCTGCAACCGGCCGCCGAAGGCAGCGCGTTGCAACTGGATGCCACCGCCATCAGCGCCGCCTTGCTCAATGGCAGTGGCCAGGAAGACACCGGTTATCGCGCGGTGGCGAGCACCACGGCGAGCAAGACCAGCACCGCCCTGGCCGAGACCCCGCGTTCGGTCTCGGTGGTGACGCGCAAACGCATGGACGACCAGCAATCGCAGACCCTCACTGAAGTGCTCGGCTATGTGCCGGGCATCTTTTCGCCGCCGTTCGCCGGAGGTGACGGGCAAGCCGGCGACCTGTTCTTCATCCGCGGCTTCAACGCCACCGACTGGGGCTATGGCCTGTTGCGCGACGGCCTGCGGGTGCAAGGCAACCGCTACGACACCAGCAGCGAACCCTACGGCCTGGAGCGAGTGGAAGTGTTCCGCGGCCCGACCTCGATCCTGTACGGTGAAAACGCCCCCGGCGGCGTGGTCAACCTGGTCAGCAAACGACCCACCGCCGAAGCCCGGGGCGAGGTGCAGCTCAGCTATGGCAGCCACAACCGCCGCCAGTTGGGCGTCGATGTGTCTGGCCCGCTGACCGATGAAGGCAACATCCTCGGGCGCCTTGTGATGATGGGACGCAAGTCCGACACCCAGGTCGAGCATCAACCGGA
Source organism: Pseudomonas sp. NY15463 (assembly GCF_048068415.1). NCBI lineage: Bacteria > Pseudomonadati > Pseudomonadota > Gammaproteobacteria > Pseudomonadales > Pseudomonadaceae > Pseudomonas > Pseudomonas sp. NY15463. The sequence continues at coordinate 139,583 of NZ_JBLUQD010000002.1, forward strand.
CGACCGTCTATACCTCGCGCCGTCGCTGACCTTGAATTTCGATGACTTCAACAGCCTGACCGTACTGGCCACCTACCAGCGCGACCGCACCTTGATGGAGCTGGGCCACCCGGCTGCCGGCACCTTGCTGCACAACCCCAACGGCAAGATCGACAAGGACCAGCTGTCGGGCAACCCCGACTGGGACAACTTCCAGCGTGAAACCTGGAGCCTGGGCTACGAGTTCAGCCACCGCTTCAACGACACCTGGCAGTTCCGCCAGAACTCGCGCTACATGCAGTCGCGCATCGACCGCCAGGAAACCTGGCCGGGTAGCCTGGAGGACGGTGGTTTCGGCACCTCCATGAATGTCCAGTACTACGACCGCTACAACCGCTCGATCGCCTATTCGCTGGACAACCAGTTCGAAGGCCACTTCGAGCAAGGCGCGATGGAGCATACCGTGCTGGTGGGCGCGAGCCTTGACCGCACCTCGTTCAACCAGGACTGGGACGCAGGTGTCGGCCGCCTCGAAAACGTGTTCGACCCGGTGTGGAGCGGCACGCCGAGTGCGCCGTTCCACGTGCAGAACGCCCTGCTCGAACAGACCCTGTATGGCCTCTACGCGCAGTGGCAGACCAAGGTCGACCAGTGGGTGCTGTTGCTCGGCGGGCGCCTGGACCGCGCCAATAGCCAGTTCCGCAACAAGGCAGGCACTCTGAACCTGCCCGCCGACATGGACAACTGGGACAGCGACTTCACCTGGCAAACCGGCGTGATGTACCAGTTCGAAAACGGCCTGTCGCCGTACTTCAGCTACTCCACCGCCTTTGCCCCGACCCAGCAGACCGAAAGCCAGAACGGCGCGCTCGCCCCGACCACTAGCGAACAGTACGAGGTGGGCGTGAAATACGAGCCCAAGGGCTGGAACACCGCCTTCACCGCCTCGGTGTACGACCTGCGCAAGAAAGACGACGTGGTGTTCGATGCCGGTGACTATCGCCAGATCGGCGCCAGCCGCGCCAAGGGCGTGGAATTGGAGCTAAACAGCGACCTGACCGACAACCTCAACCTGACGGCGGCCTACACCTATACCGACTCGCGTATCACCAAGGATCAGGCAGGTTCGCTGCTCGAAGGCCACCAGATGACCGGCGTGCCGCGCAACCAAGCGTCGGTGTGGAGCACCTATCGCTTTCGTGACGGCTTGCTCAAGGGCTTGCAGCTCGGCACCGGCGTGCGCCACTTCGACAGCACCTTCGCCTACACCCCGATCAGCCTGTACGGCACCTTGGACAGCGGTGACGTGACCCTGGTGGATGCCAAGGTCGGCTACGACATCGACGAAAACTGGTCGGTGGAGATCAATGCGCGCAACCTGTTCGACAAGGAGTACGTGGCCGGTTGCAACAACGCCGGGCGTTGCTACTGGGGTGAAGAGCGCACGCTGCTGGGCACAGTTTCGCTGCGCTGGTAAACCCAGCGCGGGGCTCCTCGCAACAGCGCCGTGCCCCGCGCTGGCGGCTTACAAGGCCGTCGGATTACCGGTGAGGTTGAGCGCACTGAACAGCTTGGGCACGAAGGCGTACACCGCGAACCACGGGATCACCGCGCAGGCCCAGAACATCACCACAAAGAAGATCCGTCTGCCGTAGCCGGCGTGAGCCACGCGACTTCTCATGGCCCAGCCAAGGCCCGTACGCCGGGTCAGCAACTGATGGAAACGGTTGATCTGCACGTCAAGGGGGAGGAAACACTCAGACTTCCAGGCCCGCGCGCAACTGCCCCCACTTCAACACCGAGTTGACGCCAATCGACAGGAACGGTTGCGGCGGGGTCTTGTTGGGGCCGGACGAGGCCAGCAGGAAGTCGATGTGCTCGTTGCGCTGGCCTGCCAGCCAATCGGCCAGCAACTTGCCAGTGGCGGTGCCGCGGGTGATGCCCAGGCCGTTGCAGCACAGTGCGCCATAGACGTGGGGCGCCAGTTGGCCGAAAAAGCCTTCGTGGTTCTCGGACAGGCAGATCGCACCGCTCCAGGTGTATTCGAAATCGACGTTGCCCAGCATCGGGAAGCGCCGTTCGAACGACTTGCGGTGGGTCGGCAGGTGGCGCTGTAGCATGTGGCGCCGTGGACGACCATCGGGGTAGAAGTTGAAGCTGTTGCGAATGAGGATGCGATTGTCGACGGTGCGCCGCACAGTGCTGCCGAACGGGTGCGCCGGGATCACGCCCCAGACGCCTTGACCGCCCAGGCGCGCTTGCTCGTCCTCGTTCAGCTGACGGCTCAGGCTGGCGTACAGGAAGGTCGGCAACAGGCGGCTCTTGAGAAAGCCGAAGTGCGAGGCGAAGCCATTGTTGGCCAGGATCAACTTGTCGGTGACGATGCTGCCGTGGGCGTGTACCAGGGTGATCTTGTCGCCCTGCTCCAGCGCGGTGATGGCGGTGTTCTCGTACAAGCTGACGTTGGCCGGCAGGTTGTCAGCCAGGCCCTTGACCAGCGCCGCCGGCTGCAACAGCAAGGTGCCGGGAATGTGCAGGGCCTTCTTGTAGTAGGCGGTGCCGATGTGCGCAGGCAAGTCCTTGGACTCGATCAGCGTGGAGGCCCGGCCAATCTTTTCAAGGCCTGAGCGGTAGGCTTCAAGAATCGCGATGCCCTTCTCGCCCACGGCGGCCTGGTACTTGCCGGACTCGGACATCTGGCAATCGATGCCGTGCGCGGCCACGATCTCGCGCAGGTAGTCCTGGCCCAAGGTGTTGAGCTTGAGGATCTTCATCGCCGTGGTGACATCACCGATGTAGTCCTTGGCGCCGATGTCATGCGGCACATCAATGGCAAAACCTGCGTTGCGCCCGGACGAACCAAAGCCCACTTCCTGCGCATCGACCAGCACGATTTCCTGATCAGGGAAATTCAGCGCCAACTGCCGGGCGACGGCAAGGCCAGTAAGGCCGGCGCCGATGACGGTCCAACGCGCCCGTTTGTGCCCGGCAAGGGCCGGACGTGGTTGGCGCTGGGCGCTGGTGTGGAACCAGCCCGGACGGGAATCGTCGCCAGGAAGCGATGTGACTTTGTACATGCGTTTACTCCGGTTCTTGTACTTGTGCCGTCAGTACGCGGTGCGGTCAGCCGCGTGCTCGGTCGCAGCCCGGCAAACACCGTGCTCAGTGGCCCACGAACAGATCTGGACAACGCGTGCGCGGGCCTTGAAGTGCGACGCCCGGCCATTCTCCAATCTATGTATACATATTGTCTACTTTTAAAATTACCCCCCCTATCTCGACCTTTCATCCGCCTACCTCAGGCACTACCGCAAACCAGCGCCGAGGCCGTTGCTAAGCCACCCTTGAAAACAAAAACCCCCGGCCACATCCATGGCCGGGGGTCTTGGATCAAGCCGCTAGCGGCCTGATCGGGGTATCGCCAAGATCACTGCTGCTGAGGCAGTTTATCGATCGGGCCGCAGCCACCGATGATCTTGGAGATGGAAACCGCTGGGTGGAACAGGTAGTCGTACGAGCAGTTCTTCGGCTGGTTGTACACTTGGCCAGTGCAACCGGACAGCAGGGCAACACCCGAAACGACAGCAACAGCGACGGTTGCTTTGATCAGCTTTTTCATAAAAATCCTTTAAGTCCTTGATCCGCCAACACAATGATGGCGCAGGAATGATACGAAAAACGGCTTTCGAATCCAAGCCAAGCGTCCTGGCGTGGCGTTTGGCAGAGCCATTAGCGGACGTCGAAACGGCGCAGGGTTGCGGTGGCAACAGCCCGCTAACGGCTACTGCTGCCTAGCGATTCGAACCGGCGCCGCCTCTGGAACAGCCCTACGCCCAACCCGACTGCATAGACCGACAGCAAGCCCACGTCCATTCCAAGAAAGCGGGTCTGGCTTGCCAAAATACAGCCGATGGGGCCTATCACCATCAAAGCGACCCCGAGCCATTTGCGTATTGCGTACGACCGGAGAAAGCGATCGAGCAATACATAGGCCCCAAGCGCCATGGCCAAATGGATAATTTCCGACATATGCGCCTCTGCTCAAGCCTTGATGATCAGACTGGTGATGCTGCGCTGCGGACCAATGCCACCATTGACCTGCGCCTCGATGCTGACGAGCACATCGCCTGCATGGTAGGTGGGCAGGACTTCGTTGGTATACGCGCGAGTAGCAGTGCCTACCACTGCCCCCACAAAGGATTCTCCGATCAAGTCAGCACGGGCCATCTGACCTGTGCTGAAATAGCCCTCCGTCCAACTGCCCTCTACAAGCCCGCCATCCCATAAGCCAGATGAGCTTTTCCGATTTCGAGTACGCCGGTAAGCGAAAGCAAACCCGTCGCGAGCATTTCTTGGCCGAGATGGAGCAGGTGGTTCCGTGGAGCGGGTTGGTGACGTTGGTCGAGCCTCACTACCCAAAGGCTGGCGGTGGCCGCAAACCGTATCCACTGGAAACCATGCTGCAGAACTGCTTCTCGTTGAGTGATCCAACTATGGAGGAGGCGCTGTACGAGATGACGTCGATGCGCCAGTTTGTTCGTCTGACGCTCAGCGCTCCGATCCCCGAAGACACGACGATCATGAATTTTCGACACCTGCTGGAGAAGCATCAGTTGGCGGCGGGCATTCTGGAAATCATCAACAATTACCTGCGAGACAAGGGTCTGTCATTGCGACAGGGCACCATTGTCGACGCCACTATCATCCACGCACCCAGTTCGACCAAGAACAAGGAAGGCAAACGCGATCCCGAGATGCGTCAGACGAAGAAAGGTAACCAATATTTCTTCGGCATGAAGGCACATATCGGTGCCGATGCTGAGTCGGGCCTGGTGCACCACGTCCACGGTACAGCGGCGAATGTGGCCGATGTAACGGAAGTCGCTCATCTGTTGCATGGCGACGAAAATGTTATCTGTGCCGAGGCAGGTTATACCGGCGTGGGGCAGCGGCCGGAGCATGAAAGAAGGCCGGCGATATGGCAGATTGCGGCTCGTCGGAGCACCTATAAACACTTGAGCAAACGAAGCGTGCTCTAAAAGGCCAGACGCAAGATCGTGAAGGTCAAAGCGCAGGTGAGAGCGAAGGTCGAACACCCCTTCCGTGTGATCAAGCGCCAATTCGGCTATGTGAAAACCCGCTTCCGTGGCTTGGCCAAGAACACGGCGCAACTGACCACGCTGTTTACCCTGTCGAATCTGCGGATAGTGCGCCGGCAATTATTACCTGCTGCGGGAGAGGTGCGCCCGTGGGGGCAGAAAACCAAGGCTATGTCTTGGTTTTCCAATAATCAGCGGATGAAAATCGGGCTTTTCGGCATCCCCAAGCCGTCCATTTCCGGCTGATGGGCGACTTGCTCGGAGTTTCCCTAAGCGGCACATCACGACGGCCTTGTCCCAAGCGATCTGTCACAATCGAAAGAATTGATGTACTGATTACAGTCAGGTTTGTATCTTGAACATCTCAAAAAGCGCGACTGACAATCTAATGGTCTAGAGGAAATAGATTTGTGCGGGTAGCAATCTAGGCCTATTACTCCTATTTTCACGAATGTGCAAAGCTGCATGAGACAAAATGTTCAACACAGCTTTAACAAAGATTTCATCTGAAATGCAGATTTAAAATCTCAAGCATGGAGATAAGCAAGCGTCATTTTCTTGGATAAAGAGCCGCACCAACAAGCCTTCTTGTTTCGCTAATAATTTCTTCGCCAGGATTAGTGCCGCCCAGACAGGTCATAAAATCATCAAACATATGATCGAAAGCTAAACTATGAGCCATAATATCACAACCCTTGCTCATTGACTCATGAAGTGCAAATTCATCCGCTGGATCGAGCAATCTCTCCTGCGTCATTTCTCGCTCTTTACCATTAATCGCAAAAAACTCATCTGCGAACGTCGGTAATTGCTCAAGAGGCAGGGAGGCAGACGCTTTTTTCTTTCTCATCGCAGACTTCATCAGAAGTTGTGACTGAAGGTGCGCAAGCTGTATACAGTGCTTAACAAATCCCCCCAGAGAAGCGAACGCCATGGCTAGCTCGTGATCTTGATCAAGCGGTGAATTTAGCGGCATACGATAAGAGTAGTATTCACGCAAAAATCTAAGATTCCCAACAATTTTTTTCGCATTATAACCGAGAACACTGTTGTTTCCGTGAGCATAGTCTGAGTGGAACAAGTTTAATATTTTTGAGTGCGTAATATCATACACATTCTTCGTGGTTTGCTGCGGATCAAGATAGATTACAGACCACATAGCATGAAGAACGGAATAATATCCGAGATAATAAGCTGAGGCCATGACTCCTTGCTTTCTAGCCCGTTGAGACTCGAGGGCAAAATAGGTCGAACTGAAACACAGCTTTAAAGATTGACGAGCCCTCACACTCCAAATTGCCACATCATAATCGGTCCAGGCACTTATAGACTTTTGGTACTTTTCCATCCAGCCATCATGATATTTCTGCCTGGCAGCGTTGGTTTTTAAATTTCTATCCAGATGAAAAAAGTCACAGATATAATCGAAATACTGCGAGAGAGGGATCCACGAGCCCTGAACGTCTGAAGTTTTTTCTTGAAGTGACATCGGCTAAATACTCCTAAACTGCGAGAATAGAAAATAGGCCCACCATTTGTACACTTGGAAATACTGGATTGCGAGGTGCGTGCGTTAGACCAACTATCATTCGGCGTTGATGTACGCAAGTGAACGTTACTTGACGCGTTTTCGTGGGGGACTACATCCAGAATTCTCTAGCGCTTGATGACAATTACTGCCGCGGGGAATTTCTCGCCCTTTCAATAAAGGATTCCAACCCTTCAAGCGTGAATCCAGGGGCGGGAAGTTTCTCAAACGCCTCGGAACTCCCTTTCGTAAACTTCATACTCTTTGCCCCCTTAGCAGCAAACTTTTCATCCAAGGCACTCCCCACCAACTCCAAGGCTGAATTAATACTCTCTATCGCCTCATCAAGAACCAATAAAAGATTTTCAGTGCACATATATAAAGCAATCACCCGACCAGGCTCTAGAGCTCTAACTAGAACGCCAAATGGAAATTCCTGCTCAGAGGCCAGAGCGAGAGTATCAAGCTTATTCCGAAATTGATACAAAGCTTTATTCCGTTCTTTGAAGTTTTCAAAACAAGCAAAGTAACGCTGATCGCTTAACAAAATTTCTTGAATAGCATCAGCCGCACCCGCATCAGCAAGTACGTTAAGAATCCTACTATCGACACGCTCTTGTATTCCAGCAGATTCAGGAAGCGGGCCTATATGAACAAATCTAACTTTGTCATCAGCGTACGGCAGTATCGAAGTCTTTTTAACTGAAGCAAGCTCAGTCAACTTGGTTACTAGCTGCATTTTCACCAAGCGCAAAACATTTAGTGTCTCTTTGAATTCCTTCTCAGCTTCATTACTTTGTTGAAACTTATAGGCAGCAAGCGCACCCAATCCCGCACCACCAAGACCAGTAAAAACTGGCCCCAGCACGTCCTTCAAATAAGCTACTAACGCCTGGTCCACCGAATTGGAAAATGGCGGATAGAAAGCGAAACCCCAAAGTGCGAACTGAAACGAGATAAAAATCCCCGAAAGCAGCCCAACGCCGAAATCATTCCACCTGACCATCTACACCGCACCCGCCATCGACCGAGCTTTCCTTATGCACTCCATCACCCCTTAAGAAACGATCCATCTGCCTGGACTACCCAGGTCTGAAGCGGTCTATCATGGCCAAATTGTGCCCTAAACTTGCCCTAACCGTATGCCCGGAAACGAAAAAACCCCCGAAAACGTCAACGTTTTCGGGGGCTTTGACTACTTCTGTAATGGCGGAGAGATAGGGACTCACCACACACTACCACCAAGCCCTTTTAACCCGTACCTGATGGGCTTTCAGCTTCAATAGTGGTACAAATCAGTAGTACAATTCACTGTATACCTCTCTTCCCACAGCGACACCTCCATGCCTGACAATTTGATCCAGAAGAAGGGCGAATCGACGTGGTACGTCCGTCTCGCCGTACCTGCTGACGTGCAGAACGCCATGGGCGGGGCGAAAGTCCTGATCCAGTCGCTGAAAACTGGCCTTCGCTCCGAAGCGATGGTTCGACGCCTCTCTGTTCTCGCTGGGTGGAAGTCCCAAATCAAGGCCGCACGCGACAAGCGAAGCAATCGTGGTGATGGCTGGAAGGAGCGTATTGCAGAGGATGCACAGGACTTTAGCCAAATCATCCGCCAACTCAAAATTGATACGGCACTAGGCGAGTCAAAAGTAACGCCGCTCGACATTGATCCAGCAGACCTAGAAGAGTTTCGCCGATTTGTGTTCAACGATTCTGAAAGCGGCCTACGTCGCCAGGCAGCAGCAGAAGCAGCTTATGCGAAGCAGGGGCTGGACAGGGAATTGGCAATCAACGACCTCGCTCACAATGCGCTGATCGAAACCTTGGGCGACCTCATTGCTCACAAAAACGACTTCTCGGCTGAGGAAAAGGAAGAGATGCAAGCCATCTTCACTGAGCCTACTGCCTACAAGGTCAAGTCACCGATCACTAAGCAACGCATCGCAAACTTCCGCCAGTATCGAGAAACTCGGAATGTCGCCACCAAGACGATTGATCAGCAGCAGTCGAAGCTTGAGAAGTTATCGGCGTATCTCGCCAAAGAGAGTCGCCAACTCGATTTCGACGCTGTTTCGGCATGGCTCGACTCCCTAAAACTGGCGAGCAAGACCCTTGCCCAATACTTGTTGGCCGGTAACGTGTTCTGGAAATGGGCAATGAAGCATGACGCTCGTTGGCGAGACGATTTCAAAGACAAGGCCAACCCGTTCGAAAACCATGAGCTGCCGCAGACACGGGGCAAGGAACGTGCGGACCGCCAAAGGAAGGACTTCCAACCAAGCGAAATTGCCGCGTTGCATGACGCAGCTCTGAACACCGGGCTTACATCTCTGGCTGACTTGATCCTGCTCGGTGCATATACCGGCGCCAGGATTGAGGAGCTTTGCCAGTTGAGGACTGAGCACCTGATCAATCCAGATGGTATCGACTGTTTTGATATCGTGGACTCCAAGACCGCAGCAGGTATCCGAGTCGTGCCCATCCACCCTGCTCTCAGAGCCGTTGTGGAGCGTTTGAGGACCGACTCGAAGGACGGTTACCTGATCCCCTCGGACAGTAGGAACAAGTACGGTATACGTTCTGACGCGCTCTCAAAGGCGTTCGGCAGACTCAAAGAGGCTCAGGGTTACGGCCCCCAACACGTATTCCACTCCATCCGTAAAACTGTCATTACTCAGTTGGTCAGAGCAGGCGTGCAAGGAACGTTGATTGCCGAACTGGTAGGCCATGAAACCGGAACGGTGACATTTGACGTTTACTCACAAGGCGCTTCATCCGTACAAAAGCTGGAGGCCATTTCCAAACTGGTGCTCTGACAGGAAAACGAATAGAACACCAGGACAGGCCTAGCCACATCCGCACAGAAATTGCAACCAGTTATTGACAGAAGAGAGAGTACTGTGCGAATATACAACCCTGCCCAGTAAGCAGACATACAACTTCGAAGCCTCCACCGCAACCACTGCTCATCCAGTGCCTTGTATGGGGGCTTCTTATTGTCTGGGATTTACCAAACCAACCCGGCTACTACGCCGAAGGACGTGAACCACATCTGAACTGACCATAGGAGATCACTCATGCACGACGAAATTCCCCTCTTTCTACAATTCCCCCCAAACACCATCGGTGCCAACCAAGACCCAAAGCCAAAGGCCAAGCGCGGCCCCAAGCCCAAGGTGACGCACAACCCCATTGCTCACTTGATCCGAATGGCAGTTGCCAACAACATGTCCTTCGTCGATGACGCGGTGATGGCTGGAGTTTACATCGCGGTAGGCGACAGCAACGGTACGTTGAACGTACGTCCACGCCATCTTAAAGAAGTGATTTGTCTGGACATCATTTCTACGGCTGAAATCCTGCCTCGATTTTTAAGCAATACTGCTGAGCCCATCTCAGAGCGTACAGCCCAGTATTTAGCCGCAGGAGGTCGAGTTGCCCTTGGTAGTATCGAGCGTTACCTTCACCAGCACCCACACTTGAAAACTCGACTACAGACTCAGTCGGACAGGCAACAACGCGTCCATGGCGAATACGGGCATCCTGAATGTGATTACAGCTTGGATAGCAGCTTCGTGAGAAGCCTATTGGCTGAGTGGGAGAATTCGTACTGGGAAGAAGGTGAGGAAGACGATGCTACTTGAATTACCGCAGGATATAGATAAGGAGCAGGTGTACTCACACCACCTCCTGAATTACCGCAGGATATTAGTTAGATACGCTGTGTCGCACTCTCAAAGGCCACCCCAGACCGACAGGTCTAAGCTTGATACACCTCGACCGAAGGTCATGGCGTACTGACCTCAAGTGTTACTGGGGAATATAACTGATGAATATCAATTCCCCAGAAAATGAAAGGATTTATCCTGTATCGGTGCGACACGGGGTATCCACTCCAACTCCGTTGGTTCTCTCTGCACCGTACAGACAAGAGCGGCAAGCTCATCTGGTTTGGTTTCTATTGGTTGTTGTTGATCTGGGGTATCCCTCTGTACTGCCGTACAGGGTGCATCATTTTCATAAGTGCATCGTTTGACCGATAGGTCAACAGCAGCCTCACCAATAGTGCGTGGACTGCTGAGAACTAGCCGCTTTCAGTGCGAACGACCTAGTGGAGGTGGGATGGTATTGAGTCTTTATGGCTTGTTACCTGAAATCACATCCAGCCAGCCCGGAGTCTTTTCCTCAGGTGTATGGCTTGGTCCTTTTTGAGCAGAAGAACCATGACCACTGGCGGCATCTGCAATCACCGTGAGTTTGTCGTGCATCGACACCAGTAAGAACCAGATGCCCGAACCAAAGCAGCTGACCAGAAAGCCCAGTATTGCACCAATCAGCCAATGGCCTATCTCTGAACCCAGAATGGCGCCAATGACGACGCCAGACAAAATACTTAACCATGCGAAGAAGCTGACTACCTTGATAACAAGATGCTTCATTTTGAGTCCCTTCAAGCTACCGTACTGTGAATATGGCACGAACACCCAAACGCCTCAACGAAGCCAACCATCCGCAGTGAAAGCCGTCTTGCCGCTCGGCAGTTGGATCAGTGCAGAGTCACCAATGAATTTGGCCTCCTCGATGTAGCTGACCTTAGTGGCATTCGAAACCGTCCTGCACTTGCCGGAGCCGACCAGGCGTTCAGCCGCCTCCTCATCCTGATCAAGCGAAGCCTCCACCATATCCCTCCAGTCACCACCCTTGAAGCAAACCATCGAACCAGCAACCAAGGTCTTCTTAGGGTAGGTTTCTGCCATCGCGGCAGATGCAATCAGCGGCAGCAGGCAAAGCATTCGAGTAGCAGCTTTCATTGAGCATTCCTAGGTGAGCACTTCCTGACAGAAGCGCCATGATGACACCTTTGGATGAAAAATGTAACGATTGGTGTGTCAGCATTTGGTGTGTTCACGATTGGGCTTCACCTCCCCATCATTCACCGATGCAGACAAACCAGACCCTCAGAACAGCTTTCGGCCAACGAGTTCGCGACTTACGCAAAGAACAGGGCATTAGCCAAGAAGCCTTTGCCGACAGGTGCGGTGTGATGCGCACTTATATGTCTCGCATTGAGACGGGTACGGCCAACCCTAGCCTTGAGGCTGCAAAGGTTCTAGCTGATGCTCTTGGGATGACGTTGTCAGATTTGCTAGAAGGGCTGTAGAGGACGATGTTTATCAAGGAAAAACAGCATGGCATCCAGAGCAACCAAAACTTCCACACTAAAAAGCATTACCCCTACAGAATTTGAAAATTTAGTTTTCGACTTGATGATTGCACGAGGAATGAGCAACGTCACATGGCGAACGCCAGGAGCAGACGGCGGTCGCGATATTGAAGGCATAGTAATACAGAACGATTTTTCCTTGACTCAGACCACTGAAAAATGGTTCGTAGAATGTAAACGTTACAAAGGGTCAGTTGACTGGCCCACCGTTTGGAGCAAAATTGCTTATGCAGACTCCAATCAGGCTGATGTGCTGCTTATGTGCATCTCATCTCAATTTACTCCCGCAGCCATTACCCAGGTGGATAACTGGAACGCACAACGCAGGAAACCGCTAATCAGACTCTGGCCAAGTAATCAAATCCAAATATTGTTGGAGCAACATACAGATATCGCTATGAAGTACGGACTATTAAATTCGTACAAAAACCCCTCAGGCTCAATCCTCCAACTATCACTTGCCCTCTCGAAAGCTGTGGGCTCGCACTACTCAAAGATGGTATTCAAAGACTTACCACAGGATGCCATGCTTAATGCCGCAAATAGTTTAGCCCAGCTTCTACAAGCACGAATGGAGGATATTGAACGAGAGGGGCGCTTCAAACCATTATTCTTTGACGCAAGTAGAATCAGCATCCAAGATGTGCATATGGATGCTGGTCGCTACAACATCGACGAAATGGCATTCACAGCTTTTATTGCATACATATCGGCATTACAAAAAAGCCAATACACTGTAAATAGGATTAGCAGCGATAGCTGTGAAATCATCGCAAGCGACCCCATCGAAGAAATAACTAAACGGTACAAAAGTACGCTAGATGCAATCGCCCTTTGGGGGGATTTTGAATATAAATCTAACTCCCATACCATTTCGCTAAGGCAACGATCATGACCGAAGAGCCTAATAAAACCGTCGATAACGAGTCTATCGAAAGCCAATCCAAAGACGTCGGGTTGCTGTTTCTAGCAAATTTTGTCCATCAAGTCGTTAACCCTCTAAACGGGGTAATAGGAACACTACACAACATTACTGACGATGTTTATGGCCCTGCCGTTGTAAAACAAAAAATCAATGCCTCCCGAGCGCAGCTAGAACAGTGTGTCACACTAATACGCAACCTAGCTTATCTCTCCGATTTCTTTTTTGAAACGTCTGAAAAAACCGTTCTACGCAACACCCGCGAAGGCGCCACCAGCATACTCCCTCAAACAATAATTGAGTCACTTCAGTTTTTTCAGGTTTCAGCAGACAAAAAGAAAATACGATTTGAACTCACAGACCCAATCACTCAATACAGAATCAGTGCCCGCCCAGAGCTGCTAAAGCAAATATTCCTTAATCTTTTTGATAACTGGCTAAAATACGGAAAACGAGACCAAATTATTGAAATCACTCCCACTGTAAACAAAAAGAATGATTTAGTGGTATCGATTTCCGGGGCCAGCATTGGATTTGATAATGCGGATGCTGATCGAATTTTTGAAATGGGTTACCGAAGTAAAGAAGCGGAAGGAAAAGTTGCACAGGGCTCAGGAATCGGTCTATTTATATGCAGGGAAATTGCAGAAAAAGTACTTGGCGGGGGCATCAAAGCAGTTCATTCCTCAAAAAATAATAATACCACTTTCACTTTAGTAATTCCACCAAGGATTTGGAAAATATGATCATACCAACCAAGACTAGCAATAATGAAATATTCATCTTAGATGATGAGCCAGAGCACATCGAATGGTTGGTCGAATATTTAGAAGCAAAGGGATTATCTGTAACACTTGCCACGAACGCAGAAGAGGCAATTGAACTTGTTAACATAAACTTTTATAAAGGCTATATTCTGGATTTGAACATCCCCCTCGGCACATGGCAGCCAAACATGCAAAAAACCAACACCACATATGAAAAATACAAAGGATTGTATATCGCAAAATACATACGAAGCCAAGGGGTAGCTAGCCGCAATGTGATTGCTTACTCCGCTCACACCAACACAGAAATCAAGACAGAGGCTGACTTACTCTATATTGAGTTCGTTGCAAAGGGTAGAGCATACGAGTTCAAGCAAGCAATCAAATCGATGATTTCTGGCTAAGGAGAGTTATTGCCAATCTCCCAGCTACCGCCATTGCTGCTATAAAGGCGTGTTCTTCAATTACAAAGCGATATTCTATTAGCTACTCGCACGGTTCTACAACGCACGCTACCCTAATGATATCGCTTCAGACTTCCCCTTTAACAACTCTGGTCAATACGAACACCCCCCCTAGATAGGAGAGACTTATGAACAAAGGACATTCAATCACCGCTGACACCCTGGAACTACTCTTACTCAACCAGCAAGCCCTACGTGCTGGCCTTGAGGAACTGTCGCTATGGATCAGTCAACGTGGATCAACCAACGTGCATGACAACATGCTGAGCATCCTTACCACCCTCGACACCAACGCTGAAGCCATCGCCTCAGGAGTCGAATCTCTTCGCTCTATGTAATGTGCGACACATTCAAAGCACCAGATACAGTTACCGAATAGTCGTAGAAAAACTGTTCAAAAACCGTACAGAAACCAATTCGAAACCTCCTTATCTGCCCCGGTCTGGAGACACTGCCCCACCCACCCCGAGTCCTTGCACCCTTGATTTCATTGGCCTGCGGCTAGTCAGGTGAAGAGCGAACGCTGGAGTAACCCGTTTTTGCTAAGCAAGGCGCTTTCTATTTCTCAATTTCTCAAAACCCTCATCAAGGCTTTCGAACCAACCGCCACGCTGCTCGGAAAAACAGAGCCGTCACCTTTCCTCTCGTTCAGCTCTTCCGTTAACGGTATGGGGCGACCTTGCACTGCGTGTATGTGTGCAATAGATCAGGGTCTAGGGCATACATCCAGTGCATACAGAAATGTTTGAAAATTCGTGTGCATTAGGGTTGACTCAGGTAATGCACACAGACACAATGGACACCTCTAGAGGCAAAAGCACACAAGGACACGCACATGGCTAACATCGGTTACATCCGGGTATCTACAGCAGATCAAAACACTGATCGTCAGCTTGATGGCATCACCTTGGACAAACGGTTTGAGGACAAGCTGTCAGGGAGCACCACTGATCGTCCTCAGTTGCTCGCCATGATTGAATGGGTGCGAGAAGGCGACGTAGTACACGTTCACTCTATTGACCGCCTGGCCCGCTCCATGTCCGACCTGCTAAAGATCGTTGCCGATCTGAATGCCAAGCGTGTGGCTGTACGCTTCCACAAAGAGGACATGACATTTACAGGTGAAGACTCACCAATGCAGAAACTCATGCTGAACATGATGGGCAGCTTTGCCCAGTTTGAACGGGAAGTGATGAAGGAGCGCCAGCGTGAAGGCATCGCCAAGGCCAAGGAGAAAGGCGTCTACAAAGGACGAGCCAAGACAGTTGATGATGCTGCAATCCTCGCCCTGCTGACAGAAGGCAAGACTGTACGTGCTGTAGCCGCTGAGCTGGGCATCAACCCCTCGACCGTCCAACGTGCGAAGAAGGCAGCTACATACGAGCAGGCATTCTCAAACACCCCCGTCTAGGAGGGTGTGTATCTATTCCGAGATGAGAGGTTAATCCGCCTGTAAGCCAGGTCTTCCGGGGGTTCCAACCTGCAATGCTATGCACACCACATCCGAACACCACTCTACCAGTGCGAACAGCTAGTCTGTCGGCCGCCACTCAAGCCGCCACAGCTTGCCCATCCTACAGACGTGCTCAGAGTTATTTCTGGTTCCGCTTGAACCTTTATATCTGACGCCGGATTTCGTGGTTTAACAACGCTAGCTTTCACGCCAGATTTTCAGGAGCACGCTTCTGGCTGCTCGCCAGTAGCTCCACGCCAATTATGCACAGCCACACACCCAACTTATATTTTCCAGCCTGAAACCAAAGACAAGCCCAAGGTGCTCACCTCTCGCGGCGCGGGGCTGGGAAATCAGTAAGAATTGCTTCCTACAAGGATTTTGCTATAGAACATTTCTCCAAATGGAGTTGTACCTATGGAGAAAGGCATATTGGTAGTGTGGCCGTTGATGTTTATCTTATAACCAACCTCAAGCAATCCATAGTTCGCCAGAATGTTAGCCGCTGGTAGATCAACACCTATCATCCCCTTGAATTGGTAACATTGCTTTAGCTGTTGCTGTAGGTATGGGTTCATGATTTTGATTGTGTGAGCATAAATATCGAAAGAATACTTGCTTATCGTACCAAGAGTCAGGAGAGCAAAGGCTCGCCCAAGCATTGCAGCAAGCTTAGGATGATCCAGCTTGTCTAAGATCATCAATGCCACTTCACCTACGTTCTCTATCCCAGCGTCATCAGCACAGTTCTCATCTAGAAACTCAATGCGCTTTTGGTTAGGCACCTTGTCAATTTCAGCGAGGAAGGCAAGCATGTTCTTGGCAAAGAAGTACGCAGACACCTTGTTGCCCATCTTGTACAAGCTGACAGCGATGTTAAGGATAGGGATATCTTTCAAGACACCATCAATCCCGAAATCCTCTAGTACAGAGTCTACGGCCACCTCTCCACCATCCTTGAAAAGCTCTAGTGCTTGATCGCTGTTCTTGATTGTAGTGAGGAAGTTTCTAACGGTACCCATGAGACTCTCCGTTGCCAGGATAGAAGGCATCAGCAGCGAGATTGATTGTCCCATTGCCTGGTAGAATCAAACCCCAAAACCCTGTGTATTCAGCCATGACAACGAAAGGCAATAAACCCACCCACACAAAATCAGCGTAGACAGTCTTCAGCATCAGGATATTATCGCTTGGAGCACAGACTGAGCATTAGCGTCGGCAGTACCATCGAATCCCTCCACAGACACCACACGATAGCCCGCACTATCAACAGCTTTAAACGGATCACTTGAAATCTCAATAGTGGTATGATTCAAGCGATTACCGAATTTCCCAAGAGCAATACCAACCACATGACTTGCACCGGCCGCGTACAAAAATGCAGCCGCAACAGCAAACGAAACCCCGTAAGTTGTACAGTCATCAATAACTAATACATTCCGCCCTTTAATCTGACTGCGATATTCGGGATTCAGATGCAAGGTTTCTATCTGATTTCCTGGATCGGTTCGATCCCCACCGAAAGAGGTCGAGCGCTTCACTGAGTTAGAGTGCCGAATGAATAATGGCTGGCCTCTCTTTGCAAAATGCACATTAGATGCTGACGTTCTGAGCCTTTGCACGAAATCACTTAAGACCTCAGTGTCATCATTAGCACTCGACGAGGAAGGATAACACCCCCAGAACAGCTTCCCAGTTAGCACTCTATCGATCATCATTGAGCGGCATGTCACGGCCAGTAACGCAACGAGCCTTGCACCGCCATTCTTGGCCGTATTGGTTACCTTCCTAGCAAATATCGCCTGATCATCACTTACATACTTACTGGAAAGATCGACCAAAGCACGAACCTCATAAGAAGGTCCTTTGCCTGAGTACCACCAGTTTCCTGTCCAACCCTTTGTCACATCAATGACTTCTCGAAGCTGATCAACTGAATCAACTTTCATGCCCAATTCGACTACCCGCCTATCAGTAGACCACGCTCCCGCAATCAAGATGGCTCCGCCTGTTTTAGCCATTTGCATATCGATTACGTTTACAGCCAATACCATAACATCATGAGACTGTATTCCAAGAGCTTGTGAAATATCTCTGATTGGCTGACCGCCTTGTCTCCCGTTAGCCTGAACGTACTCTATTCCATTCTGCTTTAGCTGATATACCACACCATCAGACACTCCCCTGTTCGTTACGACATATACAGGTGTACCTTGATTGCGTATAGCTGCAAGCGTGCTCAGTGTCTGCACAGATACACCGGTACGATCGTAAATAGCTTCAGGCGAAACGACTAATGCGAGCATCCTTGTTCTCCCCTCATCAAATCAGCGGTAATTGACCAGACGCAGAGGGCTGAGGTTTATCAGCCTCCTCTTGAAGACCTTCATTATCAACCGCACCAATAGCATCTAACAAAGCACCCGTCTCTTCCAGAGCGCTTTCCTCAGCCAACAGATCACTATCAGACAGCGTTGCAATAATATTGCGTAGCGTATCGCTTTGACGAGGCAGCTCGAAAGCCATACCGCTGCACTCATCCTGAATAAACGTTCGCTCAGAGGTATCCTGATTGTGATATGGCAGCGACACCGCGAAAACTCTCTTACCATACGACTTGGCATAGCGAACAGTGTGTGCTGTCCCGCTTTTCAATCTCCACTCTACAGGAATCAGCACGTCCGATAGAGCCGCTTGAATTCGATTCCTCCGAACAAAGTTCTCTGCACTGTAGCTCTGATGCGGGAGGTACTCGCTAACTATAGTGCCACCCAAACTCAAAATCTTGTCACGTAACTGATCTGAGTTCCTGGGGTAGTTCTCAAGAATACCAGTCCCGAGAACTGCAATTGTTGGGATATTACAATTTAAGGACTCAATATGTGCAGTCTGATCTATTCCCAGCGCTAGCCCGCTCACAGTCGCTAGCTTTACGCCGTGAAGTGCAGCCACAACCATACGAGTAAGGAAAATTCCATCCTCTGAAGGTTCTCGTGTTCCAACGACACCAACAGTTGCCCGGTAGAGATTGTCTATCGCACCTTGCACGAACAACCACGATGGCCCATCGGCAATATCACGCAAACGCTGAGGAAAGTCAGGCTCTCCCTTGAAAACGAGTATAACGTTCATCGCGGCAAGCTGACGTGCCACAGACAACCCCTGCCGCCATACGAATTCAATAGGGTCATCCGTGCCCTGGGAAATCGCAGCGACAGACTTTTCAATACCGAACTTCGCTGGTTCACGCAAGACATCCTTGAAACTGATGCTTGCGACAGACCATTTATGTAAAGTCCAATACCCGATGCCCTTCAATTGACTCAGCGCCAGGAACGCGACCCGTTCAGATCGCCAGTAATCCTTATCATCCATGTGTGGGCAAGCCTTCAATGCTGAAGCCGTTACGATCTAGGATTGGTCGGGCAAACACCACTATCAAACAACCTAAGATTTGTCACACGGCGTGGGTGCTACATGGGTTGTCACATCATTCTGCCACAGGGAAGGCAAAGCCCCAACAGCAGCACCTGAGAGTAGTACAACTGAGTAGTACAATCCAGAAACGAAAAACCCCCGCAGACCTTAATCTACGGGGGTTCTCGATATATGGCGGAGAGATAGGGATTTGAACCCTAGGTACTGTTGCCAGTACAACGGATTTCGAATCCGTCCCGTTCGACCACTCCGGCATCTCTCCAGTGGCGCGAATCATACCAGCGTTTACGCTTTTAGCAAACTTTTTTTGAAAAAAATTCGCGTGGTATCAGACGCTTGCGTGAACGTACCGCTTACAGCGGTACGCCCAGGCGCTTGGCAACTTCTTCGTAGGCTTCGATCACATCGCCCAGGCCCTGACGGAAGCGGTCCTTGTCCATCTTCTTACGGGTTTCCTTGTCCCACAGGCGGCAACCGTCCGGGCTGAACTCGTCACCCAGTACGATCTGGCCATGGAACACGCCAAACTCCAGCTTGAAGTCAACCAGCAGCAGGCCGGCGTCATCGAACAGCTTGCTCAGCACTTCGTTGACCTTCAGCGACAGCTTCTTCATTTCGGCCAACTGCTCGGCGGTACCCCAGCCGAACGCAACGACATGCGATTCGTTGATGAAGGGGTCGCCCTTCTCGTCGTTCTTCAGGAACAGCTCGAAGGTCGACGGCGAAAGCTGGATGCCTTCCTCGACGCCCAGGCGCTTGACCAGGCTGCCAGCTGCGTAGTTACGCACCACGCACTCGACCGGGATCATGTCGAGCTTCTTCACCAGGCACTCGTTGTCGCCCAGCAGCTTGTCGAACTGGGTCGGCACACCGGCTTCTTCGAGTTTCTGCATGATGAAGGCGTTGAACTTGTTGTTCACCATGCCTTTACGGTCGAGCTGTTCGATACGCTTGCCGTCGAACGCCGAGGTGTCGTTGCGGAACAAGAGGATCAGGCGGTCGGCGTCGTCGGTCTTGTAAACCGATTTGGCCTTGCCGCGGTAGAGTTCGTCGCGTTTTTCCATGATGGGCTCCGCTTGCTGAGTTGGTGGGCTAGGCGATATGGCGCCAGTCGAGCCCATGGTCCTGATTCGCCACCTGGAGCCAGTTCGGATCGCACCCGAGGGTATCGACGAAACACTGGAGCGCCAGTTGTGGCAGGTTGTTCTTGCTGCTGAGGTGGGCCAGCACCAGATGCTGCAGGTTGTTCCAGCCCAGCTCTTTCACCAGGCTTGCGGCCTGGTGGTTGTTCAAATGGCCCTGGCTGCCACCGACCCGCAGCTTGAGAAAGCGCGGATAGTGGCCACGGGCAAGCAGGTCACGGCAGTGATTGGCTTCGATCAGCAACGCATCGAGCCCCTGATAACGTTCGAGCAACTGCGAATCATAGCTGCCAAGGTCAGTGAGCATGCCAAAGCGCCGCTGGCCGTCGCTGATCACGTACTGCAGCGGCTCGTAGGCATCATGCTCGACCCGCGCGGCGCTGACGTGCAGCGCGCCGATGCGCAGTACATCGCCACAACCGATGAACTCGGCCACATCCACCGGCTTGCGCAAGCCGCGCAGGGTGCCTTGGCTCATGTAGACCGGTACATTGTAGCGGCGTGCGAGCAACCCGACCCCATGCACGTGGTCGGCATGTTCATGGGTGACCAGCACCGCGCTCAGTTGCTGCGCCGAAACCCCGAGCAGCGCCAGGCGCCGCTCGGTTTCACGTAACGAGAATCCGCAATCGACCAGAATGAACGTGTCACCACTGGCGATCAGCGTGCCATTTCCCTGGCTACCGCTTCCCAGAACCGCGAAGCGCACTTAGCCCAGGCGGTCCTGGATGGCGCTCAGCACGCGGCGGGCCACATCGGCCGGTGCCACGGTGTTGATGTTCTTCTCGACGGTCACCTGCACGTTCTCGCCCACTTTGCTCAAGCGCACCTGATAGCGCTCGGCACGGGCTTCACGTTCTTCCTTGGTCGGTTCGCTGCCGAACACGCGGCTGAAGAAGCCAGGCTCCTTCTGCTTGTCTTCCGGCTTCTCGGACAGGTTGATGTAGTACAAGCCAAGGCTGCGGTTGATGTCTTCAACCCGCCACTCGCCCTTTTCCAGGGCGCGGCCTACGCCAGACCAGGCGCGGTCCAGGTCCGAGCCGAGGTACAGCACCGGGTTGCCGCTGCCGTCTTCGCTGAGGCTGACCTGGCTGGGTGCGTCGAAATCGCGCGCCGCCAGCAGCGACACCGAACCGCCCTTCTCGGCGCTGCGGTTCATGCTGGCAAGCATTTCGTCGACCAGCAGCGCATCGGCGCCAGCGTTGCTCGACGTGGATGGGAAGTCAGGCTCGGCCGTGCTGCCCGCCGGGCGCTCGACGCTAACCACGTAGACTTCCGAGGTGTTGCGCTGCACGCCGGGTTCCATGCGCACACGCACGCGCACTTCGCTGTCCTGGCTGCTGGAGGCGCTGGCCAGACGCTGGCCGAGCGAGGCCGACAACTCGTCGAAGCGCTGCCAGGTGGTGGTGAACTCACCGGTCTGCGGACGCTCCTCGGCGATACGGAAACCGTTGTCCTCAAAGAACTGATGGGTTACCGGCCAGACTTCGGCAGGCGCGCGCTGGGCCAAGACCCAACGGCTGCTGCCGCTGCGCTGCAGGGTGAAATCGCTGACATCGGCGCTGGCCGACAGCGGCTGCGGGCGCGGCACCTCGAATTCGCCGGCCGCCTGGCCGTCGGCGACGTTGCGCGGGATCGGCAGCAGCGGGTCGAGGCGCTTGACGTTGGTCGCGTCCGGCGGCAGCTGCATGGGGGCGGTCGGACGCGCCTCCAGGTAATCGCTGCCACGGTCGCGGAAATAGCCGTCCTCACCCCACAGCCAGCCGCAACCGCTGGTGCTGGAGATGATCAGGGCAAGGGTGGAAAGACCAGCCAGTCGCTTCATGCGGTGTACTTCCTCGATTAAACCAGTACGCCGGACTGGCGCAAGGCAGTACGGACTTTGTCGTGGCAGCTGTCGCTCAGCCAGGTCAATGGCAGGCGAATGCCCTTGTGCATCAGGCCCATTTCGACGAGGGCCCATTTCACCGGAATCGGGTTGGCCTCGCAGAACAGGTCCTTGTGCAGCGGCATGAGTTTTTCGTTGATCGCGCGGGCCTTCTCGGCATTGCCCTCAAGGGCGGCCTCGCACATATCGGCCATTTCGCGCGGGGCGACGTTGGCGGTAACGGAGATGTTGCCCTTGCCGCCCATGAGAATCAGCTCAACCGCGGTCGGATCGTCACCGGACATGACGATGAAGTCTTTGTCGACGCCGTCCAGGATCGCCTTGGCGCGCGCCAGGTCGCCGGTGGCTTCCTTGATGCCGATGATGTTCTTGACGCTCGACAGGCGGATCACAGTCTCGGCCTGCATGTCGCAGGAGGTGCGGCCGGGTACGTTGTAGAGAATCTGCGGGATGTCGACGGCTTCGGCGATGTGTTTGAAGTGCTGGTACAAGCCTTCCTGGGTCGGCTTGTTGTAGTAGGGCACGACCAGCAGGCAGGCGTCGGCACCGGCATTCTTGGCATTTTGCGTCAGGTGCACGGCTTCGGCGGTGGAGTTGGCACCAGTGCCGGCGATCACGGGGATCGGGTGCTTGCTGTGCTTGACCCGCTCGACCACGTGCTTGATGACCAGGATGTGCTCTTCGACATCGAGCGTTGCGGATTCACCGGTAGTGCCGACAGCGACGATCGCGTGGGTGCCGTTTTCCAGGTGGAAGTCTACAAGTTTGTCGAGGCTGTCCCAGTCCAGACGCCCTTGTGCATCCATGGGTGTGACCAACGCCACCATACTGCCCGCAATCATGTAACTGCTCCTGCCGGAAAAAGAGAGCGGTAATGGTACTGGGGGCATCGGCCTTGTACAAGCGAAGCAGGCGGGCGGAGCATTCCCCTTCGCGCCTTATTTCGCTACCCTTGATCCTTTGATCGGTGCAGCGCGGCCCGTCGGGCCGTCGACAGTGCTTCCGGCCTGCCTGCATAGCCGCCAACCCCGTCCTGCACCGACCGCTCATCGCTTTAGGAATGCTGCATGTCCACCCCCACCGTCCGCGAACAATTCATCGTCATCAGTGCCCTGGGCCCTAACCCCATGGAGCTGGCCAACGTGCTGAGCCGCGCAGCCTTCGACAACCGCTGCGCGGTGGTCACCTCGCGCCTGACCCGCCACGGCGAAACCAGCGCCCTGGTGCTGCAGGTCGGTGGCAGTTGGGATGCCCTGGCACGCCTTGAAACCACCCTGCCGGGCCTTGCCAAGAAACACGATCTGACGCTCAACGTGGTACGCAGCGCCGATCAAGAAGTACGCCCGCAAGCCCTGCCGTACGTCGCTTATGTCAGCGCCGCCTACCGCCCGGACATCATCAGCGAGCTGTGCCAGTTCTTCCTCGACCACCGCGTCGAACTCGACGCCATGACCTGCGACACCTACCTGGCGCCGCAGACCGGCAGCAGCATGCTCAACGCCCAGTTCACCGTGATCCTGCCGGCCGGCACCCAGATCAGCTGGCTGCGCGACCAGTTCCTCGATTTTGCCGACGCACTCAACCTGGACGCGCTGATCGAACCGTGGCGCCCACAGAACCCTGTCTAAGGAGGCATCCATGGCTGTAGCACTCGACCAACCCGTCGCTGATTTCCAGGCCCAGGCCACCAGCGGCCAGAGCGTCAGCCTGGCCGAACTCAAGGGCAAGCAGGTGGTGCTGTACTTCTACCCCAAGGACAGCACCCCAGGCTGCACCACCGAGGGCCAGGGTTTCCGCGACCAGCATGCGGCGTTCCAGGCGGCCAATACCGTGGTATTCGGCGTCTCGCGCGACGGCATCAAGTCCCACGAGAACTTCAAGGCCAAGCAGGCGTTCCCGTTCGAGCTGATCAGCGACAAGGACGAGGCCCTGTGCCAGCTGTTCGATGTGATCAAGCTCAAGAAGCTGTACGGCAAGGAGTACCTGGGGGTCGACCGCAGTACCTTCCTGATCGACGCCAACGGTGTCCTGCGCCAGGAGTGGCGCGGCGTCAAGGTGCCGGGGCATGTGGATGCCGTCCTGGCAGCGGCCCAGGCCCTGAACAAGGCTTGAGACAGGTGCTGGCTCGTTCGCGGGTAAACCCGCTCCCACAGCAGTAGCGCAAGCCTGAGGGGAGCGGAAATCCTGTGGGAGCGGGTTTACCCGCGAAGTAGCTAGCGCATTTTTAGAGCATCGGCGAAACGCTGCTCTCCTGCCGAGGCCAGGCATCAAGCACCGCCTTGAACAACGTCGCCAGCGGGATGGCGAAGAAGATCCCCCAGAATCCCCACAGCCCGCCAAACAGCAGCACCGCGCAGATGATCGCTACCGGGTGCAAGCTCACCGCTTCCGAGAACAGCAACGGCACCAGCACATTGCCGTCCAGCGCCTGGATGATCGCGTACACCGCCATCAGGTAGATGAACTGATCGCCCCAGCCCCACTGGAACAACGCGATCAGCGTCACTGGCACGGTCACCACCACCGCACCGACATACGGCACCACCACCGACAACCCCACCAGCAGCGCCAGCAAGGCAGCGTAGTTGAGCCCCAGGGTGATGAACGCAATATAAGTGGCGCTGCCGCAAATCAGGATTTCAATGCCCTTGCCACGGATGTAGTTGGCGATCTGCCGGTTCATCTCATCGCCCACCCGGTTGAGCAGGGTGCGCTGACGCGGCAGGTAACCGCTGACCCAGCGCCCGATCAGTTCGCGATCTTTAAGGAAGAAGAACACCAAAATCGGCACCAGCACCAGGTAGATCATCGCATTGACCAAAAGCGGCAGGCTCGACAGCGAGAACGTCAGCGCCCATTGGCCGAACTTGCCAATCTCTCCGCGTACCGACTCGATGGCACGCAGGACCTGCTCGTCGGATACCAGATGCGGATAACGCTCCGGCAACAGCAGCAACAGCGACTGCCACTTGCCCAGCATGCCCGGCAACTCGTTGAACAACGTGATCAACTGATGCCAGAGCAGCGGCACCAGTACCAGCATGAACACCGCCAGCGCGCCCATGAACAGAGCGAACACCAGCCACACCGCCACCCGCGTCGGCACGCGCAGACGCTCCAGGGCATTGACCAGGCCCTGCATCAGGAACGCCAACACCATGCCCGCCAGCACAGGCGCCAGCATGCCCCCCAAGGTGAGGACCACGGTGAAGGCCAGGAACAGCAGGACCGCCAGCACCACTGCCTCTTCATCGGAGAAGTAGCGCTGCATCCAGTCGCGAAGCACTTTGAACATTGACGATCCTAGTGATGAGGGCTTATGCCTTGCGCAGCCAGTAGGTGTATACACCGGCCTCGGTGGCTTCATGCAGCAGCGTATGACCGGCCAGTTGGGCGAACGTGCGAAAGTCGCGCTGGGAACCGGCGTCGGTGGCGATCACCTTGAGCACCGCGCCACTGGCCAGGCGATTGAGCGCCATCTTGGCCTTGAGCAACGGCAATGGACAATTGAGACCGCTGGCGTCGAGCTCGGCGTCACAACTCGGAAGGTCACTCATCGGGCGCAGCTCCTGGGCAGGCTGAGAAAAGCCGCTAGGATACCGCCACTGGTCGGCATCGTGCGACCCGGCTACAGTAAGCCTTTTGACCGACGCGAGCTTCTGCATGAATCGACTGCGCCCCACCTTGCTGGCGCTGGCCTGCCTGATGGCCCTGCCAGGCCACGCCGACGACCTGCCGTCATTGGGCGATGCCAGCTCCGCCATTGTCTCGCCGCAACAGGAACACCAGCTCGGCCGCGCCTGGCTGAGCTTGCTGCGCGGCCAAGTCAACCAGCTCAACGACCCACAGCTCAAGGACTACGTCGAGACCAGCGTGTACAAGCTCGCCGAAACCAGCCAGCTACAGGACCGACGCCTGGAATTCATCCTGATCGACAGCCGGGAGCTTAACGCCTTCGCAGCTCCCGGCGGGATCGTCGGGGTCAACGGTGGGCTGTTCCTCAACGCCCAGACCGAAGGCGAGTACGCCTCGGTGCTGGCCCACGAACTGGCGCACTTGTCCCAGCGCCACTTCGCCCGTGGTGTCGAGGCCCAGCAGCGCATGCAGTTGCCGATGATGGCCGCACTGCTAGCCGGCATCGTGCTGGCCGCTGGCGGCGGCGGTGATGCGGGCATCGGCGTGATCGCCGGCACGCAAGCGGCCGCCTTGCAGGAACAACGCCGTTTCTCGCGGCAGAACGAGCAGGAAGCCGACCGCATCGGCATCCAGAACCTGGAAAAGGCCGGCTACGACCCCCGCAACATGCCGTCGATGTTCGAGCGCCTGGCCCGCCAGTACCGTTACGACGCCAAGCCACCTGAGTTCCTGCTGACCCACCCGGTCACCGAGTCGCGTATCGCCGACACCCGTAACCGTGCCGAGCAGGCGCCCAAGGGCGGCGTGGAAGACAGCCAGCGCTACCAACTGATCCGCGCCCGTGTTGCCCTCACCTACGAAGGCACGCCAGGCCTGGCCGCCAAGCGCTTCCGCGCCCAACTGGACGAGGACCCAACCCTGGACGCTGCGCGTTACGGCCTAGCGCTGGCGCAAATCAAGGGTGGCCAACTCAACGAAGCGCGCGACAACCTCAAGCCACTGTTGGCCAAGGCGCCGAACGACATCACCTATAACCTTGCGCAGATCGACCTGGACATCACCAACAATCGCCTGGCCGATGCCCAGCAACGGGTTCAGCGCATGTTGCAGCTGTACCCTGGCAACTACCCACTCAAGCAAGTGAGCGCGGACCTGCTGGTCAAGCAAGGCAAGCCGGCCGAGGCGGAAAAGGTATTGGATGAGCTGGTGAAGAACCGTCCAGACGATCCGGACGTGTGGTATGACGTGGCCGAGGTGCGTGGCCTGTCAGGCAACACCATCGGCCTGCACCGCGCCCGCGCCGAATACTTCACCTTGGTGGGGGATTTCGACCAGGCCATCCAGCAGCTGGACTTCGCCAAGCGCCGGGCCGGCAGCAACTTCCCGCTTGCCGCGCAGATCGACCAGCGCCAGCGTGAGGTGATGGAGCAGCAGCGCATGGTCAAGGACATGATGGGGCGCTAGGGCCTGAATCCAGCGCTGTACCTGTAGGAGCGGCCTTGCCGGGGCGCCGGACCGGCCGCTCTCATAGAACTACACATAACTTGTTGATTTAGCAGGGACCTGTGGGAGCGGGCTTGCCCGCGAACACCGGCGAAGCCGGTGCCATACACCGAGTCGCCTGCTTCGCGGGCAAGCCCGCTCCCACAGGGTACGCGGCGCGCTTGCGAAATCAGTTCTCTGCACGACAGCGCAGCCCGGCAGGGCTGGGTGAACTCCTACAGGTACAGTGCTGGATTCAGGCTTACCGCAATCCTGTAGCCGCTGCGCGGCGCCTCAGGCGTTACCAGACAATTTCAAGCGCGCGGCCTGGGTGAAATCGAGCATGCGGTTCAGCGGCTTGATCGCCTTGGGGATCAGCGCCGGCTCGACGAAAATCTCGTTGCTCCCCGTACGCAGGCAGTCGAGCACCCGCTCCAGGGTGTTCATCGCCATCCAAGGGCAGTGCGCGCAGCTGCGGCAGGCCGCGCCGTTGCCGGCCGTGGGGGCTTCGATGAATTCCTTGTCAGGGCACAACTGCTGCATCTTGTAGAAGATGCCACGGTCGGTGGCGACGATGAACTGCTTGTTCGGCAGCGTTTGCGCAGCCTTGATCAGTTGGCTGGTGGAACCCACCGCGTCAGCCAGGTCGATTACCGATTCGGGCGATTCGGGGTGGACCAGAATCGCCGCATCCGGGTACAGCGCCTTCATGTCGGCCAACTGGCGCGACTTGAATTCCTCATGGACGATGCACGCACCATCCCACAGCAGCATGTCGGCGCCGGTTTTCTTCTGGATGTACCGACCCAGGTGCTGGTCGGGCCCCCAGATGATGGTCTCGCCGTTGTCCATCAGGCTTTCGACGATTTCCAACGCGCAGCTGGAGGTCACCACCCAGTCGGCACGCGCCTTCACCGCCGCCGAAGTATTGGCGTATACCACCACGGTGCGCTCGGGATGCTGGTCGCAGAAGGCCGAGAACGCCTCGACCGGGCAACCCAGATCAAGCGAGCAGGTCGCCTCGAGCGTGGGCATCAGGACGCGCTTTTCCGGGGTGAGGATCTTCGCCGTCTCGCCCATGAAGCGCACGCCAGCCACCACCACGGTCTCGGCGGGATGGTTCTTGCCAAAGCGCGCCATCTCCAGGGAGTCGGACACACAACCGCCGGTCTCCTCGGCCAGGGCCTGGATCACCGGGTCGCAATAGAAGTGGGCTACCAGTACAGCGTTCTGCTTCTTCAGCTCAGCTGCGATGGCCGCACGGTACTCGGCCTCCTGCGCGGGCGTCAGCGGGTGAGGCTGCTTGGCGTCGAGGTGGGCCTGAACCAACAGGCGTTCGGAAATCTGGGTCATGATCGCTGGACCTGCAGGGCGCTTGGCGCGTCAATCGAGAGTATCACCCGGCCCTGGCAGATCGGCTAATGGCGCCGGACGGCCAGCCTGGGCGGGCCCTCCCGACCCCTCTGCGGGCACGGATTATTATCGGACGGCGAAGACTACAGGCAATCGGGGCGATGCAAAAGGGGTTTTTGCGTTGCCCGACCCAATGCAATCGCGGGGCAAGCCGGGCCGTTTGACGCCAGGCCCGGCCTGCCCCGCGATCAGTACCACGCAAGCTCGATCAACCCTGCGGCTGCAACGCCGACAGCTGCGCGCCGATCAGCATGGCGAACTCTTCGACGGTCATTTTCTTGCCGTTGAAGTCGACCATGCCATCGGCGTATTGCAGGCTGGTCACCACGTCACTGCCCTGCACCGTGGCCATGCCGCTCTGCAGCGCCATCATGCCCACCATCTCGCCAGCCTGACTGGACTGCTGGGCGATCGCCTGCGCGTCGGTCTCGCCGCCCAACAGCGCCTGCAAGGTGGCCAGGTCGCCAATCATCGGCTTGGACACACTGAGTTTGCTGTGCAGGCGGCTGATCAGTTGCTTGCCCAGCTGATCAGGCGGCAGGTCGAACGAGCTGGGGTTGGCGAAGTCCATTGCCAAGTTGAACTGACTTTCACCATTGGCCGTCTTGAACGCCAACTTCTCCAGGGCGAACTGCGGCTTGCCGGCGAGCAGCTTCTGCAGGTCAGCCTGCACCTTGAGCTTTTCTTCCGGGGTCATGTCCAGTGCTGGCAGCCCGTTACCCTCGGCAGCAGCCTGCTGCATCTCGGGCAGCTTGCCCTGATACCACTGCATCAGCGACTGCATGGCCGGGATGTCTATCGAGCGCATGGTGAAGACCATCTCGCCACTGCCTACCTCGCGCCCGGCATAGGTGATGTCGCCGACCTTGTACTCAAGCCGCCCGGACAGCTTGTCCTTGGCCTCGCCATCGGCGCTGTACAGGTTGTTCTGTTGCAGGTCACGCAGCACCAGTACGTCCTGCTTGGGCCCGCTGGTGATCTGCGCATCGGCCAGGGCCAGGTCGACATTGCCGACATACACCATGTCGTGGTCGGTCTGGCTGAGCTTGCCACCGACCTTGAAGCCCTTGAGCAGCACCTTGACCGGGGTTTCCTGGGCATCGACGAAGTGCAGTTCCAGGCTACCGACGTTACCGTGCACCTCGGCCGCTTTGCCTTCGCGGTCGCCGCTCACTCGCAACTGCATGCCGGAGAAGTCCAGCACCTTGTCGCCGTCCTGCTCGAGCTTGACCGGAGCCAGGCGAATATCGCTCTCGACATGACCGCTGTAGCCCAGGCTCACCTGCGCAGTTACCGGTGACTGGTCACCCGCAGCCGCGAACCAGTCAGCGGTGTAGTCATCCTTTTGCAGCGCGCTGTTGCTGGTAGCCATCACCGGCATCAGCTTGAATGCCTTGACCCGCGACCAAGGGAACGGGCCGTGCTCGATCTGATCGACCACACCAACATCGAAGTTCAGCTTCTGCTCTTCACCGAGCTGAATGTCCTTGGCCTTGAGGCGGTAATGCGCGGTGCTGGTGAAAAAATGCTGCTCCAGCGAGACCAGTTCGATGGTCATGCTGCCGCCAGTACCCACCAGGGCCTTTTTCAGCTCCTGGTTACCCTGGGTGATGGAGCGCTCCAGCTCTGCGGGCAGTTGCTTGCCGGTGTACCAGGCGCCAGCAGTGGTTGCGACGGCGATGGCGACGGCCAGACCAGAAAGGATGCCTACTGATTTCTTCATGAATAAAACCGATTGCTGTCCATAAGGGGGAGGAACGCGCAGGCCTCAAGGCGTGCCGCGCGGCCGGGCAAGCATAGCCGATTGAGCATGGACGCTGCACGAACCCGTCGTGCAACTGGGAGGCTGCCGGCCTGAGCCTCCCAGGTATAACGGCACCGCCACCGCCAAAAGATTCGTAAAATTTTACGAACACAACAATCGATAAAAAAGCCATCAATGCCAATTTTATCCGCTTATATCGGCCAAATTAACCGATTAACCTTCCAATAGATCGTCAGCTTGTCATGTTTAACTTGACACCTCCCTAGGCATCGTTTTTTATTCCACCCACCTTGCAAGCGCCCGATTCCAACGTAGAAGAAAACGCGCCGCCATCATGCCCCTACGCCCCAGCCCCCACGCGCCGCCGTCCTCGTTGCGGCCCTGCCAGCCCTGACACCAGCGCCCTCCCCGCGCACTTCGCAGCTCCTCCATAAAAGGTGAACAACATGGAGCCAACCCGCTCGACCTTGCCGTGCACGTCATCCGCGTCCGCCGCCCTGAACCAGGAGTGCCGCCCGCATGCCTGACCACAGCGCCGCCGACAACGCCCAGTTCCGCAAATCACTGCGCCTCTGGCATGTAGTGATCATCGGCCTGGCCTACCTGACCCCAATGACCGTGTTCGACACCTTCGGCATCGTCTCTGGCATCACCGCAGGGCACGTGCCGAGCGCCTACATATTGGCCCTGGCCGGCATTCTGTTCACCGCCGTGAGCTATGGCACCCTGGTCCGCCGCTTCCCGCAGTCGGGCTCGGCGTACACCTACACCCAGCGCGCGATCAACCCGCACGTGGGCTTCCTGGTAGGCTGGTCGTCGCTGCTGGACTACCTGCTACTGCCGATGGTCAATGCGTTACTGGCCAAGCTGTACCTGTCGGCGATGTTCCCCGAAGTGCCGGAGTGGGCCTGGGTGGCTGGCTTCGTCAGCCTGATCAGCCTGATCAATATGCGCAGCATCAACCTGGTGGCGCACTTCAACTTGCTGTTCGTGCTCGTACAAGTGGCGATCATGAGCGTGTTCGTCTACCTCTGCGTACGTGGCCTGGATCAGGGAGAGGGCCTGGGCACGGCATGGAGCCTGACACCGTTCGTGGACGACAAGACCCAGTTCGCCGCCCTGGCCGCCGGCGCGACCATCCTGTGCTTCTCGTTCCTGGGCTTCGATGCGGTGACATGCCTGTCCGAGGAAACCCGCAACCCCGGCAAGACCATCCCGATGGCGATCTTTCTCACCGCGCTGATCGGCGGTGTGGTGTTCATCGGCGTGTCGTACTTCATCCAGGCTTACTTCCCAACCATGCAGCGCTTCCACGACCAGGAAGCGGCCCTGCCGGAGATTGCCCTGTACGTGGGTGGCAAGCTGTTCCAGTCCGTGTTCATCGCCTGCACGGTGATCAACACCATCGCCTCCGGCCTGGCCTCGCAGACCAGCGTCTCACGCCTGCTGTACGTGATGGGTCGCGACAACGTGCTACCGGCGGGGGTGTTCGCGCGCCTGCACCCTCGCTACAAGACCCCGGTGGTCAACATCGCGGTGGTCGGCCTGGTGTCGCTGTCGGCGATCTTCTTCGATCTGGTCACCGCCACCTCGATCATCAACTTCGGCGCGCTGGTGGCCTTCAGCTTCGTCAACCTGTCGGTGATCAACCACTGCTTCGTGCGCGAGGGCCTGCGCCAAGGTCTGGCCAACCAGCTGAAGTACCTGGTGCTGCCGACCGTCGGCTTTTGCATCATCGTCTCGCTGTGGCTGGACCTGAACGAGCACTCGCTGCTGTTCGGCGGGGTCTGGGCGGTGCTGGGCGTGCTGTACCTGGCGTGGCTGACCAAGGCCTTCAGGGTCGCACCACCGAACTGCCTCGCCGAATGAACCACCGGACGCCCGCCTGATAGCGGGCGTCTTTTTGCCGATCGAGAAGGAAAAGCCCATGCTACCGCGCCGCCTCTCCATCCAGTGGAAGATCACCCTGCTGGCGGGCCTGTGCCTGCTGGCCATCGTCGCCGTGCTGGTGACCTCCGCGCTGAGCCAAGCCCGTCGCAGTGCTGCGCTGGTCAACCAGGCCAACACCGAAATGCTCGACCACAGCGCACGCCTGCGCTTGCAGGCCTACGCCGAGACCCAGGCGCTACGCATCCAACGCTACTTCATGGACGCCTACCAGTACGGCAACGGTTTTGCCCGCCTGGTGCAGGTGCTCAGGCACCGGGGCGGCAGCGACCTGCGCGGCGAACTGATCCGACAGGCCCGCGCCAGCCTTGCCGGCAATCCAGATGTGATTGGCCTGTACGTGGTATTTCAACCTAACGCCCTGGATCACCAGGACAGCCAGTTCATTGGCCAGGATACCAACGGCAGCAACGAAACCGGGCGCTTCTCGCTGTACTGGTCGCAGCCACGCCCTGGCACCCTGGAGCAAGAGGCCATGCCCGAGTCGATGCTCGGCGACAGCAGCCTGGGCAGCAACGGTTTTGCCCGCAACCGCTGGTTGACCTGCCCACAGGAAACCGCCAGGGCCTGCGTGCTTGAACCCTACCTCGACGACGTCAACGGCAAGCAGGTGCTGATGACCAGTATTGCCCTGCCGTTGCTGGAAAATGGCACGGTAGTGGGCGTGCTCGGCTTGGACATCGGCCTGGACAACCTTCAGCAACTTAGCCTGGACGGACGCCAGGAGCTGTTCGAAGGCCAGGGCCAGGTAAGCATCGTCAGTCCCGACGGCCTGCTGGCCGGACACAGCCGCGATGCCCGCCAACTGGGCCAAGCGCTTGGCAAGGAGGTTGCCGACGGTGTACTGCAAGTGGCCCGGCCATTCTCACCGATCCCTGACACCGCGCCCTGGCAGGTGCTGCTGGAACTGCCCGAAGCCGTGTTGCAAGCCCCCGCCGTGGCCCTCAACCAGCGCCTGGACGCGCACAACCGTAGCGCCAACCTGAGCAGCCTGCTGATCGGTCTGGGCGCTGCGCTGCTGGGCCTGTTGCTGGTGTGGCTGACGGCTCGCGGTGTAACCCGCCCGATACTGGCCGTGGCCGAGCGGCTCAAGGACATCGCCAGCGGCGAAGGCGACCTGACCCGGCGCCTGGACTACGCCCGCGATGACGAACTGGGCCAGCTCAGCGGCTGGTTCAATCGCTTTCTCGACAAGCTGCAACCGGTGATCGCCCAGGTCAAAGGCTCGCTCAGCGAGGCCCGTGGCACCGCGGACCAGTCGGCACTGATCGCCAGCCAGACCAGCGCCGGCATGCAGCAGCAGCAGCGCGAGATCGAGCAGGTCGCCACCGCCGCCAACGAGATGAGTGCCACCGCCCAGGACGTCGCGCGCAACGCCTCCCAGGCCGCGCAAGCCGCGCGTGGCGCCGACCAGGCGACCCGTGAAGGGCTGGCACTGGTGGCCGCTACCCGCCAGGCCATCGACCAGTTGGCCGGCGGCATGGACACTGCCATGGACGAAGCCCGCGCCCTGGAAAGCCGCGGCGAGCAGATCGGCTCGGTGCTCGAAGTGATTCGCGCGATCGCCGAGCAGACCAACCTGCTGGCGCTCAACGCTGCCATCGAAGCGGCCCGCGCAGGCGAAGCCGGACGTGGCTTCGCGGTGGTCGCCGACGAAGTACGCAACCTGGCCCAGCGCACCCAAGTGTCGGTGGAAGAGATCCGCCAGGTGATCGAAGGCCTGCAACAAGGCACCGTCGATGTGGTCGGTGCCATGCACCAGGGCCAGCGCCAGGCCCAGGACAGCGCCGCGCAGATGGAGCAGACCCTGCCCGCCTTGCAGCGCATCGGCGAAGCGGTAGCGGTGATCAGCGACATGAATCTGCAAATCGCCAGCGCTGCCGAAGAACAATCCGCCGTGGCCGAGGAAGTGAACCGCAACGTGGCGGGCATTCGCGACGTGACCGAGTCGCTGTCCGGCCAAGCCGAGGAATCGGCGCACATCAGCCAGGCACTCAACCGCCTGGCCAACCAGCAGCAGGCGCTGATGGAACAGTTCCGCGTCTGAAGCACCGCTCAGGCAATGGATAAAGAAGGTTTTCGTGGGACGGCAACGCGCCGCTCCCGCGCTCAACCTGCCCCAGCCGGCGAAACATGAAAGGCTCTAAGTCGCCGCCCCCCCCCCCTCTTTACACAACTTAACAAGCTGGCAGAATGCCACGACCTTGTGTGGCTTCATTGCGCCACCACCGCCGAATACGCCCACCACGCCCCGGCACGAATGCCAGGGCCTATCCTGCAAGGAAATGGACATGAGCACCCTGGATCAGTACACCTTCGGCAACGAAGGCACGAACGTCGTGATCAAGAACGGCGATACCGTGGTCTTCGACAGCAGCACCAGCCAGAGCGTCGCGCTCGACGGTGGCAGCGTTCAAGTGGTTCGCCAGACCGACAACACAGTCGCCTCGGGCAACATCGATGGCCCAGCCATGCTGGCCATGACCGCCAACGGCCAGGACGATGGCTACGTGTTGGTCTGGAGCGCCGAAAACACTGATTTCGAAGGTGTGGTAGTGGCTCGCTACAGCGCCAGCGGCGAACTGCTGCAGCGCACCGAAATCGCCAGCGGCGAAGTCGACGACCCGTCGGTGACGGTACTGCCCAACGGCCAGTTCATCGTTGCCTGGGCATCGGAAAACGACAAGACCGACGTTTCCACCATCTATACCCAGCTGTTCGCCGCCAACGGCAGCAAGGTCGGCAACGCCGTCACGGTCACCAGCGCCAAGCTCGAACTGGAAGACGCGACCGTCACCGTGCTGGGCGATGACAAGTACATCGTCATGTGGAGCGAAGCCCACGGTGACGAGAGCCAGGGCACCTACTATTCCAACGTCAAGGCCGTGGCCTACACCGCCGGCAAGGCGAGTGCGGTACAGACCATGGTCACCGGCAACGCCAGCGTTGGCGAGGCCGACGACATGGCCTTGCACGCGACGGGCGACGGCAGCTACTGGCTGACCTACACCCAGCACAAGTTCACCACCGATGGCAGCATCACCCCGACCACGCTGCTGGCCACCAAGGTCGACGCCAACGGCCAGCCCGTGGCAAACAGCACCGTGACCGTGGCCGAGGTCAACTCTGCCTACAGCAACGCCGAGTACTTCCAGGTCATCGATACTGCCAACGGCTTCATGGTGACCTGGGTCGACCAGA
Source organism: Pseudomonas sp. NY15463 (assembly GCF_048068415.1). NCBI lineage: Bacteria > Pseudomonadati > Pseudomonadota > Gammaproteobacteria > Pseudomonadales > Pseudomonadaceae > Pseudomonas > Pseudomonas sp. NY15463. Next base: position 174,934 of record NZ_JBLUQD010000002.1, read on the forward strand.
GCGTCAGCACGCCAGCCCGGGTCATCCACATCCAGCAATACGACCAGAACTTCCAGGCCGTGGGCAGCGCCACCGAAGTGGCGGGCAACGGCAGCGTCAACGGCTCCTCGGCGCAAAGCCTGCCCAATGGCGGCTACCTGCTGGCGTGGAACATCTTCGACCCGAACGGTGCGGGCGTCTACGTACAACGCTTCAACGCCGACGGCAGCGCCTTCGACGAATCGCCGATCCATGTCGGCAGCTCGGCCACCAACGAAAGCCTGTGGGATGCCCCGACCGTACTGGTGCGCGCCGACGGCAGCCTGGTCGTGAGCTGGACCACCGGCACCCAGACCTCGGTCATCAACGATGATGGCGACGTGATGTTCAACCAGGTCGTGCACGTGCAGCAGGTCAATGCCCAAGGCCAACTGGTCGGCGCCGCCAGCATCGAGATCATCGCCGACGACGGCGACAACACCCTGCACTGGGTCGGCAGCGAGGACGTCACCCTGGACGGCGGCGCCGGCACCGACACCGCGCAACTGGATGGCAACCTGGCGGACTTCACCTTCGGCACCGACAAGGAAGGCAACGTCGCGGTCAAGGGCCAGCAGACCACCAGCCTGGAGAACATCGAGCAGATCAAGTTCGACGACGCCACCCTGACCCTGGATACCGGCCGCTTCTCCAACGAAAGCGGCAGCAAGGTGACCATGGAACCGGCCTCCACCGCCCTGAGCGACGGCGGCTACGTGATCGTCTGGGAGCAGCTCGCCGAAGTCGCCGGCCAGCCCAGCGGCATCTGGCTGCAACAGTACGACAAGGACCAGGACCTGGTGAAGAGCGTGCTGCTCGACGGCGCCGCCGGCAGCAACCCGATCGTCACCGCCGACAAGGACGGTGGCTACCTGGTGGGCTGGACCGCCACTGACTACACCTTCGTGATCCAGGCATACGACAACGCAGGCCAGGCCAATGGCACTCCGGTCACCATTCACACCCAGGACAGCGACAACCTGAACGTGCGTGTGGAGGATGCCTCCATCACCGTGCTCAGCAACGGTACCTGGGTCGTCGCCTGGAACGAGGAACTGCGTGCCTACGATCAGAACGGCAAGCTCCACGAAGGTGGCGAGGTCTTCGTGCAGTTGGTCGATCCGCAAACCCATGCGCTGATCGGCGAGCCGATCTCGGTGGACTCCGCGGCCAAGGACGACGTCCTGTTCGCCGAAGAGCCAAGCGTCACCGCCCTGCCCAACGGTGGCTTCGTGGTGGTCTGGGAGCGTGAGACTGCGGCGTCTGGCGAAGAAGACGTGTACATGCAACGTTATGACGCGACCGGCAAGGCCATCGGCGGCAACGTGCGCATCAACACCACCACCGCCGGCAATCAATCAGGCGCCGAAGTAGCCGTGCTCAACGACGGCAGCTTCGTGGTGACCTGGAACAGCATCAAGCTCGACCAGAACGGCAATGCCACCAGCGGCGATGTGTACATGCAGCGCTACAGCGCGACCGGCGCCAAGCTCGGCGGCGAGACCAAGGTCAACGCATCGAGCAGCGAAACCCAGGGCGAACCGGCAATCACCGCGCTCAAGGGCGGTGGCTACGTGATCACCTGGGCTACTTCCGACGAAGCGCCGCACAGCGGCCCGGCCAACCTCTATGCCCAGGTCTACGACAAGAACGGCGTCAAGGTCGGCAGCCAGCTGAGCATCGCCTCCGACGACAGCTACGACCTCTTCCCAGTGGTCGCGGCCACCAATGACGGCGGCTTCATCGTCACCTGGGAATCGCTGTCCGGCGAGCGTGACGTGAACGGCCGCAATGTCGCCGGCGACATCACCAGCCAGCGCTTCGACGCCAATGGCAACTCCACCCAGCTGATCGGCGACGCAGGCGACAACACCATCACCTGGACCGGCGATACCGCCGTGATCCTGAGCGGCGAAGAAGGCAACGACCATCTGGTTGGCGGCAACGGCAACGACACCCTGCTCGGCGGTGCCGGCGACGACCTGCTCGACGGCGGTGCCGGCGCCGATACCCTGGCGGGCGGCGCGGGCAACGACACCTACATCGTCGACAACCTCAAGGACGTCATCATCGAAAATGCCGGTGAAGGCATCGACACCGTGCAGTCGTCGGTCACCTGGACCCTCGGCGACAACCTCGAGAACCTGACCCTGACCGGTATCGCCGCGATCAACGGCACCGGCAACAGCGCCGACAACGTCCTGATCGGCAACAGCGCCAAGAACGTGCTCAACGGTGGCGCCGGCAACGACACCCTCGACGGCGGCGCTGGCGTGGACACCCTGATCGGCGGCACCGGCGACGACACCTACATCGTCGACCTGCTGGTCAAAGGTGTCGGCGCCAAGGCCACTGTGGTCCTCGAAGATACCGTCACCGAGAAGCCCAACGAAGGCAACGACACCCTGCAACTGCGCATGGATGCCAACACCGTCGCCGCCTTCCAGGGCAACGCCGCCATCACCCTGGCCGCCAACCTGGAAAACCTCGACGCCAGCCTCACCGGCGCGCTCAAGCTGAACCTGGTGGGCAACACCGCCAACAACACGCTGATCGGCAACGACGCTGACAACGTGCTGGATGGCAAGGGCGGCGTCGACACCCTGATCGGCGGCAAGGGCAACGACACCTACGTGATCGACGACGCCCGCGAACTCGGCCTGCTGGTGGAAAACGCCGACGAAGGCACCGATACCCTGCAGATCACCTACCGCAACCTGTCCAAGACCGAAGCCCTGCAGGTCGACCTGACCCAGGCCTCGCTGGTCAACGTCGAGAACGTGACCATCACCGGGACGGGCCTGTTCGACATCACCGGCAACAGCAGCGACAACGTGCTGATCGGCAATGCTTCGCGCAACATCATCGACGCAGGCGACGGCGACGACGTCCTCGACGGCAAGGGCGGCGGCGACCTGCTGATCGGTGGCGCCGGCAACGACACCTACTACGTCTACAGCGACAAGGACGTCGTGGTCGAAGAGATCAACGGCGGCATCGACACCGTGCATGTGATGGGCGCTGGCAAGACCGGCTACACCCTGGCGGCCAACGTCGAGAACGCGATCGTCGACTCCAAGGCCGCGCTCAACCTGACCGGCAACGAACTGGACAACACCCTGACCGGCAACGCCGCGGCCAACGTCCTCGATGGCGGTGCTGGTGCCGACACCCTGATCGGCGGCAAGGGCAACGACACCTACATCGTCGACAACATTGGCGATGTGGTGGTCGAGCTTGCCAACGAAGGTATCGACACGGTCAAGGCCTCCATCGACTACACCCTGGGCGACAACCTGGAGAACCTGGTGCTGCTCGACGGTGCGCTCAAGGGCACCGGCAATGACCTGAACAACATCATCACCGGCAACAATGCCGACAACGTGCTCGACGGCGGCAAGGGTGTCGATACCCTCACCGGTGGCAAGGGCAACGACACCTACATCGTCGATTTGCTGATCAAGGGCACTGGGGCAAAAGCCAGCGTGGTCCTCGAAGACAAGATCGTCGAGAAGGCCGGCGAAGGCACCGACACCCTGCAACTGCGCGCCGATGCCGACGCCTTCAACGGCTTCCAGGGCAGCGCCTCGATCACCCTGGGCGCCAACCTGGAAAACCTCGACGCTCGTCAGCTCGGCAACCTGTCGATTAACCTTACCGGCAACGCTGCCGATAACGAGATCTGGGGCAGCGATGGCAATGGCGTGATCAATGGTGGCGCCGGTAACGACATCCTGCACGCCGGCGACGGCGGCAGCGTATTGATCGGTGGTCTCGGGGCAGACGTCATGTACGGCGGCGCCGGCCAGGATACCTTCAAGTTCACCAACCTGAAGGAGCTGGGCCTGGGCGACAAGCAGGACGTGATCCACGACTTCGGCAGCGGTGACACGCTCGATTTCTCAGCGCTCAAGGGCTACACCTTCGTGGGCACCGAGGACTTCACCGGCGCCAAGCAACTGCGCTACGAGGTCAACGACGACGGCATCACCGTGTACGGCAACAGCAACGCCGACACCGCGCCGGACTTCTCGATCAAGATCGTGGGCGTCATCGACCACCTGCAAGCCGACCAGCTGACGCTGTAAGCTGCCCTCCCCGCCCCGGACCACCGGGGCGGCATCGTCAATGCCCATGACTGCCGGCCGGTTCATCGCACGGCCGGCAGTCATGGGCATTGGCACGTTTAACGACGACCGGGATGCGACGCCCGGTTCTTCAGGCAGGCAAACATGGCAACACCTACACGAACGGAACTCGAACAAGCGCTTGCCACGTGCAAGGACAGCTTCCTTTCGGTCGGTTTCTTCAGTTTCTTCGTCAACCTGCTGATGCTGGTTCCCTCTTTCTACATGCTGCAGGTCTATGACCGTGCAGTGGGCAGCGCCAGCGAATCGACGCTGCTGATGCTGACCCTGATCATGCTCTTGCTGATGGGTACCCTCGGCGCCCTGGAATGGGTGCGCTCGCGCATCATGGTGCGCATCAGCACCCGGCTGGAAACCCTGCTGGGCAAGCGTCTGTTCGACGCAAGCTTTCGCCAGGCCCTGGACAGCGGTGGCATGAATGCCTCGGCGCAGCCCTTGAGCGACCTGAGCAGCCTGCGCCAGTTCCTCACCGGCAATGGCCTGTTCGCCTTCTTCGACACCCCATGGATCCCCATCTACCTGGCGGTGATGTTCATGTTCCACCCTTGGTACGGCTGGATGGGCGTGATCAGCGCGCTGCTGCTGGGCCTGCTGGCCTGGCTCAACGAACGCATGACCAAAGCGCCGCTGCACAACGCCAACCGCGAGCACATGGCCGCGACCGCCTTCACCAACAAGAGCCTGCGCAACGCCGAAGTGGTGGAGTCGATGGGCATGCTGAGCGATCTACGCCAGCGCTGGAGCGCGCGGGTGCACAAGGTACTGAGCCTGCAGAGCGTGGCCAGTGATCGCGCCGGCGCCATCAGTTCGGTGTCGCGCACCTTCCGCCAGATCGTACAGTCGCTGGTGCTGGGCCTGGGCGCCTACCTGACCATCAAGCACGAGATCAGCTCGGGCCTGATGATCGCAGGCTCGATCCTGCTGGGCCGCGCACTGGCGCCGATCGACCAGTTGATCGGGGTCTGGAAAGGCTTCGTCGGCGCCCGCGGGCAGTACGCCCGCCTGCACGAATTGCTGGAGAAAATCGCCGCAGAGCCTGCGCGCATGTCGCTGCCAGCCCCACAAGGGGCGATCAGCGTCGAAGGGCTGTCGGTGGGCGCTCCCGGCACCCGCACGCCACTGGTACGCAACCTGAGCTTCAAGGTCGCAGCGGGCGAAACCGTCGGCATCATCGGCCCCAGCGGCGCCGGCAAGTCGACCCTGGCCCGCGCCTTGCTGGGCATCTGGCCGAGCCTGGCGGGTACGGTGCGCCTGGACGGCGCCGATATCAGCCAGTGGCGCCGCGACGAACTCGGCCCCTTCCTGGGTTACCTGCCCCAGGACATCGAGTTGTTCGAAGGCACCATCAGCGAGAACATCGCCCGCTTTGCCCAGGTGGACGCCGCAGCCGTGGTGGCTGCCGCGCGCATGGCCGGGGTGCACGAGATGATCCTGCAACTGCCGCAAGGCTACGACACGCTGATCGGGGTCAATGGTGGCGGTCTTTCCGGCGGGCAACGCCAGCGCGTGGGACTGGCCCGCGCGCTCTACCGGGCACCGCGCCTGGTGGTGCTTGACGAGCCCAACTCCAACCTCGACGAAACCGGCGAGCGACTGCTGGCCGAAGCCCTGCTCAAGCTCAAGCAGAGCGGCGCCACCGTGTTCGTCATCACCCACCGTTCCGGTGTATTGGCCGCCGTCGATCGCCTGCTGGTCCTCAACCAGGGCGAATTGAGCCTGTATGGACCGCGCGACAAGGTGCTGGCCCATCTGCAAAACGCTGCAAACCCGTCTGCGCCCGCCGCGCAGGCTACCGGTACTCCGACATGAACCTGACTCTGCAAACCCCAGGCACGCCAGCCCAGGCCGACGCGCCACTGCCTGTCGATGACCGCCCGACCCGGCGTATCGGCTACCTGATCGTACTGGTGACCTTCGGCCTATTCGGCGGCTGGGCCGCCCTCGCCCCCCTCGACAGCGCAGCGCTCGCACCCGGCGTGGTCACCGTCAAGAGCTACCGTAAGACCGTGCAACACCTGGAAGGCGGCATCGTGCGCGAGCTGCGCGTGCATGACGGCGACCAGGTCAAAGCCGGCGACGTGCTGCTGGTGCTGGACAACACCCAGGCCCGCGCCGACGCCGAAATGATCCGCAGCCAGCTGATTGCCGCGCAAGCGCTGGAAGAACGCCTGGTAGCCGAGCGTGATGGCCTGACCGCCCCGGCACCGCAGGCGCGCCTGAACGCCGACGACCCGCGCGTGCGTGAGGCCCGGGAAAGCGAGGCGCGAATCTTCCAGGCCCGGCGCGCCGCCCTGCTCGGTGAAATCAGCCTGCAAGAGAAGACCATCCAGCAAATCCGCGTACAGATCGCAGGCAACAAGGCCATCCGCGCCGAAAAGGAACGCCTGATCCCAGGCTACGACAGCGAGATCGCCAGCCTCGATGACCTGCTCAAGCAAGGCTATGTCGACAGCCAGCGCCTGCAAGAACGCCAACGCGACCTGGGCAACATGAAGGCACAACTGGCCGAACTGCGCTCGGACGCCGCCCGCGCCGAACAACAGATCGCCGAGGCCCAATTGAAGATCCTGCAACTGAACAAGACCTTCGCCAGTGAAGTGGCCGCGCAGTTGGGCGAGACCCGCAACAAGGTCTACGACCTGAGCGAGCGCCTGAGTGCCGTGCAGGACCGCGACCAGCGCACCGAGGTGCAGGCCCCGGAGGCCGGAATGGTCATGGGCATGACCGTGCATACCTTGGGCGGGGTCATCAGTCCGGGGACGCCGCTGATGGACATCGTGCCGGCCAACGAAGAGCTGATCGTCGAAGCGCAGATCTCGCCCATGGACATCGACCGCATCAGCGTCGGGAGCCTGGCCAACATCCGCTTCAGCGCGTTCAAGAGCAGTACCACACCGGTGATCGAAGGCCGTCTGGTACAGGTCTCAGCCGACCGCCTGGTGAACAAGGACAACGGCGCGCCCTACTACCTGGCGCGTGTCGCAGTGACCGACAACGGCCGCAAAGCCCTTGGCCACTTGGCACTACTGCCCGGCATGCCTGCCGAGGTGCTGATCAACACCGGCGCACGCACGCTGCTGCAATACCTGGTCCAGCCGGCCAGCAACGCGTTCGCCCGCTCGCTGATCGAGGACTGACATGCGGTATCTGATCACCCTCTGCCTGATGGGCGTGCCCAGCATGCTTCTGGCAAGCCCCGCGGCCGTCGATCTGTGGCAGTTGCAACAGGAGGCCGCCAGCGCCGACCCTAGGGTCCTACATGCCGAGGCGGTCATGCGCAGTGGCGAAGGCCGCGAGCGTGAAGCGCTTGGCCAGTTGCTGCCGCAAATCAGTGCCAGCGCGAGCGTCAACCGCAGCCGCCGCGACGACGACCTGAGCCGTACGGAGTACAACGGCAAACGCGTGGCCATGAGCGTCACCCAGGCGATCTACGACCCGCAGGTATGGCGCAGCTACCAAAAATTCCGGCAACTGACCCGCCAACGCAACTTCGAGGCCGAGGACACGCGTATCCAGGCGAGTATCGATCTGGCCGAACGCTACTTCGCCGCGCTCGCCGCCGAAGACGAACTGGAACTGGTGCGCGCAGAACTCGATGCCACCCAGAGGGACAGCAAGCGCCTGTACGCCCTGCTCGATCACCACATGGCCACGATGCAGGACGCCCAGGCAATGCAGGCCCGCGCCGACAACCTGGTAGCCGACGAGATCGAAGCGGCCAACCGCGTGGCCGTGGCCCGCGAGGCGATTTCGGAACTGGTCGGGCGCGACGTGCAAGAGCCGCTCAAACGTATCGCCAAGCACGCCAGCTACACCCTGCCGGCGCAATCGCAGGCTTACTGGGAGCAGGCGGCATTACAGGAAAACCCCGGCATCAAGGCACGCGAACGCAGCTTGGCGGCGGCCCAGGTCGCCATTGCCGAAGCCAAGGCCGGCCACTTGCCGCGGCTCGGAGTGAGCCTGACGGCGCTGCGCAGCGACATCGGCTATGAAGGCACCCTCACGCCCCGCTCGGACAACTACGTCGCCTCTGTGGACATGCAGATGCCGTTGTACAGCGGTGGCTCCACCAGTGCCCGAGTGGCCAGCTCGATGGGCGACCGCGACGCCGCCGAGCAGGAACTCGAAGCCCTGCGCCGGCAGGTCAAGCGCGAAACCGCTACTGCCTACCTGACCATGAACGCCGAGCTACAGCGCATCAAGGCATCAAGGGTCGCGGTGGCCTCGACCGCCGCAGCGACGCAGTCGTCCAAGGAAGTGTTCAAACGCGGCATCACCACCAGCACCGACGTGCTGTACAACATCCGCGAAGAATTCCGCGCCCGCCGAGACCTGCAACAGGCCCAGTACCGCTTCATCACCAGCCTGCTGACCCTGCACCGCTGGCGTGGGCAACTGACCGACAACGACATCCGCCGGGCCAATGACTGGCTGGTGGAGCCTTGAGGCGACCAGGTTGAGATCGCAGGTCAAGCTGATATTCAGCCCAAGGGCAGGGCTTTAACATCAGGGCAGCGTCAAGAAGTCAGCTTGGGTCAGGCTCTTGACGCCAGTCAGAACGATCTGGAAGTCCGCCTCGGCGTTGTTGTCCAGGGTGCCGTGGAGCACACCGTCCACTAGCTTGACCTGGAAGGCGCTACTGAACGCAGTATCCCGTTCGATCAGGTGGAAGTCGCCAATGCGGCTGAGGTCGATAAGGTCCTGGCCGGACTTGAAGTCGGTGATGGTGTCGCGGGTGTCAGTGGTATTACCCAGTTGATCGACTTGGTCGAAGCGAAACACATCCTTGCCCGCACCACCGGTAAAGACATTCTGCGCACTGTTACCCACCAGTACGTTGTCCAGCGCATTGCCCTTAAGGTTGAGCCGTACCCCGGCAGCAGTATCGCTGACATCGAGGTTTTCCAGGTTAGCGCCCAGGACGATGGTCTTGCTGGCGAGCCCAGCCGTACCGCCGCGCACCAGCACGCTGTCGATACCCTCGCCAGCGCGCTCGATGATCTGGTCTTGCAGCGTGTTGCCGGCAGTCAAGTCGACCAGGTACGTATCGTTACCGGCACCGCCACGCAGCGAGTCGACGCCATCGCCGCCATCGAGCCGGTTATCGCCGCTGTTGCCAATGATGAGGTTCTTGAGCGCGTTACCGGTGCCATCGATGGATGCGCTACCGAGCAACGTGAGGTTCTCGAGGTTAGCGCCCAGCACGTAGCTGACATGGGCCTGGACCAGATCGATGCCTTCATTGAGTTGCTCCACGACGGTATCGCCGGCTCCGACGATGTAGGTGTCGTTGTCTTTGCCACCGACGAGCTGGTTGGCCGCAGTGTTCTGCGAGCCATCGAGCACGTTGGCTTTGTCGTTGCCGGTGCCACTGATCGCCGCGCTTCCGGTAAGCACCAGGTTTTCGAGACTGGCACCCAGCACGTAGCTGATCGACGATTCGACAGTATCGATGCCGGCGGTATCGATGATGATGTCCCCGGCATTGTCGACCACGTAGGTGTCGTTACCGGCACCGCCCTCCATGGTATCGGCACCCAAGCCGCCGTCGAGGCGGTTGGCAGCCGCGTTGCCGATCAAGTGGTTGCTATCGACATTGCCGACCAGGTCGAAGGCGACCTTGTTCACCAGCCGTGCGTTCTCAAGGTTCGCCCCCAGGGTGTACGAACCGCCCTTCTGGGCGATCGCCACATTGACGGTGTCCGTGCCTTCACCGGCCAGCTCATGGATCTGGTCACCGACGTTGTCCACCACGTAGGTGTCATTGCCGGTGCCGCCGATCATGATGTCGGCACCGCCGCGCCCGTCGATCAGGTCATCGCCGGCGAAGCCCATCAACGTGTCGTTACTGGCACTGCCACGAATGGTGTCATTGCCGTCGAGCACGTAGGCGTAGGTCTCCAGGGTATCACCCTCGGTGATTGCGAATTCGGCCAGGGCCGCCAAGTCCTTGTTCATGCCGGTGACCGAATACACCGTGGCGCCATTCAGGCGGAACGTGCTGGAGGTGACCACACCGCTGGCATAGTCGCCGAAGTACGTGAAGCGGCCGCCAAAGGACTGGGTATGAACGCCATCGCTGATGACCATCGAGCTGCTGGTCGCCCGGGTGACATCCCACTCCCAGTCTTGGGGGGCGAGAAAGCTGAAGGTGCGCGAGAGGGTGATGGTCGCCATGTCGGTTCACTCATTCCGTTGAATAGGGGTCGGTCCAGACCGATGAGCGAGCAGACTAGAGCATCCTGCGCCGGTGTGAAACAGCTTGGGAATGGAAAACCGCGCAAACGAAAAAGCCCGCCATGAAGACGTAATACTTTCACTTAGGGCTGCTTCTCAGCCCTTTCGCGGCCGGGGCGTCGGACCGGCCGGAAAGGGCCGCAAAGCGGCTCCGACGATCTTGAATGAACAGCACTCACGAAGCTGACGGTCCGCACCCACAACGACTGAGGACAGTCCTCATGGTTTACGAACGCGGCACCTCTACAAACCCAGCACCAAGTCCCTGCACTACAACCCCTTCGGGCACCACACCAAGCGTCGTCACCGTAATGCGCTCGACCTCAGCTTGAGGCGTTGCTCGATACACCAGATAACGCCCTCCCCGCTCATCATCGCGTAGTGCTTGCGGCGGTAAGGCGATAGCCTGTTCATTGCGTTGCAGAATGATAGAAAGACGTGCGCTCATACCGGCCCGCATAGGTTGCTGCAACGGCTGTGCGGGAGGGTCGATCTTGACCTTTACCTCATACTGCGCACCAGCACCTTGGGTTTCAGTCGTTTCGCTCTGGATACCAAGGGCGCTGATGTTTCCACTCAGTTCACCGGAGAACCCGTCACCGCTAATTTGCACCGCCATGCCTTCGTGCAGTAGGTGCAAGTCAGTCTCTTCTACCCGAGTCAGGGCTTGGAAACGCTCCTGGCCAATCACTCCGATCAGCGGTGTCCCTTGAGTGACTGCGATACCTGATTGCAATGGCACGGGCTTGCCGCCGTCCTGAAGCCTGGGCCGCACGACATGGCCAGCCAGTGGTGCGAAAATTTCACGGCGGGCATACAGCGCTTCGAGTGCCTGGTGACGTGCCTCGGCGTTGGCCAGTTCCATCGCAGCGATGCTGCGCTCTTCACCCAGGCCGTAGGCAAGCGTGGTGGCCAACTCTTGACTGGCGGCGGCCAAGTCCTGGCGCTGCGTATCGACTTGCTGCGCCAGGCTCTGAACTTCCATGCGCGCCACAATGCCGCGCTCGAACAGCGCCTGGGTGTCGCGCAGGTTGCCTTCGCTACTGGCAAGGGTCTGCCTGGCCGTGGCTACAGCACGCCGGGCGCGGGCCACTTCAGGGCTATCGCGCCAATGTTCCAAGCGTTGCGCTTCTCTACGAGCCTTGAGTAGTTCGACCTGAGCCTGGCGCTGTTGCACCTGTAGTTGTGCCGGGTTGAGGCTGATCAGCACCTGGCCTTTCTCGACGTACTGGCCTTCCTCTACACGCACTTCAGCGATCAAGCCGTCGAACGGTGCGGCAAGGGTGGTCTGCTCAACGGATTGCAGTCGCCCCACCAGTCCCAGGCGCTGCTCCAACAAACGCGGTGCTACCTGCACCCAATCCGAGCCTTGCACAGTGCTGCCCAGTTCATCCGCGTCACCAGAACAGCCGAGCAGGCTGGCAAGGGCCAATCCCAGCAGCATGCAGCGGCCGATGTTCGAAGAAAACCTAGTCATTCAATACAATGTCCCAGCTGTCCAATGTGGTTCCCAGGGTCTGGTCCAGATCCGCCTGGGCATTCAAGTAGCTGATGAGCGCTCCCAGTCGAGCGCTCTGCACATTGCGCAAGTCGTTCTCGAAACTGAGCACCTGAAAGTTGCTGGAGCGCCCGACGCTAAGCTTTTCACGTTCAACCGTAAGCTTGCGTTGCGACAGCTCCTGCGCACGCAGGGCAATCTGGTATTGCCGCCACCGCACGCCGATGTCGCGCACAGCGTTGGTTACTTCCCGCTGTAGCTGCTGGCGCGCTTCCTGTATACGAACTTCCTGGGTTTCCACGCCAACGCGGGCGTGCACTTCGGCTTGCCGGGTGCTCAGGTCGCCAATGGGAATTTCGACTTGCACACCCACGTAGTTCTCCCAGCTACTTACCCCGCCGCTGACGCTGTTACGCTCGCGGACCTGCGCGCCGCCACCAACCAGTGAAACGTCCCACAGGCGCTCGTTGCGCGCGACAGTCAGGTTGACCGCAGCTTGTTGGCCAGCGATCAATTCAATGAGGTAGGTCGGTTGTAGAGCTTGTGCTTGTTCAAGGGCCTGGGAAATGTCGACGTCGATGGCGTTCGCCTGGGTGCTCTCGGTGGCGACGATCGGTGTGTCCAAGTCAAGCGCCAGCATCTGCAACAGGGCAAGACGCGCGGTTTGCTGCTGGTTGCGGGCTTCTTCCAGCCCGAGTTCCTGACTGGCGACTTCGGCCTCGGTCTGGACGATTTCGAAAGCTGCCATGCGCCCAGACGCGATCATCGCCTGGTTCACTTCGAGCAACTGACGAGCACGCTCTAATGCATCGCGGGCTATCTGCAGTTTCTCCTGGGCCTGCAGGAGTGCGTGATAGCCACTGATGATCTGAGTGATGGTCTGCGCCACGGTGTCCTTCAAGACCAGACGGTTGACCTGCTCGCCTAGACGCGCCAGTTGCACCGGGGCAGTGGCAACATCTCGACCTGCGCCGCGCAGCAAAGGCTGGATGACGGTGATGTTGGCTCCGTCGTTGCGGGTCAGCCCAGCTAGGTCGGCGGCGGTGTGGCGGTAGGTCCAGCCTAGGCTCAGACGAGTGCCGTAGGGGGTAAGCATCGTTGCACTGGGCGTGATATCGCCCTGACGATAACGATCGGCCTGGTTATGGTTGGACAGGTAGTTGCTGCGGATGAGCAGCTTGGGAGTGAAACGATCCTCGGCCACGCGCAGGTCGAACTTCTGAGCAATTCGATCCAGATAAACACTACGGATGCTGCGATTGTCGCGCAGGCCGAGGTAGATGGCGTCGCTGAGGCTCAGGTCGATGCGCTGCGCGCTCAAGGAAAGGCTGGATGCGTCTGCGGAAAGGGCCCCAACACGCGGCGCACCGACAGACGCAAGCGCCACGGCCGTCAGTGCCGGTACAGCGCCCCCTATCACTAGGAGCAAGGCCAAGCAGCGTTTAATCATCCCGCAGCGCCTGTACCGGTTGCAGACGAGCGGCCGACAGCGCTGGGCTCAAGCCGAAGAACAGCCCTGTAAGCACCGCGCCGCCGATGCCCAAAGGCAAAGACTGCGGCGCAAGGCTGAATTCGGCCCAGCCCGACACCAGGTTGAACAACCAGGCCGCCGCCACGCCCAACAAGGCACCGACTGCGGCGCCAGCCCCCGCCAGCAGCACCGCTTCAAGCAAAAATAGCCAGGCAATGTCCTGAGGACGTGCGCCCAGTGCAAGGCGCACGCCGATCTCTCGGCGGCGTTCGGCAACGTTCATCAGCATTACGTTCATGACCCCCACACCGCCTACTAGCAAGGCGATGCCGCCCAGACCGGCCAAAAGCCAGGCGAACAACTGCGACTGCTGGGCGATGCCCGCGAGCAGTTGGTAGGGAGCCTGGACCTCGATCGTGCGACCGGGGAAGCTACTCTGCAATTGCACCTTCAGGCGAGGAGCGAGAACCAGTGAGTCAGCACCGTCCACGACCCGTGCCAGAACGGTACCGATCTGCGGCGAGCTGAACAACCGCCGTACGCTTTCGAGCGGAACCAGCAGGCTGTCGTCGATCGAGAGTGGCAACAGAGGATTCTCTCCTACACTTTGCAGCGCACCGATCACTCGAAAAACGTAGCCTGCCACCTGGAGCTGTGCGCCAGGTGTAACCGGCATCCCCTCGGCAGCCAGATTGGCGGCAAGGCGCGCGCCCAACACAGCGTGTGTGCTTCGGCTATCGTAGTGGCTGATGAAACGCCCCTCTGCGATCCTCAGATCAAGCACCTCTGTCAGTTCCGGACCGACTCCAGCGAGCAACGCATCGCTTGTTCGTCCGTGCAAACTGATGCGCACCGATGTAAGGCTCAACGGGCTGACCGCGCGCAGCACCGGCTCGGCTGCATGCACGGCACGGCTGTCGAAACGATCTGCGGTCAGTCCCGACAGATCGACGCCGGCAGGCAAATGCACATCGGCAACCAGCAGATCGCTGCCCATGCCCTTGAACACCGCCATCGCCTGGCGCTGGGCGTTGTGCCCAATGTTCAACAGCGCGACCACCGCTGCGCAGCCAACGGCGATCCCAAGCAGCGCCAGCACTGCACGACGCCCCAGGCGTTGCAGGCTATCGAACGGTTCTGCGAGGCGCTGCGTCAGGGAGGGGCCGTAGACGAGTCTGCTAGGCATGCCTGAGTTCCCGAACGCCCCCTTCGCAAACCTGCAAGCAGCGTTGCAGGCGGCGGGCAATCCCTTGGTCATGAGTGACGATGACCAGCGTAACGCCCTGGTCACGGTTGAGGGCCAGCAGCAGCGCGAGGATGTCCTGCGCGGTCTGACTATCGAGGTTTCCGGTGGGCTCATCGGCAAGCAGCAGCTTCGGCTCGCCGACCAGAGCACGGGCAATCGCTACCCGCTGGCGTTGCCCCCCAGAAAGCTCTGAAGGGCGATGATGCAGGCGCTCGCCCAGACCGACCCGCAGCAATTCCTGGCGCGCTGCCACACGGGCCGAAGAACGCGACACACCGCGGTACAAGAGCGGCAAGGCGACGTTATCGAGAGCATCCAGGCGCGGCAGTAAGTTGAAACTCTGGAAAACGAAGCCGATGTGCTGGTTGCGCATCCTGGCGCGCATCTCGGCCGATGCCCGGGTCATGTCGCGACCGGCAAGGTAGAGTTGCCCGCTGGTGGGCTGATCGAGCAGGCCGATCAGGCTTAGCAAGGTGCTCTTGCCTGACCCCGAGGTCCCCACGATAGCGCAGCTCTGGCCTACCTCCACCGACAGCGAAACGTCGCGCAGCACAGGATGCGCGGCGCTGTCGGTGTCATAGGCGTGGCTCACGCCGTGCAGGCGAATCAACGCTGAGTTGGTTAAATCAGGCATCCGCTGCCCACAATCCTTTGTCGGGCTGTCCAAGCGCGCCCCTCAAGGCGGAGGGCGCTTGGCTGAAGAGGTTCAGGCGTCTTTTGTCGCCGTCTTATCGCTACGCTCGAGCCGTTGCGCCAACACCAGGTCGAGCAGCGACTGCAATTGGTCCTTGCTGCTCGATTGCTGTTTTTCGGCGTAATCGATGAGCTTGTTCAAATCCTGCTCGTATTCATCAGGAAGCTGGGCTTCCATGATCGGCGGCAGCGCTTTGTAGTAATCCAACACGCCCTGGATGGTCTCGGGCGACATGTGGCCGTCACGGTTGTATTCGTCCATCAGTTTCTGCGACACAGCTCTTGACCAGGCCTCTTCCTGAGCACCGGTCTCCAGGAGTGCTGCTCGCCGCTCGTTGGTGGTGAAGGCACCACTGTCGTCATACACAATCAACGACAGTTGTTCCATCGACAGACCCGTGAACGGATTGCTCCCCTTGTTGTTGAGGAACGAGGTCGCCTGCTGGGCCTGCTCGAGGCGTTGCGGGTTGTCCGAAGCAGGGATCTGCGCATCTCGGGCCGTTTTGGATTGCTCGAAGGCCGGGCTGTGAATTGCACGCGTCACCTGCTCGGCGATAGCTTTCAGGCCACTGCGGTCGGTGCTGGCGTCGCGCTTTGCGGCGCGGGCTGCCGCGTCACTGAGCAACTGTGCCAGGGGCGAGATGTTGGCGCTATCGGCAGTACCAGCTGTCTTTGCCGACGCAGCAACGTTCTTGCTGACGAGCCCTTCGTCCTGTATCGCAGTACTCTGCGACACGCTGGTTGGCTTGGCCTGTGACGCCGACAGGTTGTTGACAACATCCATGATCGTCTCCGTATCTCTCTTGGCAGCAGAAACGCTGCGTCTACTTAGGACCAAGTTGCCCCGCCCTAACGGCGGAGCAACCTATTCAACCACTTACTTGATGGTGAACTCGACGTTCCACGAGTAGTTCGACAAGTTGGCCGAAGTGATGGTTGCATTACAGCTGGCACCGCCGCTGGCAGTGGCGTCCTTGGTCCATTTCGGGATGTAGGTGATGGTGCCGCCCAGGCCACCCGGCGCGATGGTTTTGACGAACGCGGTACGGAACACACAGGTCTTGCCGCCGATCGCGTAGCGCACAAAAGCGTTGGTCAAATCCGGGCTCAGGGGACCGGTCACGACGAAGGTAAAGGCCTGATTCGGCGCGATCGAGTCCTTGGGCTTAGGCGTTGCGCTAGAGTTGGTCAGCGCTTCGTTATTGCCGATTACCGAGTACTTGGCATCGGCCGTACCCAGGTTCTTGACGGTGATTTGCACGGGCGGGCCTGCGTATGCTGCACCGGCAGCGAACAGGGAGGTGACGGCCAGGGCCGCGAAGATCCGTTTCTTCAATTGCATTGCATATTTTCCATGTGTTGACATTTTCGTATGTCGCACGACGAACAGAAGTCCGTCTTGCCCGGCCTGCAGCGATACCGCAGCTGCATATCCTTTCCGGTCACTTTGCATCGGCACTTTCCGTGGATTAGCTCGACTTGCGCAAAGCCCAGCTAAATAAATCCTTCCAATTGAGATGGTTAGCGGCACTAGGGGTGAAAACTTTAGCGCTAAATGGCATTTTGCCATGAGTACAGGGCAGCAGCCCTGTTGGCTACGTGAAGTGGCCGGTCTCACCTACGCACGATAGAGGGCCATGGCATCGAGTACGGCGTCTTTGGCTGTGCGGGATTTTGGATCTATTCGGCGAGCGCGCCAAAAGAGCAGGGATAAAGTCTTTGAGTTTTTTTGACCCAGACACGAAAAAGCCCACCATTAAAGGCGGGCTTTTCGATATAAGCATCACGTTGAAGCGAGCTTAAGATTCGCTTCATACAGCTGCGAGACTAGAAACTGGCTAAAAGCCTCCTTCCTAGTACATCACGAACCGCTGTGAAAATGGTGGGTCGTGTAGGATTCGAACCTACGACCAATTGGTTAAAAGCCAACTGCTCTACCAACTGAGCTAACGACCCGTTGGATGGCGCGTATATTACTGATTTCTCAGAGGAAATCAACACCCCATCAGAATTTTTTCAGGCGTAGCGGGTGGGATCCGCGACCCCGGCCGCCTTGAAGCCTTCGGCGCGCAGGCGGCAGCTGTCGCACTTGCCGCAGGCGCGGCCGTCATCGTCGGCCTGGTAGCACGAGACCGTCAGGCTGTAGTCCACGCCACGGGCCACACCGGCCTGCACGATCTGCGCCTTGCTCAGGTTTTGCAGCGGCGCCTGGATACGGAAGCCCTCCCCCTCCACACCCGCCTTGGTGGCCAGGTTGGCCATGCGCTCGAAGGCCTCGACGAACTCGGGACGGCAGTCCGGGTAGCCGGAATAGTCGACCGCGTTCACGCCGATGAAGATATCGCGGGCCTCGAGCACCTCGGCCCAACCCAGGGCCAGGGACAGGAACACGGTGTTGCGCGCCGGCACATAAGTGACCGGGATACCTTCACCCGGGGTTTCCGGCACATCGATGCTGGTGTCGGTCAGCGCCGAACCACCGATACCGTCGAGGTTCAGGCCGATCACCTTATGCTCCACCACACCCAGATCCCGGGCCACACGGGCTGCGGCGTCAAGCTCGGCGCGGTGGCGCTGGCCGTAGTCGAAACTCATGGTGTAGCAGGTGTAGCCCTCGGCCTTGGCCATGGCCACTACGGTGGCCGAATCCAGTCCACCAGACAGCAGAATTACCGCACGTTTGTCAGTCATGTGTTTTCCTCATCAGCGTCCAGGTTCGTCGTTCCACAGCAGCTTGTGCAACTGCAACTGGAACCGCACAGGCAGATTGTCGGCAACGATCCAGTCGGCCAGGTCGGATGCGCTCACCTGATGGTGGCTGGGCGAGAACAACACCTCGCCAGCGCGCTCGGACAGGTTGTACTGGATCAGCTTGGAAACCGCCCAGTCATAGTCTTCGCGCGAACAAATGACGAACTTGACCTGGTCGTTGCGCGTCAGCAGCTCGATATTTTCGTAGCGGTTGCGGTGCGACTCTTGCGAGCCTGGGGTCTTGAGATCCACCACGCGACTGACCCGCGTATCGGTGCCGGCGATATCCAGTGCACCGCTGGTTTCCAGCGATACTTCGTAACCGGCATCGCACAGGCGCTTGAGCAGCGGCAAGGCGTTGGGCTGTGCCAAGGGTTCGCCGCCAGTCACGCAGACATAGCGCGGCTTGAAACCAGCCACCTGCTCCAGGATCGAATCGAGGGTGCGCAGGGTGCCACCGGTGAAGGCGTAGGCACTGTCGCAGTACTGACAGCGCAGAGGGCAACCGGTCAGGCGCACGAATACCGTGGGCAGCCCAGCCGTTCGTGTTTCACCCTGCAACGAGTAAAAGACTTCGGTGATGCGTAATGTGTCTTGCATGGTCGCCACGGGCGTGACAGCTAAACAGGCTGTCCGCCTCCGTCAGGCACTGTCGCGGACTCGACATGGCGTTATCCGCAGCAGCGTGTTTACGAAAAAAGGGCAGAGATTCTAACGAAAAAACCCGCGACAAGTGCGGGTTTCTTCATGAAGGTGCAGTTCAGAGCTTTTGCAGGTCGCGCTGGGCCAGTTGCGCGGCGGAAGTGCCGGGATACTGGGTAACGACTTGCTGCAAGATGCCCTTGACCTTGTCGGTGTGGCCAAGGCGACGCTCGACGTCGGCCAGCTTGTACAGCGAATCCGGCACCTTGCTGTGCTGCGGGTACAACTGGCTGACCTTGGCGAAAGCCTGGCCGGCGCCTTGCAGGTCGCCCTTGGCCAAGTTCACCTCGCCAAGCCAGTACTGGGCATTGCCGGCATACTGGCTGTTGGGGTACTTGCGCAGGAAGGCATTGAACGCCTGGCTGGCTTTGTCGAAGTCTTTTTGCCTGATCAGGTCGAAAGCGGCGTCGTAATACAACTTTTCTTTCGCCGGATCGCCCGGCTCGCTATTGGCGGCCGGTGGCTGCGCGGCGTTGGCGCCGGCAGCGGCACCCGTGGCTGCGTTGTTCGCGCCACCGGTGGAAGAATTTTCAGGCGCTGCTGGTGCAGGTGCCCCGGTGCCGATACGGCGATCCAGGTCCTGATAGCGCTCGAGGTTTTCCTGCTTCATGCGCGACACATCGTTCTGCAGCTCTTCGATGATGCCTTGCTGGCGGGAAATCTGGTCCTGCATCTGTTGCAGCTGCATGAACAGCTGGCCGTTTGCAGAAGCAGGGGCCGAAGCCCCTACTCCGGCAGAGGCGCCGCTCGTGCCATAACCCGCTGGTGGATAACCACCGGCGTTGTCATCTACTACGGGAACCGCAGCCCACGCTGAAAGCGGCAGGCTGAGTGCGAGGACGGTTACAGCACGACGGCACATACGCATGAGAACTTACTTACGCAGTTCTACGCGACGGTTCTGAGCCCAGGACTGCTCGTCGTTGCCGGTAGCAACTGGGCGCTCTTCGCCGTAGGAAACCAGTTCCAGCTGAGCAGGGGAAACGCCCTGCAGAACCAGGTAGCGTTGAACAGCCTTGGCACGACGCTCACCCAGAGCCATGTTGTACTCGCGGGTGCCGCGCTCGTCGGTGTTGCCTTCCAGGACAACACGGTTGCCGTTGGCTTTCAGGTCCTTGGCGTGAACGTCCAGGGCGCGCATGGCTTCTGGCTTCAGATCCGAGCTGTCGTATTCGAAGTAGAAGGTGGTGATTGCGCGCAGGGCGGCTTCTTCGCTCAGGGAGCCGTCGACAGCGCCAGTGTTGGCACCGTAGCCAGCGTTCGGGTCAACAGCGCCTTCACCAGCGTTGTCACCGCCTTTCGAGGAGCAACCTACAGCTACGGCCATGGCCAGAGCCAGCGCAGCGAATTTACCAAACTTCAGCATTTCCATCGTGAAACTCCTAATGAAACCCCAGTGTGTTAAGCAAAAATGTTACGCCGCAATCAGTTCAGGTAAGGGGACCAGGACGGTTCTCTGACTTCGCCTTGAGCGGTAGGAAGTGGGAGCCTCACACGGCCGTTAAGCGACACGAGCATCAAGACTCCCCGGCCCTGCTGGCGGGTGGCGTAGATTAGCATGGTGCCGTTTGGCGCAACAGTGGGAGACTCATCAAGACTGGTCTCGGAGAGAATCTTTACACTTCCGCGTTGCAAATCCTGAGCAGCCACCTTGAAGTTGGTGAACCCTTGTTGGCGATGGATCATCACCAGGGTCTTTTCATCTGCCGACAGTTTCGGGTTGGCGTTGTAGTTGCCCACGAAAGTTACGCGCTCGGCGCCGCCACCACTGACCGACTGTTTATAGATCTGCGGTTTGCCACCACGGTCGGAAGTGAAGTAGAGCGTGTTGCCATCCTTGCCCCAGAACGGCTCGGTATTGATACCGGGGCCGGCGGTGACACGGCTGATCTGGCGCGAGGCAACGTTCATCACGTAGATGTCCGGGTTGCCGTCCTTCGACAGCACGAACGCCAGGCGAGAACCGTCTGGCGACCAGGCTGGCGCGCCGTTCAGGCCTTCGAAGTTGGTGATCTGCTCGCGGCGACCGGTATCGATGTGCTGTACGAAGATGCGCGGACGCTTCTGTTCGAACGACACATAGGCGATGCGCTTGCCATCCGGTGCGAAACGCGGCGAGAGGATCGGCTCGCGCGATTGCAGCAGGGTCACCGCGCGGGCGCCGTCGTAGTCCGAACGCTGCAGGGTGTAGCGGGTGTTGGTGGCCGAGAAACGCTCAGCGGTCACGTACAGCATGCGCGTGGAGAACGCACCCTTGATACCGGTGAGCTTCTCGAACGACTGGTCGGCGATGTAGTGGGACATGTCGCGCAATTGGTCGACGCCACCGGCCACGCTACCGGTCAGCACTTGCTGCTCGGTGGCGACGTTGAACAGCGCGTAGCTCACCTGCAGGCGACCGCCAGCCGGCACGATGCTACCGACCATCACGTACTGGGCGCCCAGGGCTTTCCAGTCACGGAAGATCACTTCGCTGGCCTGGCTCGGCAGGCTGATCATGTTCTGCCGGGGGATCGGCGCGTAGTAACCGGAATTGCGCAGGTCATTGCCGATGATGTCGGCCATGTCTTCCGGCAGCACGCTGCCACCCTGCACAGCGAACGGCACTACCGCGATGGGCGTGGCCCGGTCGCTGCCGCTGGTGACCAGGATGTTCTTTTCTTCCGCCATGGCCATGCCTGCCACGCAGCAGAGCAAGACCAGGAGTCCTCTCAGACGTTTAATCACAACGCTAGATCCTCAGGTGTAAATGTCATCTTGAATGAACGATACGGATTGAATTCGTTCGGCTTCAAGCCCTGCATCTCGGTCAACCGACCAATGTTCTTCACCGCGGCCACGGCCGAGCTGTCGAACGGACCGTCACCGCTGGATTTGGCCACGCTCACGTTGGTGATCGTACCGTCCGGCAACATGTTGATCTGCAGAACTACCGTCATGCCCTTGCGCGCAGATGGCGGACGCGCCCAACCTTCAGCCGCGCGCATGCGGATCAGGTCGTCGAAGTCGCCGGCCACCTGGTCACCCTGCTCGTCGGCCAGCGCCTGCTGCCGCTCGGTGGTGTCGGACAACAGCTCGGCCAGGGCCTGGGCTTTCTTGTCTTCCGCCGCCTTACGGGCCGCTTCCTGTGCCTTTTTCTTCTGGGCGTCTGCAGCGGCCTTCTTCTTGGCCTCTTCAGCTGCCTTTTTCTTCGCATCCTCGGCCGCCGCTTTCTTCTTGGCGTCCTCGGCTGCTTTTTTCTTCGCGTCTTCGGCGGCTTTCTTCTTCGCCTCTTCCGCAGCTTGTTTCTTGGCTTCTTCCTCAGCCTGCTTCTTGGCCTCTTCCTCGGCCTTCTTCTTGGCGATGTCGGCCTGCTGTTTTTCAGCCGCCTTCTTCGCCTCTTCGGCTTTCTTGGCCTCAGCAGCTTTTTTCTGCTCGGCGGCCTTGGCCGCTTCTTCAGCTTTCTTCGCCTCGGCGGCCTCGCGAGCTTCTTCAGCCTTTTGAGCCGCGTCAGCTTTCTTTTGTTCCGCGGCCTTCACGGCCTCCTGCTCGACCTTCTTCTGCTCCAGCTGTTCAACCTCGGTCTGGCGCGAGGCGGTTTTCTTCGCTTCCCCGGCAATCTTCTGATTGGTCTGGGTGGTCGCCTGGCTCTTGGACTTGAGCTGATAAAGCGTAGCCTGAACGATAGGCTTGGACGGTGGCAGTTCCGGGGTCATGGCGAAACTGACGAACAGCAGGCCGAAGACCAGCACGTGCAGGCCAATGGCCCAGACACTGGGCCAGAAGTAGCTTTCCGAGGCGGATGGCTCTCGCTGTTGCATCAGGGCGCCTCAGTAATCAGGCCAACGTTACCGACACCGGCCTTCTGCAACCCGCCCATGGCGCCCATGACCGCACCGTAGTCGACCGCCTTGTCGCCACGAATGAAGACCTGGGTCTGTTTGCCCTGGTCGCGACCGGCGGCGATGATCTTGGTCACCGCCCCCGTCATTTCCGGCAAGGTCATGGCTTTGTCCATCTGCTTGTCGGTGTCGACTTCGCTACCGAGGTTCCAGTAGTAAGTCTTGTCGGCCTTGATCGAGATGGTCAGGATCTGCACGTTGTTATCCTGCGGCAGGGCTTCGCTGGAAACCTTGGGCAGGTCCACCTTCACGCCCTGATTGAGCATGGGGGCGGTCACCATGAAGATGACCAGCAGTACCAGCATCACGTCGATGTAAGGCACCACGTTCATCTCGGCGACCGGCTTGCGTTTGTGGCGAACTCGGGCCATGGGTTTCTACCTGATCACTCTTCGCTGGTGTGTACTTTGCGGTGCAGGATCGCCTGGAACTCGTCGGCGAAGGTGTAGTAGCGGCCGATCAGCACTTCACTGCGCGCCGCGAAGCGGTTGTAGGCAATGACCGCAGGAATCGCGGCGAACAGGCCGATCGCGGTGGCCACCAGGGCCTCGGCGATGCCAGGTGCCACGGTGGCAAGGGTCGCCTGCTGGGCACTGGCCAGGCCACGGAAGGAGTTCATGATGCCCCACACGGTCCCGAACAGGCCGATATACGGGCTGGTAGAACCGACGGTGGCCAGGAACGGCAGGCTCTGTTCGAGCTTCTCTTCCTCGCGCGAGATGGCCACGCGCATGGCACGACCGACGCCTTCCATCACCGCGTCAGGATCGACACCCGGCTGCTGGCGCAGGCGCGAAAACTCCTTGAAGCCGGCGCGGAACACCTGCTCGACGCCCGAATCCGGGTCCGGGTTACTGCCAGCCTGGCGGTACAACTTGGACAGGTCGATACCCGACCAGAAGCGCTCTTCGAAAGCGTCCAGCGCACGACGACCGGCACGCAGCATGGTGCTGCGCTGGAAGATCATGATCCACGATGTAACCGAGGCGGCCACCAGAGTCAGCATTACCAGCTGTACCACGACACTGGCATTGGCGACCAGGCTCCACATGGAGGTATGGTCGACGACGTTTGCTTCCACGCTTATTCTCCTGCGTTGGATTGAGTACCCGTGCCGTCCGCCAGGAAAGCGTCGCGCAGCGCTGGGGGAATGGCCCGGGGTTTGAAAGTGTCGGCACGCACGGCGGCCACCAGAAACTGCCCTTCGCAGAGCAGCGTTTCATCCTTTGTACGCCACACCTGCTGCACAAAGCGCAGGCTGGCGCGGTTCAACTCGATTACCTGGGCGGTGACCCGCAGCTCGTCGTCCAGCCGCGCCGGCGCGTGGTAACGCGCTTCGCTGGAATGGACCACGAACAGAAGATTGTCACCTGCCAGCTCCAACTGGGAGAACCCCAGGTGACGCAGGCGCTCGGTACGCGCACGCTCCATGAACTTGAGGTAGTTGACGTAGTACACCACCCCACCCGCGTCGGTATCCTCGTAATAGACGCGACAGCGGTGTGCGAACGGTTCCAGCCCATTTTGCGCGCGCATACTCTAGTGCTTACTCCTGAACTTGCCAATCCGCCCCAGCAACTGTTTTTGCAGTGACAATGTCGTATTGCCATTGCCTGGTCGGCATGCCCGGGGTAGGACCACGAAAAAGCCGATTCGATCTGTCATTCATCGTCCGCTGACGAATATTCCCCACCTTCGCAGAAACGGCCGGGAATGTTCAGGCCAAAGTGCAGGTAGGCGTGGCGGGTAACCACACGGCCTCGCGGGGTGCGCATGATGTAGCCCTGCTGGATCAGGTAGGGTTCGAGCACATCCTCGATCGTATGACGCTCCTCGCCGATCGCTGCCGCCAGGTTGTCGAGCCCCACCGGTCCGCCGTCGAATTTCTCGATCATGGTCAGCAGCAGACGACGGTCGGAGTGGTCGAAGCCACGTTCATCGACATCCAGCAGGTTCAGCGCCATGTCCGCCACCGCCTTGGTGATCTTGCCCTTGCCACGTACCTCGGCGTAGTCACGCACCCGCCGCAGCAGGCGATTGGCGATCCGCGGCGTGCCCCGCGCGCGGCGCGCGATCTCGAAAGCGCCCTTGTCGTCCATTGGCAGCCCGAGGATGTTCGCCGAACGACTTACGATGGTCGCCAGGTCCCGGTCGCTATAGAACTCAAGGCGCTGGACGATACCGAAACGGTCGCGCAACGGATTGGTCAGCATGCCGGCACGGGTCGTTGCGCCCACTAGGGTAAATGGCGGCAGGTCGAGCTTGATCGACCGGGCTGCCGGGCCTTCACCGATCATGATGTCGAGCTGGAAATCTTCCATGGCCGGATACAACACTTCTTCGACCACCGGCGAAAGCCTGTGAATTTCGTCGATGAACAGCACATCATGGGGTTCGAGGTTGGTCAGCATCGCGGCAAGATCGCCGGGACGCTCAAGGATCGGCCCGGAGGTGCTCTTGACCGACACGCCCATCTCGTGCGCGATGATGTTGGCCAGGGTGGTCTTGCCAAGGCCTGGCGGCCCGAATATCAAGGTGTGGTCGAGGGACTCGCTGCGCCCGCGCGCCGCCTGGATGAACAGCGACATCTGCTCGCGCACCACCGGCTGGCCGATGTACTCGTCCAGGCTCAGCGGACGGATCGCGCGGTCCTGGACCTCTTCGCGGTCGCGCCCGCTGGCGGCGATCAGGCGGTCGGTCTCGATCACTTGGTAATCATCCCTTTGAGGCTACGACGGATCAGCTCTTCACTGCTCATGCCGGCCTTGTCCTTGATTGCCGAAATGGCCTTGCTCGCCTCCTGCGGCTTGTAGCCCAGGGACACCAACGCGCTGACCGCATCGGCTTCGGCCGTGGACTCGCTGGCGACCGGCAGCGGACCGTCGGAAACCAAGGTGAACATAGCAGGCGAGGTTTCCCAGGCCTTGAAACGGTCCTTGAGTTCGACCAACAGGCGTTCAGCAGTCTTCTTGCCGACACCGGGCACGCGCACCAGGGCCGAAGCGTCCTGAGCCTGCACGCAACGCACCAGCTCATCGACCTCAAGACCAGACATCAGCGCCAGCGCCAACTTAGGCCCCACGCCATTGAGCCGGATCAGCTCACGGAACAGTTCGCGCTCGCGCTTTTCGGCGAAGCCGTAGAGCAGATGGGCGTCCTCGCGCACGACCAGGTGCGTGTGCAGGGTGACGGCCTCACCGACCTTGGGCAGTCGATACAGCGTGGTCATCGGCACCTCAAGCTCATAGCCCAAGCCGCCCACGTCGATAATCAGGTGCGGCGGCTGTTTTTCCGCCAGGGTGCCGCGCAAACGTCCAATCACGTTCCGATCCTTCCTATGGGGCGCCGGTCGAAAACCGGTCCACCCTATCAGCAAATGCGCCGGGTGAATGGTTCCCCCGGACAAAATGTGTATCAGCGCATGAAGCTGCTACAGACGCAAGCGCCCACCACGCCGCCGCGCCGTACTCAAACCGTGAGGAATGAGACTGGAGCGGGTGTGCGCGTGACACAGGGCGATCGCCAGGGCGTCGGAGGCATCGATCTGCGGCTTTTGCGTCAGTTTGAGCAGGTGCATGACCATCATCATCACCTGTTCCTTATTGGCCCCACCCGTGCCGGCCACAGCTTGCTTGACCTGACTGGCGGTGTACTCGGCGATCTCGAGGCCGGCCTCGGCGGCGGCAACGATGGCCGCACCACGGGCCTGACCAAGCTTGAGCGCCGAATCGGCGTTACGCGCCATGAATACCCGCTCGATACCCATGGTAACCGGCCCGTGCTGGCGAATGATTTCACTGACACCACGAAACACGATCTGCAGGCGCTCGTGCAGCTCCCCCCCGCCAGTGCGAATACAGCCAGAGGCCACGTACTCGCAGCCCCGCGCGGTCTGGCGAACCACACCGAAACCGGTGATGCGCGAACCGGGGTCGATACCAAGAATCAGCGTCATAACACCTGTCTTATCGTTGCAGCAGCCAAGGCACCCTGCGCAGGCGAGCCCGCGCCCACCCACATCGCGCCGTTTCTTAATATGATGCGAGCCCTGTGGGAACGGGCTTGCCCGCGAACAGGCCGGCACACGCCAGCCTGAGCATCAGCCCAACGCTTCCATGATCTCGTCGGAGATCTGTGCATTGGAGTAGACGTTCTGCACGTCATCCAGGTCCTCGAGCATGTCGATCAGCTTGAGCACCTTCTCCGCACCTTCCTGATCCAACTCGGCACTGGTGGTCGGCTGCATCACGATCTCAGCGTCAGACGCTTTGAAACCGGCCTCTTCGAGGGCGTTTCGCACGGCGTAGAAGCTGTTGAACGAGGTGAATACATCGAACGAACCATCGTCATGGGCCACGACGTCGTCGGCATCGGCCTCCATGGCGGCTTCCATCAGCGCGTCTTCGTTCACGTTCAGCTCAGCGGCAAAGCTGATCTGCCCCTTGCGCTCGAACAAGTAGGCCACCGAACCGTCGGTCCCCAGGTTGCCACCGCACTTGGTGAACGCGTGGCGCACGGCCGCCGCCGTACGGTTGCGGTTGTCAGTCATGGCCTCGACCATGATCGCCACGCCCCCCGGGCCGTAACCCTCGTAGCTGAGTTCCTCGACGTTATCGCTTTCGTTGGTGCCGGCACCTCGGGCCACAGCGCGATCGATGATGTCGCGGCTCATGTTGGCGCCCAAGGCCTTGTCCAGCGCCAGGCGCAGACGCGGGTTAGAGGCAGCGTCCGGGCCACCCTGCTTGGCAGCGACGGTCAGCTCGCGAATCCACTTGGTAAAGATCTTGCCTCTCTTGGCATCCTGGCGCTCTTTGCGGTGCTTGATGTTCGCCCACTTGGAATGACCAGCCATAACGACTCCAAATCCTTGAAACAGAAACAGGTTCCGCCCCGAAGGGCGGAACGTGAAAAACCTGCGCAGTTGCGCGGGGGCACCCCGCCACCGGGATACCCCGGTCGATCACTCGACCTTGGTCTGCTCACGCAGACGGATGTGCAGCTCGCGCAGGGCCTTAGCGTCGACCTGGCCTGGGGCCTGGGTCATCACATCGGCGGCACTCTGGGTTTTCGGGAAGGCAATGACTTCACGGATCGACTGGGCGCCGGTCATCAGCATGACCAGACGGTCCAGACCGAAGGCCAGGCCGCCATGGGGCGGTGCACCGAACTTCAGGGCATCGAGCAGGAAGCCGAACTTCTCCTGCTGCTCGTCGGCGTCGATACCCAGCAGGCGGAAGACCGCCTGCTGCATTTCCTTGCGGTGGATACGGATCGAACCGCCACCCAACTCGGTGCCGTTGAGGACCATGTCGTAGGCACGGGAAAGGGCGCCGGCCGGATTGGCCTCAAGTTCCTCAGGGGTGCACTTGGGCGCGGTGAACGGGTGATGCAGCGCGCTGAAGCTGCCGTCTTCGTTCTCTTCGAACATCGGGAAGTCGACGACCCACATTGGCGCCCACTGGCAGGTCAGCAGTTCGAAATCGTGGCCCAGGCGGATACGCAGCGCGCCCAGGGCTTCGCTGACGATCTTGGCCTTGTCGGCACCGAAGAACACGATATCACCGTCAACCGCACCGACGCGGTCGAGGATATTGTTGAGGTTGGCCTCGGGGATGTTCTTGACGATCGGCGACTGCAGACCTTCGACACCCTTGGCGCGCTCGTTGACCTTGATGTAGGCCAGGCCCTTGGCACCGTAGATGCCGACGAACTTGGTGTACTCGTCGATCTTGCTACGCGGCATGCTGGCGCCGCCTGGAAGACGCAGGGCGGTGACACGGCATTTCGGATCATTGGCCGGGCCGGCGAAGACCTTGAATTCGACATCCTTGAGCTGGTCGGCGACATCTACCAGCTCCAGCGGGATACGCAGGTCTGGCTTGTCGGAGCCGTAGCGGCGCATGGCCTCTGCGTAGGTCATGTGCGGGAAATCACCGAACTCCAGGTCCAGGACTTCCTTGAACAGCTTGCGGATCATGCCTTCAGTCAGACCCATGATCTCGGCTTCGTCCAGGAAGCTGGTTTCGATGTCGATCTGGGTGAATTCTGGCTGGCGGTCAGCACGCAGGTCTTCGTCGCGGAAGCACTTGGCGATCTGGTAGTAGCGGTCGAAACCGGCAACCATCAGCAACTGCTTGAACAGCTGCGGCGACTGCGGCAGGGCGAAGAAGCTGCCGGCATGGGTGCGGCTTGGCACCAGGTAGTCGCGTGCGCCTTCAGGGGTTGCACGGGTCAGGATCGGGGTTTCAACGTCCAGGAAGCCATTTTCATCGAGGAAACGGCGAATGCTGCTGGTGATGCGCGAACGCAGGCGCAGCTTGTCGGCCATTTCAGGGCGACGCAGGTCGATGAATCGGTAGCGCAGGCGGGTTTCTTCGCCCACGTCGGAGTATTCGTTCAGCGGGAACGGCGGGGTTTCAGCTTCGTTGAGCACGGTCAGCTGGTAGCCGAGGATCTCGATGGCACCGGAAGCCATGTTGGCGTTCACCGCACCATCCGGGCGCTTGCGCACTTTACCGGTGATCTGCACGACGTATTCGCTACGCACGCGGTCAGCAGCGGCGAAGGTTTCGGCGCGATCCGGGTCGAACACGACCTGGGCCATGCCTTCGCGATCACGGATGTCGAGGAAGATCACCCCGCCGTGGTCCCGGCGACGATGGACCCAGCCGCAAAGGGTGACTTCCTGGCCGTCCAGGCTCTCGTTCAGTTGGCCGCAATAGTGGCTGCGCATCATGATGGTGGTTCGCTTCTCGTGATTCGTGTGTTCGGTGGAGGTCTGGCTTGCCCAAGGGGCTAATACTGCAAGACCTGGTCGGTGCAATTCAACTCAGTCGGCCTTGTCGCCGCCTGCGAGATTTTTCTTTGCCCCGGTTTTGAAGTCGGTCTCGTACCAGCCGTTGCCGCTCAGGCGAAAGCCGGGGACCGACAGGAGTTTCTTCAATGCCGGCGCCTGGCATGCCGGGCAATCGGTCAGCGGCGCGGCGCTGATTTTTTGCAACGCCTCGAGCCGGTGATCGCAAGAGGTACATTGATAGTCGTAAAGGGGCATGGGTGTCTCTCGTCAACCGCATAGCACGCTGCCCGTGGCAGCAAAAAGCGCGATTATATATGGATAACCGACGCAGCGCAGCCCGCCCGGCACTCAGTCCGCATCTGGCGCATCCTGCAACCAGGCCACGCAGATGACCCGCACCAGCCCGCTGAAGTTGCGCACACCACCATGCCGCAGTTGCACCTCGCGATCAACGTAGGACAGCACCGCACTGACCGAACACTCGTTGGCCCTGGCGATACGTTCAAGGATGCGCCAATACACGACCTCCAGGCGCAAACAGGTGGCAAAACCGTTCAAACGCACCGAACGCGACACTGGCCCCGCCTGGGCCATGTCGAAATCCACCCTGAACGGATCCAACCCTGGCCTGTTCGAGCGCCGCACCTTCCGGTTGACGCCACATACCCCTCGTATCATCTCGCCCATCGAATCGCTCCATGTCACGCTCCGTCCATCCATCCCAAGAACAGACCCAGAACCCCATGAAGCGCCGCCCTACGAGCGGTTCCCAGTGGCAAAGCCTTCCCCGCAAACAATCGGGCCCGGCACCTGCCAAGGTGCCGGGCCCGATTCCAAGGGCACTGCGCGCAATTCAAGCGGTATCTATTTCCCGTCGAGCAATACCCGCAACATCCACGCAGTTTTCTCGTGAACCTGCATACGCTGGGTGAGCAGGTCAGCTGTCGGCTCGTCGCTGACTTTGTCCACCACCGGGAAAATGCTACGCGCGGTGCGCACCACCGCCTCCTGCCCTTGAACCAACTGACGGATCATCTCGTCGGCAACTGGCACCCCCTCCTCTTCCTTAATAGAAGAGTGTCGAGCATAGAACGCGTAGGCACCCGGCGCCGGGAAGCCCAAGGCACGGATGCGCTCGGCGATGGCGTCGACAGCCAGGGCCAGCTCGGTGTACTGCTCTTCGAACATCAGGTGCAGCGTACGGAACGAAGGCCCGGTAACGTTCCAGTGGAAGTTGTGGGTTTTCAGATACAGCACATAGGTGTCGGACAAAAGGCGTGACAGTCCGTCGACGATAGACTTGCGATCTTCTTCACTGATACCAATATCGATTGCCATAAAACTCCCCTTTCCATAACGCCTGAACACTCAAGCGGGTGCAGGTGACTGTATCAAGAGTTTCCCCGCCCTGCATGCCACACCATAAGGCGCACACCACTGCCACCGCCAATGGTTTGAGAAGCCCCCGTCTTTGCGGTTAAATAGGCAGCGTGCCACCCGTGCGGATTGTCAGATTGTCAATGCTGGGTGCATAGGCTGGCTTGTCACGTTTTCGCGCCTACCGTTTCCGCGCACCGTGCAGCCAGCTCATCCTGTGATCGGCCTTATCAATGCGAGCCAAACCAATATGTTCAAGATCGTCCATCTGGTGACGGGCGTGGCGGCGCTGCTGCTCTCGCTCATACCCAGCCTCAGAACCGACGCGACACCCTTGCTGCAACAACCCGAAGCGGTCTACCTGACCCTGCTCGGACTGCTGAACCTACTGCTCGCCCCTGCCCTGCCGCTGTACTACAAGGGTATGCGCCAGCAACTCCAACGCGCTGCCAGCATCCTGCTGGTCGCCGCAGTGATCCTGCAGACCATCACCCTGCTGGCTCGCCCAGAGCTGGGCAACCTGCCCGCGCTCGCCTGCGCAGCGCTCGCCACTGCCCTGCACATCGCCGCAGGCCTTGCCCGCAGCGCACGCAAGCCACGCACCAGCCAAGGCACCGCGCCCGAAGGTGGCAAACGCGATACCGGCACGGTGAAGTGGTTCAACACCTCAAAGGGCTTCGGCTTCATCTCCAGGGACTCCGGCGACGATATCTTCGTGCACTTTCGCGCGATCCGTGGCGAAGGCCACCGCGTTCTGGTCGAGGGCCAGCGCGTGGAGTTTTCCGTGATGCACCGCGACAAAGGCCTACAAGCCGAAGACGTGGTCGCGGTCTCGCGCCGCTGACCGCACGCTCCACCGCCCTCAATAATGAGGCGGTGGAGCCTCCTCTGCGGCGCTACCGTACTGGCCGGACATCTCCTCGTAGCGCTTGATCAGCTCGGCCATCTGCAACTGCAAACGCTCGATCACCCGATTCTGCTCGACCACCACATCATTGAGCGCCTGAATAGTGTCGTCCTGGAACGCCTGACGGGTTTCCAGTTCGACGATACGCAACTCCAGCGACATACCTCAGACCTCCTTGAAACTTGCGCCCAGCAGCGCACGCACCTGTTGGCCAATGGCCTCGACCTGCTCCGGGGTGTAGGCAATTGCCGGCACCTTGCCCCACACCGGCGCGGGCCAAGCAGCGTCGCCATGCCGACGGACAATCACGTGCATGTGCAACTGGCTGACCACATTACCCAGCGTGGCAACGTTCATCTTGTCGGCCGCAAACGGATGCTTGAGCACTTCGGCCAGCGCACTGGTCTCTTCCCACAATTGGCGCTGATCGGCTTCATCGAGATCGAAAAGCTCGCTGACGCCGGCGCGGCGCGGCACGAGAATGAACCATGGATAGTTGGCGTCCTTGCTCAGCAGCAGGCGGCACAGCGGCAGATCGCCCAGCACCAGAGTATCTTGCTGCAAGCGTGAATCGAGGGTGAACACGGCAAACCTCCTGAAAACCAATGCCCGCCCGTACGGCGGGAACAGGACGCGAAGGATACCTTGCTTCGCCTGGCACCACACGGCACACCCCTGCAAAAGCACACACTTGCACCCGACTGGGTCATGCCTGAGCACCCGGCGCCCCATTGCGGTAACACCGCGCTACTTTTCGCACCACAATGAGGCGACCCGTAACCGCACCACCCCAAAGACCTCACACAAAACAGTCAGGATCAACAAATCGCGGTAACACCTTGACTTTCAAGGCTGCTCCGATCCCGGCACAGTCGCGCACTCCTGGCACACCATCAGACACTGCAAAGCCCGTATTTACTGGGATTCCCGCCAATGCCAGCAGCGTTTGTGAAAATTTCATCAAACGTTCGTGAATTTGAGCACGCTTGTTGCATTCATTCGACACCAAGTCGGCACGACACCTGCAAAGAACAGGTGAGCGCGACAAACAACAACAGCAGCATCGGAGTCACCAGGGAGCCCTACAGACCCTACTTTGTGTTTACACACTAATGATGAGTCATGGGCAGCGCTGGCGTTGTACACCCACTAAACCGGGTGTGGTTTGCGACATGGAATTAACCGTAAGCGACACGACCATAAAGTTACCGAAAGGTTGTATTTATCCGTATCGCCAAGAATAGTCAGCGTGATATACATTTTCGCCGACATAACAAGAAAGAGCTGGCCCTGATAACTAAAACACTTGGGCGCAGCGGTACTCTTCCTAAAACCAAAGGAGCAAATCACGATGCGCGTGATGAAGTGGAGCATGATCGCCCTGGCCGTTTCGGCAGGGACCTCGCAGTTTGCTGTCGCGTCTTCGCAAGATGAAGCCCAGGGCTTCCTCGAAGACAGCAAGTTGAACGTTAAAATGCGTAACCTGTACTTCAGCCGTGACTACCGCAACACCGAGTCGGCTGCCAACCAGGCTGCCGGCCTGCGTCACGACCAGCGCGAATGGGGCCAAGGCTTCATCGGCACCTTCGAGTCGGGCTTCACTCAAGGCACCATCGGTGTCGGTGTCGATGCCATCGGCATGCTCGGCCTGAAACTCGACAGTGGCCGCGGCTACTCGGGCACCGGCTTGTTCCCTACCGGCAGCGACAACCGCTCGCAGGACGAGTACTCCAAAGGCGGCGCCGCCGTCAAATTCCGCGTATCGAACACGGTCCTGAAAGTCGGCGACCAGTTCACCTCGCTGCCGGTCTTCGCCACCGACGACAGCCGTCTGCTGCCTGAGACCGCTCAGGGCGCATTGATCACCAGCAACGAAATCAAGGGTCTGAC
Organism: Pseudomonas sp. NY15463; assembly: GCF_048068415.1. Classification (NCBI taxonomy): domain Bacteria; kingdom Pseudomonadati; phylum Pseudomonadota; class Gammaproteobacteria; order Pseudomonadales; family Pseudomonadaceae; genus Pseudomonas; species Pseudomonas sp. NY15463. The sequence goes on from NZ_JBLUQD010000002.1 coordinate 208,549, forward strand.
CCTGCACGCAGGCCGCTTCACCGGCCTCGACGCCCAAGCTGAAACCAACCACGACTCCCTGCACCTGAAGTCGGCCAACGTCGTCGGCGGCACCTACGCCATCACCGACGGCCTGAGCACCAGCCTCTACTACTCGAAAGTAGAAGACTACTGGCGCAAATATTACGCCAACGTCAACTGGGCGCTGCCGATCTCGGACAAACAAGGCCTGGTGTTCGACTTCAACGTCTACGACACCAAGAGCGAGGGTAGCGAAGCACGCGCCTTCGACGGCGACAAGCTCGACAACCGTGCGTACAGCCTGTCCGGCGCCTACAACATTGGCGCGCACACCTTCACCGTGGCCTACCAGAAAATCACCGGCGACGGCGACTATCAGTATGGCGTCGACGGTGGCGGCTCCATCTTCCTGTCGAACTCGGTCGCTCGTTCCGACTTCAACGCCGAAGACGAGAAATCCTGGCAGCTGCGTTACGACCTGAACTTCGCCGAGTTCGGCGTACCGGGCCTGACCTTCATGACCCGCTACGTGCGCGGTACCGATGCCAACGTGGCCGGCACCAACAACGGCAAGGAATGGGAACGCGACGTCGACATCAAGTACGTCCTTCAGGAAGGCCCTGCCAAGGACCTGAGCTTCCGTGTCCGTCAGGCCACCTATCGCTCCTCCGACGCGGTCTACTCCAACTCGCTGGACGAACTGCGCCTGATCGTCGAGTACCCGCTGAGCATCCTGTAAGCCCCTGGCTTCAGCGCTTCGCACCTGAGAAAGCCCGGCTGATGCCGGGCTTTTTCTTGGCTGACACAACAGCATATCTGCTGCATTCTGTACGCTTTCGTTTCACCCCCGTACAATGCGGGGTCATCTCACATTCAGGCAATCGACACGGCTCACCATGCGCACCAGTCAATATTTGCTCGCCACCCAGAAAGAAACCCCGGCCGATGCAGTGGTCATCAGCCACCAGCTCATGCTGCGCGCCGGCATGATCCGCAAGCTGGCCTCCGGCCTGTACACCTGGCTGCCGATGGGCCTGCGGGTCATGCGCAAGGTCGAGAACGTGGTACGCGAGGAAATGAACGCCGCTGGCGCACTCGAAGTGCTGATGCCGAGCATCCAGCCCGCCGAGCTGTGGCAGGAATCCGGTCGCTGGGAACAGTACGGCCCAGAACTGCTGCGCCTGAAGGACCGGCATGACCGCGACTTCTGCGTAGGCCCGACCCACGAAGAAGTCATCACCGACCTCGCCCGCAACGAGCTGTCGAGCTACAAGCAGCTGCCGCTGAACATGTACCAGATCCAGACCAAGTTCCGTGACGAGATCCGTCCGCGCTTCGGCCTGATGCGCGGCCGCGAGTTCATCATGAAGGATGCCTACTCCTTCCATGCCGACCAGGCTTCCCTGCAGGAAACCTACGACCGCATGCACCAGGCATACACCAATGTATTCACCCGCCTGGGCCTGGACTTCCGCCCAGTGCAGGCAGACACCGGCTCCATCGGTGGCAGCTACTCCCATGAATTCCACGTGCTGGCCTCCTCCGGCGAGGACGACGTGATCTTCAGCGACACCTCCGACTACGCGGCCAATATCGAAAAAGCCGAAGCGGTCCCACGGGAAACCGTACGCCCGGCACCGACCGAGGAACTGCGTCTGGTCGACACGCCAAACGCCAAGACTATCGCGCAACTGGTGGAAAACTTCGGCCTGCCGATCGAAAAAACCGTGAAGACCCTGATCGTGCGCGGCGCCGAAGAAGGCAAGCTGATCGCACTGGTGGTGCGTGGCGATCACGAACTGAACGAGATCAAGGCTGCCAAGCTCGAGCAGGTCGCCGACCCACTGGTCATGGCCACCGACGCCGAACTGCGTGACGCGATTGGCGCCGGTGCTGGCTCCCTGGGCCCGCTGAACCTGCCGCTCGAATGCATCATCGACCGCTCGGTTGCCCTGATGAGCGACTTCGGCGTCGGCGCCAACATCGACGACAAACACTACTTCGGCGTGAACTGGGAACGCGACTTGCCAGTGCCACAGGTCGCCGACCTGCGCAACGTGGTCGCAGGCGACCCAAGCCCGGACGGCCAGGGCACCCTGGTGATCAAGCGCGGCATCGAGGTGGGGCATATCTTCCAGCTCGGCACCAAGTACAGCGAGGCGCTCAAGTGCCAGGTCCTGGGCGAAAACGGCAAGCCGGTGGTGCTGTCGATGGGCTGCTACGGTATCGGCGTATCCCGCGTGGTCGCCGCCGCCATCGAGCAGAACCACGACGACAAAGGCATCATCTGGAACGACGCCCTGGCCCCCTTCCAGATCGCCCTGGTGCCACTGCGTTACGAAACCGACGTGGTCCGCGAAGCCACCGACAAGCTCTACGCCGAGCTGACCGCCGCAGGCTTCGAGGTGCTGCTGGATGATCGCGACAAGAAGACCAGCCCTGGCATCAAGTTCGCCGACATGGAACTGATCGGTATCCCGCACCGCATCGTCGTCAGCGACCGCGGCCTTGCCGAAGGCAACCTCGAGTACAAGCACCGCACGGAGTCCGAGGCCCAGGCACTGCCGGTCAACGACGTGCTGACCTTCCTACAGGCCCGTGTCCGCCGCTGATAACCCGTTACGCGAGTGATCATGTCAAAGCGAAGTACCCACACTCTCGGGGGGGCCGCCTTGTGCGGCGCCCTGCTCCTGAGCGGCTGCGCCAACCAGATGTCCCAGCGCAGTGACCATGAGGAGCGCGTCGAGCGCAAGCTGCTCGAACACACCCTGCAGATCGACGTCGGCGAGCCGAAGGTGATGGAGCTGCCGCAACGACGCGTGCGTATCCACGAGCAGAAGCGCTTCGAAGTCACCGAGTTCGAAGTGACCCGCCACTATGACCGTTACACCCCCTACCAACCTTGGCGCGAAATCTACGAGATTCCGCTGGGCGCAGTGGCGGTGGTCGCCGGCATCGGCGCCAACGTGGTCAACGTATTCGCCTTGGGCAATCTGCCCGACAGCGTCACCCACGACTGGCTCAGCTACGGCGTAGCCGGGATCAATCCGTTCATGAACGTACAGTCCAACGGACGCGCACAACAGAACCTGGCGGGTATCAGCGAGGTCGAGAAAGGCAAGCGCGAAGAGTTCATCAGCCTGCCCTGGAATGAGCGACTGGTCGAAGTCAAAGCCGGCAAGATGACCCACGAGCTGACCACCGACAAGAACGGCGTGCTGCGCCTGAACCTGCTCGATAGCCCATTCTCCGAGCAGAACCTCAACCATGTCGGCACACTGCACCTGCACGTCGCCGACGAGGACAACGGGGTGCGTGGCGATGCCAGCCTGTTGGTCAGCGGCAGCCTGCGCGGCAAGCTGCTCGAAGCTCACGAACTGATCTTCGACGACCTCGAAGACGACGATGTCAGCCAGTGGGTTCATCGGGTCAAGCGCTTGTCGGAGCTGGGTCTTGAAGAAGAAGCCAGCGAGCTGGAACAAAGCTTGATCGAGCTGACCCGGAACGACCCGGAACTGCAACAGGAGTTCGTAAAAAGCCTGACCAGGGCGACCGGCCGGCTGGTCGCCGACCCTGGCGCGCAGTAAACCGTGCAGCCCCGCTCCTCTCGGAGCGGGTTTGCCGGCCATCACCGCTAGATCCCCTCGAACAGTTCCAACTGCTCATGCGCACCGCGCAAGTCGCGCAATCTCACCCCAACGCCCAACAGCCGCACAGGCTTGTTACCACGGGCAAATGCCTGGCCAAGCAACTGCCGGTAACTTTCCAGGTCACGCCCAGCGCCAGACTGTTCCAACGTGGTCTGGCTGAAATCATGGAACTTCACCTTCACGAACGGTTTCTCCGGGCGGTAGCTGCTGTCCATTCGTGCAATCCGCTCGTTCAGACTGGCTAGCAGATCCGGCAGCTTCTCCAGACAACTGGACAGATCCGGCAGGTCCTGATCATAGGTATTCTCCACGCTCACTGACTGACGCCGGCTGTCGTTGTGCACCGCACGCTCATCGATCCCACGCGCCAGCCCCCACAACCGCTCGCCGAAACTGCCGAACTCGCGCACCAGCGCCAAGCGCGACCAATCGCGCAGTGACAAGCATGTATCGATCCCCAGCCGAGAGAGCTTCTCCGCCGTCACCTTGCCTACCCCGTGCAGGCGCGCGACAGGCAAAGCGGCCACGAACGCTTCGACCTGATCAGGGGTAATCACGAACAGGCCATTGGGCTTGCGCCAGTCACTGGCGATCTTGGCCAGGAATTTGTTCGGCGCTACTCCGGCCGACACGGTAATGTGCAACTGACGTGCGACCCGCCGGCGAATATCTTCGGCGATCCGCGTGGCACTGCCGGCAAACCAGGTGCTGTCTGAGACGTCCAGGTACGCCTCGTCCAACGACAACGGCTCGATCAGTTCGGTGTAATCGCGAAAAATCGCGTGGATCTCGCGCGAGGCCTCTTTATAAGCATCGAAACGCGGCTTGACGATCTCAAGGTCAGGGCACAGTTTCAGCGCATGCCCCGAAGCCATCGCCGAACGCACACCGTAGGCGCGCGCCTCATAATTGCAGGTGGCGATAACCCCACGCTGACCCGGCTGCCCACCCACGGCCATCGGACGGCCAACCAGGCGCGGGTCGTCACGCATCTCGATGGCGGCGTAAAAACAGTCACAATCAATGTGGATGATCTTGCGCAGAGACATGGACGACAGCCACTACTGTAAATTCATACAGATACTACCCCATGCCCCGTGGGCACGACAGTCCATCCACGAGAATCGGCCTGTAAGCCCCGCCAGCACTGAGCCGCGTACCGTTTGAAAGCGCTAAGAGATTGAACAAAAAAGGTTTTTTTGACTGAATGCTTGACACAGGCACGCAAATCCGTAGAATTCGGTTCCACAGGCGCGGGATGGAGCAGCCTGGTAGCTCGTCGGGCTCATAACCCGAAGGTCGTCGGTTCAAATCCGGCTCCCGCAACCAGATTAAAGAAAAGGCCACTGTTTCGACAGTGGCCTTTTTTATTGCCAAGAAATAGTCGCTGAAAAATTCTTATGGGAAATCAAGCATTAACGCTTGACACCCAGCTCGGAATCCGTAGAATGCGCACCACTGACGCGGGATGGAGCAGCCTGGTAGCTCGTCGGGCTCATAACCCGAAGGTCGTCGGTTCAAATCCGGCTCCCGCAACCATATTCGTCAGAACGAACCCCGCTTATCGAAAGATGGCGGGGTTTGTTGCATTCAGCTTCGGCAAAACGCTTCCCTTCTCTGTGCCATACCTTGGCTCGATGGCTGAATGAACTATGTTTAACTATCCTGAAACAGATTAACTACGCGCCCCGGAGTAATATCTGGACACGTTTTTCCAAAGGGATTTTCACTTGGCCGTACCTTGCCTCTTCCTCGCGCTGATCGCTCGAGGCACACCATGACTGCCCCTACTCCCGAAACCCAGACCCCGCTCACAGCGGCATTGCCTACGGCTGCCCAGCACCTGCCCTGGCTGGAGCGCCTGAGCAAGTACCGTCAACCGCTGGGCTTGGCCGTGACCTTGCTGCTGTTTGCCATGGGTCTGATCGCCTGTCGCCACCTGTTGAGCGAACTGGACATCTATGCCCTGCACGACGCCATGCTCAGTGTGCCGGCCAAGTCCTTGCTTGGCGCGCTGTTGGCCAGCGTCGTCGGGTTCGTGATCCTGCTCGGCTATGAATGGTCAGCCACCCGCTACGCTGCGGTGCAACTGCCCACGCGGACCTTGCTATTGGGCGGCTTCAGCGCCTTCGCCATCGGCAATGCCATTGGCCTGTCGATGCTCTCGGGTGGCTCGGTGCGCTATCGCCTGTACGCCCGCCAAGGGCTGGGGGCTGCCGAAGTCGCACGCATGACCGTGTTCGCCAGCCTGTCCCTGGGCTGCGCGCTCCCGCCCTTGGCAGCACTGGCCACCCTCAGCGATCTGCCCTCGGCCGCCACTGCGTTGCGCTTACCGGCGCCCCTGCTCGGTGGTATCGCCGTCGCGGTGCTGGTGGCGAGCGTAGCCCTGGTGATTGGCCTGCACCGTCGCCGCCTTCCGGAACAACCGCTCAAGGACAGTCTGCTGGTGCAGTTCGGTCGGCGCACCCTACGCCTGCCTGGCGGGCGCCTGGCCGCACTGCAACTGCTGATCACCGCACTGGACGTGGCGGCTGCCGCCACGGTGCTCTACATGCTGCTGCCCGAGGCTCCACCGTTCGGCGCCTTCGTGCTGGTCTACCTGCTGGCACTGGCCGCTGGCGTGTTGAGCCATGTGCCCGGCGGGGTCGGTGTATTCGAGGCGATCCTGCTGGCGGCGTTCGCCAATCAGCTAGGCGCAGCCCCCTTGGCCGCAGCCCTGCTGCTGTACCGACTGATCTACGTAGTGCTACCGCTGCTGCTGGCCTGCGTCCTGCTGCTGGCCAACGAGGCTCGTCGCCTGCTATTCGCCCAACAAGCCCTGCGCGCCGCCTCAGGGCTGGCTGCACCGGTATTGGCGATCCTGGTCTTCCTGTCCGGTGTAGTACTGCTGTTCTCCGGCGCCACACCCGAGATCGACAGCCGCCTGGAACATATGGGCTTTCTGATACCGCATCGGTTGATCGATGCCTCGCACTTTGGCGCCAGCCTGATTGGCGTGCTCTGCCTTTTGCTGGCCCAAGGACTGCGGCGACGCCTATCAGCCGCCTGGCTGCTGACCACCGTATTGCTGCTGGTGGGTGCTGTGCTGTCGCTGCTCAAGGGGTTCGACTGGGAAGAAGCGACCCTGATGTGCTTCACAGCCGCCCTGCTGGCGTTGTTCCGCCGCTCGTTCTACCGCCCCAGTCGCCTGCTGGAGTTGCCGTTCTCACCGGTCTACCTGGTCGCCAGTGCCTGTGTGGTCGGGGCATCGGTCTGGCTTTTGCTGTTCGCCTACCAGGACGTGCCCTACACCCACAAACTCTGGTGGCAATTCACCCTTGATGCCGACGCCCCCCGCGGCCTGCGCGCCGCACTGGGCAGCGCCGTGCTGCTGGTGATCGTCGCCCTGACCTGGCTGCTGCGCACCGCCCGCCCCGTGATTCACCTCCCCACAGACGACGAGCTGCAACGGGCCAACCGTATCCTGCTAGCCTCCGACCAACCCGACGGTGGCCTGGCCTTGACCGGCGACAAGGCGCTGCTGTTCCACCCCAACGATAACGCATTCCTCATGTATGCCCGGCGCGGCCGTAGCCTGGTGGCACTGTATGACCCGATCGGCCCGGCACAGGAGCGCGCCGAGATGATCTGGCAGTTCCGCGACCTGTGCGACCTGCACCATGCTCGCCCGGTGTTCTATCAGGTGCGCGCGGAGAACCTGCCGTTCTACATGGACATCGGCCTGACCGCGATCAAGCTCGGTGAAGAAGCGCGTGTCGACTTGCGTCGCTTCGATATAGAGGCCAAAGGCAAGGAGATGAAGGACCTGCGCTACACCTGGAACCGGGGTGGTCGCGACGGTCTGAGCCTGGAAATCCACGAACCCGGCCACGCCCCACTGGCCGAACTCAAGGAGATTTCCGACGCTTGGCTGACCGGCAAGAACGTGCGCGAGAAAGGTTTCTCCCTCGGTCGCTTCAGCCCCGAGTACCTGCAGCACTTCCGTATCGCCCTGATCCGCTTCCAGGGCCGGCCGGTGGCCTTTGCCAACCTGCTGGAGACCCACAGCAACGAGTTGGCCAGCCTGGACCTAATGCGCGCCCACCCCGAGGCGCCGAAGCTGACCATGGAATTCATGATGGTGGGCCTGATTCTTCACTACAAGAGCCACGACTATGGCCGCTTCAGCCTCGGAATGGTCCCCCTTTCCGGGCTGCAACCGCGCCGAGGGGCGCCTTTGACCCAGCGCTTGGGCTCGATGGTGTTCCAGCGCGGTGAACAGCTTTACAACTTCCAGGGCCTGCGGCGCTTCAAGGACAAGTTCCAGCCGGACTGGGAACCTCGCTACATGGCCGTACCGGCCGGGCTCGACCCGCTGGTGGCACTGGCCGATACTGCTGCCCTGATCGCGGGTGGCCTGACTGGATTGGTGAAACGCTGATGATCCGACGCTATTGGCTGTACGTACTGATTCCCCTGCTGCTGGCCGCGCTGGCCGGCGGCACGGCCTTCTGGCTGTGGACCCGCCCAGCTCCCGAAGCACGCCTGGAACACCTGACACTGGGCAATGGCAGCGACCTGACCCGTGCCACCCCTGGCGTACGCGCCAAGGCCTGGGTGGCCATCGGCGTGCCTCAGGAGCAGGCGCTGAGCGACAAGCAACTGCTCGACCTGAGCCAGGCCGGAGAAGCCCAACTGGTGCAGGTGATCTTGCCTGCCACCGATTGCACCCAGCAGCAGGCGACGATGGACCAGGCCGTCGCGCAACTGGCCGACAAACCGACCCTGGTTGCCGGTATCGGCCCAGGTGCTGCACAAGCTTGGCGCTGGCTGGCCAGCCAGAGTGACGACAAAGCCCGCGCCATCTCGGTGGACTTCAACCTCGAACAGCCCGGCTGCCAACTCGCCCTGCCCAAGTCGGCGGCGCACGGCCACTGGAACGTGGCCTGGAACGACAACCCGGACGACGCCAGCGCAGCCTTCGTGCGTGACCAAGCCAATGCCGAAACCAGCATCGCCGACTACGACATCCATCTGCCTCAGGTACTCAAGGCTCAGTTGACCCAGGCCTTGGTCGGCCAGAACGGCAATGCCCTGGCCATTCCGGTGGTCGAGGTGCCGGCCGGGCAGACCACCGATACCGTCACCCTGTTCCTTTCCGGGGATGGCGGCTGGCGCGACCTGGACCGCGACGTGGCCGGTGAAATGGCCAAGCTGGGCTACCCGGTGGTGGGCATCGACACCCTGCGCTACTACTGGCAGCATAAGACCCCCGAGCAAAGCGCCGCCGACCTGTCCGAACTGATGCAGCATTACCGCCAGAAATGGGGCACCAAACGCTTCGTACTGACCGGTTACTCGTTCGGCGCCGACGTGCTTCCGGCGATCTACAACCGCCTGCCCGAAGAAGACCAGAAACGTATCGACGCGGTCATGCTGCTGGCCTTCGCGCGCAGCGGTAGTTTCGAGATCCAGGTCGAAGGCTGGCTGGGCAAGGAAGGCCAAGAAGCCCCTACTGGCCCAGAAATGGCCAAGCTGCCGGCGGCGAAGGTGGTGTGCATCTATGGCGTGGAAGAAACCGATGAAAGCGGCTGCACTGACAAGACGGCAGTGGGCGAGCGCCTGAAGCTGCCAGGCGGCCACCACTTCGACGAGAACTATCCAGCGCTGGCCAAGCGCCTGATCGATGAGATCGAGACGCGCCAAGACAAATCCAGCGTCGCCGAGAAGTAACCTGAGAAGGGCCGCTCTGCGGCCCTTCTCACAGTGAACGGGGCTGCCAGGCAGCCCCATCCACCCCGATCAGATCTCGACCTGGGTGCCCAGCTCGATCACCCGATTCAACGGCAGGTTGAAGAACCGCAGGTTGCCGTTGGCGTTCTTGAGCAGGAACGCGAACAGATTTCCTCGCCAGCGCGACATACCTTCCAAACGCGAAGCGATCACCGTCTCACGGCTGAGGAAATAGGTCGTGCGCATCGGACTGAAGTCCAACGCATCCAGATGGCACAACTTGAGCGCTGCCGGCACATCCGGCTCGTCCATGAAGCCAAAGTGCAGCAACACGCGGAAGAACCCGTCCCCATACGCCTCAACCTCGAAGCGCTCATGCTCCGGCACCCGAGGCCGGTCCTCGCTGACCACCGTCAGCAACACCACCTGGCTGTGCAGCACCTGGTTGTGCAGCATGTTATGCAGCAATGCGTGGGGCACGGCGTCTGCCCGTGCAGTGAGGAACACCGCTGTCCCTTCGACACGGTGCGGCGGCTGCACGCGAATGCTGGCGATGAACACCGGCAGCGGCAAGGCGCCCTCGTCGATGCGTTCGACCAGAATCTGCTTGCCGCGCTTCCACGTACTCATCAACAGGAACAACACACCACCGGCCAGTACCGGGAACGCCCCGCCCTGGACGATCTTCGGTACGTTCGCGGCAAAGAACAGCCCATCGACCAGCAGGAAGCCCACCAAAATCGGTACCGCCAGCAGCGGCGGCCACTTCCACAGCAACAGCATCACCGCCGACACCAGAATGGTGGTCATCAGCATCGTGCCAGTCACCGCGACACCGTAGGCTGCCGCAAGCGCACCGGACGATTCGAAACCAATGACCAGCAGCACCACGCCGACCATCAATGTCCAGTTCACCGCCCCGATGTAGATCTGCCCCTGCTCATCGCTGGAAGTGTGCTGGATCTGCATGCGCGGGATATAGCCCAACTGGATGGCCTGGCGGGTCAGGGAGAACGCCCCCGAGATCACCGCCTGCGAGGCGATGACCGTCGCCAGGGTGGCAAGGCCTACGAGCGGCAGCAAGGCCCAGCTCGGCGCCAACAGGTAGAACGGGTTACGCGCAGCCTCGGGGTTCTGCAGCAACATCGCGCCCTGGCCAAAGTAGTTGAGCAGCAGCGCCGGCAGCACCAGGATGAACCAGGCTCGTGCAATGGGCTTACGGCCAAAATGCCCCATGTCGGCGTAAAGCGCTTCGGCACCGGTCAGCGCCAGTACCACCGCCCCCAGGATAGCGACGCCCATGCCGGGGTGGACAATGAAGAAATGCAACGCCCAGCCCGGATTGACCGCCTTGAGCACCTCGGGGCTCTGCGCGATGCCATGCACTCCCAGCGCACCCAGTACCACGAACCAAGTGACCATGACCGGGCCGAACAGCTTGCCGATCTTCTCGGTGCCATGCTTCTGCACCAGGAACAGCGCCACCAGCACCACCAGCGAAATCGGTACAACCCAGTGGTCGATGCCCTCGAACGCCAGGCCCATCCCCTCCACCGCCGACAGCACCGACACCGCCGGGGTGATCATGCTGTCGCCGTAGAACAGCGAGGCGCCGACCAATCCACAGATGACCATCAACGTACGCAGCTTCGGATAGTTGGCCGTGGCCCGCCGTGCCAGCGCCGTCAGCGCCATGGTCCCGCCCTCGCCCTGGTTGTCGGCGCGCAGGATGAACATGACGTACTTGAACGACACAACCCACAGCAGCGACCACAAGATCAACGACAGGATCCCCAGTACCCCATCGTGATTCACCGGCACCCCATAACCCCCGGTGAACACCTCTTTGAGGGTGTACAACGGGCTGGTACCGATATCGCCGTAAACCACCCCAACAGCTGCCACCAACAGGCCCAGCGAACGCGCGGCACCGTGCTGCTGCTCCTGCCCGCCTTGAGCGTGACTGCTTGCCTGAACCATCGACCACTCCCGCAGACGGCCTTTGCAGGCCCATTGAATTCACCTTCGCGCAGGACAACGCTTTAGCCCTGACACAACGGCGCGAAGCATAGCGCAGCGTTCGTCGTATTTCTGCTGGTCAAGTGCACGTGCGCTCGCTAGAATTGCGCACTTTTTGATCAGAGGCGCCCAAAGCGCCCGTCAGGCACGCCACCGTCAACGGTCGGGCGGCCCGTATTCAATACCGAGGTTAGTCATGTCCACCACCAACGCCACCCCGAAGGTCGGCTTCGTTTCCCTGGGTTGCCCCAAGGCCCTGGTCGATTCCGAGCGCATCCTCACTCAGCTGCGCATGGAAGGCTATGAAGTCGTGCCGACCTACGAGGACGCCGACGTGGTGGTGGTCAACACCTGCGGCTTCATCGACAGCGCCAAGGCCGAGTCCCTGGAAGTGATCGGTGAAGCGATCAAGGAAAACGGCAAGGTCATCGTCACCGGCTGCATGGGTGTCGAGGAAGGCAACATCCGCGACGTGCACCCCAGCGTGCTGTCGGTTTCCGGCCCCCAGCAGTACGAGCAAGTGGTCAACGCCGTGCATGAGGTAGTGCCGCCACGCCAGGACCACAACCCGCTGATCGACCTGGTGCCGCCGCAGGGCGTCAAGCTCACCCCGCGCCACTACGCCTACCTGAAGATTTCCGAAGGCTGCAACCACAGTTGCAGCTTCTGCATCATCCCATCGATGCGCGGCAAGCTGGTCAGCCGCCCGGTGGGCGAGGTGCTGAGCGAAGCCGAGCGCCTGGTCAAGGCCGGCGTCAAGGAGATCCTGGTGATCTCCCAGGACACCAGTGCCTATGGCGTGGACGTCAAGTACAAGACCGACTTCTGGAACGGCCGCCCGGTCAAGACCCGCATGCTCGAACTGTGCGAGGCGCTGAGCAGCCTGGGGGCGTGGGTGCGCCTGCACTACGTCTACCCGTACCCGAACGTCGACGACGTGATCCCGTTGATGGCCGCTGGCAAGATCCTGCCGTACCTGGACATTCCGTTCCAGCACGCCAGCCCCAAGGTACTCAAGGCAATGAAGCGCCCGGCCTTCGAAGACCGCACCCTGGCGCGCATCAAGAACTGGCGCGAGCAGTGCCCTGAGCTGGTAATTCGCTCCACGTTCATCGTCGGCTTCCCCGGCGAGACCGAAGAAGACTTCCAGTACCTGCTGGACTGGCTCACCGAAGCCCAGCTCGACCGCGTCGGCTGCTTCCAGTACTCCCCGGTCGAAGGCGCTCCGGCCAACGACCTGGGCCTGGAAGAAGTCCCCGATGACATCAAGCAGGAGCGCTGGGACCGTTTCATGGCGCACCAGCAGGCCATCAGCGCCGCACGCCTGCAACTGCGCATCGGCAAGGAGATCGAAGTGCTGATCGATGAGGTCGAAGAGCAAGGCTCGGTAGGCCGCAGCTTCTTCGACGCCCCGGAAATCGACGGTAGCGTGTTCATCGACGGCGATCACGGCTTCAAGCCCGGCGACAAGGTACGCTGCCGTGTGGTCGATGCCGACGAATACGACATGTGGGCCGAGCCTCTCTGAAGCGCACCGCAGGTCAAGATACCCCGCCACTGGCGGGGTATTTTTTTGCATCTATGTTTGCTTCATTGGGCCACAGCCGCGCAGGAGCCAGCCTCGATGAAGTCGCCACTGACATTGCACACCCCCCGCTACAGCGACTACCCGGAACTGGTGGCGCTCTGGGAAGCCTCGGTACGTGCGACCCATGACTTCCTGCCCGAAACCTACATCCTGCTGCTGCGCGACCACGTGCTGCGTCGCTATCTGGATGCCGTGATGCTGGTGTGCTGCAAAGACAGCAAACGCCGCATTCTGGGCTTTGCCGGCGTTGCCAATGGCCGGATCGACATGCTGTTCGTCGCGCCCGAGCACCGTGGCCGTGGCGTCGGCCAGCGCCTGCTGCGCCATGCCGTGGCTGAACTCAATGCCGAACGGCTGGATGTCAACGAACAGAACCCGCAAGCGCTGGGCTTCTATCTGCATGAAGGTTTCGAGGTGGTGGGCCGATCGGAAACCGATGGGCTGGGGCAGCCTTACCCTTTGCTGCATATGCGACGTGTTCCTACCGCTTCCTGAGACCACTGCCGAGGACAGCGTAGTCTTCTGCCGAATTGACGTGAATGACACCGATTTGCAGCCGCAACCCCGCCAGGGCAGGTACAATGAGTGCTTTTCCTGCCCTGCGAATACATTGTCCATGTCCGACCCCATCCGCCTGTCCAAACGCCTCATCGAACAGCTCGGCTGCTCGCGCCGAGAGGCAGAACTGTATATCGAAGGAGGCTGGGTCACGGTCGATGGCGTCGTGGTCGAGCAGCCGCAGTTCAAGGTTGACCAACAGCGCGTCGAGTTGCTGCCTGGCGCCCGCGCCGAAGCCCTCGAACCGGTCACCCTGCTATTGCACCAACGGCCCGGACAAGACACCGCCAGCGCCCAGGCCAGCATGACCATGGAAAGCCTCAGCGAAGCTCACCGCGAAGGTGTACGGGCCTTGCATGGCCACTTCGTCCGTCAGGCCTGCATCGCCCCGCTGCTGCCAGGTAGCAGCGGCTTGCAGGTATTCACCCAGGACTGGCGGGTGACCCGCAAGCTGGACGCCGACCTGCGCCGCATGGAACAGGAGTACATCGTCCAGGTCAGCGGCGAAGCCAAACCTGGCGCGCTGGAGCGCCTGGCCCGTGGCGTGGAGCGCAAGGGGGTCGAGTTGCCCAAGGCTAAGGCCAGCTGGCAGAACGAGCAGCACCTGCGCATGGTCTTGAAGAACCCGCTGCCAGGGCAGATCGAACACCTGTGCGAGACCGCTGGGCTCAAGGTGCTCGGCATGCGCCGTATCCGCCTGGGCGGCGTGTCCATGGGCAAGCTGGTCCAGGGCCAATGGCGCTACTTGGCAACCACCGAACGTTTCTAAGCGATACCGCCGCGTAGGATCGCGCGGCACCTGAACAGGATTGGCGTCAATGAACCATAACGATGTACTGCGCAGCCTGCGCTACATGCTCAAGGCCAACGATCAGAAGATGGCCGAAATCATTGGTCTGAGTGGTCTGCAAGTCTCCGCCGAGGCCATCGCCGGCTATGTGAAGAAAGAAGAAGAGCCCGGCTTCGTGCGCTGCCCCGAGAAGGTCATGGCGCACTTTCTCGATGGTTTGGTGATCCACCGTCGCGGCCGTGACGAAAGCCGTGCGCCACAACCGATCGAAGTCCCGGTGACCAACAACACCGTGCTCAAGAAACTGCGTGTCGCCTTCGAACTCAAGGAGGATGACCTGCACGCGGTACTCAAGTCGGTCAACTTCCCGGTCTCCAAGCCTGAGCTGAGCGCCTTGTTCCGCAAGGTCGGCCACGACAACTACCGTCCTTGCGGCGACCAGCTGCTGCGCAATTTCCTCAAGGGTCTCACCCTTCGCGTGCGCGGCTAGCCCTGATGCAGCATACGGTCTCGCCGGTCGGCATCGTGCGCTCCTGCTTCAAGGAGAAGTTCGCCATTCCGCGCCAGCCGCATCTGGCGCCCGCTGCCCGTGGCGTGCTGGAGCTGCTGCCACCGTTCGACCAAGGCGATGCGGTCGAAGGCCTTGAGCAGGTCAGCCATGTATGGCTGCTGTTTCTCTTCCACCAGGCACTTGAGGACAAACCGCGGCTGAAGGTGCGCCCCCCGCGCCTGGGTGGCAACAAGAGCATGGGCGTTTTCGCGACTCGCGCCACGCACCGCCCAAACGGCATCGGCCAGTCGGTGGTACGCCTGGATGGTGTCGAGCCAAAGCGCCTGCTGCTGTCAGGCATCGACCTGCTCGATGGCACCCCGGTGCTGGATATTAAGCCCTACGTACCCTATGCCGACAGTGTACCGAGCGCGACCAACCACATGGCCGGTACAGCGCCCGAGTCGATCGCCGTGCAATGGCACGAGAGCGCCCTGCCCCAGGCGCATGAGCATGGCCTTCGCCTGGGCGAGCCGCTGGTGGCGCTGATCGAGCAGTGCCTGGCACAGGACCCGCGCCCGGCCTACCAGATACCGCCACCGGAGCGGGTGTACGGCGTGAAGTTCTGGGACGTGCAGGTCAGGTGGCAGTATCCGCAGCCGGATGTGATCCGGGTGCTGGAAGTGGTGCGCGAGGCCTGAGGTTTGGCGCCAGACCTGCCAAGCGAAATATCGCAGACATAAAAAAACGCAGACCCAGGTCTGCGTTTTTTCATTGCCGCGCTCGCCTTACTTCTCGACGAAAGCACGTTCGATCAGGTAATCGCCTGGCTCGCGCATACGCGCCGAAACCTTCAGGCCGAAGCTGTCGAGCACTTCGCTGGTCTCGTCGAGCATGCTTGGGCTACCGCAGATCATCGCACGGTCGTCCTGTGGGTTGATCGGTGGCAGGCCGATGTCGCTAAACAGCTTGCCGCTGCGCATCAGGTCGGTCAGGCGCCCTTGGTTCTCGAAAGGCTCGCGAGTGACGGTGGGGTAGTAGATCAGTTTCTCGCGCACTGCCTCACCGAAGAACTCGTTCTGCGGCAGGTGCTCGGTGATGAACTCGCGGTAGGCGACTTCGTTCACGTAGCGCACACCATGAACCAGGATCACCTTCTCGAAACGCTCATAGGTTTCGGGGTCCTGGATGACGCTCATGAACGGCGCCAGGCCAGTGCCGGTGCTGAGCAGGTACAGATGCTTGCCTGGGTTCAGGTCGTCGAGTACCAGCGTGCCGGTAGGCTTCTTGCTGATGATGATCTCGTCGCCTTCTTTCAGATGCTGCAGTTGGGAGGTCAGCGGACCGTCCGGCACCTTGATGCTGAAGAACTCCAGGTGCTCTTCCCAGTTCGGCGAGGCGATGGAATAGGCGCGCATGAGCGGACGGCCGCTTTCCTGCTGCAGGCCGATCATCACGAACTGACCGTTCTCGAAGCGCAGGCCCGGGTCGCGGGTGCACTTGAAGCTGAACAGGGTGTCGTTCCAGTGGTGCACACTGAGGACACGTTCGTGGTTCATGTTGCTCATCTAGGGGCTCCTGAAGAAAAACGCAGCGCGCAAAACGCGCAGTTGCGCGATAGTTTAGGGGCAGCGACAATATCTGTTAACTGAATTATCAAGATATGTGTTATCGGTTATATCGATATGCGATTCACACTTCGTCAGCTTCAAGTATTCGTTGCCGTCGCCCAGCACCAGAGCGTCTCTCGCGCAGCTGGCGTGCTGGCGTTGTCGCAATCTGCCGCGAGCACCTCGATCACCGAACTTGAGCGCCAGTCCAGTTGCCAGCTGTTCGATCGCGCCGGCAAGCGCCTGAGCCTCAATGCCCTCGGCCATCAGCTGTTACCACAGGCGGTGGCGCTACTCGACCAAGCCAAGGAAATCGAGGATTTGCTCAACGGCAAGTCCGGCTTCGGCTCTCTGGCGGTGGGCGCCACCTTGACCATCGGCAACTACCTGGCGACCTTGCTGATCGGCAGCTTCATGCAGGTACACCCGGAAAGCCAGGTGAAGCTGCATGTGCAGAACACTGCGCATATTGTGCAGCAGGTTGCGCATTACGAAATTGACTTGGGTCTGATCGAGGGTGACTGCAATCACCCCGACCTGGACGTGCAACCGTGGGTCGAAGACGAGCTTGTGGTGTTCTGCGCGCCGCAACATCCGCTCGCCCAAACCGGGCACGCCGACATCGAGCAATTGGCCCAGGAAGCGTGGATTTTACGTGAACAGGGCTCAGGCACGCGACTGACCTTCGACCAGGCCATGCGTCATCACCGCGCTAACCTCAATATCCGCCTGGAACTCGAACACACCGAGGCAATCAAGCGCGCTGTCGAATCAGGCCTGGGGATTGGCTGCATCTCACGCCTGGCCCTGCGTGATGCGTTCCGTCGCGGTAGCTTGGTGCCGGTGGAAACCCCCGCGCTGGATTTGGCGCGGCAGTTCTACTTCATCTGGCACAAACAGAAGTACCAGACCTCCGCCATGCGTGAGTTCCTCGAACTGTGCCGCAGCTTCACCGCAGGCGTTCGGCGCAGCGACGAGATCGTGCTGCCGCCGATTGCCTGAACGTCAACCGAGCAAGATCACACCCCAGACCAGGCCCACCATGGTCATGGCGACCAGCTGTGCGGCGCTCCCCATGTCCTTGGCATTCTTCGACAGCGGGTGGCGGTCCAGCGAGATACGGTCGATGGCCGCCTCCACCGCCGAGTTGAGCAGTTCGACGATCAGCCCCAGCAGGCAGACCGCGATCAGGATGGCGCGCTCGCCACGGCTGACCGGCAGCCAGAAGGCCGTGGGAATCAGCAGCACATTGACCAGCACCAGTTGGCGGAACGCCGCTTCGCCCTTGAACGCCGCGCGCAGGCCATCCAGCGAATAGCCGGCGGCATTGAAGATACGTTTGAGGCCTGTCTGGCCTTTGAATGGCGACATGTGTGTCCGTCACTACACCGAGAAAAAGGCCCGCAGGCTAGTTCAACCAGGGTCAAAAAAGCGTGAAGGCGCGAATTTAGCCGGCCGAAACCGATTCCAGTTGTTGCAACAGCAAGGCCGCCTGGGTACGGGTACGTACGCCCAGCTTGCGGAAGATCGCGGTCACGTGGGCTTTGATGGTCGCTTCCGACACATTCAGTTCGTAGGCGATCTGCTTGTTCAACAGCCCTTCGCAGACCATGGTCAGCACCCGGAACTGCTGTGGCGTCAGGCTCGCCAGGCCTTCGCTGGCAGCCTTGGCCTCGGCCGACACATCGACCTTCTCGAATGCCTGGGGCGGCCACCAGACCTCACCATCGAGCACCTTCTGCACGGCATCCTGGATCTCCTCCAGGTTGCTCGACTTGGGAATGAAGCCACTGGCACCGAACTCTCGCGACTTGACCACTACCGCGGCTTCCTCCTGGGCCGAGACCATCACCACTGGAATCTGCGGGTACTGGCCGCGCAGCAGCACAAGGCCAGAGAAGCCGTAGGCGCCAGGCATGTTGAGATCCAGCAGGACCAAATCCCAGTCGGCTTTTTCGGTCAAGCGGTTTTCAAGCTCAGCGATGCTTGCCACCTCGACCAAACGCACGTCGGGCCCGAGGCCGAGGGTAACGGCCTGGCGCAAGGCGCTGCGGAACAACGGGTGGTCATCGGCAATCAGGATTTCGTACGTGGCCATCGATCTAGGGATCCTGTTCTGTGCCAGACGTAGAGTACGGGGCGCCTGGCAGGCAACTCATGGCCAGGACGGCAGAGCCGTCGGCCGGGATGGCACGGCGAAAACCAGGAGAGTCGCTTCGCCGTGCCCGAAGCGGGGCCAAGGATGACGAGCACGCTGCGGGGGGTCAAGCCAAATGCCCGGTCGTCGCGCCTACCCTGGTGGTCAGCCGCGACAGTATGAACCAATCCGTCGCGGCTGCCCCTTGGACTATAGGAAGGTATGCAAACGCCGGTGCACCTCATCCTGCTCGTCAAGCGGCAGACGCCGCTTGCCACTGAGGTAGTGCAGGCTGAACACGTCAAGGTACGCGTCTAGCGCTTGCGAGGCCTGGTTGTCACCGGCCAGGTCCAGGCACATGGCGGCCACTTCGGCGGTGCAGAAGTGATCGTCGCGCTTGGAGCGGCGCAGGCGATAGCGCGACATCTGCTCGGCCTGCAGGCTCAGCACCGGGAAGCGGTCCAGGTACGGGCTCTTGCGAAACATCTTGCGCGCCTCGGTCCAGGTCGCATCGAGCAAGATGAACAGCGGCCGCTTGCCCGGCTCGCGCACCACCTCGCTGACCACCCGCTGCTGGGCGACGAACTCTCCCGGAAAGACGATGTAAGGTTGCCACTGCGGGTCATCGAGGAGCGCCAGCAGGCCCTCGTCCACCGAAGTACGCAGCCAGCCAAAGGCGGCGGTGTCTTCGATGAGGTCGGCGATCAACCAGCCGGTATTGGTAGGTTTCAGTGGCTCAGTGTCATGCATCAGCAGGCAAACGCCGGAGTCGGCCTGCACGCGAGGTTTCCAGGCACACAGGCAATGGGTGGCGATCACGCGGCAGTCAGGGCAACGCTCGGCGCGCGAACCGCGCGCAATGAAAGGTTTGACGCTGCGTGCCAGCCGCTCGGCGCGCAAGCGCGCGACTGCATGGCTCATGGCAGCAGGCCTAGGCACAAAGAGGGAACGGACACAGGAACGACTCGACGAAAACAAAGTGCCAGTCTACCAGAGCGCTCGTGTTTTGCCGTGCAGCGGTGCGCACCGCTCCTTTATAATCCTTGCTTTGGCGGCCTGGCGACCACGTGGTTTGATGGAACGCCGCCCGCCGGCGCAGGTCAAAGTGCCAGTCATCGAACCAGGAGAGATTCATGCTGCGTTTTATCGTCCCGACCCTGAGCCTGCTGCTCGCCCTGCCGCTGGCCGCCCAGGCTGCCTCCAAGCAGGAGTACGAGCTGACCCAGATGCTGCAGAAGGTCGCCAAGGAAAGCAGCGTTGGCACCCCGCGCGCCATCAATGAGGATATCCTCGACCAAGGGTACACCGTCGAGAAAGGCAAGGCGCTGGTCAACCACCTGAGTGTGCGCCAGAGTCACGCCGAGCGCATGCTCGCCAACCCCGAACAAGTCCGCAGCCAGCTGGGTGACAGCGTGTGCCGCAACAACGGCTACCGTCAACTGATGTCCAAAGGCGCCGTGCTGGTTTACCGCTTCACCGTCTACAAAACCAATCAGCCGATCATGGACCAAGCGTTCGACGGCGCCAGCTGCGTGGCCGGCAACAAGAAAAAGTGATTCAGGCGACCTCGTCGCGGGCACTGGCGCGTCGCTGTTCTTCTTCGGCGCGCAGGTCTGCCAGCAACGCCTGAAGATAATGCGAGTGCCGGTCCAGGCCCTGCAAACGCCGCTGGCACTCCTGCTCAATGCTCAGGCCATTGTCTTGAGCCGCCCGTGACAACTGGGCGTACAGTTGTGTCTCCACCTCGATCACCAGCCGACGCATAGTGCCACCTCCGCGCATCGCCTCCCGCCACTCGTTCAGTTAATCAAAGCTTCGAAAAGATTGGATCCTATCCGACCAGCGGGCCCCTGGCCGCCTCATGCAGCAGCAGGAACCGGCTCTGGCGTCTAGATTGAAAGCGAGCGTCTACCGATTGCGTTTCGCTCAAAACACACGAGAGAGGATGGACTTTACCCTGCAACACGGCCTTGAAGGCCTACTGCAATGCTCGACGCGCACACTCGAGCCAAAGCAGCCTGCGACACATCAGGCGTCGCGGCCGGGGCACACCATCGGCCCGGTCAGAGGTTTTGCTGCAGAAGGAGACGTTGAATGCCCTACCAATCGAACGAGCGCCTGTCCGAGCACTTCCGGGAACAGGGTATAGACCTGAGCAAGATCGACGAGCAACTGCAACTGGTTGCCCCGAACAGCCCCAACCTTGCGCTGTATCGCGACATGCTGCTGACGGTCCTGCGCATGGCGCATGACGACCGTAATCGCTGGAACGCCAAGATCACCCTGCAGGCGCTTCGAGAGCTCGACCATTCGTTCCGTACCCTCGAACGCTACAAAGGGCGCCGCAAAGTCACGGTATTCGGCTCGGCCCGCACGCCGCAGGAACATCCGATGTATGCGCTGGCCCGTGAACTGGGCGCTACGCTTGCACGCGCCGACCTGATGGTCATCACCGGTGCCGGCGGCGGCATCATGGCCGCCGCCCACGAAGGCGCCGGCACCGACCACAGCCTGGGCTTCAATATCACCCTGCCATTCGAGCAGCACGCCAACGCCACGGTCGATGGCACTGACCGGTTATTGCCGTTCCACTTCTTCTTCATTCGCAAGCTGTTCTTCGTCAAAGAGGCCGATGCGCTCGTGCTATGCCCCGGTGGCTTTGGCACGCTGGACGAAGCGCTGGAAGTACTGACCCTGATCCAGACCGGTAAAAGCCCGCTGGTGCCCGTGGTCCTGCTGGACTCACCGGGCGGCAGCTTCTGGCAGGACGCACTGGCGTTCATCAGCCGCCAACTTGAAGCCAACCGTTACATTTTGCCCAGCGACCTCAAGCTGGTGCGCATGGCCCACAGTGCCGACGAGGCCGTGGAGGAAATCCGGCAGTTCTATCGCAACTACCACTCCAGCCGCTGGCTGAAGAATCAGTTCGTGATTCGTATGCAGCACCGCTTGAGCGACGCGGCACTACAGGACATCGAAGAGAGCTTCGCTGACCTGCGCCTGAGTGGGTGCTATCGCCAGCAAGCAGATAGCGGAGTCGAACATGAGGAAGGCAACTTCAGCCACCTGACCCGATTGACCTTCGCCTTCAACGGTCGCGCCTTGGGCCGCCTGCGCGAGCTGGTGGATTTCATCAACCTGCCGGAGAACTGGGCCAAACCCGAACCGATGCACACCACGCAACGGGCACGGGAGGCCATGAAGGTAAGCTGAACGCAAAATGCCCCGAATAGCCAATACCTACCGGCATCGGCTATTCGGGGCATTCATTAATAGTCGTCTAGGTCGCGACCGTTGAGCAGCCTGCCAATCATATCCATGGGAAAACCACGGTAAGCGAGAAAGCGCGTTTGCTGTGCGCGGGTGCGCGGATCGACAGGGCGCTGACCGGCGAACTTGCGCTGCCAGACATCTCGCAAGCGCTCTTTCCAGTCCACTTCGCTCTCACGCAGCGCCTGCTCAATATCGCTACGGGAAAGGCCCCGTTGGCCCAACTCCTCCCGAATACGCGCAGGGCCGTAACCGGCACCGGAACGGTAGCGGATAAAGCTCTCCAGATAGCGGGCTTCGCTGAGCAACCCTTCTTCGGCAAGCCGATCGAGCGCAGGCTCGATCAACTCATCGGGAGCACCGCGCTGACGCAGTTTGCGCGTCAGCTCGACGCGACCGTGCTCACGGCGCGCAAGCAGGTCCATGGCTGTCCGCCGAACGGCGACGGGGGTGTCGAGTACGGCGGACATGGGACAGATCAGTAATTAGCGTCGGCGTCAGCCATGTCATCGGCATCGGCTTCGGCAGCAGCGGCTTTGGCGGCGGCAGCAGCAGCGGCACCGGCGGTCAGCAGCTTATCGCGGATCTGCTTCTCGATCTCAGCACCGATGGCCGGGTTTTCGTGCAAGTACTTGGCAGCGTTAGCCTTGCCTTGGCCGATCTTGTTGCCCTGGTAGGCGTACCAGGCACCGGATTTCTCCACCAAACCTTGGGAAACACCCAGGTCGATGATTTCACCGTTGCGGTAGATGCCCTTGCCGTAAAGAATCTGGAACTCGGCCTGACGGAACGGCGGCGAGACCTTGTTCTTGACGATCTTGACGCGGGTTTCGCTGCCGACCACTTCGTCGCCTTCCTTGACCGCACCGGTACGACGGATGTCCAGGCGAACCGACGCGTAGAACTTCAGAGCGTTACCGCCGGTGGTGGTTTCCGGGCTGCCGAACATCACGCCGATCTTCATACGGATCTGGTTGATGAAGATGACCAGGCAGTTGGCGTTCTTGATGTTACCGGTGATCTTACGCAGCGCCTGGGACATCAGACGGGCCTGCAGGCCGACGTGCATGTCGCCCATCTCGCCTTCGATCTCTGCCTTAGGTACCAAAGCCGCCACCGAGTCGACGATGATCACATCGACGGCGTTGGAACGCACCAGCATGTCGGTGATTTCCAGGGCTTGCTCGCCGGTGTCCGGCTGAGAGACCAGCAGGTCGTCGACGTTGACGCCCAGCTTGCCAGCGTATTCAGGGTCGAGGGCATGCTCAGCATCGACGAAGGCGCAGGTAGCACCGTTTTTCTGGGCTTCTGCGATGACCGACAGGGTCAGCGTGGTTTTACCCGAAGATTCCGGGCCGTAGATCTCAACGATACGACCCTTCGGCAGGCCGCCGATGCCCAGGGCGATGTCCAGGCCCAGGGAGCCAGTGGAGATGGCGGGGATAGCCTGACGCTCGTGGTCGCCCATGCGCATGACCGCGCCTTTGCCGAATTGGCGTTCGATTTGACCCAGGGCCGCAGCCAAGGCGCGCTTCTTGTTGTCGTCCATTGATATCCTCACGTGTTCGACGTGGCCCTGACGGCCGGAATAACTGTATAAGTAGCCAGTATTATTCCACAGGGATTCGTTTCCGCAAACCCCCGTTGGGCGATTTACTCCCCACCAAGCTGTAACAAGCCGTCTAACGCGGCGATCACCGTCTGTCTGCGGACTGCCTCGCGGTCCCCTTCGAAGTGGCGCCGCTCACTGCTGATGTGCACGCCATCGGCCCAGGCCAGCCATACCGTGCCTACCGGCTTGGCCGCCGAGCCGCCATCCGGGCCCGCTACACCACTGACCGCCACGGCAAAGCGCGCGCCACTGGCCGCCTGGGCCCCGCGCACCATGGCTTCGACCACCTCCTGGCTGACTGCGCCCACTTGCGTGAACAGCGCAGTGGGCACGCCCAACTGGCGGGTTTTCTGGGCATTGGAATAGGTGACGTAACCGGCCTCGAACCACGCCGAGCTACCAGGGACACGTGTGATGGCTTCGGCAATGCCACCACCGGTGCAGGATTCGGCGGTACTGACCTGAGCGTTGAAACGCCGCAGATGCTCACCCAGGCGGGTGGAGAGAACAGTGATCGGGTCCATGACGGTCTCCTGGCAAGAATCCGCCCTACCCTATCACCCTCCCAAAGCCTGGCAAGCGCTCAAGGTGCCAGAGCACGCACATAGTCCTGGCAGGCGCGCAGGGCGATCAGTCCGCGGTCGCCGTCGTCGGTGATGGCGATAATTCGTCGAGCATGCGCTGGGTCAAGTCGGGCGCGTACGGGGCCATCATCCACGCCGCTGGCGCTGGGGGTGGCAGGCACTGCACGGCAACCGGCGTCGCGCTCGACCAAGACCGACAGCCGCAGATCGGCAGTAGCAAGGCGATCACGCAAACGAGCCTGGGCGTCCTGAACATCGTTCAGCTCCTTGAAATGTTTCGATTCACTGTCGTGCAGGCGCCGCTCCAGCCCCTGGCGCTGCTCGCGCTCGGCCAGCAGCAGGCCATGCAGTGCCTCGGCCTGGTCCAGGCGCTGCTGCACAAGTTCGGTTTCCTGCGCGACCAGCAGACGCCCGTAGCGCCAGGCCTGGACCTGCCAGGCCAGCGCCCCGAACAGCAGCATGCACAACACCCACAGCCCCAATTGCCAACGACTCAACACAACACCTCCCGCGCCCGGGCCCATAACTGCAAGCGCTCACTCAGGCCATTCAGGCCACCATTGATCAGCCGGGTGATGCGGTTGAACTCGCCTTGGTCGGCAAGTCCGTTGAGCCCACGTGATTGCCAGAACCACGCCGCCGACTCGCAGGCCCAGCGCGGCTGCTCAAGCATCTGCGGCTGCGCCAGCAGGCGTTCGTCGCCAAACAGCGCACGACTACAAGCCTGGTAGTTATTGTGGCCGGTCACTTGGATCAGGCCGCGCCCGCAATAGCGCTGGCCATCGCCGTCGAGCTCAGGGGTGTTGCCCAGAAGCCTGGCCAGGCGGCCGGTGTCGTAGCGGGCCAAGTATTTGTCGCTACCCAATTCCTTGACGTGACGCAGCTGGCCAGACTCGTGGCCAACCTGCGCGAGGAACGCGGCAATGCGCTTGGGATGGTCAATGTCCCAACGCGCCATGGCCTCGTTCAGCGCGGGTAGAAATACCTCGACGCGTTGACCGGCGAGGGGGTAGATATCACTCAGTTGTCGTGCAGTCAGTTCCATCACGGCATGCTCCATTGCTGTCTGATCGAAAGGCGGCAGATGCCGCCGGGACTCGCTCATGGGCGATGGCTCGAAGCACGGGGCTTTCAATGAGATCGCAGCGCCTCTCGTTTGAGCGGGAGCTGACTATAAAAAGCGCTCGCGCGCCGCTACATGGGGAAATGCCGCTCACCTGTTCAACGCTGCACCTTGAGCGGGCTGGCCTTGCCCGTCGCGCGGCCCTTGGCCTTGCCCTGCTGGCCGCCGTTGCACTGCAAAGTGGTGCGCCATCCACTGCTGGTGAACACCTGCTCCACCGACTCGATCAGGTAAAGCCCGTCGAGCCCGGCCAGAAAGCCGCGCGCCTCGATGCTGCGTTCGGCGAACAGGTCGGTGCGTCCGGGCATGTCCAGGCGCACGCTGGCGGTGTCGCGGTTGAAGCTGGCCAAGCGTGCACGCGCGGCCTGTTCGGCGGCAGCGCGACTGGGATACAGATGGCGATCGGTATAAACCGGTTGCAACCCCTCCGGCGCTTCGCCGTTATCCAGCTCGACCGTCTGCAAGCGCCCCGTGGCGCTATCCTGATGGCGGGTGCGCACAACTTTGTGGGTGGTTCGATCAGCCAGGCGAAACTGCCATTGGTTAACCTCAGTGCGGTTGAGGGTTACCACGCCCAGTGCTTGGCCACTGGCACTGGTTCCGCCCTGGCGGGGTAGCACCAGCAACTGACCGTTGGCGAGCTTGGCGGTGCAGTTGTGCTGGCGAGAAACACGGGTGATGAAGTTGAAGTCCGACTCGCTGTACTGGTCGATGCGCGGTATCTGCGTGGTCACCGGGCACACCGCCTGCCAGCCGTTGCGCGTGGCGATGTCTGCGACGATGCGCTGCAAGGTGACACCCTCCCAACTGCCGCTGCGGATGGTCTTGCCGCTGCCACGCAGGTCACTGGCCTTGCCGCGAATCACCAAGGTATCTGGCGGCCCGGACAACTCCACTTCATCGACCGTGTAACGTCCCAACAGGTGCAGCGCTTGCCCGGCATACCCCAGGTGCACGGCCAATACCGCACCGCGCGCGGGCAACGCCAAGGCTCCGTCGCGGGCGTCGATGCGCAGCTCGAAGTCGTCCGACTCAAGGCCCGGCTTGTCGGTGGTGCGCATCAGCAGCAGGCGGTCGTTGATCAGCGTGGTGATGTCGTTGCCATCAGCCTGGATGCTGAACACAGGTTTCATGGTGGTGTCTCCGTGTAAGGGGCGACGCGTGGCCGCGCCGCCCTCCGTGTCAGTCCCACAGTTGAACGGTTTCGCTGACCGGTGCGGTCAGCTCCGGCAGCACGATGTTGACCCCGGCGCGAAACGGCTGCGCTTCGTCGGCCAGCCCTTGGTTGAACGCGAGCACCGCCTCGACCACACCGCCCAAATGCCCGTAGTAATGCTGGCAAAGGGTGTCCAACAGGTCGCCCTCAGACGTGGTACAAGTCTTGGCCATAACTTACGAACTCCAATGAAAAGCCTTGTTTGCGTGGAATGCCGTCGGCCTGCAGTTGAGTCTGGGTTTCTTCGACACTGGTCAGGCACCAGTTACCCAGGACTTCGCCGTAACCGGTCGTCAGCGATAACGGCTGGAGCTGCCGGCCAATGCTGCGCAAGGCCTGTAACTGGCCAATCCCGCCCTTGAAACCGGGAAAGATCGCCCCGCTAAGCGTGATGTGCTCCTCGCCCTGGCTGACCGCCTGTTGCGCACTGTCGCGGCCGAGGCGTTCCTGCCCGGCCCAGCGAAAGCGTGTTTGTCGGCGCAACTGGTCGAAGGCTGCGGTGTCGAGGTTGAAGTAGTAAGGCGCGGCGCCCGGCTGCAAGGGCTGCAACACCAACAGGTGGGGGAACGGCTTGACCGCCTCGGCGGCGGGCGTGGCCTCGGGCGCGAAGCCCAGGGTCTGCAACACGCCGCTGACGCTGCTGCGCACCTCGCCCACCACCCGGCGAATCGCCGCGCCCGCCTTGGCCACATGGCCGGCAAACGCGTCGATACGTTCACGCACTTGGCGCACCACGCCCAATGCCTGGTCGTACTTGGCAACCACCTTGGTCACCCGCGCCTGGGCCCGGTCGATGGCGCGCAGCGCGCGTTGTAGCTTGGCGCCGATGATCGGGCCGACCACAGGCAAACCCTCCAGCTCGGTAACTGCGCCCTTGACGTGAACGATTGCCTCGTCCATCGGGTCGAGCATGGCGTCGACTCGCCGCCGCCCTGCCTCCCCCGCCTCGACCAAGGCGCGCAGCGTGGCTTGCAGCTGCTCCAGATAAGTCATGGATGCTCCTTAAAGTGCGATGTGTGGGGTGTCCGCCAGCTGCACCGAACGGGCCTGACGCATCAGTTCCTCCAGTTGCCGACGGGCGATACCTTCCAGTTGCTGGAGTACGCTTGGGTCGGACAGGCTGTTGGTGAAGGTGACCGGCATGTTGGCGGTGAAGGTGAATTGCTGGTTGATTGGCGCTGGCGGTTGAGGGGGTGGCAACGCTGGGTTTGCCGGGGTAGGCGTGGCGTCAGGGCCTGAGCCTAACGACTTGCCCAGAAAGCCGCCGAGACTTTCTCCGCCCATGCTCCCGAGTGCCCCGCCGATCAGGCCGCCAATCAGCGTGCCAACGACCGGCACGACCGAACCAATCGCCGCACCGGCAGCCGCACCGGCCAAGCCACCACCCAACCCGCCAACGGCGGTGCCGTAACCTTCCAGCTTTTGCTCTGGAGTGGCGTCGCTGTTGTAGGTTTCGGCCAACTGCATACCTGTAGTGAGCAACGACAGACCCGGTACACGCCGCATCGCGCGGCGCGCCAACGACGCACCAGGGGGGGCTGCTGCGGTCTTGCCCATCGAGCCGACGAGCGAAGTGACGCCGAGTACAGCGGAGTTGACTGCCGACGCGGATTGCGCCTCAGATTGGTCTTCCTCCTCCTCCTCCTCCTCCTCCTCCTCTTCCTCCTCTTCTTCCTCCTCCTCTTCCTCTTCGCCTCGGGCTACGCTTGTTCGCCTGCCTGAAGACGAAGCGGCGCTGGAGCCTTGCGCTGAAGCGACCTGCTTGCCATCAGCACTGTCCTTGCCGGCAAACAGGTCGAAGATCGAGGTGCCTACCCCGCTACCGACAACGCCCCCCAGGATGCCACCGATCAGCGGGCCGTATTGCTTGCCTAGGGCGGTCTTCGTCATCCCGCCGAGCACCGCGCCGCCCAAGGTACCGAGCAGCGTTCCCACGCCCCCGCCCATCACATCGGCTTGATCGCGACCGCTGTCCTTGAAGTAAGCGACAGCGCCAGCGCCCACTAACGATACGACCGCAGGCGCCAGGTTTTCCTTGGCGTTGCTCAGCCCAGCCTGCCGCACGCCGGGCGGTAAAGCCTTGTAGCCCTTATAAGCCACCAACGGAAGCAGAGCCGTCGCGGCGACGCCTAATAGACTGAACATCACCTTGAGCGCCGGGATGGCCGACTCCATCGGCACACGTCCGTGCTCAGCGCTTCTTGGCTCTGGAGAATCATTCGGCGAGGGCTGGGCAGTTGGCACCATGCCCTCGCCCCTTGAAGCCTCAGGTGCCGCTGGCGACCTGTCGGTATCGGGAGTCGCAGCGGCGGTGGTCCGTTCAATGTGCAACTGGATTGGCTTGCGTGCCAGAGACAGGTAACGCCTGCGCAAGCGCTCGACCTCATCCCCCTCTCGTCGCAGCCGATCAATCTGATCCTCATGCGC
Organism: Pseudomonas sp. NY15463; assembly: GCF_048068415.1. Classification (NCBI taxonomy): domain Bacteria; kingdom Pseudomonadati; phylum Pseudomonadota; class Gammaproteobacteria; order Pseudomonadales; family Pseudomonadaceae; genus Pseudomonas; species Pseudomonas sp. NY15463. The sequence continues at coordinate 237,335 of NZ_JBLUQD010000002.1, forward strand.
CCACGCCTGTTCGGTGGTCAGTTGCCGCTCCACCTGGCGTACCTTGTCCAGTTCCAGCCCCAGGCGGATGACCTCGCCGATCAGCCGCCCGAGCCGGGTGCCATCGACCTGCCCGCGCAGCCGTTCAAGCGGCTCGCGCAACGTGTCGATGGCACTGCCCAGAGACTGGTTGCTGGTGACGCCGAGGGTGAACACCTGTGTGTTCGCCATGCGTTCCTCCTTGTCACTCCCCGAGCCACCAGAGCATGTCGGGGTACGACATGCTCATGATCTCGCTCGCGGAAAAGTTCAGCTCCGTGGCCAGCCGCCGCGCGGCGGCCTTTTGCCGGGCAGGGTCAAAGCTCGTCGTCCTGGACCAGGCGAAAGTAGCCGCTTTGCAGGCGGCTGTAGTCCTTCAGGGCCAGACCTTCGAGGTCCTTGACACCGACTTCGGCGAGCGAGGCGAACAGGTTCAGTTCGCGTTGCTCATCGTCCTTGGCGCCGCCCAACTGAGCACTGCGGATATCACGCACGGTGGGCGCGCGCAGCGACAGGCTGTCGACCTGCACGCCGTTGGCCTCGCTCGGGCGCGACAGGCGCACGGTCACGCGCTCGGCGTCGACGGTGAGCCACTGGGGAAGCTTTTTCGCTTGAGCCATTGGGTAACCTCCTTACAAGCCCAGGGCGGCGCGCTGGGCGGCCAGTTGGTCGACGCCGTCGATCACCCGCTTCATGCCCAAGGCGTCGATCTCGTAGATCAGCCGACCGTCGACTTCCAGCTTGTAGTAGGTGACGCTGACGCTGTGCTTGATCTCGGCTTTGTCGCCAGACTTCCAGTCACCCATATCAACTTCCTTGAGGGTGCCGCGCAGGCTCACCACGACCGGGTTGATCTGGCCCTTGAGGCCCTTGAAGGCGCCACGGAAGGTGCCGTTGAAGCCGTTGCCATCGGCCAGACCGAAGAACTTCAGGGCTTCGCGGCGCACGCCAGTGGTGGTGAAGGCGGCTTCCTGCTTTTCCATGCCCTGGTCCATCTCGACCGGCATGTCCATGCCGCCGGGGCGGTGCTCTTCCATTTTCAGGGTGAGCTTGGGCAGGGTCAGGCTGGGCACGTCGCCCTGGAAGCTCACGCCATCGACGAACAGGTTCAGGTTGGCCAGTGTTTCGGGAATCATTGCCATGTAGATGCGCTCCTTAAGCGGCAGAATCGAGGACTTCGGTCAGCCACTGGTTGGTGACTTCGACACGGAAATTGGGGTTTTCGGCAGGCGGTACGTCAGTGAAGCGGATGTTCCAATACACCTTGCCCTGCTCCAGCTGGCTGGCGGTGTTCAGCTCAGGGTCGGCGTAGACCTCGAAGTTGATGATCGCGCCCTGGTTCTTCAGGTCGCGCATGAAGGCTTGCAGGCCCTCGGTGACGTCCTTGACGTAGGTGGCGGTGATGGAGCGGTCGACCGCCCACTTGTGCCCGTAGAGGATCGCGTCCATGACGATGTCCATGGTCCGCACGCGGGTGACGAAGGCCCATTTCGGATCGCTCGACAGGGTACGGTTACCCCAAAGACGGAAACCGTCGTCGCGGATGATGGTGGCGATATTGGCGTTGTTCAGCAGGTTGGCGCGGCAGGTGTCGTCGCCATCGAGGAACTCCACCGCGCGGGTGGTGCCAGTGATACCGACGAACTCCTTGTTCGACGGCGAGGCCCAGAAGCCGTACTCGCTGTCGGTCCAGGCGAACAAGCCGGCGACCCAGGCCGAGCCCGGCGCATCCACTGTGGCCGCTTCATCGTTGTCCCAGTAACGCACGCCCGGATCGACCAGGAACGCGCGCTTGGCGCCGAAGTTGCCGGCGTAGGCGATAGCCGCCTCGTCGGTGGTGTTGGGACCGTCGATGATGGCGATGGCGCGCAGCTTGTCGGCCAGGGCCACCAGCGCATTGCCGACGGCATCGGTCGAGCTGTGCTTGGGCGTGACCAGCAGGCGTGGCTGGGCGTTGAAGCGGCTTTTACCATCGAGCAACGCTTGCAGGCCGGTGCGCTTGCCATCGGCCAGCACGCTGCCGATGATCGCCGAGGTTTGCTCGGCCGGGTCGCTCAGCTTGGCCACGCCGCAGGCGACGATGACCGCCTTGGCGCGGGTGTAGATGGCGCGGCAGGCCTTGGTGATCGCCGCGTCAGGGCCGAACGCCGCGACCGCTTCGCGTTCGCTGGTGATCAGCACCAGATCGCCTGCCTTGGCAGTAGCGTCAGGGCCTTCGGTGAAGGTGTCGACCAAGCCGATGATCGAGGACGACGGCAGCGCGATGCTGCGTGCGCCAGTGTCGACGTTGGTCACGGTAACGCCGTGGAAGAATCCACTCATAGGGGTTTTGCTCCAAGATTCAGATGTGAAAAGGCCCCGCGGGTGCGGGGCCTTGAGGGGTGTGAAACGGGTACTCGCACTCAAATCAGTTTGATACGAACAGGCTGAGCAATGTTTCTGGGGCGGGAGACACCAAAGTTGTTGGGTTCGTTTATCGCCTTTGCACTGTTTCCTCCACCTACGCCTACATAACTGGCCGCATTGCCGTACTCTGCTGCGTTGATGGGGTCCAGCCCAGCTCGAGAAGCAGCTTCGTTTTCAGGCGTCGACGGGTTATAGAGTCCGGTAACGGTACTGGTTGAAACAGTCGAGTCCAAAACCTGCAGGCTACCTAGCTGGCGAGAGCCAGCCTGGCGCCCCTGATCCAGGCCGCGCGCCTCATCGAATGCTCGCAGGAATTCACCGCGCAGCTCAGGCATACGGAAAGTGGTGGAACCATTGCCTGAGGTCCAACAACCTTCCATGCCAGTTCGATCGGCCTCACTCACCAGCATCCCGGATTGCTGAGCGTGATCCCATAACCATGGCCAGTCCGTGCGACTCAACAGCACGCCACTCGGCTTACCCCAACCGCCGGGATTCAGCGCGATCGAAGTATCGAAGACCACCCTGCCCGCGGCCGTCTTGTCCAACCGGTCAATCAGTACCCAACTGCCAGCACCATCACTGCGCAGATGCCAGAAGTCACCGCCACCCAGCACCATGCAGAACGGATACCCACCTTCCCGCAGATGCGTGTGGAACTTGATGCTCTCTCCCTTGGCGGCATACACCAGCAGACGGTTAGCAGTGTTGTCGATGCGCTGAATGCGAACGTCCATGGGTGTGCTTGCGACAGGCAAGGTAATTTTAAGCTGGCCTGCCGAGGCGTCAGCCAGAACGAAGCCCGTGTCCTGCACGGTCAGAACCTTGTTGCTAAGCACAACAGTGTTGTTGACACCACGCACCGTGAGCATGCCGCTCTCGATCAGCGCCAGATCATCGCTACGGCTCATACCACGCTCCTGAATTGCTCAAGGAAAACAGGTGCCACAGGACGAGCAGCCACATCCGGGAATTCATCGGCTTGTGGCCAATCACGCAACTGCTGCAGGTATACGAGAAACGCTGCGAACTGATCAGTATCGAGGGCGGTATCAACTGCCATTTCAAGCTGATCGCGGTGCCGGTCCCTTATCCAGACCAATTCAGCCATTTCTCTATCGCGCCATTCACGCTCAATAGCAGGAGAAGGCGGCAAGTAAAAAGCCTGCCCCTCTGCATCCCAGAAGTAATCGGTGCTCTGTGGCGCATAGGGCACTTCGACATACTGCTGAGCAGCCAATGGGTCGTGATCCGATTGTGGATCGCCCGTCCAGCTGCCAAAAAACTGCCCATCAGGCAGGCAATAGAAACGTTGAACAATCATGCCTTGATCCTCACTCGCAAACGCCAGTTGGCGAGGGTGATCACCACCGCTACCCCCGTGATTTTGTTTGGGATCACCCAGGTACTGCCCCCACCCATGCCCACAGTGAGCTGCGTTGGCGAAATGTTGTAAAAGTAAGCACCGTAGGTATTCGCCGACTGGGTGGTGATGTGAATGAACTCGCCACGCCGGAAGGTCTCACCTGGTACCCAGCCGGCCTGAGCCACCATGCACTCCCAGTACAACTCAATCGATGTCACATCCGGCGGATAACCAAGGTTATGGTTAAGAATGGACTGGCTACCGGGCGTGATGGGCAGGGCCTCCGAGATGAAGCCTTGGCGGTCCTTCTGTACTGCGGTCAATTCCTCAACCAGGGCTTTCACGTCCAGTTGGCCCTGGTTGATTGGCGCATTCCATGCCTTGATGCACCACATGACAGCGGTGTTGCGCGGCCGCGTACCCCCTAGTGTTTCTGCATATCCAGTCGAGGTGGCAGCAATGACGCCTGCATTCACGTTCGGATAGAAAGCCGAGTCCAACGTGTCCAGGCCGATATCGGCCCGAATAGTGGCATCGGTACCTGAAGTGTGAAGTCCAGTCACCGCCGTGGTAGCCACCGTTGGGTCGAATGTGATCGGAGTCGCCTTTTGCCAACTACCAAGGCTACGGTCCGTATCAACACCTCGCCCATGGTCCCAACCACGCAGGAACTCACCGCGATAGTCCGGCAAACGGAAATAGCCGCTTGGCTCATCTCCCTTGTTGTAACTGGCTCCGAGATAGCGAGCCAGATCAGGAAACACGGCTGCGTTGTACATGCTGCCATCCAGCTCAAGATAACCTGCCGGGATCTCAGCCTTGGGGAATGGCAAGATTGCACCTACAGGAGTGGACGAGCGCGCCGCTGCCAGTTCCTCCACCAAAGCATTTACGTCGATCTGGCCTTGATTAACTGGCGCGTTCCAAGCTTTGATGCACCACATGACTGCAATGTTTCTCGGCCGTGTTTCCGAGGCAGTACGCGGCACACCATTCGTTCCATCGGTGACCGCTTGGACAACCGAGCCTCCGGTGGGATAGGTATTACCGTCCAGCAGCGCGGTGCCACCGGTAGCGTTGCCAGTGACAATACCCAAACCGCCATTGGTATTACCGGCGCGTACGTTGTGGAAGTGCCCTTGGAAAGCATCGAACTGGTGTGAGCCAAGTTCTCGCCCGCTATCTACACCCAACCCATGATCCCAACCGCGCAAGAACTCCCCGCGAGTATCTGGAAGTCGGAAGAATCCCGCCCCTTCATCGCCCTTGTCGAACGCGCCGCCCAGGTACGCCGCCAAGTCCGGATAGACCGCCACACTTTGCGCACTGCCATCAACTTCGAGGAACCCGGCAGGCACGGTACCGCGCGGAAAGGGCAACATAGTCCCGACCGGTAGCGCAGAGGCAGTCTTCATCAATTCCTGTACTTCGGCCTTGGTATAACTATTAGCCGCCAGGAACGTACTGAACGCGAGAATTTCTACCGAATCACCCAGCGCACACGCCGTACGGAAGACAATCTTCTGCCCATCCGACTGGTAATCGGTCACCTCGCGCCCGTTGCGCAGCACGATGGTGCTGCCGATGGTGTGCGGCAGGTTGAACGTGGTCTGCCCCACAGAGGCCTCGAACGAAAAGCGCTCGAATGCCTTCCCGGCGCTAACGCCGCCACCCAGTTGGAAGTAGGTGCCGTCGTAGTTCAAGTCGTACAGGGCGCCAGCGCGGATATCACCGGCCACCAGGTCCACCAGACCAGCAGTACCGGCCTTTTTCACGGCCACGGCGGCCAGGGTGTTGATACGCGCCGTCACAGCCCCGGTGTTGCTGGCGCTGGCCTGGAACTGGAAGCGCTGGCCCGCCGCATAAGCTGCCAGGGTCGATTCGGTGCTCTTGAGCTTGAGCACCAGTGCATTGGCAGTGCCAGTGGCGGTGCCCAGCCAGGCCAGTTGTCCGGCGTCCTTGGCCACATCCGCACGGCGCAGGTACTGCGGGTGGGGGTCTGGCGCTTCGACATGCGCCTTGAGCTGGTTGCGGGTGTACAGCTCGGCCGCTTCCCGCGCCTTGTCGGCGTAGTCTCGCGTTGCCAGCACCACGCTCGGGTCAATCTTCAAGGTGACATTGGCCTGGTTGCCAAATACCACGTGCATGCGGATGGTCTGGGTACGCCCCGAGCCTTGCGCCAGCAGCGGCTTGTAGCTCGGCGCAGGCTTGGCCACGGCGATGAAGTTGCCGCTGGCGTCCTCCAGCGCCAGCTCACGGATCCACCAGCCGCCGATTTCCGGTGGCAGCACCAGCTCCGCCACCAGCACATTGGGGTCGGCAGGCGATGGGTACAGCGCGTTGAGTTGCGCCCGGTAGACCTGGCGCACCAAGGCGTCCTGTGTCGCTTTAGGCGTTGGGTCGGGGGTTTGCGAAGGTTCGCCGCCGGCATCGCCGATCAGCATGTGGGTGATGTTCCAAGGCAGCCCCAGCGCGGCAGTATTGGCCTGCTGGGCGATGCCGACATTGGTCAGGAACCCACCGAATTGAGTGGTTGAGTTAGCCATTGAGGTAAATGTCCAATATGTCCAGGGTGTGGTCGTTCAGCTGTTGGCTGGCAACCAGGTGTACGTCGATGTCCGCCGCTTCCCAGGGGAACACCTCGAGCATCTCGCCATCGCTGACGCTCAGCGCCTGATAGGCCGGGATCAGGCTTTCCAGGCTGATGTCCAGACCAATCAGGTGACGGCTGACCGGCCGTGCGTCCTCGATCAGGCGACTGAGTTCGAGAAAAGTGCTTTCGTCGATACCGGCGCTCTCGACCCCGACTTTCAAGGCAAAGGTGCCGGGCACGCCGGGTGGGTCTAACTGCCACCATTCACGCACCTCGATCAGGTAGCCGAATGGCTCCACCACGCGGCGCAGGGCGCCTAAGGTGCCTTTGTGGGCATGCACGTAGAACGCCGAGCGGATCACCGAGCGCTTGATCGCCTCGCTCCAGCTGTCGTCCCAACGGTCCACCGACCAAGCCCAGGCCAGTTGGTACAACAGGTGTGCAGGGCAGGTATCGGGGTTGTAGAGGGTGCGCAGGCCGGCCTTGAGGTCCTCGTCGGCAGCAACTTCCAGGGCGCGCTCCAGCGGCGTGCGGTTAAACGGCAGAAGGCTTTGCATGTCAGCCTCCACGGGTCAGGTCGAAGCCGGTGCACCAGGCCGCCTGGGCCTTGCTTGGCTGCAGATCGGACCAACCAATCAGCTCGACCCGGCTGACGCCGTCGATGTGCAGCAACGCATCGATACCCGAGCGGGCCACTTCGACGCCCAGGCGCCGACGCGGATTGATCCCGGCCTGCAAGCGCCGTCGACACTCGGCCAGGATGGCTTCGTACTCCGGGCCATCGCCGGCCATGTGCAATACCGCATTGATGCGATACGGCAGGATCTCGGCACTGCGTACCTGAACCCGGTCGGCCACCGGACGGATGTCGTCGTCGCTGAGGTAGGCCGCCACTTCGGCAACCAATGCGGGGCTGGCGGTGCCATCGCCCTCCAGGCTCAGCACGCTGACCTCGACCACTGCCGGCGACGGGCTCTCGGCGGTAGCGTCGGCCACCTGCCCGGAGGCGTTGCGGGCATGCAGGATGTAGCTGTTGCGCGGGCCGGCGGTGGTCAGACCTTCGTAGACCAGTTGCACCCGCTCGCGCAGGGCATCGTCGAGTTCCAGCAACGCTTCGACCGGCGGCGTGGCAGTCAGGTCTTCGGCCTGGATCACCAGACGCTGCAAACCGACATTGGCCGCCAAGTGCTCAAGGTCGCTACCCTGGGCATAGGCCAACAACAGTGACTTGGCTGCGTCGTTGATACGCGCGCGATTGAGTAGCTTGCGGTAGGCGCCTACCTCCAGCAGCTTGGTCACCGGATCGCTTTCCAGGCTGGCGTTCCAGCGCTCGCCCAGTTGCGTGCGGAAGGTCTCCAGATCTTCTTGGTAAAGCACCTCGAAATCCAGGTCTTCGAGCAGTTGCGGGGCTGGCAATTTTGACAGATCGACCTGGCTCATACGCTCACCTCCAACAACATGTCGTCGCCCAGGTAACGGCCACTGAGGGCCAGGCTGACTTGGCCGTCAAGCACCGACACCACCCGCACCCGTTCAAGCTTCAGGCGCGGTTCCCAACGCCCGAGGGCGCGGGCCACTTCCGCCTGTACCGCGCTTTTCCAGCCTTGGTTGACCGGCAGGTCGACATAACGGCGCAGTTGGCTGCCGTACTCGGGGCGCATGCGCCGGCTGCCGAGGGGCGTAGTGAGGATGTCTTCGATGGATTGGCGCAGATGGGCAACGCCGCTCAAGGGTTGCCCGGTACGGCGGTCCATGCCGATCAAGGGGCACCTCCCGACGCAGGCGCATCCCGTTCGTGGATATGCATAGCGTTCTCCTGATGGCAGAAAGCGCCGGCAGGCGCCTTCTGTTTATTGCAGCGAGGGATGGGACGCGGACGCAGCCGCGGTCATGTCGCTCTCAGGCGATCGCTCGGGGCTCGTGGCCCGGGCATGATTCAGCGTCCCGCAACGGGGGCACTTGATCTGCAATTCGGTAAAGCTGCCCGTGCGGGCGAGCAATCGCGCGCACTTGCCGCAACGCAGGTCCTTGAGCATGTGTGCAACCTTCCTAGTGCTTGTGGTTGGCGGTGTTGCCGGCAGTGTCGAGGATCCGTCCCCCGCCGTTGATGTCGCCGCTGACGCTGAGTACGCCGTTGATGGCGACCGGGCCGTCGAGGGTGATGGACGTGCCTTGCACGGTGACGGCCGTAGCCTTGAGGGTGATGGCGCCGTCGTTCACCAGCAGCGTGCTCGCCCCTACCGTGATGGTGGCATTGCCGGCAGGCAGCTGGATGTCATAGCGCCCGGCCTGCCAGTCGTAGCTCAGCGAGCCACCGTCGTCGAAATGCCAGGCTTCGATGTGATCGCGGTTGTCCGGCGCAGTACCGGCGTTACCGTACAGCCCCGGCACGAACGTGCCCTGGGCCGGCTCGCCGCTGGGGCTGACCAGCACCCCTTGCTCGTCCAGGCTTGGCGCACGCCAGTGCCGGGCCTTGCCTGCGGCCAAGGAATGCCAGCGCACCCAGGCACTGGTCCAGCCATCGCCATCGGACACCCGCACGCGGGCGGCGGCCAGGTCCACCGCGACCACACGGCAAGGGATCAGTACGCTGGCCAGCATGCGGTCGTGCATAGCGCTGGCGTAGCTCATGCCAGGTCCTCCGGCTTGATGTACTTGTCTTCGTTGCCCGCGCCCGTGTCCGGGGCAAAGCCCAACAGCAGGCTACCCGGAGGCTGGTCGGGCCAGTCCCAATGCGGATCCCCTAGCAGCACCGGCTGCTCCCAACGCACCTTCCATTGGGCATCCTGATACTGCGCCTGCACGTTGCGCGTCGATTCAACGAACTCCAGGCCCCAGAGCTGCTGACGCAGCAGGTCCATCAGTTGCGCCGCCAGCTCGCTGCCTTGCAGGCGAGCGTCGCCGCTGGCGCTGTCGGGGGTGATATCGGCCTCGAAGGTGACGGCCAGCACCGAACGCCCATCGCGGGGCGCAGCGTCGGCCACCATGCTGACGATGCCGTGGCGCAGCGCGGGTAGCGCAGTGACATTTCCTACAGTGGAATCCGCGTCAACCGACGCAAGATCCGGCATCGCCTCACGAATGGCGGCGGTGAGAGTCGCCTGTAACGTCGCCAGTTGGCTCATGCTTCCTCCTTCAAGGTGCGATCTCCCTCGGCCGGGCCTTGTAGCCCCAGGCGCTTGGCCGCCCAACGCTCATAAAGGTTGATAGCCACATCGGCGCCGGCCATGGCGGTCAGGCAGCCGAAGGCGCTGGCGCTCCAGATCGACATGCCGCTGGCATACAACAGCATGACTGTGGATACCCCGCAGACCATGCAGGCCCCGGAACGCAGCGCCAGCCGCCTGATCAACCCCCAGCCTCGGGCACCCGCCTTGTCGGCGCGCCACATCTCGCCGGATAGACCGCCCAGCAATGCCAGGACGATCACCAGCCAGAGCGGCATTTCCAGCAACGTCTGTTGCTCGTTCGTCACTGTCCTGTCTCCTGTGTGATGCCCGCTGGCGGCATGCCAGCGGGACGTGTTGTGTGTGAGATGTCGTCACGAGGTACGCGACATTCCAAAGGGCCCGGTTCGCCAGGCCCTTCAGTAATGCGTTGTCCAACCGCAGGCCACGACTGGTGACGCCGTGCGATTGCGCTTCGAATTGATGACTCCGACCGCGGCCGCCTGCCCGCCAGATAACTGTTCGTGGTGCTTTACGCTGCACACCCGGGCCAGTTGCCAACCCTCTGAACAGTCGAGGCCTGTTCATCGCTGCCTGTGTAACAACCGGTTGCTGACCGGCTTGAGACACAGATTATGCACTAACGCATATGCAGTCAATGCGTTTATTCAAGTTTTTATGCGTTCGAACTGCCTGAATTGCATGAAGGCTATGCGCTACAAGGTTTGTAGGGATTTTCTGCAGGCGAAAAAAAACCCGCCGAAGCGGGTTTTCTGTGCAAATGGGTCGATCAGCGGGCGTACATGCCCCACCAGAACACATGACCCAGCAGGCTGATCTGCTCATCCTGCATTTGCTGGAAGCTGTAGTCTTCGTCAGGGTGTTCGTCGCGATTGAAGCTGCGCAGGCGAATACCGGTAGGCAGGCGATACACCTGTTTGACCCGCAGTTGGCCGTTGTGGTTGATGGCGTAGAGGTCGCCATCGATGATGTCACCGATGCTGCAACGCCCGGTGTTGACCCCGACCGTCGCGCCGTCGCGCAGCACCGGCAACATGCTGTTGCCGCGCACCGTCACGCACTTGGCGTGGTCGAACTGCACACCGTTGTGACGCAGGCTGCGCTTGCCGAACCGCAAGCGCGCGTGCTCGCTCTCTTCGATGACGAATCGTCCTGATCCTGCTGCCAACTCGACCTCACGAAGAAAGGGTACGCTGACCTCGTCGTCCTCGACGGGGGTTTCATCATCCCACAGGCTGATGTCGCTCAACGCCGAATGGCCCGTTGTGACGGCTGCGCTTTCACGCGACGCGCCCAGCTCGGCCCGGCCGCGTAGCTGGTCGGTGCTGATGCCGAAGTAGTCGGCGATCTTCGACACGTGCTTGTCGGAAGGGTCGACGATCTTCTCGCTCAAAATGCGCGAGAGCGTGGATTGCGGTACGCCCGTGCGCCGATGCAGCTCCGTCGGGGACAGGCCGTGGCGATCGAGCAGCGCTTTGAGGGTAGAAGCTACATTGCGTTTTTGCATAGCGTGCATAATGCAGCCGCGCACGGCGCAATGCAAGCCCGTAAATGCCCCTGTGCGCCTCCCCCGCAAACCTGCAGCGCTCGGAAAAAGCCTGTACCATTGCCGGTTTCGCAATTTGCCACCAGACCACCTGCTTCAAGGCCCCGAATGTCTGATCTCTCCGCACACACCCCGATGATGCAGCAGTACTGGAAGCTGAAGAACCAGCACCCAGACCAGCTGATGTTCTACCGCATGGGCGACTTCTACGAGATCTTCTATGAAGATGCAAAGAAGGCCGCGAAACTGCTGGATATCACCCTGACCGCCCGCGGGCAGTCGGCGGGGCAGTCCATTCCCATGTGCGGGATTCCGTTCCATTCGCTGGAAGGCTACCTGGCCAAGCTGGTCAAGCTCGGCGAGTCGGTGGTGATCTGCGAGCAGATCGGCGATCCCGCTACCAGCAAGGGCCCGGTGGAGCGCCAGGTGGTGCGCATCATCACCCCCGGTACGGTCAGTGACGAGGCGCTGCTCGACGAGCGCCGCGACAACCTGATCGCCGCGCTGCTGGGTGACGAGCGCTTGTTCGGCCTGGCCGTGCTGGACATCACCAGCGGCAACTTCACCGTGCAGGAGATCAAGGGCTGGGAGAACCTGCTGGCAGAGCTCGAACGCATCAACCCTGTGGAACTGCTGATCCCCGACGACTGGCCTCAGGGCTTGCCTGCCGAAAAGCGCCCGGGCGCCCGTCGTCGAGCGCCGTGGGACTTTGACCGCGACTCGGCCCGCAAGAGCCTGTGCCAGCAGTTCGCCACGCAAGACCTCAAGGGCTTCGGTTGCGACAAGCTGACCCTGGCCATCGGCGCCGCCGGCTGCCTGCTGAGTTACGCGAAGGAAACCCAGCGCACCTCGCTGCCGCATCTGCGCAGCCTGCGCCATGAGCGCATGGACGACACGGTCATCCTCGATGCAGCGAGCCGGCGCAACCTGGAGCTGGACATCAACCTGGCCGGGGGCCGCGACAATACCCTGCAGTCGGTCATCGACCGCTGCCAGACTGCCATGGCCAGCCGGCTGCTGACCCGTTGGCTAAACCGCCCACTGCGCGACCTTAAAGTCCTCAAGGCCCGTCAGGACTCGATCCGCTGCCTGCTGGACGGCTACCGCTTCGAAAAGCTCCAGCCGCAACTCAAGGAAATCGGCGATATCGAGCGCATCCTGGCCCGTATCGGCCTGCGCAATGCCCGCCCACGCGACTTGGCGCGCCTGCGCGATGCCCTGGGCGCACTGCCTGAATTGCAGAACGCCATGGCCGAGCTGGAGGCGCCGCACCTGGCACGCCTGGCCGCCATCACCGGTACCTACCCGGAGCTGGCTGGCCTACTGGAGCGGGCGATCATCGACAACCCGCCTGCGGTGATTCGTGACGGCGGTGTACTCAAGACCGGCTACGACACCGAACTGGACGAACTGCTGGCGATGAGCGAAAACGCCGGACAATTCCTCATCGACCTCGAAGCCCGCGAGAAAGCCCGCACCGGCCTGGCCAACCTGAAGGTCGGCTACAATCGTGTGCACGGCTACTACATCGAGCTGCCGACCAAGCAAGCTGAACAAGCCCCTGCGGACTACATCCGCCGCCAGACCCTCAAGGGCGCAGAGCGCTTCATCACCCCGGAACTCAAGGCCTTCGAGGACAAGGCGTTGTCGGCCAAGAGCCGTGCCCTGGCACGCGAAAAGATGCTCTACGACGCCCTGCTCGAAACCCTCATCGGCCACTTGGCGCCGCTGCAAGACAGCGCCGCCGCCCTCGCCGAGCTGGACGTACTGAGCAACCTGGCAGAACGTGCGCTCAACCTGGACTTGAACTGCCCAAGCTTCGTCGACGAGCCGTGCCTGCGTATCGAGCAAGGTCGCCATCCCGTGGTCGAGCAAGTGCTGACCACACCGTTCGTGGCCAATGACCTGGGGCTGGACAACAGCACGCGCATGCTGATCATCACCGGCCCGAACATGGGCGGTAAGTCCACCTACATGCGCCAGACCGCGCTGATCGTGCTGATGGCCCATATTGGCAGCTTCGTTCCAGCCGCACGCTGCGAGCTGTCGCTGGTTGATCGCATCTTTACCCGCATCGGTTCAAGCGACGACTTGGCAGGTGGGCGCTCGACCTTCATGGTCGAGATGAGCGAAACCGCTAATATCCTGCACAACGCCACCGAGCGTAGCCTTGTACTGATGGACGAAGTCGGCCGTGGCACCAGTACCTTCGACGGCCTTTCACTGGCTTGGGCCGCCGCTGAGCGCTTGGCCCAACTGCGCGCCTACACGCTGTTCGCCACCCACTACTTCGAGCTGACCGTGCTGCCGGAGAGTGAGCCGCTGGTGGCCAACGTGCACTTGAATGCCACCGAGCACAACGAGCGCATCGTCTTCCTGCACCATGTACTGCCAGGCCCAGCCAGCCAGAGCTATGGCCTGGCCGTGGCTCAACTGGCCGGCGTACCGGGAGCGGTGATCCAGCGTGCCCGCGAGCACCTGGGGCGCCTGGAGACCGCGAGCCTGCCGCACGAAGCGCCACCTGCCAGCCAGCGCAAGGGCGAGCCCAACGTGCCGCACCAAAGCGATCTGTTCGCCAGCCTGCCGCACCCAGCCATCGAGAAGCTGGGCAAGCTGGAGCTGGACGACATGACGCCGCGCCAAGCTATCGAAATGCTATATCAACTGAAAAACCTGTTATAACGACCACCCGCGCAAGCTGGTAGAATCCGGCGCGGTTTGCGTGTGCTGCAGGTTATTAGCCTGGCCTGCAGCCAAAATCGTGAACCGCGCTGCCCTGGAAGGAAGGGCAAGCTGCCGTCGCCTGAGGAGAGAATTAGAAATGACCTTCGTCGTCACCGACAACTGCATCAAATGCAAGTACACCGACTGCGTGGAAGTCTGTCCGGTGGACTGCTTCTACGAAGGCCCGAACTTCCTGGTGATTCACCCGGACGAGTGCATCGACTGTGCGCTGTGCGAGCCTGAGTGCCCGGCCCAGGCCATTTTCTCGGAAGACGAGATCCCGGCAGGCATGGAGAACTTCATCGAGCTCAACGCCGAGCTGGCTGAAATCTGGCCGAACATCACCGAGAAGAAGGACGCCCTGCCGGACGCCGAAGCGTGGGACGGTAAACCTGGCAAGGTTGCCGATCTGGAGCGCTAAAACGTTCACACACGAAAAAGGCCCGCAACGGGCCTTTTTGCTTTTCAGCGGGCAAAAAAAGGGGCGGTTTGACCCGCCCACATTTTTTCCGTAGTCCCTGTATATCCCAACTCATCGTCCTGATGAATCGCGTCGTGCGATGTCCTTGGCCATCATCCTTGAAAGCCTGTGCCTGTCCCTTGGCACAGTTCGAATACTAGCGATTTTCAGGCAGGTAACAAGGGGTAGATTTCTCAGGGAGTTTCATCTGACATATTTAGAAAAATCTAATAAATTCTTTAAATACAATAACTTAGAAAAATACATACACCGAGAAGGACGTTTATTTACCTATCCCGACGCCGTTTGCTTACATAACGCGTAAGAGAACGCTTACATGTAAAGTGATGGCGGTAGATAAATCAATGTTTCGGCCACATCAACGAAAACGCCCCGAGGTCATCGGGGCGTTTTTGCCAGGTGTACTGGCGGCTACTGGAACAGCGACTCGCTGGACAAGCCATTTTTCTCCAGGATCTCGCGCAGGCGCTTGAGCCCTTCCACTTGAATCTGCCGTACCCGCTCGCGGGTCAGGCCGATCTCCAGGCCAACGTCTTCCAGCGTACTGCTTTCATGGCCTCGTAGGCCAAAACGCCGCACCACCACTTCACGCTGCTTGTCGGTCAGTTCGCCCAGCCACTGATCGATGCTCTGCGACAGGTCATCGTCTTGCAGCAACTCGCAAGGGTCAGTCGGGCGGTCATCGGTGAGGGTGTCAAGCAGTGTCTTGTCTGAGTCAGGGCCAAGGGACACGTCCACCGACGAAACCCGCTCGTTCAGCCCCAGCATGCGCTTGACCTCCGACACTGGTTTCTCCAGCAAGCTGGCGATTTCTTCAGGTGACGGTTCGTGGTCGAGCTTCTGCGTCAGTTCCCGCGCGGCGCGCAGGTAAACGTTGAGTTCCTTGACCACATGGATCGGCAGCCGGATAGTGCGCGTCTGGTTCATGATCGCGCGCTCGATGGTCTGACGGATCCACCAAGTAGCGTAGGTCGAGAAGCGGAAACCTCGTTCGGGGTCGAACTTCTCGACCGCGCGGATCAGACCCAGGTTGCCCTCCTCGATCAGGTCGAGCAGTGATAACCCACGGTTGACGTAACGGCGAGCAATCTTCACCACCAGACGCAGGTTGCTTTCGATCATACGCTTGCGACCTGCCGGGTCGCCTTTTTGCGAAAGCCGCGCGAAATGTACTTCTTCCTCCGGCGAAAGCAGAGGCGAGAAACCGATCTCGTTGAGATACAGCTGGGTGGCATCGAGCGCACGGCTGTAATCGATGTATTTGTGCTGTTTGAGCGAGGCGCCCTGTTTCGACTTGGTCCGAACCGATGGTACAGCAGGTTCGTCTGACACCACATCCGTTTCCAAAACGATCCCTGTCTCCATCAAGAGCAGGTCATCGTCGATGTCAAACTCCGGCACTTCTTTGCTGAGAGCCATTGTTGTAGTCCTTTGCTGAGTTCGAACTCAGACTCGAGCGTCACCTTTCCATGGCAGCGCTGGAGCCCGTCCCCTCTACATTCAAGGAACAGGCCGGAACTTGGATCAACGGCGCGGCAAGAACTGGAGCGGATCGACGGGTTTGCCCTGGCGGCGAATCTCAAAGTGCAGCTTCACCCGATCAGTGCCCGTAGACCCCATCTCTGCAATCGTCTGCCCTGCCTTGACCTGCTGCCCCTCCCGAACCAAAAGCCTGCGGTTATGACCGTAGGCACTGACGTAGGTATCGCTGTGTTTGATGATGACCAGCTCGCCGTAACCCCTCAAGCCACTGCCGGCGTAAACCACTGCACCATCAGACGCGGCAAAAACAGGCTGTCCCAAATCACCGGCGATATCAATGCCTTTATTCAAACTACCGTTTGAAGCAAATTTTCCAATCAGCACACCGTTCGCAGGCCATGTCCAGCCGCCTACGGCGCGCTCTGCAGCCGGGACCTGGGCAACCGTTTGCGTCGAGGTCGAAGGCGCCACGGTGGCCGTTTTGCCACCCGTGGAGGCTGGCGCAGTAGTGGCAATTGGCCGACGAATGACCGTTGTCTTGCTTGACGAAGAAGGGCTGGAAACGACCGTCGTGGATCCTCCGGCGGTACTGTTGAAGCGAATGGCCTGCCCCGGACGGATGGTGTAGGGAGCTGCAATGTTGTTGCGCGCAGCAAGTTCCTTGTAGTCCCAGCCGTAGCGGAAGGCGATGGAGAACAGGGTGTCACCTGGCTTGACCACGTATTGTCCCGAGGTGACCGTAGGACGCTTGGGCGCGCTGCTGGCGCCATTACTGCGATCGACCACGCGCGCACCGCTGGAGCCTGTGCTCGAGCAACCGGCCAACAGGGTTCCCATGGCAAGCGCGAGCACCAGAAGCTTCAAACCCGAACGATACCTGCGCTGCCGAACGACTGTGTGACCCACCCGCGCTCCCCTCATGGTGCAGTAAAGATGACGATATGAAATGCAATATTGTTGCAATTATACCCGAGCCGCTCGTAATTAAGGGGCTCGGTCAGCCTCGCGGTATGCGCCAGCCTCGCCGAATAGACAGGGCCCACGCCGAGTAATTCGTTGAGGGCGCAAATATTATCCGGGGCGCCTCAGGCCAGCGGGCCGCCCAACAGTGGCACGAAACGCACCGCTCCGAGCACACGCCGGGAGAAACCGTGCTCTTCGCGCACGATCAGCATCAATTGCTGAGCTTCTCCGGCAGGGCCCACCGGAATCACCATACGCCCGCCGGGAGCGAGCTGGTCGAGCAGGGCCTGGGGCACCTCAGGGGCCACAGCGGTCACGATGATGCCGTTGTACGGTGCCAGTGCCGGCCAACCTTCGCAGCCATCGCCCCAGCGAAACACCACGTTACGTAGGTTAAGCTCGAGCAGACGCTCCTTGGCCCGGTCCTGCAGAACCTTGATGCGCTCGACCGAGAACACCCGCTCCACCAACTGGGCGAGGATCGCGGTCTGATAGCCGGAGCCGGTGCCGATCTCCAGCACTTTGTCCAGTGGCCCGGCCTCCAGCAACAACTCGCTCATGTGCGCGACCATGAACGGCTGCGAGATGGTCTGGTTGTGCCCGATCGGCAGCGCGGTATCTTCATAGGCCCGATGGGCCAGGGCTTCGTCGACGAACAGATGGCGCGGGGTACGACGAATGGCTTCGAGCACCTTGGCGTTCGAT
Source organism: Pseudomonas sp. NY15463 (assembly GCF_048068415.1). NCBI lineage: Bacteria > Pseudomonadati > Pseudomonadota > Gammaproteobacteria > Pseudomonadales > Pseudomonadaceae > Pseudomonas > Pseudomonas sp. NY15463. Next base: position 254,807 of record NZ_JBLUQD010000002.1, read on the forward strand.
ACACCCTCCTCGTACAAGCGCTGGATCAACCGCTCGCGAGTACGTTGGGAGGTCATGCCGATCCCGCGGCGCATCAGATCGTCCTGCTCGCGCATCAGAGCACGCCCTCCAGCCAGCCATCGAAGCACTCGAAGGCGTCGTTGAAGGTGCGGTCGAGCTGCAAAGGCGTAATGGAAACATAGCCTTGCATCACCGCATGGAAGTCCGTACCCGGCCCGCCGTCCTCGGCGTCACCGGCCACGGCAATCCAGTAACCTTCCTTCCCGCGTGGGTTGACCACCTTGGTCGGCGCTGCGGCGCGTGCGCGGTGCCCCAGGCGCGTCAGCTGGATGCCACGGATATGCGCCAGCGGCAGGTTGGGAATGTTGATGTTCAAAACGGTGCGCGGCGGCAGCTCAAGGCGCGCCTGTGCCTCGACCAGACGACGGGCGATGTACGCAGCGGCCGGCAGGTTGTCGGGCTGGCGCGACACCAGCGAGAACGCAAGCGACGCCCCCCCGAGGAAGCGCCCTTCCAGCGCTGCGGCGACGGTGCCGGAATACAGCACGTCATCGCCTAGGTTGGCACCCAGGTTGATCCCCGATACCACCATGTCCGGCGCATCGGCCAGCAAGCCGTTGAGCCCCAGGTGCACGCAGTCGGTGGGGGTGCCGTTGAGGCTGATGAAGCCGTTGGCGAGCACCTGCGGGTGCAGCGGGCGGTCCAGCGTCAGGGAACTGCCGGCACCGCTCTTGTCTTGGTCAGGGGCAATCACCGCGCACTCGGCATAATCGGCCAGCGCAGCATGGAGCGCGGCGAGGCCGGGAGCGGTAACACCGTCGTCATTGGAAATCAGAATACGCATGGGCTGTCCGTCTGCCCTACCGGCACCAGATCGACGAGTTCGCGCACCACCACGGTGGCGAAGCATCCGGCCGGAAGGACGAATTCCAGTTGCAGAATATCAGGCTCGGGATAATGCCACGTCAGCCGCCCAATAGGGAGCCGCAGAATGCGTCGTTCGTGATCCATGCCCGCGCGCGCCAGCCATTGGCACAGCGCCGGATGGCGGGCAGCAATGGCGCTTTCCAAAGCCTGGGGGGCGCCAGCGCCCGGTGCATCGCCCTCGCCCCACAGCGGACCGGTGGGGTGCAGGTCGAGAATCGCCAGGCGCGGATCGGAACACTCCTGCTCACCCGCTGCAAAGAAACTGCGGCTGTCGGTGAAGGCCAGCAGGTCGCCGACCTGAGCACGCTGCCACGTGCCGTCGGCCACTCGGGCGGCCAGCACCTGGTTGAACAGGTAGCTGCGCCCGGCCGAAAGCAGTCGTGAACGCACATTGCGCTGCTCAGGCAACGCTTGGCGCGCGGCCCAGTCCTGGGCATCGTGGACGTTGCCGCCGGCATGCCCGAAACGCTGGGCACCGAAATAGTTCGGCACACCGCACTGCTTCAATTGTTCGAGGCGCGCATCGATCGCCGCGTGCTCGGTGGTCAGACCGGTCAGACGCAAGGTGAAGCCGTTGGCCGAATGTGCTCCACGCTGCAATTTGCGCGAATGGCGCACCTGCTTGAGCACACGCAGCGTGTCGTCTTCAGCGCGCGACAGGTCGGGGTCGGCCTTGCCCGGCAAGTGCAGGCTGAACCACTGGCGGGTCAGGGCCTGGCGATCCTTGAGGCCGGCATAGCTGATGGTGCGCACCGGCACACCGGCAGCGCGGGCCAGGCGGCGGGCGGCTTCCTCTGTATTGAGGTCGCGTTTCTCGACCCACAGCCACAGGTGCTCACCCTGCCCGGACAACGGGATGTCGAGCACTTCATCGACCTGGAAATCTTCGGCCACTGCCTTGAGCACCGCAGTGCCCAACGCCTCGCCCGAGGCCCTTGGCCCCAGCAGCTCCAGTTCGGTCATGCTGGCAACAGCAGGGTGACAGCGTGCACGGCAATGCCCTCCTCGCGACCGGTGAAGCCGAGCTTCTCTTCGGTGGTGGCCTTGACGTTGACCTGGTCGAGGTCCACCTGCAGGTCTTCGGCGATGCGCTGACGCATGGTTTCGATGTGTGGGGCCATCTTGGGCGCCTGGGCCACGATGGTGGCATCGACATTGCCAACCTTCCAGCCTTTGCCACGCACCACGCCAACCACATGACGCAACAGCACACGGCTGTCAGCCCCTTTGAACTGCGGGTCGGTATCGGGGAAATGCTTGCCGATGTCGCCCAGGGCCGCAGCACCGAGCAAGGCATCGCTGACGGCGTGCAGCAGCACGTCGCCGTCGGAGTGGGCCAGCAGGCCGTATTTGTGGGGGATACGCACCCCGCCCAGGGTAATGAAATCACCGTCGGCAAAACGGTGCACATCGTAGCCGTGGCCAATACGCATAGAAAAACGCCCTGATTGAGTCAGGGCGTGATTCTACCTGCTTTGCGCAGTCTTGGGCGCAGACGAGTCGCAAGCGAGCTTCGAGCTGCAAGTAAAAGCCAGATCGCGAAACGTCAGCCCACGCGGTCCGGCTTTTACTTGTCGCTTGCAGCTTGCCACTTGTAGCTTAAAGGCGCCCCAAGGCCAGCGCGTGATGGCGCAGGTGCTCGTCGATGAAGCTGGCGATGAAGTAGTAGCTGTGGTCATAGCCTGGCTGCAGACGCAGGGTCAGCGTATGTCCCCCCTTGCGCGCAGCCTGCTCCAACGCCTGCGGCTTGAGCTGCTTGTCGAGGAAATCATCACGGTCGCCCTGGTCTACCAGCAGCGGTGGACACTCGCCCGCCTCGGCCAGCAACACGCTGGCATCCCACTCGCGCCAGCGTGCGCGGTCTTCGCCTAAGTAACGCGAGAACGCCTTCTCACCCCACGGACAATCGATGGGATTGCTAATAGGCGAGAACGCCGACACCGAACGGTAGCGCCCAGGGTTACGCAACGCGCACACCAGTGCACCGTGCCCGCCCATGGAATGACCACTGATGCCGCGCTGATCGGAGGCCGGGAAGTGCGCCTCGATCAGTTTCGGCAACTCGTCCACCACATAGTCGTGCATGCGGTAGTGCTGAGCCCACGGTTGCTGGGTAGCGTTGAGGTAAAAACCCGCCCCCAGGCCAAAGTCCCAGGCACCGTCTGGATCGCCCGGCACCCCATCGCCACGCGGGCTGGTGTCGGGCGCGACGATGATCAAGCCAAGCTCGGCGGCCAGGCGCTGGGCACCGGCCTTCTGCATGAAGTTCTCGTCAGTGCAAGTCAAGCCACTGAGCCAGTAGAGCACCGGCAGTTTCTCGCCTTGCTCGGCCTGCGGTGGCAGGTAAACGGCGAACACCATGTCGCAGCCCAGCACCGTGGAGCGGTGCCGATAGCGCTTGTGCCAGCCGCCGAAGCTTTTCTGGCAGGAGATGTTATCCAGCGTCATGGCAAAGGCCTCAGAAGTGGATGACGCTGCGAATGCTCTTGCCTTCGTGCATCAGATCAAAGGCCTTGTTGATGTCTTCCAGGCCCATGGTGTGGGTGATGAAGGTGTCGAGCGGAATCTCGCCCTTCTCGGACATTTCGACGTAGCTAGGCAGCTCGCTGCGGCCACGCACGCCGCCGAACGCCGAACCACGCCAGACCCGACCGGTCACCAGCTGGAAAGGACGGGTTGCGATTTCCTGGCCAGCACCGGCAACGCCGATGATCACCGACTCACCCCAACCCTTGTGGCAGCACTCCAGCGCGGCACGCATCAATTGCACGTTGCCGATGCACTCGAAGGAGAAGTCCACGCCACCGTCGGTAAGGTCGACGATGACTTCCTGGATCGGACGGTCGTAGTCCTTCGGGTTGATGCAGTCGGTGGCGCCCAACTGACGGGCGATCTCGAACTTGGCCGGGTTGATATCGATGGCGATGATGCGCGAGGCCTTGGCCTTGACAGCACCGATCACCGCCGAGAGGCCGATGCCGCCCAGGCCGAAGATGGCCACGGTGTCGCCGGCCTTGACCTTGGCGGTGTTGAGGACTGCACCGATACCGGTGGTGACGCCACAGCCGAGCAGGCAGACCTTCTCCAGCGGTGCTTCTTTCTGGATCTTGGCAACGGAGATTTCCGGCAGCACGGTGTACTCGGAGAACGTCGAGGTACCCATGTAATGGAACAGTTGCTGGCCCTTGTAGCTGAAACGCGTGGTGCCGTCAGGCATCAAGCCCTTGCCCTGGGTGGCACGAATGGCCTGGCACAGGTTGGTCTTGCCCGACAGGCAGAATTTGCACTTGCCGCATTCTGGGGTGTACAGCGGGATCACATGGTCACCCACCGCCACGGACGTAACGCCCTCGCCCACCGCCTCGACGATGGCCCCGCCTTCATGGCCCAGGATCGACGGGAAAATGCCTTCCGGGTCGGCGCCCGATAGGGTGTAGGCGTCGGTGTGGCAGACGCCGGAGGCGACGACGCGCAGCAGCACTTCACCGGCCTTGGGCATGGCCACGTCGACTTCGACGATTTCCAGGGGTTTCTTGGCCTCGAAGGCTACGGCGGCGCGGGACTTGATCATCAACGGTCTCCAGACTGGGGGTCGAATACAGACGAACAGTGTAATTCACAGGCTTTTGGGGAATAATCCGACCAGTTAAAAAACATTATTGCCACACAGGGATAATTGATGCTCAACGGCTGGGAAGGGATCGACGAGTTCGTCGCAGTTGCCGAGATCGGGCAGTTCACTGCGGCAGCCGAGCGCCTGGGAGTGTCCTCCTCGCACATCAGTCGGCAGATCGCCCGGCTCGAAGAACGTCTGCAAACCCGGCTGCTGTACCGCAGCACCCGCCGGGTCACCTTGAGCGAGGCCGGCCAGACATTCTTGCAACACTGCCAACGCTTGCAAGATGGCCGCGAGGAAGCGCTGCGGGCCATGGGCGATTTGGCCAGCGAGCCCAAGGGACTGCTGCGCATGACCTGTGCGGTGGCCTATGGTGAACGCTTCATCGTGCCGCTGGTGACGCGGTTCATGGGGTTGTACCCACAGCTGCGGGTGGAAGTGGAGTTGAGCAACCACACCTTGGACTTACTGCACGAAGGCATGGACCTGGCGATCCGCCTGGGGCGCCTACAAGATTCGCGGCTGGTGGCCACGCGCCTGGCGCCACGGCGCATGTACCTGTGCGCTTCACCGGCGTATCTGGAACGCTATGGTAGGCCCCATAGTCTGTCGGAGCTGGCGCGGCACAACTGCCTGATCGGCAGCTCCGACCTGTGGGCACTGCAACAAGATGGCCGCGAAATCAGCCAACGGGTGCAAGGCAACTGGCGCTGCAACAGTGGCCAAGCAGTACTGGACGCGGCGCTGCAAGGCATGGGGTTGTGTCAGTTGCCGGATTACTACGTGCTCGAACACCTGCACAGCGGCGCACTGGTATCGCTGCTCGAAGCCCACCAGCCACCCAATACCGCCGTGTGGGCGCTGTATCCGCAACAACGTCACCTGTCGCCCAAGGTCAGGCGACTGGTGGACTACATGAAGGAAGGATTGGCGGGGCTACCGGAATATCGGGCCACCGCCGTGTAGGAGCGGCCTTGCCGGGGCGCCGGACCGGCCGGAAAGGGGCGCGAAGCGGCCCTAAAATTTCGGACTCATGCAAAATCGCCGGGGCCGGGCCTGCGCTCCGGCAAGGCCGCTCCTTGGGAGTCAGCGCCGGACAGCCCAGCGCTGACGCAACCACTCCAAGTCTTCCGGGCGAGTCACCTTTAGGTTGTCACTGCGCCCTTCCACCAACCGGGGCGCGTATCCGGCCCATTCGATGGCGGACGATTCATCGGTGACCGCAACCTCCGACACCAGGCACTCGGCCAGGGCACGGTGCAGCATCCCCAGACGGAACATCTGCGGCGTATAGGCCTGCCATATGGTGCTGCGGTCGACCGTGGCACTCACCCGGCCATCTGCGCCAGCGCGCTTGAGGGTGTCGCGTGCCGGGACCGCCAACAGGCCACCCACCGGGTCGTCGGCCAACTCGACCAGCAAGCGGTCGAGATCGCTGCGCGCCAGGTTCGGCCGGGCGGCGTCATGCACCAGCACCCAGTCGTCGTCCGCCGCACCTTGCGCATGCAGCAGCAGCAACGCGTTGAGCACAGAGTCGGCACGCTCGCGCCCGCCGGGCGCTCGTTGTATGCGCGGATCGCTGGCCAAGCGTAAGCCAGGCCAGTACGGATCGTCATCGGCAATGCTGACCACCACGCCCTTGAGCGCAGGGTGGTCGAGAAAACAGTCGAGGCTGTGCTCGAGAAGGGTCTGCTCGCCCAGCGGCAGGTATTGCTTGGGGCGGTCGGCAGCCATACGGGCACCGACACCCGCAGCAGGAATCACGGCCCAGAAAGCCGGTAATGGGTGGGTCATTTTTGCGGCAGCTGGTAGAGGGTTTCGCCGTCCTTGACCATCCCCAGTTCATGACGAGCCCGCTCTTCCACGGTCTCCATACCTTTCTTCAACTCCAGGACCTCGGCATCGAGCACACGATTACGCTCCAGCAGCCGCTCGTTCTCGGCGTGCTGTTCGTCAATCTGCTGCTTGAGCTCGGCCACTTGCGCCAGGCTGCCATTACCCACCCAAAGGCGGTATTGCAGGCCGCCGAGCAGCAGGAGCAGGACAAGAAACAACCAATAGGGACTGCGCATGAAGATATCCAGGTATAAAGGCCGCCGCAGCGAGCTTCCAATAGCACGAAGCCTGGCCGAGGCCAGGCTTCGTCGACAGAAACCCGTGGGAGATGCCTGAACGGTCACTCAGAACGTTCGGGCTGCCCCGGCTGCTGCCTTTTTACCATCTCTTGCTCAGCCGCGAAACTCGGCGCGGCCACGGTAGACGGCCTTGGCGCCCAGTTGCTCTTCGATACGCAGCAGTTGGTTGTACTTGCTGACGCGATCGGAACGGCACAGCGAACCGGTCTTGATCTGGCCGGCAGCGGTACCGACTGCCAGGTCGGCAATGGTGGAGTCTTCGGTTTCGCCCGAACGGTGCGAGATGACGGCGGTGTAGCCGGCAGCCTTGGCCATCTGGATGGCTTCCAGGGTTTCGGTCAGCGAGCCGATCTGGTTGAACTTGATCAGGATCGAGTTACCGATGCCCTTCTCGATGCCTTCCTTGAGGATCTTGGTGTTGGTGACGAACAGGTCGTCGCCTACCAGTTGAACTTTCTCACCGATCTTGTCGGTCAGGATCTTCCAGCCAGCCCAATCGGACTCGTCCAGGCCGTCTTCGATGGAGATGATCGGGAAGCGCTCGGTCAGACCTTTGAGGTAATCGGCGAAACCTTCGGCATCGAACGACTTGCCTTCACCGGAAAGGTTGTACTTGCCGTCTTCATAGAATTCCGACGCAGCGCAGTCCAGGGCCAGGGTAACGTCGGTACCCAGCTTGTAGCCGGCTTTCTCGACGGCTTCGGCGATAGCGCCCAGGGCGTCTTCGTTGGAAGCCAGGTTCGGGGCAAAGCCACCTTCGTCACCCACGGCGGTATTCAGGCCACGGGCCTTGAGCACAGCCTTGAGGTGGTGGAAGATCTCGGTGCCCATGCGCAGGCCGTCGGAGAAGGTCTTGGCGCCAACCGGCTGAACCATGAACTCCTGGATGTCGACGTTGTTGTCGGCGTGCTCGCCGCCGTTGATGATGTTCATCATCGGCACCGGCATCGAGTACTGGCCAGGGGTGCCGTTGAGGTTGGCGATGTGCGCGTACAGCGGCAGGTCCTGGTCCTGGGCAGCGGCCTTGGCGGCAGCCAGGGAGACGGCCAGGATGGCGTTGGCGCCCAGCTTGGCCTTGTTCTCGGTACCGTCCAGCTCGATCATCGCGCGGTCCAGGGCTTTCTGGTCGGACGGATCCTTGCCCAGCAGCAGGTCACGGATCGGGCCGTTGATGTTGGCAACGGCTTTGAGTACGCCCTTGCCCAGGTAACGGCTCTTGTCGCCATCACGCAGCTCCAGCGCTTCGCGCGAGCCAGTGGAGGCACCCGACGGCGCGCAGGCGCTGCCGATGATACCGTTGTCGAGCAGTACATCGGCTTCTACGGTCGGGTTGCCACGCGAGTCGAGAACTTCACGACCTTTGATGTCGACGATCTTTGCCATTGTTGTAAGCACTCCAGAATTGACGAAAACAACGCAGCTTTGGGAATTCTTGCCGTTCACCAGGCGACATGGCACGGGCAGGCCTGGCGAAGGGAGCCCCTGACCTAACGGTCAGGGGTGGAACGGGCGGTACTTTACCCGAGAAACGAGCTTTACGCGGTTTCTACCGTCGGAAAACTCTTCACCAGGTCGTCCAGTTGCTTGAGCTGGCTCAGGAACGGCTCCAGCTTGTCCAGGCGCAGGGCGCACGGACCGTCGCACTTGGCGTTGTCCGGGTCCGGGTGCGCTTCGAGGAACAGGCCCGCCAGACCCTGGCTCATACCAGCCTTGGCAAGGTCGGTGACCTGAGCACGGCGGCCACCGGCGGAATCGGCACGACCACCCGGCGTTTGCAACGCATGGGTGACATCGAAGAACACCGGGTACTCGAACTGCTTCATGATGCCGAAGCCGAGCATGTCCACCACCAGGTTGTTGTAGCCGAAGCTCGAACCGCGTTCGCACAGGATCAACTGGTCGTTGCCGGCCTCGACGCACTTGGCGAGGATGTGCTTCATCTCGTGAGGCGCAAGGAACTGCGCCTTCTTGATGTTGATCACGGCACCCGTCTTGGCCATCGCCACGACCAGATCGGTCTGGCGCGACAGGAAGGCCGGGAGCTGGATGATGTCGCACACTTTGGCCACCGGTTCGCACTGGTAGGGCTCGTGCACGTCAGTGATCACCGGCACGTTGAAGGTGCGCTTGATCTCCTCGAAGATCTTCAGGCCTTCTTCCATGCCCGGGCCGCGGTACGAGGTCACCGACGAGCGGTTGGCCTTGTCGAAGCTGGCCTTGAACACGTACGGGATCCCGAGCTTTTCGGTCACCCGCACGTACTCCTCGCAGACCTTCAGGGCCAGGTCACGGGATTCCAGGACGTTCATGCCGCCGAACAGGACGAACGGCTTGTCGTTGGCGATCTCGATGTTACCGACGCGAATGATCTTCTGAGTCATGGATCAGGCCTTGTTCTTCTGTGCCAGGGCAGCCTTGACGAAACCGCTGAACAGCGGGTGACCGTCACGTGGCGTCGAGGTGAACTCCGGGTGGAACTGGCAGGCGACGAACCATGGATGATCCTTCGACTCGACCACTTCGACCAGCGCGCCGTCATCGGAACGACCGGAAACCACCAGGCCAGCCTCGACCAGTTGTGGCAGCAGGTTATTGTTCACTTCGTAGCGGTGACGGTGGCGCTCGGTGATCACGTCGCTGCCATAGCAGTCGTGAACCTTGGAGCCGGCCGTCAGCTGGCAGTCCTGAGCGCCCAGGCGCATGGTGCCGCCCAGGTCGGACGCTTCGGTACGGATCTCGACCGCGCCGGTGGCATCTGCCCATTCGGTAATCAGGCCGACGACCGGGTGGCCGCTGTTGCGATCGAACTCAGTGGAGTTGGCGTCTTTCCAGCCCATCACGTTACGCGCGAACTCGATCACCGCGACCTGCATGCCGAGGCAGATGCCCAAGTAGGGAACCTTGTTCTCACGGGCATATTGCACGGCAGTGATCTTGCCTTCGACGCCACGCAGACCGAAGCCGCCCGGGACAAGAATGGCATCGGCGCCTTCGAGTAGGCTGGTGCCCTGGTTCTCGATGTCTTCGGAGTCGATATAACGCAGGTTGACCTTGGTGCGGTTGGTAATGCCGGCGTGGCTCATCGCTTCGATCAGCGACTTGTACGCATCCAGAAGCTCCATGTACTTACCGACCATGGCGATGGTGACTTCCTGCTCAGGGTTGAGCTTGGCATCGACCACCTTGTCCCACTCGGACAGGTCGGCGCTGTTGCACTGCAGGCCGAAGCGCTCGACGACGAAGTCGTCCAGGCCCTGTGCGTGCAGCACACCAGGAATCTTGTAGATGGTGTCGACGTCTTCCAGCGAAATCACCGCACGCTCTTCGACGTTGGTGAACAGTGCGATCTTGCGACGCGACGAGGCATCGACCGGGTGATCGGAGCGGCAGATCAGCACGTCCGGTTGCAGACCGATGGAGCGCAGTTCCTTGACCGAGTGCTGGGTCGGCTTGGTCTTGGTCTCGCCAGCGGTGGCGATGTACGGCACCAGGGTCAGGTGCATCAGCATCGCGCGTTTGGAGCCCACTTCGACGCGCAACTGGCGGATGGCCTCGAGGAACGGCTGCGACTCGATGTCACCGACGGTGCCGCCGATCTCGACCAGCGCGACGTCGGCGTCGCCTGCACCTTTGATGATGCGGCGCTTGATCTCGTCGGTGATATGCGGGATGACCTGGATGGTCGCACCCAGGTAATCACCACGACGCTCCTTACGCAGCACGTGCTCGTAGATGCGGCCGGTGGTGAAGTTGTTGTTCTGGGTCATCGTGGTGCGGATGAACCGCTCGTAGTGGCCCAGGTCGAGGTCGGTCTCGGCGCCGTCGTGGGTGACGAACACTTCACCGTGCTGGAACGGGCTCATGGTGCCCGGATCGACGTTGATGTACGGGTCCAGCTTGAGCATGGTGACCTTGAGCCCCCGCGCTTCCAGGATGGCCGCCAGGGAAGCCGAGGCAATGCCTTTCCCCAATGAAGAAACAACACCGCCCGTGACGAATATGTAGCGCGTCATGAAAAACCCTAGAAGTCTGCGTTAAGGCGGCATGGGCCGCCGGAGAAAGCGAAGGAAGGCCGAAGCCCCCGATCACCTGCGTCAATCACAGTGCATCTCGAACAACTGCCGCGTCTGTACAGACCGGGGTGTACCCAGTTTGGAGCTCGCTCGTCATTTTAAGAATCAGCCCAGCAAAAAACTGCTTGGTAATCGGCAACTCCTGTGTTTTCGAGGAACCCACAGAAGCTGTATCAAGAAGGGAGGGTAGTCTACCCGAATGTACCCTTCAGCTCAAACCTTGCACGCGGGTCGCAGGTTGCCAGTGCAACTGGTAATCCTGCTCAGTCGACCAGGACAGGTTGGCCACTGCCAGCAACTGCTCGCCGCGGTACAGCAACGGCAGGCGCGCACGCACGAACTGCGGGATCTGCGCCTCGTTGAGCAAGCGCTTGAGATCACGCCGACCGCGCCCAGGCAACTGCATCACCTCACCGCCTTGGCGATAGGCGATGCGCAAGCCCTCCCCGCCCTGGCCGCCACCCAGCCACACATGGCCATTGCCGGGCAGGTGCAGGGGTTGGCTCGGGTCATGCCAAGGCTGCACAGCGTGCGGCGCATCCAGCCAGGCAGCGCTGACCCACCAGATCCGGCCATGACTGCGATGCAGCTCGCCATCGGTCAGCCGCCACACCGGCTGGGCATCCGCGGCAGCATCGCGCAGGTCGCTCCAGCCGGCCCAATGGCGAGTGTCAGGAAGCCGGGTGCGCTGGCTGAACCAATACAGCAAGGCATTGCGCTGACGGGCCGGCGACAACGCCTTGAGCGCATCAAGATTCAGGGACTCCACACCGAGCCAAGGGAGCGGCGCATCGACGCTGGCTGCCATCAGGTCGGTTTCGGCCAACTCCTCCAGCAGCCCCAGCGCCTCGCCCAAGTGCTCGGCACTGCGCGCCAGGTTGGCCTCAGCCTGTGGCCAGCGTTGACGCAGCAACGGGAAGACTTCGCCGCGCAGGTAGTTGCGGGCAAAGGCGCTGTCGGCGTTGCTGGGATCTTCGACCCAGCTCAGTCCGTGGGCATCGGCGTAAGCCTGCAACTGCTGGCGCGAGGTTTTCAACAGTGGCCGCACCAGGCTGCCCAAGCCAAGCGCGCGGGTCTGCGGCATGGCACTGAGTCCACGCAGGCCGGCACCGCGCAGCAGGCGAAACAACAAGGTTTCGGCCTGGTCGTCACGGTGCTGGCCCGTGAACAGCACTGCACCTGGAACCAGCAACTTTTCGAACGCCGCGTAGCGGGCGTCTCGGGCAGCCTGCTCCAGGCTCGCACCGGGTATGACACGTACGCGGATGACATCGAACTCCACGCCCAAGGCATCGCATACCGAACGGCAGTGCTCGGGCCAGGCATCGGCGGCGGCTTGCAGGCCATGGTGGATGTGCACGGCATGCAGTGGCGGTGCTCGATGGGTACGGGCGTAGTCGGCGAGCAGGTGCAGCAGGACGGTGGAGTCGAGGCCACCGGAGAAGGCAACATACCAAGCGGGGGCGTTTAGCCAGGGGGTGAGGTTGAGCATCAAGGCCTCACAGGGGGCAAGATCGACGGGGGCGCTTTGCGCCCCGTTCGCGGCACAAGGCCGCTCCTACAGGGATCGCGCAGTCTTTGATACTGCCGTTATCTCTGTAGGAGCGGCCTTGTGCCGCGAAAGGGCCGCAACGCGGCCCCCGAAATCCATCAGAGACCGTAGCTCATCAGGCGATCGTAACGGCGCTTGAGCAGCGCGTCATGGTCAAGCTTGCCGAGCATGTCCAGTTGCTCGATCAGGTCGGCACGCACGTTGGCGGCCATTGCCTGTGGGTCACGGTGGGCGCCGCCCAGCGGCTCCTGGATGACCTTGTCGACGATGTTCAGGCTTTTGAGACGCTCGGCGGTCACGCCCATGGCCTCGGCAGCATCGGCCGCACGGTCAGCGGTCTTCCACAGGATCGAGGCGCAGCCTTCCGGCGAGATCACCGAGTAGGTGGAGTACTGCAGCATGTTCAGCTGGTCGCACACGCCGATGGCCAGCGCGCCGCCGGAACCACCTTCACCGATGACGGTGGCGATGATCGGGGTCTTCAGACGGGCCATCACGCGCAGGTTCCAGGCGATCGCCTCGCTCTGGTTGCGCTCTTCAGCGTCAATGCCCGGGTAGGCGCCAGGCGTGTCGATAAAGGTCAGGATCGGCATCTTGAAGCGTTCGGCCATTTCCATCAGGCGGCATGCCTTGCGGTAGCCTTCAGGACGCGGCATACCGAAGTTGCGGCGCACCTTCTCGCGCACTTCACGGCCTTTCTGGTGGCCGATGATCATGACCGGCTGGTCGTTCAGGCGCGCGGTGCCCCCGACGATGGCAGCGTCATCGGAGAAATGACGGTCACCGTGCAGCTCTTCGAACTCAGTGAAGATGTGCTCGATGTAGTCGAGGGTGTACGGGCGGCGCGGGTGACGGGCCAGGCGGGCGATCTGCCAGCTGGTCAGGTTGCCGAAGATGCTTTCGGTCAGTGTGCTGCTCTTGTCTTGCAGACGGGAAATCTCGTCGCTGATGTTCAGCGAGTTGTCGTTACCCACCAGGCGCAGCTCTTCGATCTTGGCTTGCAGGTCGGCAATCGGCTGTTCGAAATCGAGGAAATTCGGGTTCATAGGCTTCCGTCTTGGGTCTACGGCCAGGCGGCCGGCCGGTTGATCCGTTTGGCGCCATACCTTAAGGGATCAGGCGCATAAAGGTCGAGATTAAAATTCGTCGTTTCAACGGTATTGCAGGAAGACGTTCTCACGTCCGAACTGGTCACGCAGCGCCTGGATCAGTCCATCGGCCGGGTCGATGCACCACTGTTCACCGAACTGCAGCATCGCCTTGGCGTCACTGCCGGTGTACTCCAGGGTAATCGGGCAACCGCCACGGTGACGGGTAATCAGCTCACCCAGCCAGTTCAGGCGATCGCCCTTGAGCGCGTCATGGGCGACCTTCAGTCGCAGGCTTTCGGCCAGCTTGGTGCGCGCATCCTCCATGGTCATGACCGTCTTGACGCGCAAGCGCAGGCCGCCGGAGAAGTCGTCGTTACTCACCTCCCCTTCCACCACCACCATCGCGTCGGTCTGCAACAGGGCCTGGGCGCCCATGAAAGCGTCAGCGAACAGCGACGCCTCGATGCGCCCGGAGCGGTCGTCGAGGGTCACGAAGCCCATTTTGTCGCCCTTCTTGTTCTTCATCACGCGTAACGCAATGATCATGCCGGCGATGGTCTGGGTATCGCGCGCAGGTTTGAGGTCAACGATGCGCTGGCGGGCGAAGCGGCGGATCTCGGCCTCGTACTCGTCGATCGGGTGACCGGTCAGGTACAGGCCCAGGGTGTCCTTTTCGCCTTTCAGGCGCTCTTTGAGCGTCAGCTCACGCACCTTGCGATGATTGGCATAGACGTCGACATCCGCCGCGTCGAACATGCTGCCGAACAGGTCGACATGGCCGCTGTCGGCGGTATGCGCCGCTTGCTCGGCAGCCTTGATCGCCTCGCCGAGCGCCGACAACAAGGTCGCGCGGTTGATATCGATGTGGGCCTGGTAGGCCTTGATTTCGTCATAGAAGTGCGGGCCCAGCCGGTCCAGTGCGCCACTGCGGATCAACGCATCGAGGGTACGCTTGTTGACGCGCTTGAGGTCGATACGCTCACAGAAGTCGAACAGGTCCTTGAACGGACCTCCCTGCGCGCGGGCTTCGACGATCGCCTCCACCGGCCCCTCACCGACGCCTTTGATCGCGCCCAGGCCGTACACGATGCGCCCGTCGTCGTTGACAGTGAACTTGAAGTCCGAGAAGTTCACATCCGGCGCATCCAGGCGCAGCTTCATGCTGCGCACTTCCTCCACCAGCACCACCACCTTGTCGGTGTTGTGCATATCCGCCGACAACACCGCCGCCATGAATGGCGCTGGATAGTGAGTCTTCAGCCAGGCGGTCTGGTACGACACCAGCCCGTAAGCTGCGGAGTGGGATTTGTTGAAGCCGTAACCTGCGAACTTCTCCACCAGGTCGAAGATGTTACCCGCAAGGTCAGCATCGATATTGTTGGCCACGCAGCCTTCGATGAAGCCACCGCGTTGCTTGGCCATTTCCTCGGGTTTTTTCTTACCCATTGCCCGGCGCAGCATGTCGGCGCCACCGAGGGTGTAGCCGGCCATGACCTGGGCGATCTGCATCACCTGTTCCTGATACAGGATGATGCCGTAGGTCGGCGCCAGGACCGGCTTGAGGCCTTCGTACTGGTAGTCCGAGTGCGGGTAGGCCAGCTCTGCGCGGCCGTGCTTGCGGTTGATGAAGTCGTCCACCATGCCCGACTGCAGCGGCCCCGGGCGGAACAGTGCAACCAATGCGATCAGGTCTTCCAGGCAGTCGGGCTTGAGCTTCTTGATCAGCTCTTTCATGCCGCGCGATTCAAGCTGGAACACCGCCGTGGTTTCGGCTTTTTGCAACAGCTCGTAGGTCTTGCGATCGTCCAGCGGGATGAAGTCGATATTGACGTCGGGCAGATTGCGCTTCTTCTGCTCGCGATTGATGATCTCCATCGCCCACTTGATGATCGTGAGCGTACGCAGGCCAAGGAAGTCGAACTTCACCAGCCCCGCTGCCTCGACGTCGTCCTTGTCGAACTGGGTCACCAGGCCGCCACCCTCTTCGTCACACGCGATCGGTGAGAAGTCGGTGAGCTTGGTCGGCGCGATCACCACGCCACCGGCGTGCTTGCCGGTACCACGGGTGACCCCTTCGAGCTTGAGGGCCATGTCCCAGATCTCGCGGGCGTCTTCGTCGCCCTTGAGGAAATCGCGCAGGATCTCTTCCTGCTCGTAGGCCTTCTCCAGGGTCATGCCCACTTCGAACGGGATCATCTTCGACAGACGGTCCGCCAACCCGTACGACTTACCCTGTACCCGCGCCACGTCACGCACCACCGCCTTGGCGGCCATGGTGCCGAAGGTGATGATCTGGCTCACGGCATTGCGCCCGTACGCCTCTGCCACGTAGTCGATCACCCGGTCACGACCGTCCATGCAGAAGTCGACGTCGAAGTCGGGCATGGAAATACGTTCAGGGTTGAGGAAACGTTCGAACAGCAGGTCGTAGGCCAGCGGGTCGAGGTCGGTGATCTTCAGTACGTAGGCCACCAGCGAGCCGGCACCCGAGCCCCGGCCAGGGCCGACCGGCACATCGTTGTTCTTGGCCCACTTGATGAAGTCCATTACGATCAGGAAGTAACCGGGGAAGCCCATCTGGATGATGATATCCAGTTCGAACTTCAAACGGTCCAGGTAGACCTGGCGCTTCTCTTCATAGTTGGGCGTGGTGTCCTTCGGCCAGAGCACCGCCAGGCGCTCCTCCAGGCCCTCGTGGGAGACATGCCGCAGGTAGTCGTCGATACCCATGCCGTTGGGCGTCGGGAAGTCTGGGAGAAAATACTTGCCCAACTGCACGCTGATGTTGCAGCGCTTGGCAATCTCGACCGTGTTGGCGATGGCATCCGGCAAGTCGCTGAATAGCTCGGCCATCTCCTCGGGCGACTTGAGGTATTGCTGGTCGCTGTAGCTGCGTGGGCGGCGCGGATCGTCCAGGGTCCAGCCCTCGCCGATGCACACGCGGGTCTCGTGGGCGTCGAAGTCGGTCTGCTTGATGAAGCGCACGTCGTTGGTCGCCACCAGCGGCGCGCCGAGTTGGTCGGCCAAAGCCACGGCGGCGTGAACATACTCTTCGTCACCGGCACGGTTGGTGCGCTGCAACTCGACATAGAAACGCTCCGGGAACATCGCCATCCAGTCGCCAAGCAACGCCTCGGCCTCGCCCTGGCGGCCGGCCAGCAAGGCCATGCCGATATCACCTTCGCGACCTGCGGACAGTGCGATCAGACCTTCGCTGGCCGGGGCGATCCAGTCGCGCTGGATGACCACCAGGCCGTTGCGCTGGCCCTCGGTCCAGCCACGCGAGATCAGCTCGGTGAGATTGCGGTAGCCCTTGGGGTTCATCGCCAGAAAGCAAATGCGCGACAGTGGCGCCTCGGCGTCGGCGCCGGCCAGCCACAGGTCGGCACCACAGATCGGCTTGATCCCCGCGCCCATCGCGGTCTTGTAGAACTTCACCAGCGAGCACATGTTGCTCTGGTCGGTGATCGCCACCGCCGGCATGTTCATCCCGGCCAAGGCCTTGGCCAGCGGCTTGATCCGCACTAGGCCATCGACCAAGGAGAATTCGGAGTGCACGCGAAGGTGAACGAAGGAAACCGACATGGAAAATCCTGTAGCAGTGCTGAACGACAAGGGCGCGATTGTAGCGTAAATAGCCGGAACGTTTGGGGCCGCTACGCGGCCCCAATGGATCAGATCAACGAGGTAGAGGCGCCTTCGCGGGCCTCCCATGCGGCCCTTACCGGCGCGAACGAACGCCGGTGAATCGGCGTAGGCCCCAGGCGCGCCAACGCCTCCAGGTGCACCGGTGTGGGATAACCCTTGTGCCCGCCAATGCCGTAACCCGGGTAGATCAGCTCGAAGGCACTCATCTCGCGATCACGGGTGACCTTGGCCAAGATCGAAGCCGCCGCGATGGCCGGTACCTGCGAATCGCCCTTGACCACCGGCGCCGATGGGACGGCCAGTTTCGGGCAGCGGTTACCGTCGATCAACGCAAGCTTCGGCGTGATGTGCAAACCCTCGACCGCACGCTGCATGGCCAGCATGGTGGCCTGGAGGATGTTCAACTGGTCGATCTCGTGCACTTCGGCACGCGCGATGCAATAGCTCAAGGCCTTTTCACGGATCTCGTCGAACAGCGCCTCACGCTTGGCTTCGGTTAGCTTCTTCGAGTCGTTCAGGCCCAGGATCGGGCGGCTCGGATCGAGGATCACCGCCGCCGTGACCACCGCGCCGCACAGCGGGCCGCGACCCACCTCGTCAACGCCGGCCACCAGGTCCTCGACCAAGTTGAAATCCAGTCCCATCTGCATGTCAACGGTCCTTGAGCAAGGCCAGCACCGCATCAGCCGCCTGGTTGGAGGCGTCACGGCGCAGGGTACGGTGAATCTGGTCGAAGCGTTCGGTCTGCTGCGCGCCATCGCGCACCAAGGGCGCCAGCGTACTGGCCAAGGCCTCGCTGGTAGCGGCGTCCTGCAACAGTTCCGGCACCAGCATGCGCTGGGCCAGCAGGTTGGGCAGCGAGACGTAAGGACTCTTGACCATGCGCTTGAGGATCCAGTACGTCAGCGGCGCCAGGCGGTAGGCTACCACCATGGGGCGCTTGTACAGCATCGCCTCAAGGGTCGCCGTGCCGGAGGCGATCAATACCGCATCGCATGCCGCCAAGGCCAGGTGCGACTGACCATCGAGCAGTTGCACTGTCAGCTCACGACCTTCGAGCATCTGTTCGATCTGCGCACGGCGCGAAGCATTGGCGCACGGCAGCACGAAGCGCACCCCTGGCACCAGCGTCCGCAGGCGCTGGGCGGCATCCAGGAACAACGCCCCCAGACGCCCGACTTCGCCACCACGGCTGCCCGGCATCAGCGCAACCACCGGGCCGTCTGCCAGCCCCAACTCGACGCGCGCCGCCGCGCGATCGGCCTCCAGCGGGATGGTGTCTGCCAATGGGTGGCCCACGAAACGCACCGGAACCCCTTGCTCCTCGTAGAAACGTGCCTCGAATGGCAGCAAGGTGAGCATCAGGTCACAGCCTTCGCGGATCTTCAATACGCGCTTCTGCCGCCAGGCCCAGACCGAAGGGCTGACGTAGTGCACGGTCTTGATCCCGGCCTGACGCAACTTGAGTTCGATATTGAGGGTGAAATCCGGGGCATCGATACCGATGAAAACATCGGGTCTCTCATCGATAAGCGCCTCGATCAGCAGCTTGCGCCGCTTGAGCAGCTCACGCAGGCGCCCCAGCACTTCCACCAGCCCCATGACAGCCAGACGCTCCATGGGGAAATATGACTGCATGCCTTCGGCTTCCATCAACGGCCCACCTACCCCGATGAACCGCACATCGGGGTGACGCGCCTTGATGGCGCGCATCAGGCCGGAACCGAGGATGTCGCCGCTGGCTTCGCCCGCGACCAGCGCAACACAGAGCTGGGCCATATCAGCGGGTGATGCCGCGTTCGGAATTCAGGATCGACTGACGGAACAGGTCCACTTCCGGGTACTGGCCAACCAGCTCATCGAGTTCCTTCACCGCCTCTTCGACGGTCAGCCCCTGACGATAGACGATCTTGTAGGCGCGGCGCAGAGCATGGATGACCTCATCACTGAAGCCACGGCGGCGCATGCCCTCGAAGTTCATGCTGCGTGCTTCGGCGGGGCTGCCGAAGACGGTGACGAAGGCCGGGACGTCCTTGCCGATCGCCGTGCCCATGCCTGAGAAGGCGTGAGCGCCGATGTGGCAGTACTGATGCACCAGCGTATAACCGGACAGAATGGCCCAGTCGCCGACGTGTACGTGGCCCGCCAACGCAGTGTTGTTGACCAGGATGCAGTGGTTGCCGATCACGCTGTCGTGGCCGATGTGGGCGTACGCCATGATCAGGTTGTGATCACCTAAGGTCGTTTCGGAACGATCTTGCAC
Organism: Pseudomonas sp. NY15463; assembly: GCF_048068415.1. NCBI lineage: Bacteria > Pseudomonadati > Pseudomonadota > Gammaproteobacteria > Pseudomonadales > Pseudomonadaceae > Pseudomonas > Pseudomonas sp. NY15463. The sequence goes on from NZ_JBLUQD010000002.1 coordinate 274,112, forward strand.
CGTGCCACGGTGAATGGTCACGCCTTCGCGGATAACGTTGTGATCGCCGATCACCAGACGCGTCGGTTCACCCTTGTACTTGAGGTCAGGGGTATCTTCACCGATGGAGCTGAACTGGTAGATGCGGTTGTGCTTGCCGATGCGCGTCGGCCCCTTGAGCACCACATGCGGGCCAATCACGCTACCCTCCCCGATTTCCACATCGGGGCCGACGATCGACCAGGGGCCAACCTCGACACCCTCGGCCAGCTTGGCCGAAGGGTCGATGATTGCCCGAGGGTCAATCGAACTCATAGGGAGCGTTCCGCGCAGGTGATTTCAGCCGAACAGACTGGCTTGCCGTCGACCAAGGCACGGCATTCGAACTTCCAGATCATGCTCTTGCGGCTGAGGAACTTGGCTTCCAGCACCAACTGGTCGCCCGGCAGTACCGGCTGACGGAAGCGCAGCTTGTCGGAACCAACGAAATAGTAGAGGGTGCCGTCGGCCGGCTTGGCGTCGAGCATCTTGAATCCGAGAATCCCGGCTGCCTGGGCCATCGCCTCGATGATCAGCACGCCCGGCATGATCGGATGTGCCGGGAAGTGGCCATTGAAGAACGGCTCATTGATGCTGACATTCTTGTAGGCACGAATGCTCTGGGCCTCGAAGTCCAGATCCGTGACACGATCCACCAGCAGGAACGGGTAACGGTGAGGCAGGTATTCGCGAATCTCGTTGATGTCCATCATTTCGGGGGGAAGCCTGTAATAAGAATAGGGAGCGCAGGTGCTGACCACGCGCTCCTCTTGCAAAGTCAAAGAGGCGCCGGCCAGCGACTGTTCTCTTGCTCAGGAAATGGTATCAGCCTTCTGATGTCGGCTGGCCACCTGAGGTCACGGTGTCGACACGTTTTTCCAGCTGCTGGAGACGCTTGGACATCTCGTCGAGCTGACGGATACGCGCGGCGCTCTTGCGCCATTCGGCCAAAGGCTGCATGGCCGTTCCGGAAGAATAGCCGCCCGGTTCGGTAATGGAACGGGTGACCATGGTCATACCGGAGACAAATACGTTATCGCAAACATCGATGTGACCGACCATGCCGACACCGCCAGCAATCATGCAGTGCTTGCCGATCTTGGTGCTACCGGAAATACCGACACAGGCCGCCATTGCCGTGTGGTCACCGACCTGCACGTTATGGGCGATCTGGATCTGGTTGTCGAGCTTGACGCCATTGCCGATGCGCGTGTCGGACAGCGCACCGCGATCAACGGCGGTGTTCACACCGATCTCGACGTCGTCACCAAGGGTGACCCCACCGATCTGGGCGATCTTCTGCCACACACCCTTTTCATTGGCAAAGCCGAAGCCTTCGCCCCCGATCACCGCGCCGGACTGAATCACCACACGCTTACCGATGGTAACGTCGTGATACAGCGTGACCCGTGGCGCGAGCCACCCGCCTTCACCGATCACGCAGCGCGCGCCGATAACGCTGTGCGCGCCGACCGTCACGTGGGCGCCAATCCGCGCACCGGCCTCGACCACCACGAACGGACCGATGCTGGCGCTGGCATCGACCTGAGCGTCCTCATGCACCACGGCGCTGGGATGAATACCCGCCACAGCCTTTGGTTTAGGGTCGAACAGGTGCGAAATACGCGCATAGGCCAGGTAGGGATCTGCCACGATCAGGGCGTTGCCAGCAAAGCCCTCGGCATCCTCGGCCTTGAGCAGCACCGCCCCGGCTTGAGTATCGTCAAGGAACTTGCGGTACTGCTTGTTGGCAAGGAAGCTCAACTGCCCAGGCCCGGCGTCCTGCAAGGTCGCCAGCCCGGTGATCGGCAGCGCCTCGGAGCCTTTTAGCTGCGCCCCGAGGGCCTCGGCCAATTGGCCGAGCGTCATGGTCACGGTCATATCAACGCGCTTGGTTCATACGCTCGATGACCTGGCGGGTGATGTCGTACTGAGGTTTGACATCGATGACCGCGCCGCGCTCAAGCACCAGGTCGTAGCCGCCCTTCTTGATGACTTCCTCGACAGCACCGTCGAGTTTCGGCTTGAGCTGTTTGAGCATGTCACGGTCGGCTACGGCCTTGGCTTCGTTGAGTTCCTTGGACTGGAACTGGAAGTCGCGGGCTTTTTGCTTGAATTCAAGTTCCAGGCGCTCGCGCTCTTGCTGCTGCATCTTGTCGCCGCCCTTGATCAGACGGTCCTGGATGCCCTTGGCGCTGCTCTCGAGAGTCTTGAGCTTGGTCAGTTGCGGGCCAAATTTCTTCTCGGCATCAACTGCGTACTTCTTGGCCGCATCGGATTCGAGCAGGGCCATCTGATAGTTCAGCACGGCAACCTTCATTTCGGCGAAAGCCGGGGTGGCGACCAGCGCCGCGGCCACGATGGCCAGTTGAGTCAACTTACGCACGATGCACTCCTGGATAAACCGTTGTCGTTGTACGAGGGCCGACCTCAGAAGGTCTGGCCCAGAGAGAATTGGAACACCTGGGTTTCGGCGTCTTGCGGTTTCTTGATCGGCATCGCCAGGCTGAAGCTCAGCGGGCCCAGCGCAGTGATCCAGGTTACGCCCAGGCCGACGGAGCTGGCCATGTCGCTGAAGCCGACCTTGGTGCAATCAGGCTTGGAGCCGCAGTTGGTGTCGAACACGTTACCCACGTCCCAGAACACGGACGTGCGCAGCGAACGCTGGTCCTTGACGAACGGCAGCGGGAACAGCAACTCCACGCCACCCTGGACGAGGACGTTACCGCCGAACGGCAGCGGGTCCTGGTCCGGGTCGGTGATGGTGCCCGGGTTCTTGCCGGTACTCGGCGTACTGCGCGGGCCGAGCGTACTGTCTTTGAAGCCACGCACCGAGTTGAAGCCACCGGCGTAGTAGTTCTCGTAGAACGGCAGGCCGGAGGTCGAGCCAAAGCCGTCACCATAGCCCAGCTCGGTGTGCAGGCGCAGGGTGTAGTCGTTGTTGATTGGCTTGAACAGCTGGCCGCGGTAGTCGAGCTTGTAGAACGACAGGTCGCTGCCCGGCACGGTGGTTTCCAGGGTCAGGCTCTGGGAGTGACCACGGGTCGCCAGCACACCTTTGTTCAGGGTCGACTCGGACCAGCCGATCGAAGCCTTGAAGTTCAGGAAGTTGTCGCCTTCGTCTTTCAGGAAGTCGAAAATCTCGTCGACGGTGTACTTCCCGGTCTTGATCTTGTCTTGCTGCACGGTCAGGCCGTAGGTCAGGCGCGAGGTTTCGCTGATCGGGTAGCCGAGGCTGACACCCGCACCGAGGCTGTCGACCGCGTAGCTCGCCACGTCAACGTCAAGGTCGTCGTAGTTGGTGCTGCGGTAGAAGGCGTTGTAGCCCAGGCTCACGCCGTCGGCAGTGAAGTAGGGGTCCACGAAGCCGAAGTTGTAGCGGCTCTGGTATTCCGAACGGGTCAGGCCGATGGACACCTTGTTACCGGTACCCAGGAAGTTGCTCTGGCTGATCGAACCACCCAGGATCAGACCGGCGCTCTGGGCAAAGCCGACGCTGGCGGTGATCGAGCCCGAGGCCTGTTCTTCGACCGCGTAGTTCACGTCGACTTGGTCATCGGTGCCCGGCACCGGTGGGGTTTCGACGTTGACTTCCTTGAAGAAGCCCAGACGCTCAAGACGGGTCTTGGACTGGTCGATCAGGTAAGTCGATGCCCAGCCGCCTTCCATCTGGCGCATTTCGCGGCGCAGCACTTCGTCTTCGGTCTTGGTGTTGCCACGGTAGTTGATGCGGTTGACGTAGGCACGCTTGCCCGGATCAACCACGAACATGATGTCGACGGTATGGTCTTCATCGTGCGGTTGCGGCACGCCGTTGACGTTGGCGAAGGTGTAGCCTTCGTTACCCAGGCGACGGGTGATCAGGTCGGAGGTGGTGGTCATGACCTTGCGCGAGAACACCTGGCCAGGCTGCACCAGCAGCAGCGACTTGACCTGGTCTTCCGGCACCTTGAGGTCACCCGAGAGTTTCACGTCACGCACGGTGTACTTCTCGCCTTCGTTGACGTTGACCGTGATGTAGACGTGCTTCTTGTCCGGGGTAATCGACACCTGGGTGGAGGCGATGTCCATGTTGATGTAGCCGCGGTCCAGGTAGTACGAGCGCAGGCGCTCGAGGTCACCGGAGAGTTTCTCGCGGGCGTACTTGTCGTCGTTCTTGAAGAACGACAGCCAGTTGGTGGTCTTCAGCTCGAACAGCTGCGACAGCTCCTCATCGTCGAACACGGTGTTGCCGACGATGTTGATGTGCTGGATCGCAGCGACCGTGCCTTCGTTGATCTTGATCTTAAGGCCAACGCGGTTGCGCGGCTGCGGTACGACTTCGGCGTCGACCTCGGCCGAGTAGCGGCCCTGGGCCACGTACTGGCGCTGCAGCTCGTTACGCACACCTTCGAGGGTCGCACGCTGGAAGATCTCGCCTTCGGCCAGGCCCGACTGCTTCAGGCCTTTCATCAGGTCTTCGGTGCTGATCGCCTTGTTGCCTTCGATCTCGATGCTTGCGACCGATGGGCGCTCGACCACGTTGATGATCAGGACATTGCCGTCGCGACTCAGCTGGATGTCTTGGAAGAAGCCGGTCTTGAACAGCGAACGGGTCGAATCGACCAGGCGGCTATCGTCCGCTTGGTCGCCCACGTTCAACGGCAAGGCGCCGAACACGCTGCCGGCGGAAACCCGCTGCAGGCCGTTGACGCGAATATCGGAGATGGTGAAGGACTCGGCGTGAACTTCAGCGATCATCAGTGCGGAGAGGACCGCAGTTAGCAGCAGACGTTTCATGAAGTCCTTTTATTCCAACTGGCAATAAACAACCCGCCGCAAAAAGTACGGCAGGTTTCGCGATTGAGCGAAGCTTTTATAGTCGACCCAGATCGTTGATCAGGGCGAGCAACATCACCCCGACGACCAAACTGATACCGATCTGGACCCCCCAACCTTGCACCCGATCCGAGAGCGGGCGACCGCGCGCCCACTCGATCAGGTAGAACAGCAAATGCCCCCCATCCAGTACCGGGATGGGCAGCAGATTCAGAACCCCCAGGCTTATGCTCAGGTAGGCCAGGAAATTCAGGAAATCCCCAACGCCCGACTGGGCTGAAGCGCCCGCCACTTTAGCAATGGTTATCGGTCCACTCAAGTTTTTTACCGAGAGCTCCCCGAACAGCATTTTCTTTAGTGATTCGAGGGTCAGGACGCTCATGTTCCAGGTTCGCGAAAGCCCCTCGCCCACCGCCTCCAGCGGGCCATAGCTGACTTCGCGAAGCATCTGCACCGGCCATTCGCCAGCCTTGACGCCTGCCCCGAGGTAGCCACCCGCGGCCTGCCCCTCGCCCTTACGCGCCAGGGTCACGGCAACGTCGAGTGGCGCACCGTCACGCTCGATACGCAGGGTCACCTTACGCTCGGGACGGGCACGTACGGCATCGACCACCTGCTGCCAATCACTCAGCGCAGCGCCGTCCAGGGCCAGCAGCTTGTCGCCGCTCCTGAGCCCGGCAGCGGCAGCCGGCCCCTTGGGATCAATCTCGGCAAGCACCGGCACCACCGCAGGGCGCCAGGGGCGCAAGCCCAGGGACTGGATCGGATCGGGCTCGTCGGCGCCCTTGAGCCAGTGATCGAGGACAATGTCATGCTGACGCGGTGTCGTGGCGCCTTCATCCAGCACGTCTACGCGCAAGGTGCCGCTCTCGCCGAGACGGCGGACCAGTTGCAGGTTCACCGCCGACCAGCCGTTGGTCGGCTTGCCGTCGATGGAAACGATTTCCTGACCGGCGCTCAACCCAGCACTGGCCGCCAGGCTGCCCGATTCGACTGAGCCAATCACCGGCCGCACCTGCTGCGTGCCGAGCATTGCGATGATCCAGAAGAACAGGATGGCCAGCAGGAAGTTGGCGACCGGCCCGGCCGCCACGATGGCAATACGTTGCCCTACCGTCTTGCGATTGAACGACTGCCCAGCCAACGCAGCCGGCACCTCACCTTCGCGCTCGTCGAGCATCTTGACGTAACCGCCCAGCGGAATCGCCGCCACCACGAACTCGGTGCCGTGGCGGTCATGCCAACGCACCAGCGGCGTGCCGAAGCCCACCGAGAAACGCAGCACCTTGACTCCACAACGACGCGCCACCCAGAAATGGCCGAATTCGTGGAAGGTGACCAGCACACCCAACGCCACCAGCGTGCCGATAATCATGTAGAGCGCAGACATGTCCAATCTCCGGATGACGTTGACGCAGCCGTCGGCTGCCGGTCAGCGACCGTGGCGCCGCAGCCACTCACGGGACAACTCCCGGGCGCGCTGGTCGGCAGCGAATACCGCATCGAGCGTGGCGACCGGCACCACAGGCTCCTGGTCGAGTACACGCTCGATCATACCTGCGATTTCCGGGAAGCGGATGCGCCGCTCAAGAAACGCCTCCACTGCCACTTCATTGGCCGCATTGAGCACCGCCGGGGCACTGTTACCCGCCTCGGCAGCCTGACGCGCCAGACGCAGGCAAGGGAAGCGCTGTTCGTCGGGGGCCTGGAAATCCAGACGGGCGACGCTGAACAAATCGAGCGGCGCCACGCCCGAGTCGATACGCTCCGGCCAGGCCAGGGCATTGGCGATCGGGGTGCGCATGTCCGGGTTGCCCAACTGGGCAAGTACCGAGCCGTCGATGTAGTCCACCAGCGAATGAATCACGCTTTGCGGATGAACCACCACCTCGACGTTTTGCGGCGCGGCATCGAACAGCCAGCAGGCTTCGATCAGTTCCAACCCCTTGTTCATCATGCTGGCAGAGTCCACCGAGATCTTGCGCCCCATCGACCAGTTGGGATGGGCACACGCCTGCTCGGGGGTGACATCCATCAGCTCGGCCGCCGGCGTCTGGCGAAACGGCCCACCCGAGGCGGTCAACAGGATACGGCGCACGCCAACGGCGCCCAGGCCACGACTGTAGTCGCCCGGCATGCACTGAAAGATCGCGTTATGCTCGCTGTCGATCGGCAGCAGCACAGCACCACTGCGACGCACTGCCTCCATGAACAGCGCCCCGGACATCACCAAAGCTTCCTTGTTGGCCAGCAGCACCTTCTTGCCCGCCTCTACCGCCGCCAACGTCGGTCGCAGACCCGCAGCGCCGACGATGGCCGCCATGACCGCGTCGACCTCAGGCGCACCAGCGACCTGGCACAGCCCGGCTTCGCCTTCCAGCACCTCCGTAGCACAACCGGCCGCATTGAGACCTTCGCGCAGGCGCACCGCACCATCGGCACTCGGCACCACGGCGAATGCCGGGCGATGACGCACGCACAAGGCCAGTAACTCGTCGATACGCGAATAGCCACTCAGGGCGAACACCTGATAGCGATCAGGGTGGCGGGCGATCACATCCAGCGTGCTCAAGCCGATGGAGCCTGTAGCCCCCAGCACGGTGATGCGCTGCACCTGGCTCACATGACACCCCATTCGGCAGCCCACAGCAGCACAGCGAACATCGGAATGGCTGCGGTCAGGCTGTCGATCCGATCAAGCACACCGCCATGGCCAGGCAGCAGGTTGCTGCTGTCCTTGATGCCCTCACGGCGCTTGAACATGCTTTCGGTCAGGTCACCGACCACCGAAGACATGACCACCACCACCGCACCCAGCAGGCCCAGCAACAGCTCGCCGATGCTCCAATCGCGGCTCACGCCCACGACCAGGGTAATCAGCAAACTGACCACCAGGCCGCCATACACGCCCTCCCAGCTCTTGCCGGGGCTGACCTGCGGCGCCAGCTTGCGCTTGCCGAAGGCACGGCCAGAGAAGTAGGCACCAATATCAGCCGCCCATACCAGCACCATGACTGCGAGAATCAGCCAGTTCCCCAGCGGCCAGTGCTTGAGTAGCACCAGCCCCTGCCAGGCCGGCAGCAGCACCAGCAGGCCGATCAACAACCGGCAAGCGGCGCTGGCCCAGAGGTCGTTGCTGCGCGGATAGGTAAGTACCAGCCAGGTCGCCAGGGCCCACCAGATCACCGCAGCCCCCAACACCCAGGGCGCCAGCTCCGGCAAGATGTACAGCAGCATCAAGCCACCGGCGACGACAGCCGCGTAGGCGACACGCAGCGACTGGGCAACCAGCCCGGCCAGGCGCGCCCACTCCCAAGCGCCAAGTGTCACCACCAGGCCGATGAACAGCGCGAAATCGGCGCCGTTGAGCAGGAAGAACCCTCCCAATGCGATCGGCAACAGGATCAGCGCAGTAATGATGCGTTGTTTAAGCATTAAGCACGAGCTCCAGCCTCGACCTGCTCGCTGGTCTTACCGAAGCGGCGCTGGCGCGAGGCGAAATCGGCCAGCGCATTGCGCATGGCCTCGTGTTTGAAGTCCGGCCAGTAAAGGTCGGAGAAATACAGCTCGGCATAAGCCAGCTGCCACAGGAGGAAGTTGCTGATGCGCCGCTCGCCCCCCGTTCGGATGCACAAATCGGGCAACGGCAGGTCGCCAGTGGCAAGACACGTCTGCAACAACTGCGGAGTGATGTCGTCCGGGCGCAGATGCCCGGCCTGAACTTCACGCGCCAGGCGCTGAGCCGCCTGGGCGATATCCCACTGACCGCCGTAGTTAGCGGCGATCTGCAAGATGAAGCGGTTGCTGCCAGCGGTGACGGCCTCGGCTTCGCGCATGGCCGCCTGCAACTCAGGATGAAAGCGCGAACGATCACCAATGATACGCAAGGCGATGTTGTTCTCGTTCAAACGCCTGGCCTCGCGACGTAGCGCCGAAAAGAACAGCTCCATCAACGCGCCGACCTCTTCGGCCGGACGCTGCCAGTTCTCGCTGGAGAAGGCGAAGAGCGTGAGCACCTCGACCTTCGCCTCTGCGCACACCTCGATCACCGCACGTACGGCATCGACGCCGGCCTTGTGCCCGGCAACACCGGGCAACAGGCGCTTCTTCGCCCAGCGGTTGTTACCATCCATGATGATTGCGACGTGACGCGGCACCGAACCCGGTGCCGCCAGCTTGGTCTTTTCCATTAAAAAACCTCGGCCTTAAACGGCCATCAGGTCCTTTTCCTTGGCTTTGAACGCTGCATCCACTTCGGCGACGAACTTGTCGGTCAGTTTCTGGATTTCATCAGCGGCACGACGCTCTTCGTCTTCGCTGATTTCCTTGTCCTTGGTCAACTTCTTCAGGTCGGCCAAAGCGTCACGGCGCACGTTGCGCACGGCGACCTTGGCATCTTCGGCAACGCCACTGGCCTGCTTGGTGTAGCCCTTGCGGGTTTCCTCGGTCAGGGCAGGCATCGGCACACGAATGGTGGTACCGGCGCTGGACGGGTTCAGGCCCAGGTCGGAGGTCAGAATGGCCTTCTCGATGGCCGCGCTGAGGTTCTTGTCGTGGGCGACGATCTTGAGGGTACGGGCGTCCTCGACGGTGATCGCAGCCACTTGGTTCAGCGGCATGTCGCTGCCCCAGGCTGGCACCTTGACGCCGTCCAGGATGCTCGGGTGAGCTCGACCGGTGCGGATCGCCGCCAGGTTGCGGGCCAGGGCCTCCAGGGATTTGCTCATGCGCTCCTGGGCGTCTTTCTTGATGTCGTTGATCATGCTTGGCCTTCCTCGATCAAAGTACCTTCAGCGCCACCCACCACAATGTTCAGCAGGGCGCCAGGCTTGTTCATGTTGAATACCCGCAATGGCATCTTGTGGTCGCGGCACAGGCAGATTGCGGTCAGGTCCATGACACCGAGCTTGCGATCCAGCACCTCGTCGTAGGTGAGGTGATCGAACTTCTCGGCGTGTGGATCCTTGAATGGATCGGCAGTGTACACACCATCGACCTTGGTCGCCTTCAATACCACGTCGGCATCGATTTCGATGGCGCGCAGGCAGGCTGCGGAGTCGGTGGTGAAGAACGGGTTGCCAGTACCGGCGGAGAAAATTACCACATCACCGGAGTTCAAGTGACGAATAGCTTTGCGACGATCGTAATGATCGGTGACGCCGACCATCGAAATGGCCGACATGACCAGCGCCGGGATGTTCGAACGCTCCAGGGCGTCGCGCATGGCCAGGCCGTTCATCACGGTGGCCAGCATGCCCATGTGGTCGCCGGTGACACGGTCCATGCCGGCTGCGCTGAGCGCGGCACCGCGGAACAGGTTACCGCCACCGATGACCAGGCCGACCTGGACACCGATACCGACCAGTTGACCCACTTCCAGGGCCATGCGATCCAGCACCTTCGGGTCGATCCCGAAGTCTTCCGAGCCCATCAGGGCCTCGCCGCTAAGTTTGAGCAAAATGCGTTTATAGCGAGGTTGGCGACCACTCACCTGCTGAGCCATTGCGAGTCTCTCCTGCGGCGTACTTTTAGAAAATTCCGTGCGGGCTGTTTGCAGCCTGCTAACTGTAGCGTGGCACTGCTTCAGTGCCAGCGGAGCCAGGTCTTATAAACCTTTCTCCGTTTTGACAAAGAGGCTGCGCGCGTGAGCGGGCAGCCTCTTCGGGGCGACAGACGAGTCCGTCTTACTGCTTGGCGGCAGCTACCTGGGCGGCAACTTCTTCAGCGAAGTTGTCAACCGGCTTCTCGATGCCTTCGCCGACCTTGAAGTAGGTGAAGGAAACAATTTCAGCACCGGCTTTCTTGGCCAGCTCGCCAACCTTGACTTCTGGGTTCATGACAAAGGCTTGCTCTTTGAGCGAGGCTTCGGCTTTGAACTTGGTGATACGACCGTTGATCATGTTCTCAACGATGTTCTCAGGCTTGCCAGCGATCTTGTCGGCGTTCAGCTGCAGGAAGACGTTCTTCTCGCGCTCGATAGCCTCGGCGGAAATTTCCGACGCATCCAGGAACTCTGGGTTCGAAGCAGCGACGTGCATGGCGATGTTCTTGGCCAGATCGACGTCACCGCCTTTCAGGACAACGGCAGCGCCGATCTTGTTGCCGTGCAGGTAGGCACCGACAACGTCACCTTCAACGCGCACCAGGCGACGAATGTTGACGTTCTCGCCGCACTTGGCGACCAGGGCTTCACGAGCGGCTTCACGCGAGGCGATCAGCGGAGCGGCGTCGGTCAGCTTCTGGGCGAAGGCTTCTTCCAGGCTTTCGGCAACGAAGTTCTTGAAGTCGTCTTGCAGGGCCAGGAAGTCGGTCTGCGAGTTCACTTCCAGCAGAACGGCAGTCTTGCCGTCGGTCTTGACAGCGATGGCGCCTTCGGCGGCAACGTTGCCTGCCTTTTTGGCGGCCTTGATGGCGCCCGAGGCACGCATGTCGTCAATGGCTTTTTCGATGTCGCCGCCGGCCTTTTCCAGGGCCTTTTTGCAATCCATCATGCCTTCGCCGGTACGCTCGCGCAGTTCTTTGACCAGCGCTGCAGTAATTGCTGCCATTTCAAAATCCTCTTGGAAAGTTTTTCAACCATTCCACCCGCTTGTCACGGGCGTTAAATTCTGCAAATCCGCTGCTTTAAGCTCAGCACGACCATGATGTAGGGCCATTGCTGACAGCAGGATTTCAAGGTGGCAAAAAGGGGGCAAAGCCCCCTTTTCGCGTGCCAAGTCGACGCTAGCGTCTATTACTCGGCAGCAGGTGCAGCCGCTTCTTCAGCGTAGACTTCGGTGCCGCCAGCAACGTTGTTGCGGCCGCGGATGACAGCGTCAGCCATCGAAGTCATGTACAGCTCGATGGCGCGGATGGCGTCGTCGTTACCTGGAATGACGAAGTCAACACCTTCTGGGCTGCTGTTGGTATCGACAACGCCGATGACCGGGATGCCCAGCTTGTTGGCTTCGGTGATCGCGATGCGCTCGTGATCGACGTCGATGACGAACAGTGCGTCAGGCAGACCGCCCATGTCCTTGATACCACCCAGGCTGCGGTCCAGTTTTTCCAGATCGCGCGAACGCATCAGGGCTTCTTTCTTGGTCAGTTTGGCGAAGGTGCCATCTTCGGCCTGGGTTTCCAGGTCGCGCAGACGCTTGATCGAAGCACGGATGGTTTTATAGTTGGTCAGCATGCCGCCCAACCAGCGGTGGTCAACGTATGGCGAACCGCAACGAGCAGCTTGCTCGGCGACGATCTTGCCGGCGGAACGCTTGGTGCCGACGAACATGATCTTGTTCTTGCCCTGGGCCAGGCGCTCTACGAACGACAGAGCGTCGTTGAACATCGGCAGGGTTTTTTCCAGGTTGATGATGTGAATCTTGTTGCGCGCGCCGAAAATGTACTTGCCCATTTTCGGGTTCCAGTAACGGGTCTGGTGGCCGAAGTGCACACCGGCCTTCAGCATATCGCGCATGTTGACTTGGGACATGATAGTTCCTTGGTAAGTCGGGTTGGGCCTCCACGTATCCCAATGACCAACCCGCACTTGCGAACAAGCGGGGCACCCAGGTCATCGTGTCGACACGTGTGTGGGTTTGAGCCAACAGAGGTCGTCCCCTGAAAGCGGCGCATGTTATACCACAACCCAAAGACGAACGGAACCCACATGAGCTGCAAGCTGCAAGCTGCAAGCTGCAAGCTGCAAGCCAAACAGTATTTCTTGCGGCTTGCAGCTTATGACTCGAAAATCACGCAAAAGCAAATCTGCCTTTGCTTGCTACTTGCTACTTGCTGCTTGCTGCTTGCTGCTTGCTGCTTGCTGCTTGCTGCTTGCTGCTTGCTGCTTAATGTCTTGCCGCTCACGGCCACGGCCACGCTCTGGTAGAATCTGGTCTTTCCCGTTCGTTCGCGCCGCACGCGGCGCCGTAGAGAGCCTGTAATGACCGTCACCATCAAGACCGCAGAAGACATCGAACAGATGCGCATCGCCGGCCGCCTGGCCGCCGAAGTCCTGGAAATGATCGCGGAGCACGTCAAGCCCGGGGTCACCACCGAAGAACTCGATCGCCTATGCCACGACTACATCGTCAATGTCCAGCAGGCCATCCCGGCACCGCTCAACTACAAAGGCTTCCCCAAGTCGATCTGCACCTCGATCAACCATGTGGTGTGCCACGGCATCCCCAACGAGAAGCCGCTCAAGGATGGCGACACCCTCAACATCGATGTAACGGTGATCAAGAACGGCTACCACGGCGATACCAGCCGCATGTTCCATGTCGGCAGCGTCGCGCCCTGGGCAGAGCGCCTGTCCAAGGTCACCCAGGAATGCCTGTACAAGGCCATCGAGCTGGTCAAGCCCGGCTGCCGCCTCGGCGACATCGGCGAGGTGATCCAGAAACACGCGGAAAAGAACGGTTTCTCGGTGGTACGCGAATTCTGTGGCCACGGCATCGGCAAGGTGTTCCATGAAGAACCGCAGATCCTGCACTACGGCCGCGCAGGCACCGGCATGGAACTCAAGGAAGGCATGACTTTCACCATCGAGCCAATGATCAACCAAGGCAAAGCCGATACCAAGGTGCTCGGCGACGGCTGGACCGCCATTACCAAGGACCGCAAGCTCTCGGCACAGTGGGAGCACACGCTGGTCGTGACGGCCACCGGCTACGAGATTTTCACCCTGCGCAAGGACGACACCATCCCGCGCACCTCGGCCTGATTCTCATCTAACAGGAACGCGACTCGATGCCCCAGGTGGATCCCGAGCTGTTCGACCCCGGTCAGTTCCAGGCGGAACTGGCCCTCAAAGCTAGCCCCATCGCCGCGTTCAAGAAGGCGATCCGCCTGGCTGGCGAAGTGCTCGACAGACGTTTTCGCGAAGGCGGTGAAATCCGTCGACTGATCGAGGACCGCGCATGGTTCGTCGACAACGTCCTGCAACAGGCCTGGCGCCAGTTCGACTGGGGCAAGCCAGACGGTATCGCCCTGATAGCGGTGGGCGGTTACGGACGCGGCGAACTGCACCCCTGGTCGGATATCGACCTGCTGATCCTGCTGGACAGTGCCGAGCACGAGTTGTACCGCGACGCCATAGAACGCTTCCTGACCTTGTTGTGGGACATTGGCCTGGAAGTGGGCCAGAGCGTGCGTACGGTCGATGAGTGCGCCGAGCAAGCCCGCGCCGACCTCACGGTCATCACCAACCTGATGGAAAGCCGCACCATCGCCGGGCCCGAGCCGCTGCGCCAGCGCATGCTGGAGGTAACCAGCACCGCGCACATGTGGCCCAGCCGCGAGTTCTTCCTGGCCAAGCGCGCCGAACTCAAGGCCCGCCACCACAAGTACAACGACACCGAGTACAACCTCGAACCCAACGTCAAGGGCTCGCCTGGCGGTTTGCGCGACATCCAGACGGTACTCTGGGTAGCCCGTCGCCAGTACGGCACCCTCAACCTGAACGCTCTGGCCGACGAAGGCTTTCTGCTCGAAAGCGAGAACGAGCTGTTGGCCTCCTCGCAAGCGTTCCTGTGGCGGGTGCGCTATGCCCTGCACATGCTCGCCGGACGCGCCGAAGACCGCCTGCTATTCGACCACCAGCGCAGCGTCGCCGGCCTGCTGGGTTTCAGCGACGACAACCCCAAGCGCGCCATCGAGCAGTTCATGCAGCAGTACTACCGGGTGGTGATGAGCATCAGCCAACTGTGCGACTTGATCATCCAGCACTTCGAGGAAGTCATCCTCGCCGATGACGACAGTGGCACCACGCAACCGCTCAATGCGCGTTTTCGCCTGCACGACGGCTATATAGAAGCAACCAACCCGAACGTGTTCCGCCGCACCCCGTTCGCCATGCTCGAGATCTTCGTGCTGATGGCCCAGCATCCCGATATCAAGGGGGTACGCGCCGATACCGTGCGCCTGCTGCGCGAGCACCGGCACCTGATCGACGACAAGTTCCGCCACGATATCCGCAATACCAGCCTGTTCATCGAACTGTTCAAGTGCGAGATCGGTATCCACCGCAACCTGCGTCGGATGAACCGCTACGGCATCCTCGGCCGCTACCTGCCGGAGTTCGGCCTGATCGTCGGGCAGATGCAGCACGACCTGTTCCACATCTATACGGTCGATGCGCACACCCTCAACCTGATCAAGCACCTGCGCAAGCTCCAGTACACGCCGGTTTCGGAGAAATTCCCACTGGCCAGCAAGCTCATGGGCCGTCTGCCCAAGCCCGAGCTGATCTACCTGGCGGGGCTGTACCACGACATCGGCAAAGGCCGTCAGGGCGACCACTCGGAACTCGGCGCCGTGGATGCCCAGGCCTTCTGCGAACGCCATCAGTTGCCAGCCTGGGACAGCCGGCTGATTGTCTGGCTGGTGCAGAACCATCTGGTGATGTCCACCACCGCCCAGCGCAAGGACCTGTCAGACCCACAGGTGATCAACGATTTCGCCCTGCATGTGGGCGACGAAACGCGCCTGGATTACCTCTACGTACTGACCGTGGCCGATATCAACGCTACCAACCCCAGCCTGTGGAACTCGTGGCGCGCCAGCCTGTTGCGCCAGTTGTACACCGAAACCAAGCGTGCCCTGCGCCGTGGCCTGGAAAATCCGCTGGACCGTGAGGAGCAGATCCGCCAGACGCAATCGGCCGCGCTGGATATCCTGGTTCGCGAAGGCACCGATCCGGACGACGTCGAGCAGTTGTGGGCGCAGTTGGGCGACGACTATTTCCTTAAACACAACGCTGCCGATGTAGCCTGGCACACCGACGCCATCCTGCAGCAGCCAGCCGATGGCGGCCCGCTGGTGCTGATCAAGGAAACGACCCAGCGCGAATTCGAGGGGGGCACGCAGATCTTCATCTATGCGCCCGACCAGCACGATTTCTTCGCCGTGACTGTGGCCGCGATGTCCCAGCTCAACCTGAACATTCACGACGCACGTATCATCACCTCGAGCAGCCAGTTCACCCTGGACACCTACATCGTGCTCGACAATGACGGCGGTTCGATCGGCAACAACCCGCAGCGGGTCAAGCAGATCCGTGACGGCCTCACCGAAGCGCTGCGCAACCCCGAGGACTACCCGACCATCATCCAGCGCCGCGTGCCGCGTCAGCTCAAGCACTTCAATTTCGCCCCCCAGGTGACCATTCTCAACGACGCACAGCGCCCTGTGACCATCCTCGAAATTACCGCGCCGGACCGACCAGGCCTGCTGGCTCGTCTCGGACGGATCTTCCTGGAGTTCGACCTGTCGTTGCAGAACGCCAAGATCGCCACCCTCGGCGAAAGGGTGGAAGACGTGTTCTTCATCACCGACGCCGACAACCAGCCGCTGTCCGACCCGCAGCTGTGCAGCCGCTTGCAGGAGGCCATCATCGAGCAACTGCAAGCCGGCCAGGCCAGTGACGCCAGCCCTACCCGCATGACCTTTTGACGATTACGAGACCTTGCGCCGATGAACCATGCCTTGACCCAGCTTCAGCCCTACCCGTTCGAAAAACTGCGCGCGCTGCTCGGCAGCGTGACTCCAGCGGCGGACAAACGAGCCATCGCCCTTTCGATCGGCGAGCCGAAGCACGAATCGCCGGCGTTCGTGGCCAAGGCCCTGGCCGACAACCTCGACAAGCTCGCCGTCTACCCGAGCACCCTGGGCCTGCCGGCCTTGCGCCAGGCCATCGGCCAGTGGTGCGAACGACGCTTCAAGGTCCCGGCCGGCTGGCTCGACGCCGAGCGCCATATACTGCCGGTCAATGGCACCCGTGAAGCGCTGTTCGCCTTCACACAGGCCGTGGTCAACCGTGCCGATGACGGCCTGGTGGTCAGCCCCAACCCGTTCTACCAGATCTACGAAGGCGCAGCCTTGCTCGCCGGCGCCACCCCGCATTACCTGCCATGCCTCGAAAGCAATGGTTTCAACCCAGACTTCGACGCGGTGCCAGCCGAGGTCTGGAAACGCTGCCAGATCCTGTTCCTGTGCTCTCCAGGCAACCCTACCGGTGCGCTGGTGCCCATGGACACGCTGAAGAAGCTGATCGCCCTGGCCGATGAGCACGACTTCGTGATCGCCTCGGACGAGTGCTACAGCGAACTGTACTTCGATGAAGACGCCCCGCCACCGGGCCTGCTGACCGCCTGCGCCGAGCTTGGCCGCAGCGACTTCGCCCGCTGCGTGGTGTTCCACAGCCTGTCCAAGCGTTCCAACCTGCCAGGCCTGCGCTCGGGCTTCGTGGCGGGTGACGCCAGCATCATCAAACCGTTCTTGCTGTACCGCACCTACCATGGCTGCGCCATGCCGGTGCAAACGCAACTGGCCAGCATCGCGGCCTGGAACGACGAAACCCATGTGCGCGCCAACCGCGACCAGTACCGGGCCAAGTACGATGCCGTGCTGGACATCCTGCAACCGGTGCTCGACGTAAAGCGCCCTGACGGCAGCTTCTACCTGTGGGCCAAGGTCCCGGGCTGTGACGCCGACTTCACCCGCGATCTGTTCGAAGACCAGCATGTGACCGTGGTACCCGGCTCGTACCTGTCCCGTGAAGTCGACGGCGTGAACCCAGGTGCCGGACGCGTGCGCATGGCCTTGGTTGCGCCGCTGGCCGAATGCATCGAAGCCGCCGAACGGATTCGCACCTTCCTGCAGGCGCGCTGATCGTCACCAGGGCCTGCACGTTGGTGCAGGCCCACCCGCCACGCTCGACTACCGCTTACCGACATCGACGCGCGCAATATGTAACGCACAACGCCCGCTGTTCCATCGCACCTTACGGCCTTTCCTAACACGCAGGCCCGTAACATGATTGATTACTTGATAGAAAAGACGGTGCATCAGCTACACCAGTCATTGCAAGGCAAGACGCCCTCCATACCCAGCCGTTTCAAGCGCTCGATAGGCCTGCCCGAAGCCTTCTGGAACACCGGACAAACGCTGCGTATCTCGTTTCTGGGCGCACCGGATGAGGGCTTCAAGCGGCAGATAGTCGACATTGGGTCGCAATGGCTGGAGCATGCGCAGTTGAACTTCGAGCTGCTCGACAACGACCAGCGGCACGCAGAAATCGTCATTCGCACCGATGGCCCAGAAACGCTCAACCAGAGCGATTACGGCAGGTACAGACGCGATACCAACGGTGCGACCATGATTCTTGGGGTCAAACCTGCCGACCCAAACTTGCACGCGATGGTACTGCATGAGTTCGGGCATGCCCTGGGGCTTTACCACGAGCACCAGCACCCCGACGCGGGCATTGCCTGGGACAAAGCGGCGCTGCGCCGTTACCTGAGCACGCGGTTCAGCGAAGAGGAACGCGCGCATCCCGATTACGATGAGATCGCCGAGCGACTGATCAGCCAGAACTACGATCCGATCACCTACCAACCCAGGATCACCCTGCGCTACGATCGAAAATCGATCATGCACTATCCCATCAATAATGCGTACACCGTAGGTGATCACGCCTCTGACTGGGCCGTTGAGCTTAGCGCCAAGGACAAGCAGTTCATGCGCATGATCTACCCAGGCAAAGGCTCGCCCGACGTTACCTGACCGCGCCCAGGTTCGCCTCGCTCATGTCCAGCTCGCCCAACACCTGGCGTACTACCTCATCGCCAACCAGATGCTGACGATGCAGGTTGTACAGCTCCAGGCGCTGGGCGCGCAGCGCACGCAGGCGCAGCCGGCGTTCGAGCAGGTCCATTTGCGCGGCCAGCGCGCGGGCTTCGTCACTGTCGTTGTAACTTTCCAGCTCATCGCGGTACTCAGCCATCAGGCGCGCCTTGAGTTCCACCGCCAGGGTAGCCTGAGCCGCATCCTGAGGGGCGCTGGCGTCGATCACCTCTTCGGCCTCCAAGGCATGGATCGCGGCCTCTGCGGTTCTTCGCCAGGCCTCCTGCACCTCTTGATGCAGGCGCTCATCCGGGCTTTTGGTTACGCCGCGCAACAGGATCGGCAGGGCGATGCAGGCGCTGATCAGCGACAGCAGGATCACGCCAGCGGCGATAAAGATCAGCAAGTCGCGCTCGGGGAAAGCCTGCCCCGCCCCCAAGACCAATGGCACCGACATCACGCCCGCCAAGGTCACCGCCCCGCGCACGCCACCCAAGGTCAGCAGCCAGCACGAGCGCGCTGTCGGCATCAGCACCAATTGCGCCTTGCCGCGCCAGCGCCGCACCACGCCAATCGCCCGCCAGATGCTCTGCACCCAGACGAAGCGCAACAGGATCAACGCCGCGAATATCGCCAACACGTCCAGGCAGCGCCAGGCCAACGTGGGCCATACGGTGGTCTCGTGGCTGACTACGGCCTTGATAATGTCGGGTAGTTGCAGCCCCAGTAGCAGGAAGATCAGGCCGTTGAAGGCAAACTCCAGTAGCGACCAGACGCTGCGATTGAGCAGGCGCGTGCTGGTCTGCCGGGGCAGCAGGTCGAGCCAGCTCTGCATCATGCCGGCAGCTACCGCCGAGAGGATGCCCGAAACGCCCAAGCGCTCAGCCAGCACGTAGGCGGCGAACGGCAACAGCAGCATGAACACCACATGGGTGGCCGGATCATCCCAGCCACGAGCGATCATCCAGGTGCGCAGACGGCCGATCAGCCAACTTAATACCACCCCGACCGCCAGGCCACCAAGGGCCACCAGCACGAAGCTCAGGCTGGCCTCGGTCAACGAGAACACTCCGGTAATCGCGGCGGCCAGGGCGAACTTGAAGGTCACCAGGCCCGAAGCGTCATTCATCAGTGCTTCACCCTGGAGCATGTGCATCAGCGGCGTGGGCAAGCGGTCCTGGGTGATGGCCGACACTGCCACCGCGTCGGTCGGCGACAGCACCGCCGCCAAGGCGAAGGCTACCGGGAGCGGGATACTCGGCAACAGCCAATGAATGAAGTAGCCCGCCCCCACCACGGTGAACAGCACCAGCCCCACCGCCAGCGCCACCACCGGCCCACGGATGCGCCACAGCTCACGCTTGGGAATGCGCCAGCCATCGGCGAACAACAACGGCGGCAGGAACAGAAACAGGAACAGCTCAGGGTCCAACGCCACATGCAGTCCCAGGGTCGGCCAGGCGAGCAAGGCGCCGGCAGCTATCTGCACCAGCGGCAACGGCAGCGGGATCACCCGCCCGACCAGTTTCGACACACTCACCAGCATCAGCAGGATAAGGACGGTATAGGCTGACTGCATGGCCACGGGCTTCCTGTGCAATTCGAAAAACTACAACGGACGAAACTTCGCCATTGAAACAATATGTTAGCGGCGACCCGCTAGAGTGGACCGCTGCACGATGGTCGCAAACAACCCGCGAATATGTAACATAATGCTACCCACAACGGGGTGACGGCCCTCGCGCAGCGCCTTCAGGCCCGCAGCCGTGGCATCCCCCCCCTCGATACCGCATAATCGGCCCCACCCAATCTTCAAGGAGTATCGGGACATCCGGCCCAGCCCGGCTGCCCCAGGCATTCAATGGCTTACACTCTCTACGGCATCAAAGCCTGCGACACCATGAAAAAGGCCCGCACCTGGCTTGAAGAAAAGGCCATCGGCTACGACTTCCACGACTACAAGGTTCAAGGTATCGACCGTGACAGCCTGAACCGCTGGTGCGCCGAACACGGCTGGGAAACCATCCTCAACCGTGCCGGCACCACTTTCCGCAAGCTCGACGACGCCAGCAAGGCCGATCTCGACCAGGCCAAGGCCGTCGAACTGATGCTCGCCCAGCCATCGATGATCAAGCGCCCGGTGCTTGACCTCGGCGGGCGCACCCTGGTGGGTTTCAAGCCCGACCTGTACGCCGCCGCCCTGGCCTGAGCCCCTACCCTATTTCGCACGAGGTAATCACATGTCCAATACCCTGTTCAGCCTGGCCTTCGGCGTCGGCACCCAGAACCGCCAGGGCGCCTGGCTCGAAGTCTTCTACGCACAACCGGTACTCAATCCTTCGGCTGAGCTGATCGCCGCCATCGCGCCGGTGCTGGGCTACGAAGGTGGCAACCAGGCCATCGCCTTCAGCAATACACAGGCAGCGCAGCTGGCCGAAGCGGTCAAGCCGGTCGACGCCGCCCAAGCGGCACTGCTGACCCGCCTGGCCGAAAGCCACAAGCCACTGGTCGCCACCGTGCTGGCCGAAGACGCAGCGCTGACCTCCACCCCCGAGGCCTACCTCAAGCTGCACCTGCTGTCGCACCGCCTGGTCAAGCCGCACGGTGTATCGCTGGCCGGTATCTTCCCGCTGCTGCCGAACGTAGCCTGGACCAACCAGGGTGCGGTTGACCTGAGCGAGCTGGCCGAGCTGCAACTCGAAGCACGCCTGAAGGGTGAACTGCTGGAAGTGTTCTCGGTGGACAAGTTCCCGAAGATGACCGACTACGTAGTTCCGGCTGGCGTGCGTATCGCCGATACCGCCCGTGTGCGCCTGGGCGCCTACATCGGCGAAGGCACCACCATCATGCACGAAGGCTTCGTCAACTTTAACGCTGGCACCGAAGGCCCAGGCATGATCGAAGGCCGCGTCTCGGCGGGCGTATTCGTCGGCAAGGGTTCGGACCTGGGCGGCGGCTGCTCGACAATGGGCACCCTGTCCGGCGGCGGCAACATCGTCATCAAGGTCGGCGAAGGCTGCCTGATCGGCGCCAACGCCGGGATCGGCATTCCGCTGGGCGACCGCAACACCGTTGAAGCAGGCCTGTACATCACCGCCGGCACCAAGGTGAACCTGCTCGACGAGCACAACCAACTGGTCAAAGTGGTCAAGGCCCGTGACCTGGCCGGCCAGACCGACCTGCTGTTCCGTCGCAATTCGCTCAACGGCGCCGTGGAGTGCAAGACCCACAAGTCGGCCATCGAGCTGAACGAGGCGCTGCACGCCCACAACTGAGAACCTGCCGGTTCGAAGTGATAAGATCGGGGCTGCTCTAACGGGCAGACCCGATTTTTCATTCCAGGCCCCGCGAACATGTTCCAGCCCTCCCCCTGGCGTGCCGATTTCCCCGCCATCGCCGCCTTGCAACGCCAGCACCAGACCTACCTGGACAGCGCCGCGACCACCCAGAAGCCGCAGGCCCTGATCGACGCCCTGAGCCACTATTACGGCCATGGCGCGGCCAACGTGCACCGTGCCCAGCACTTGCCCGGCGCCCTGGCGACCCAAGCCTTCGAAGCCACCCGCGACAAGCTTGCCCGTTGGCTGAATGCAGCGGATGCGCAGCAGATCGTCTTCACCCACGGTGCGACCTCGGCGCTCAACCTGCTGGCGTATGGCCTGGAGCCGCATTTCGAGGCGGGCGACGAGATCGCAATCAGCGCCCTGGAGCACCATGCCAACCTGCTGCCCTGGCAGCAGTTGGCTCAGCGCCGAGGCCTGCGCCTGGTGGTGCTGCCGCTGAACGAGCACGGCTGCATCGACCTGGACCACGCCCTGCAACTGATCGGCCCACGCACCCGACTGGTTGCGCTCAGCCAGTTGTCCAACGTACTCGGCACCTGGCAGCCGCTGGCCGCGTTGCTCAGCCATGCCCGTGCCCAAGGGGCGCTAAGCGTGGTCGATGGCGCCCAAGGGATCGTGCATGGCCGTCACGACATGCAGCAACTGGGCTGCGATTTCTACGTATTTTCCAGCCACAAGCTATATGGCCCGGACGGCGTGGGCGTGCTGTACGGTCGCGTGCAGGCGCAGGCGCTGCTGCGCCACTGGCAGTACGGCGGCGAAATGGTGCAATTGGCCGACTACCAGAGTGCAAGCTTTCGCCCGGCACCGCTGGGGTTCGAGGCGGGAACGCCGCCTATCGCCAGCATCATCGCCCTGGGCGCGACCCTGGACTACCTCGCCAGCCTCGACGCCAACGCCGTGGCCAACCACGAAGCCAGCCTGCATCAGCACCTGCTGCGCGGTCTGGCCGATCGTGACGGCATCCGGGTGCTGGCCTCGCCCCAGGCGGCGCTGGCCAGTTTCGTCGTCGACGGCGTGCACAACGCCGATATCGCCCACCTGCTCACCGAGCAGGGCATCGCCGTGCGCGCCGGACACCACTGCGCCATGCCGTTGCTCAAGGGCATGCAGTTGGAGGGCGCGATCCGTGTGTCGCTGGGACTCTACAACGACAGCGACGACCTACAGCGTTTCTTCGACGCCCTCGACCAAGGCCTGGAGCTACTGCGATGAGCCTTTCAGTCGATGCCAACCAGGCGCTGGAGAGCTTCGAGCAGGCGCGCGGCTGGGAGCAGCGCGCTCGCTTGCTGATGCAATGGGGTGAGCGGCTGGAGCCGCTACAGGACAGTGAAAAGCACGAGTCCAACCGCGTGCATGGCTGCGAAAGCCTGGTGTGGCTGGTCGCTACGCAGGTGGATGGGCAATGGCGGTTCAAGGCCACCAGCGATGCGCGTTTGTTGCGCGGGTTGCTGGCATTGCTGCTGGTGCGGGTCCAGGGGTTGGCCAGTGACGAGCTGGCTGAGCTGGACCTGGGGCAGTGGTTTACCCGGCTAGGGCTTGAGCGTCAGTTGTCGCCGTCACGCGCCAATGGGCTGCATGCGGTGTTGCAGCGTATGGCGGAATTGGCGTCAAGGCGCTGAATCGGCGCAGCCTGTTGCGCAGTGGTCCGGCACTACGGCAAACCCGCTTGCACAGGGCGGCTACTCGGCCTTGACCCGCTCCGAAGGCCGCCGCGCACCGCCCACGAGTTTTTCGATGGCCTTGCTCGCCGCCACCATGGCAAAGGTGGCGGTCACCATCATCACCGCACCAAAGCCCCCTGCACAGTCCAGGCGCACACCCTCACCAACGAAGCTCTTTTGCAGGCACACGCTGCCATCGCCCTTCGGATAGCGCAGTTGCTCGCTGGAGAACACGCACGGGACCTGATAGTTGCGACTGGTGTTGCGCGAGAAGTTGTAGTCCCGGCGCAACGTCGAGCGTACCCGCGAGGCCAACGGATCGTTGAAGGTCTTGTTGAGGTCGGCGATCTGGATCTGGGTAGGATCGATCTGCCCACCTGCCCCACCGGTGGTGATGATGGCGATCTTGCGCCGTTTGCACCAGGCGATCAGTGCGGCCTTGGCCATCACGCTGTCGATGCAGTCGATCACGCAGTCCATCTGCTCGGTGATGTGCTCGGCCATGCTCTCGCGGGTGACGAAGTCGGCCACCGCATGAACATTGATGGCCGGGTTGATCGCACGCAGGCGCTCGGCCATCACCTCGACCTTGGGCCGCCCGACCTGCCCTTGCAGCGCATGCGCCTGGCGATTGGTGTTGCTGACACAGACATCGTCCAGGTCGAACAAGCTGATCTCGCCCACGCCACTGCGCGCCAGGGCCTCGGCCACCCACGAGCCGACCCCGCCGATGCCGACCACCGCCACATGGGCCTGTGCCAGGCGTTGCAGCCCTTGGTCGCCATACAGCCGGGCGACACCGGCAAAGCGTGGATCTTCTGTGCTCATGCTCGAAACTCGAAAAAAACCGGCGCGCATTATAGGGCAAGAGGCCGCTTCACAGGCTGCCGTTGGAAAGAATCCTACCAAGCCTGCTTTAATGTCTTATCGAACCAAACGATATGGACGACAACTGAGTCGGCGAAGAACTTCATCCTCTGTCGCATATCCAACGCTCAGCCTTGTGCGACAGGGCTGAAATCATGCGCCCGCTCCCCTCTTCGGAAACACCTATGTCATCACGCAAGTTCGGCCTCAACCTGGTGGTGGTCCTGGCCATCGCCGCGCTGTTCACCGGGTTCTGGGCCCTGATCAACCGCCCGGTGTCCGCGCCCGTCTGGCCGGAACAGATTTCCGGCTTTTCCTATTCGCCGTTTCGCCTGGGTGAAAGCCCGCAAAAGGGCCAGTACCCCAGCGAGGACGAGATTCGCCAGGACCTGGAACAGCTGAACAAGCTGACCGACAACATCCGTATCTACACCGTCGAGGGTACCCAGGCAGAGGTGCCGCACCTGGCCGAGGAGCTGGGCTTGCGGGTCACCCTGGGTATCTGGATCAGCAAGGACCTGGAGCGCAACGAGCGCGAGATCGAAAAAGCCATCGGCCTGGCCAACAGCTCGCGTAGCGTGGTGCGAGTAGTGGTCGGTAACGAAGCGCTGTTTCGCGAAGAGGTCACCCCCGAGGAGCTGATCGCCTACCTCGATCGGGTGCGCAAGGCCGTGAAGGTGCCGGTGACCACCAGCGAGCAATGGCACATCTGGAAGGAGCACCCCGAACTGGCCAAGCATGTCGATCTGATCGCCGCGCACATCCTGCCGTACTGGGAGTTCGTGCCGATGAAAGATTCGGTGCAGTTCGTCCTCGACCGCGCCCGCGAGCTGCGCAAGCAGTTCCCGCGTAAGCCGCTACTGCTCTCCGAAGTCGGCTGGCCGAGCAATGGCCGCATGCGTGGCGGCGCCGACGCCACTCAAGCCGACCAGGCCATCTACCTGCGCACCTTGGTCAATACCCTCAACCGACGCGGCTACAACTACTTCGTCATCGAAGCCTATGACCAACCCTGGAAGGCCAGCGACGAGGGCTCGGTGGGCGCCTATTGGGGCGTGTTCAACGCCGAGCGCCAGCAGAAATTCAACTTCGAAGGCCCGATCGTGGCCATTCCACAATGGCGGGCCCTGGCCGTGGCCTCGGTGGTCCTGGCGATGATCGCCCTGGCGGTGCTGCTGATCGACGGCTCGACGCTGCGCCAGCGTGGACGCACCTTCCTCACCTTCATCACGTTCCTGTGCGGATCGGTGCTGGTGTGGATCGGCTACGACTACAGCCAGCAATACAGCACCTGGTTCAGCCTGACCGTCGGCGTGTTGCTGGCGCTGGGCGCGTTGGGCGTGTTCATCGTATTGCTGACCGAGGCGCATGAGCTGGCCGAGGCGGTGTGGATACACAAACGACGCCGCGAATTCTTGCCGGTGCACGGCGACAGCGCCTATCGCCCGAAGGTTTCGGTGCATGTGCCGTGCTACAACGAGCCGCCCGAGATGGTCAAACAGACCCTCGACGCCCTCGCAGCGCTGGACTACCCCGATTACGAAGTGCTGGTGATCGACAACAACACCAAGGACCCCGCCGTCTGGGAGCCGCTGAAGGCTCATTGCGAAAAGCTCGGGCCGCGCTTCAAGTTCTTCCATGTGGCGCCCCTCGCAGGCTTCAAGGGTGGCGCGCTCAACTACCTGATCCCGCACACCGCCAAGGATGCAGAAGTGATCGCGGTGATCGACTCGGACTACTGCGTCGACCGCAACTGGCTCAAGCATATGGTGCCGCACTTCGCCGACCCGAAAATCGCCGTGGTGCAATCGCCGCAGGATTACCGCGACCAGCACGAAAGCGCTTTCAAGAAGCTGTGCTACAGCGAATACAAAGGCTTCTTCCACATCGGCATGGTCACCCGCAACGACCGTGACGCGATCATCCAGCACGGC
Organism: Pseudomonas sp. NY15463; assembly: GCF_048068415.1. Lineage (NCBI taxonomy): Bacteria > Pseudomonadati > Pseudomonadota > Gammaproteobacteria > Pseudomonadales > Pseudomonadaceae > Pseudomonas > Pseudomonas sp. NY15463. The sequence goes on from NZ_JBLUQD010000002.1 coordinate 300,362, forward strand.
ACCATGACCATGACCCGACGTTCGGTGCTCGAAGAACTGGGATGGGCCGAATGGTGCATTTGCGAGGATGCCGAGCTAGGCCTGCGGGTGTTCGAGAAAGGCCTGTCGGCTGCCTATGCACACAACAGCTATGGCAAGGGCCTGATGCCCGACACCTTCATCGACTTCAAGAAGCAGCGTTTCCGCTGGGCCTACGGTGCCATCCAGATCATCAAGCACCACACCAGCGCCCTGCTGCGCGGCAAAGGCAGCGAGCTGACCCGTGGCCAGCGCTATCACTTCCTGGCCGGCTGGCTGCCGTGGATCGCCGATGGCATGAACATCTTCTTCACCGTCGGGGCACTGTTGTGGTCGGCGGCAATGATCATCGTGCCGCACCGGGTCGACCCGCCGCTGATGATTTTCGCCATCCCGCCGCTGGCGCTGTTCTTCTTCAAGGTTGGCAAGATCGTGTTCCTGTATCGGCGCGCTGTCGGTGTCGACCTCAAGGATGCCTTTGCGGCGGCACTGGCGGGCCTGGCGCTGTCGCATACCATCGCCAAGGCGGTGCTGTATGGGTTCTTCACCAGCAGCATGCCGTTCTTCCGCACGCCTAAGAATGCCGACAGCCATGGCTTACTGGTGGCGATTTCCGAAGCACGTGAAGAGCTGTTCATCATGTTGCTGCTGTGGGGCGCGGCACTCGGTATCTACCTGGTGCAGGGGCTGCCGAGTTCGGACATGCGTTTCTGGGTGGCGATGTTGCTGGTGCAATCGTTGCCCTATGTAGCGGCATTGGTGATGGCGTTTCTGTCATCGCTGCCCAAGCCGGTGGAAAAGGCTACCGAGGCCCAAACCGTCTGAGACCGATGTTCGCAAGCCCGCCGCGTACCCTGTGGGAGCGGGCTTGCGAGTTCGTGATCGCTCATAAAGCGCAGAGTGCCCGACGAAGTCATTTGATATAAGATAACGCCCCTTGGATTTTCCCGCCTTGCCTTGCCCCGGAGTTCCCCATGACGGCCCCCGCCGAGCTCTCGCCTACCCTGCAACTGGCCTGTGACCTGATCCGTCGCCCGTCGGTCACCCCGGTCGACGCTGACTGCCAGACTCAGATGATGAACCGCCTGGGCGCTGTCGGCTTCCAGCTCGAACCGCTGCGTTTCGAAGACGTCGACAATTTCTGGGCCACCCACGGCACCCAGGAGGGTCCGGTGCTGTGCTTCGCCGGGCACACCGACGTGGTCCCCACCGGCCCCGTGCAGCAGTGGCAACACGAGCCGTTCGACGCGCTGATCGACGCCGACGGCATGCTCTGCGGCCGCGGCGCCGCCGACATGAAGGGCAGCCTGGCCTCGATGGTGGTCGCCTGCGAGCGCTTCGTGCAGGACTACCCGAACCACCGCGGCAAAGTGGCCTTCCTGATCACCAGCGACGAGGAAGGCCCGGCCCACTATGGCACCAAGGCCGTGGTCGAGTTGCTCAAGGCCCGCAACGAGCGCCTGGACTGGTGCATCGTCGGGGAACCGTCGAGTACCCAACTGCTCGGTGACGTGGTCAAGAACGGCCGTCGTGGCTCGCTCGGCGCCAAGCTGACCGTGCGCGGCAAGCAAGGTCACGTGGCCTATCCGCACCTGGCACGCAACCCGATCCACCTGGCCGCTGCGGCCCTGGCGGAACTGGCCGCCGAGCACTGGGACGAAGGCAACGCATTCTTCCCGCCGACCAGCTTCCAGATCTCCAACCTCAATGCCGGTACCGGTGCCACAAACGTGGTGCCTGGCGAGCTGACTGCGCTGTTCAACTTCCGTTTCTCCACCGAATCCACGGTCGAAGGTCTGCAACAGCGGGTCGCGGCGATTCTGGACAAGCACCAGTTGGAGTGGACCATCGACTGGGCGCTGTCGGGCCTGCCGTTTCTCACCGAGCCGGGCGAGCTGCTCGATGCGGTCTCTTCGAGCATCAAGGCCGTCACCGGTCGCGACACCCAACCGTCCACCAGCGGTGGCACCTCTGATGGTCGCTTCATCGCCACCATGGGCACCCAGGTGGTCGAGCTGGGCCCGGTCAACGCCACCATTCACCAGGTTGACGAACGCATCCTGGCCAGCGACCTCGACCTACTGACCGAGATCTACTACCAGACCCTGGTGCGGTTGCTCGCCTGATGCTCGCCTGTCCTCTCTGCCAGGCGCCCCTGGCGCGGCTCGACAACGGCGTGGCCTGCCCTGCCGGCCACCGTTTCGACCGCGCCCGCCAGGGCTACCTGAACCTGCTGCCGGTACAGCACAAGAACAGCCGCGACCCAGGCGACAACCAGGCCATGGTCGAGGCCCGCCGCGACTTCCTCGAAGCAGGCCACTACGCGCCGGTGGCCCGCCGCCTGGCGCAGTTGGCTGCCGAACGCACCCCGTCCGCCTGGCTGGATATCGGCTGTGGCGAGGGCTACTACACCGCCCAGCTTGCCGAGGCGCTGCCAAGCGCCGACGGCTACGCCCTGGACATCTCCCGCGAGGCGGTCAAGCGTGCCTGCCGGCGCGCCCCCGAAGTGACCTGGATGGTCGCCAGCATGGCCCGCGTGCCGCTGGCCGATGCCAGCTGCGGCTTCATCGCCAGCGTCTTCAGCCCGCTGGACTGGCAAGAAGCCAAGCGCCTGCTCGCCCCCGGCGGCGGCCTGATGCGGGTGGGGCCGACCAGCGGCCACCTGATGGAGTTGCGCGAGGTGCTCTACGATGAGGTTCGCCCCTACGCTGACGACAAGCACCTCGCCCTGATTCCTCAAGGCATGCAGCACGCCCACAGCGAGGTACTCGAATTTCGCCTGAGCCTGGTCGAGGCCAAGGCCCGCGCCGACCTGTTGGCCATGACTCCGCACGGCTGGCGCGCCAGCGCCGAAAAACGCGCACAGGTGATCGAGCAGCCCGAACCGTTCGACGTCACGGTTTCCATGCGTTATGACTATTTCGTGCGCCAAGACTGAGCACACTGGAGCCCCCTATGCGTCAACCCGATATCGAGATCTACCTCAAGGACGACGACGTCGATCACCGGCAGATCGCCACCTGGCTCACCGAGGCCCTTGGCCCGTGCAGCGAATGGAAGCAAAAAGGCCAGACCTTCAAGTGCATGGCCGGTAACATTCCGGTCACTTGGTTACCGAAGGCTGTAGGGAAATGGAACAGCTTGTACCTGGAGAGCGACCAGACCCCGTGGGCCGATGACATCGCCTGCGCGCGCGCGGCGTTCGCCGCACTCGCGGTCGAAGTGCGCTGCGCACCCGGCAGTTGGAGCGAGGAAGACGGGGAAGAGGATGCCGATCGCTGGATCCGCATCAGCGCCGACGGTGAACAGGAAATCACCTGGCGTACACACTGAAGCTAAGCACTCAAAGCTACAAGCTGCGAGTTGTAAGCGACAAGCTGCAAGTTCGGACGCATCAGGCTGCAAGCTCCACGGTCAGCTTGCAGCTTGAGGCTTACCGCTTGCGGCGGCGGTCAGAGACCGACGACGTCTTCGGCCTGGAGGCCTTTCTGGCCCTGTACCAAGGCGTACTCCACCTGTTGTCCCTCGACCAGGGTGCGATGCCCCTCACCGCGAATTGCCCGATAGTGGACGAACACATCCGCACCACCGTCGCGCTGAATGAAGCCATAACCCTTGGCATCGTTGAACCACTTCACATTCCCAGTCTCACGAGACGACATCTGAACTACTCCGGATTTTTATTTTGAAGATCGCCTTGCTGGCAGGGGCTCACCACCCGCGCCGTTGCGGCTTGTCAATACTTAAGCAAGCAGCAGGCCGAGTATATGACAGGGAACAAAAAAAATTCATGACGGGCGGTATTTTTGCCGATTTTTGCTGAACTTACGCAGATACGGCAGACTAATACCGTGGAAAACACTCGAAAGATCTCATCCAGGGCACCAACCCCATGACCCGTTCCCCCTTGCGCCGCCTCATCTTCGGCGCCCTGCGTCGCGTGCTGTACCTATGGGTGCGCTCCGAGACCATCAACCAGTCCTCGCTGACGCTCAAGCTCGATCGCAGCCGCCCGGTGTTCTACGCCCTGCCCTCGCCTTCGCTCACCGATCTGGCTGTGATCGACCGCGAGTGCACCAAAGCAGGGCTGCCGCGCCCGGTATTGCCGGTGGCGGTTGGCCCCTTGCAGGAACCGGCGGCGTTCTTCTACCTCACCCCTGACCCCGATTGGCTCGGCCGCCACGACAAGCGTGGCGCGCCACCGACCCTACAGCGCCTGGTCGCCGCCATCACCCAACACGCCGAAGAGGATGCCCAGATCATCCCGGTCAGCGTGTTCTGGGGGCAGACCCCAGCCAGCGAATCGAGCCCGTGGAAACTGCTGTTCGCCGACAGCTGGGCGGTCACCGGGCGCCTGCGCCGGCTGCTGAGCATCCTGATTCTCGGGCGCAAGACCCGCGTGCAGTTCTCAGCGCCGATTCACCTGCGCGAACTGGTCGATCACAACAAAGGCCATGAGCGCACGGTGCGCATGGCCCAGCGGGTCATGCGGGTACACTTTCGCAATCTCAAGACCGCAGTTATCGGCCCGGATATTTCGCATCGGCGCAACCTGGTCAAGGGCCTGGTACACGACCCACTGGTGCGCCAGGCGATCAGCGACGAGGCCGAGCGCGAGAAGATCCCCTACGCCAAGGCCGAGGCCAAGGCGCTGCACTACGGCAACGAAATCGCCTCGGACTACACCTACACCGCCATCCGCTTCCTCGAAGTGGTGCTCAGTTGGTTCTGGAACAAGATCTACGACGGCATCAAGGTCAACCACATCGAGCAGGTGCAGGGCATCGCCCCGGGCCACGAGGTCATCTACGTGCCCTGCCACCGCAGCCATATCGACTATCTGCTGCTGTCCTACCTGCTGTTTCGCAACGGCCTGACGCCGCCGCACATCGCCGCCGGCATCAACCTCAACATGCCGCTGATCGGCGGCCTGCTGCGGCGCGGTGGGGCGTTCTTCATGCGCCGCACCTTCAAGGGCAATCCGCTGTATACGGCGGTGTTCAACGAGTACCTGCACACCCTGTTCACCAAGGGTTTCCCGGTGGAGTACTTCGTCGAAGGTGGCCGCTCGCGCACCGGGCGCATGCTCCAGCCGCGCCCCGGCATGCTGTCGATCACCCTGCGCAGCTTCCTGCGCTCCTCACGCACACCGATCGTCTTCGTACCGGTGTACATCGGCTACGAGCGGGTGCTCGAAGGCCGCACCTACCTCGGCGAACTACGCGGAGCGAGCAAGAAGAAAGAATCGATCTTCGACATCTTCAAGGTCATTGGCGCCCTCAAGCAGCGCTTCGGCCAGGTGTCGGTCAACTTCGGCGAGCCGATCCGGCTGAATGCTTTCCTCGATGAGCAGCAACCCGGCTGGCGCGAGCAGGACCTGGCGCCACAGTACCGCCCGGCCTGGCTCAACGACACCACCACACGCCTGGGCGAAACCGTGGCCCGCCACCTCAACGAGGCCGCTGCGGTCAACCCGGTCAACCTGGTGGCCCTGGCACTGTTGTCGACCAGCCGCCTGGCCCTCGACGAACGGGCCCTGAACCGGGTGCTGGACCTGTACCTGGCCCTGCTGCGCCAAGTGCCCTACTCACCGCACACCACCCTGCCCGAAGGCGACGGCCAGGCGCTGATCACGCATGTGCTGGGTATGGACCTGCTGGCCGAGCAGAAAGATGCGTTGGGGCGCATCCTCTACCTGGACGAAGCCAACGCAGTCCTGATGACCTACTACCGCAACAACGTGCTGCATATCTTCGCCCTGCCGGGGCTGCTGGCGAGTTTCTTCCAGAGCAGCTCGCGCATGAGCCGCGAATTGGTCGGGCAATACGTACGTGCGCTGTATCCCTACTTGCAGGCCGAGCTGTTCCTGCGCTGGGCACCCGAGCAACTGGACGAGGTGATCGACCAATGGCTCAACGCACTGGTCGAGCAGGGCCTGCTGCGCTTCGAGAACGGCGTGTACCTGCGCCCGGCGCCAAGCTCGCGGCAGTTCGTGCTGCTGACCCTGCTGGCCCGCACCATCACCCAGACCCTGCAACGCTTCTACATGGCCACCTCGCTGTTGCTCAACAGCGGCCAGCACACGCTGACTGCCGAAGAGCTGGAGGAGCTGTGCGTGATGATGGCCCAGCGCCTGTCGATCCTGCATGGGCTCAACGCCCCGGAGTTCTTCGACAAGACCCTGTTCCGCCATTTCATCCAGACCTTGGTACGCGAAGGCGTGCTGCGCCCGGATGCTAGCGGCAAGCTCGGCCATCACGACAAGCTCGGCGAACTGGCCGAAGGTGTAGCCAAGCGCGTGCTGTCGGCCGAACTGCGTCTGTCGATCCGTCAGGTGGCGCTGCATCACGGCGAAACACCGGGGCCTTTGCCGGCAGAATGACGGTTCGCCGGGGTACGGCGCATCGGCGCATTGCCGACGCAGACGGCCTCCGCTTCCCGCGCAGGGCCGCACATCCGGCGAAAATCCGCTAAAGTCCGAGGGGTTGGCCACAAGCCAACCCCTTGTGCACCGGAGATTCCATGAAAAAACTCTTTAGCCTGTGCTGCGCCACCCTGCTCGCGGCCTGCTCCACCCCTACGCCTACGCCTCACGCCAGCCTCGATGGCGAAGTCTTCTACCTGCAGCGCATCGCCCTGCCGCCGTCCGCCACCTTGAGCGTGAGCCTGCAGGACGTATCGCTGATGGATGCCCCGGCAGTGACCCTGGCCAGCCAGACAGGCCCGGTAAAAGGCAACGTGCCGCTGCCGTTCCACCTCACGTACGATCCAGCCCAGGTCAAGCCCGGCCACCGCTACGCGCTGAGCGCGCGCATCACGCTGGACGGCCAGCTACTGTTCATCAACACCGAGCAGCACGGCGTGGCACTCGACGGTAACGACCCGCAGCCGCTGCGGATCAAAGTCGATCCGGCTCGCTGAACCCGCTCCATTTTGCCCATAAGGAAATCCCCATGCTTCGCACCTCCCTGCGCTTCACCACCCTATGCGCCGGCCTGCTGCTGTCGGCCAGCGCCCTGGCCCTGTCGCTCAGCGACCTGTCCCAAGGCGATGCCTCCACGGGCCTTAAAGATGCCCTCACCCAAGGCGCGCAGGTTGCCGTCAAGCAACTGAGCACCCCAGGCGGCTTCAGCAACAACCCCGATGTGCGCATCGAGTTGCCAGGTAAACTGGGCAAGGCAGCCAAGGCCATGAAGATGTTCGGCAAGGGCGACCAGGTCGAAGCACTGGAAGCCAGCATGAACAAGGCGGCCGAGGCGGCCGTACCGCAGGCCCAGGCCATTCTGGTGGATGCGGTGAAGAAGATGACCGTGACCGATGCCAAGGGCATCCTCAGCGGCGGCAATGACTCCGCCACCCAATACCTGAACAAGAGCAGTCGCGAAGAGATCCGCGCCAAGTTCCTGCCGATCGTCAAGCAAGCCACCGACCAGGTGGGCCTGGCCAAGCAGTACAACAACTTCGCCGGCCAAGCCGCAGGCCTGGGCGTGATCGACGCCAAGAGCGCCAACATCGAAAGCTACGTGACCGAAAAAGCCCTGGATGGCCTGTTCGAGATGATCGCCAAGCAGGAAGAAAGCATTCGCAAGAACCCAGCACAGGCAGCGACCAGCCTGGCCAAGAAGGTGTTCGGCGCGCTTTGAAGCGCGCAGCTGCAAGTGGTGAGCTGCAAGCTGCAAGAAAAAGCGGGCCGTCACTGGCCCGCTATGTTGCAGCTTGACACTCGTCGCTAGCGACTGCTCTTGACCCTGAACCACGCCGCATACAGCGCCGGCAGGAACAGCAGCGTCAGCACCGTGGCGACGATCAAGCCGCCCATGATCGCCACCGCCATCGGCCCATAGAACACGCTGCGCGACAGCGGAATCATCGCCAGCACCGCCGCCAGGGCAGTCAGCACGATCGGCCGGAAACGTCGCACGGTGGCTTCGATGATTGCCTCCCAACGGCTCAACCCTGCGGCGATATCCTGATCGATCTGGTCCACCAGAATCACCGAGTTACGCATGATCATGCCCGCCAAGGCGATCGTCCCAAGCATGGCGACGAAACCGAACGGCTGGCGGAACACCAGCAGGAACAAGGTGACGCCGATCAACCCCAGGGGTGCAGTGAGGAACACCATGAACATTCGCGAGAAACTGCGCAGCTGGATCATCAGCAAGCTCAGCACCACCACGATGAACAACGGGATACCTGCGTTCACCGAGCGCTGGCCGCGTTCGGCGTCCTCGACCGTGCCGCCCACCTCCAGCAGATAGCCATCCGGCAACTTGGCCTTGATCTGCTGCAAGGACGGCAGGATCTGTTGAGTCAGCGTGGCCGGCTGTTCCTTGCCATAGATATCGGCGCGCACGGTGACCGTTGGCAGGCGGTTGCGGTGCCAGATCACCCCCTCTTCGAAACCGTACTCCAACGTCGCCACCTGACTCAGCGCCACACTCTGGCCGTTGTCGGTAGGCAAAGCCAGGCTGCCCAGGTTGCCCAGCGCGCGGCGCTCCTCAGGGGTGCCGCGCAGAAGGATCTCGATCAGCTCGTTATCTTCGCGGTACTGGCTGACATGGCTGCCGGTCAGGGAACTCTGCAGGAAGCTCGACAGGTGCGCTGTACTCACCCCCAACGCACGGGCGCGGTCCTGGTCGATGTTCAGGTACACCATTTTGCTCGGCTCTTCCCAGTCCAGGTGCACGTTCACCACATGCGGGTTCTCGCGCACCTTGGCCGCCACCTCGCGAGCCAGAGCACGCACGTTGTCGATGTGCTCGCCGGTGACGCGGAACTGCACCGGATAGCCCACGGGCGGTCCGTTTTCCAGACGCGTGACACGCGCACGCAGGTCAGGGAACTGCTCGTCGAGGGTCGCGATCAACCAACTGCGCAGGCGCTCGCGCGCCTCCAACGATTGGGCCAGTACCACGAACTGGGCGAAGCTCGCTGCGGGCAGTTGCTGATCCAACGGCAGGTAGAAGCGTGGCGAACCCGTGCCGACATAGGCCACGTAGTTTTCGATACCTTCCTGCTGCTTGAGCAGCGCTTCGAGTTGCTGAACACGCTCGGTGGTGTGGCTCAACGAGGCACCTTCGGCCAGCTTGAGGTCAACCATAAGTTCCGGGCGCCCGGAAGCCGGGAAGAACTGCTGCGGCACGAAACGAAACAGCACGATGCTGCCAACGAAGACCGCGATGGTCAGCACAATCACCGTCTTGCGCCGCCGCACGCACCAGGCCACCAGCCGCCGCACGCGCTGGTAGAACGGCGTGGCGTATGGGTCGGGGGCCTGCCCGTCGTGGCCATGGCGCGCCGCGTGAAGCTTGGCCAGGTCCGGTAGCAGGCGCTCGCCCAGGTACGGCACGAACAACACCGCCGCGACCCACGAGGTCAGCAAGGCGATGGTCACCACCTGGAAGATCGAGCGGGTGTATTCGCCCGTGCCGGAGGCGGCCGTGGCGATTGGCAGGAAACCCGCGGCGGTGATCAACGTGCCGGTGAGCATCGGGAATGCGGTGCTCGACCAGGCATAGCTGGCCGCCTTGAGCCGGTCGTAGCCCTGTTCCATCTTGATCGCCATCATCTCCACGGCGATGATCGCATCGTCCACCAGCAACCCCAAAGCCAGCACCAGGGCCCCCAGCGAGATCTTGTGCAGGCCGATACCGAAGTAGTGCATCAGGGCGAAGGTCATGGCCAGCACCAGCGGAATCGCCAAGGCGACCACCAACCCGGTGCGCACACCCAGCGAGAAGAAGCTCACCAGCAACACGATGGCCAGTGCCTCGACCAGCACCTGGACGAACTCGCCAACCCCGGCTTGGACCGCCGCCGGCTGATCGGACACCTTGCGCAACTGCATGCCTGCCGGCAGGCCCTGCGCCAGGCGGGCGAACTCGCCCTCCAGGGCATTGCCCAACTCGAGGATGTCACCGCCGTCCTTCATCGACACGGCAAGGCCGATGGCGTCCTCGCCCATAAAGCGCATACGCGGCGCGGGTGGGTCGTTGAAGCCGCGCTGGACCTCGGCGACATCGCCGATACGGAACGTGCGGTCACCCACCCGAATCGGGAACTGGCGGATCTGCTCGACGCTGTCGAAACGCCCGCTCACCCGCAACTGCAAACGCTCGCTGGGGGTTTCGAAGAAGCCTGCGGTGCTCACCGCGTTCTGGTCACGCAGCGCTTGCTGCACCGAGGCCAGCGGCACGCCGAGGGTGGCCAGCTTGGTATTGGACAGCTCGATCCAGATCTTCTCGTCCTGTAGCCCCACCAACTCGACCTTGCCTACATCCTTGACCCGTTGCAGTTGGACCTGGATGCGATCGGCATAGTCCTTGAGAACCGCGTAGTCGAAACCAGGGCCGGTCAATGCGTAGATGTTACCGAAGGTGGTCCCGAACTCATCGTTGAAGAATGGGCCCTGCACTTCGGGCGGCAGGGTGTGCTTGATGTCCGCGACCTTCTTGCGGATCTGGTACCACAACTGCGGAATATCCTTGGAATGCAGCGAGTCGCGCGCCATGAACGTGACCTGCGACTCGCCGGGGCGCGAGAACGACACGATCCTCTCGTACTCGCCGGTCTCCATGAGTTTCTTCTCAATGCGCTCGGTAACCTGGCGCGAGACTTCTTCGGCGGTGGCACCCGGCCACAGGGTACGCACGACCATGGCCTTGAAGGTGAACGGAGGATCTTCGCTCTGGCCCAGCTTGGTGTAGGACACAGCGCCAATCGCCGCCAGCAGGATCATCAGGAACAACACGATCTGACGATTGCGCAGCGCCCAGGCGGAAAGGTTGAAACCCATGCTGACTTACTCCTTGGTCGCCAGGTTCACGTTGCGGTTGTTGCGGTCCACTGGACGGACCTGCTGGCCTTCGCGCAGCACATGGCCGCCGGCAGCGACCACCCAGTCGCCGGCCTGCAAGCCTTCGAGCACCGGCACGCTGTCGGCCCCATACGCGCCCAGGCGCACGGGCGCGCGCTGCAAACGGTTATCCTGGCCCACCCGCCACACATAGGTCTGCCCTGCCTCGGCACTGACCGCCGAAAGCGGCACCGCCAGCGGCGCCTGCTCGGCATGTGCAATGAACACCCGCGCACTCTGGCCCAGCTCGGCAGGTGCGACGCCGTTGAAGGCGATGCGTGCAGCGAACGTGCGCGAGCGAGGATCCGCCGCTGGCGACAACTCGCGGATGCGCGCCTCGAAACGTTCATTGGGGTGCGACCACAGCTCGACGCTGACCGCCTGCCCCACCGAGAAACGGGCGAACTGCTGTTCAGGCAAGCCAATCAGTACCTCACGCTCGCCGTCAGCCGCCAAGGTGAAAACCGTCTGCCCCGCAGCCACCACCTGGCCCACTTCCACTTGGCGCTTGGCGATCACACCGGCCTGTGGCGCGCGTAACACCGTGTACTCGGTCTGGTTACCTGCCACGTCAAGCTCGGCCTTGGCCTGCTTGAGGCGGGCCTGACCTGCGCGGTAGAGGTTTTCGGCATTGTCGAACTGCGAATGGCTGACCATCCCACGCTCCAGCAGCTTCTGGTAGCGGTCACGCTCGGCACGCACCAGTGCAAGGTTCGCCTCGGCGGCGGCTACTTGCGCATGGCTGGCCTCACGTTGCAGGCGTACGTCTTGCGGATCGAGTTCGGCCAACGGCTGGTCAGCCTTGACCCGCTGCCCCTCTTCAACCAGGCGCTTGCTGACCTTGCCGGCGATGCGAAACGCCAGCTCAGGCTCGAAGCGCGCGCGGACTTCGCCAGGGTAGCTGTCGGCAGACGCCCCCGTTGGCTGAGGCTGGATCACCAGCGCTGGACGCGGCGCGGCCGGGGGCGCGGCCTCCTGGCCGCAGGCGGTGAGCAGTAAGAGGGCAGCAGGCAGGGCGAACGACAATGCACGACGCAACATGATGGAAAACCTTCGGCAGAGGACGCAGCTAATATTTATACTGGCGAGTATACTAAATCAGCCAAACGTCTCCGGGAAGCGGTTGCCGAGAGAAAAACCAGATTAACGTTGCAACGCATGCTGGCCCCGGATCGCTCTCGACCCGGTAAGATGGCGCACTTTCACCCACGATACGGTTCCCCATGTCCAATGACGCACCCATCGGCCCAGGCCGGCCAAAGGACCTGGCCAAACGCGAGGCCATCCTCGAGGCCGCCAAGGCGCTGTTCCTGAGCCTTGGCTATGCCAACACCAGCATGGATGCGGTCGCTGCGGCGGCAGGTGTTTCGAAACTGACGGTCTACAGTCACTTCACCGACAAACAGACACTGTTCTGCGCAGCAGTCATGGCGACCTGCCAGATGCAACTGCCGGATCTGCTTTTCGAGTACCCCGAAGGTGCGCCGGTGGAAGACGTGCTGTTGACCATCGCGCGGGGCTTTCAGGCGCTTATCAGCAGTGACGAGGCGGTCAAGCTCAGTCGCCTGATCATTGCCCAGGGCAGCCTCGATCCAAGCTTTGGCGAGTATTTCTACGAGGCCGGGCCCAAGCGGGTGTTGGCGGGCATGGAGGCGCTGCTGCGCGGGGCCCACGAACGCGGCCTGCTGTGCATCGACAACCCGCTGCATGCGGCGGAGCATTTCTTCTGCCTGGTCAAGGGAGCACCGGATTATCGCTTGCTGCTGGGGTGTGCGGGGCCGCTGCAAGGCGAGGCGGCCGAGGCCCATGTGCGCGAGGTGGTGGGGATATTCTTGCGCGCCTTCCAAGCTTGAAAACAATGCCTTGAATCAGCCGCAAGATGGCACGTATCGCGGCACGAGGCCGCGCCTACGGGTGCAGCGCAGGATTCAGGCTTGGCGCAATCCTGCGGGAGCGGGTTTACCCTTCAGGCTTTCAACGCCTTCTTCGGGTAGATGTCATACCGGCTCGACTTGCCTTCAAGACTATGGCTCGGCTTTGGCCCGTCGATGATCGGTGCCTTGCGCGGGCGCTTGACCACCACACGATGCGTGGCCAGCGCCAAGGCCGCTTCCAATAGCGCCGGGGCATCCAGGTCGTCACCCACCAGCGGGCGGAACACGCGCATCTCCTTCTTCACCAACGCGCTCTTGTCGCGATGTGGGAACATCGGGTCGAGGTAGATCACCTGCGGTGCCTCGCCTTCCCAACCGCGCATGCGCTCAATGGCATTGCCGGTCAATAGCCGCATACGTTCGACGATCTCACCGACTTCCATATCCCCACGCGCACGAGCCAGACCATCTTCCAGCAGCGCGGCGATCAGCGGCTGGCGCTCGATCAAGGTCATCTGGCAACCCAGGCTGGCCAGCACGAAAGCATCCTTGCCAAGCCCTGCGGTGGCATCGAGCACCTGCGGGCGCACGCCCTGGGCAATGCCCACGGCTTTGGCGATCATCTGCCCGCTGCCACCACCGTACAGGCGCCGATGCGCCGCCTGACCCTCGACGAAGTCGACCCGCACCGGGCCTGGCGCCTGCGGCCCCAACTGCTGGATCTGCAACCCATCGGCACCGACCTGCACGGCAAATTCGGCCATTTCGTCCGCCAGCGGCAACCCCAGACGCTCAGCCCACTGCTGCGCCTGCGCCTGGAACGCCGGAGCCAGCGCCTCGACCCTGATACCTGTGCCCTGCCCTTGCTCTGCCATCCAATACTGCACTCGAAAAAATTAATGAACGCCCGGCCACGGCCGATACAGCGAATATCCCGCTATTCTGCCAGAGCACAACGCGCGCGACTGCCATGACAGATACTCTTCCCATCGGCTTGACCTACCTGTCGCCTGTCGGCAACTACGGTCGGCAGAATACCCAGGCATTGGGTGGCGTCAGCCACCTGTGGCAGGATTTCTTCGCCCGCGCGATGGCCGACCAGCAAGCGCTGGAGGTCGACAGTGTCAGCCAGGCACTGGTGCAGTACGACCAGCAAAGCGGCGAACCCATCGGCGGTGCCAAGGCCCTCGCACTGATCGAAATTCAACGTGCCCTGCCGGTGCAGGACACCATCGTGGCGCCGCCCGAGCCGCTGTTCCTGCCCAAGGCCGAACTCGAAGCCAAGCTGTTGCCACCGGCCCCCGAGCCTTTCAGCGCCGCTGAGCTGATCGACCAACAGCGCCAGCTCGACCTGAACAACAGCTGGTTGCGCCCGGTGGTGATGAGCCAAGGCCAGCCTGCCGGCGAACCGGGTCCAGGTCCATCGCCGCGCCCGCTGTTCCTGCCAATCGCCGAACTGGAGCGCAACCTGCTGGATCCGGCGCCCGAGCCGTTCGACCAAACCACCCTTGAGCAACAGCAGCAGGCGCTGGAGTTCGACACCCACTGGGCACGCCCGGTGGTGCTGAACAACGTGCGCGTGCACGCCTGAGGTCAGCGGCAGACCTGCCAGAACCCCATGTCCAGGTGAAAGTGATTGCGGTGGGCGGCGTTGTAGTCCGGCCCCAGCACGGTGCTGAAGCTGTCACAGGCGCCATCGCGCACTTGGCGTAGAAAACGCGCCTTGTCCCCCTCCCCTTGCCAGTCGCTCAGCAGCACGATGCGCTGCCCGTCCTTGAGGCGAAAACCGCTGATGTCCAACGCATTGGCCGTGGCGTGCTGACTCAATCGCCCCTGCTTGCGGTGGTAGACGTTGCGGCAGGCAAAGCTGCCGAGGTGATCGACCTGCGTCACCGGCTGGCCGAATACGCGCTGCGCGGCCGGTTGCAGGCTATGCACCTCGAACAGAGCATAGGCCACCGCCAGCGGACAACTGGCAAGAAAGCTGCTGCTCACGCGCGCTTGACCACCCTCTACACGCCAGACATTGTGCAAGGGGCAGTTGGCATCAGGCGGGCTATCAGCCTGCGACTTCACACGCAAGGTCGAGGTTTGCAAGGACCTGCGACACAACTCAGGATCATCCCTCAGGCGCGACAGTTTGTAGGCAGTCAGCAGGTTCGGCGCTTGCTGCACGTCCAGCACAGCCCAAGGGTTCCAAGCGTTTGGCAGGCGCCAGCCGAGTTGCCAGGCAGCGCCGACCGACGTCAGTAGCGCCGCCAACGCGGCCAACCCAATGCGCACAGGGCCTCAGCGGCGGAACAGGTCATTGAGCCGGGCGAACGGCAGCGCCTGCTCGCCATAGCCGAACGTGCCCTGATCGCGGATTTCCAGCGCAGCACGCTCGAAGGCACCCAGCGCAGCGCGGGCCAGCGAAGAGCCGACGCTGATGCGCTTCACGCCCAGGTCCTGCAGTTGATTCACGCTCAGCGCCATCCCGGGCATGCCCATCAGCACGTTCACAGGCTTGGGCGCCAGCGCCTGCACCACTGCGCGGACTTCATCGACCGTGCGCAGCCCTGGCGCATACAGCACGTCCGCTCCGGCCTCGACGTAGGCTTGCAGGCGTTTGATGGTGTCGTCCAGGTCCAGGCGCCCGTGCAGCAGGTTTTCCGCCCGGGCGCAGAGCATGAATGGGAATGGCAGGCTGCGCGCTGCCGCTACCGCCGCCCGCACACGCGCCACGGACAGCGCGAAATCATAGATCGGCGCCTCGCTGCGGCCGCTCGCATCTTCGATCGAGCCGCCCACCAGGCCCGCCTCGGCGGCGCTCAGGATGGTCTGGGCACACACCTCGGGCTGCTCGCCGAAACCGTTCTCCAGATCGGCTGCCACCAGCAGCGGCGTGGCATCGACGATGGCACTGGCGTTATCCAGGGTTTCATCCAGGCTCAACGCCGCCTCGGCATCTGGCCGGCCAAGGCTGAATGCGAGCCCCGCACTGGTGGTCGCCAGGGCCTCGAAGCCGAGGCTTGCCAGCAGTTTCGCCGAACCGGCGTCCCACGGATTGGGGATAACGAACGCGCCATCGCGCGCGTGTAATGCCTTGAAGGCTTCGGCTCGTAGGGTTTGCACATCCATGGTTCAACCTCCGGCAGTGTTCGACGCGTGGTCAGAGTAGGCCCAATTGTTCGACCTCGGGCGCACGTGGCAATTCCGGCAATCCCTCAAGCCCTGGCAAACGCTGCATCAGACGCTGATGGAAGCGTTGGGCGAGTGCGGCGGCCAGCCGGTTGTCGGCGGTATGCAGAAAGACATACGGGCTGCGGCCTTCTTCGATCCAGCCGGCGACCTTGTCTACCCAAGGGCTCAGGAACGGCTCGTTGGCTTCAAGCTCAGGATGGCCGATGAAACGTACCTGCGGGTGCAGGCTGAACGCGCAAGGCCGCGGCGGCACCTTGGGTTTCTTGGCCTGGGCGTGCAGCACGCTCGGCTCGCGCGAGGTGCAACTGAACAAGGCTCGCGGGTCGAGGCAGATGCGTTCGATCCCACGCTCATGCAGCAGGCGGTTGAGCTGGCGCTCCTCTTCGCCGCGCGCGAAGAAGGCATCGTGACGCACCTCTACCGCAACCGGCACACGCAACTCGTCGAGAAAATACGCAAGCTCGGCCAATCGCGCCGGGCCGAACTGCGCGGGCAATTGCAGCCAGTACGGCGCAACCCGCTCGCCCAGCGGGGCCATCAACTGGGTGAACGCAAGCGCCGAATCAAGCTGGCCACGCAAGTCATCTACATGGCTGACATCGCCGGGAAACTTGGCAGTGAAGCGAAAGCCCGCAGGCATGATGCGCGCCCACCGCTCCACGGTGGCAGGCGCAGGGCGCGCATAGAAGGTGGTGTTGCCTTCGACGGCATTGAATACCTGGCTGTATAGCCCAAGAAAATCACCCGTGCGCGCGTCAGCAGGATAGAGGTACTCGCGCCAGGCGTTTTCGCTCCAGGACGGGCAACCGAGAAAGTAAGGCAGTGGGGACCGAATCATCCGTCAAATGTACAGGTCCAGCCCCAGCACTTCCATGTCCCAATCGGTAAAGCCTGCGGTGGTCAGGTAGCTGGCAAGGGCGGTGGACGTGCGCCGGTCGCGGGCACGCGGGAAGATCATGTCCTGCTGGCGGGCCGGCAGGTCGCTCTTGCGACGGTTGCTGCGGGTGTACTGTATGTCTGCCTCATCGATCGCTTCGGCCTCTTCACTGACGGCCTCATCGCGCAGCGGCGCCTTACGCGGTGCGCGCTTGATGGGGTAGCTCTGTGAGGCGAAGCCGTCGATACGCATGAACGTTGCACTCAAGACCAATGATGGCAATTTAGCAGCATCAGAGATCCATCGCTAATGCCCGAACTGATAACTAGACCACAGATCGCGCAAAAGGTTTAACACTTAGGGGCAGGAACCGCCCCATTGCAAACCTGTGAAGGTATCCGTCAACGCGCCTTTGGCGTCGCCACGTTGTCGCGCAGGTACACAGGCTGCGCCAACTCAGCGTCCACCGCCTCGCCACGGGTCCAGGCGAAACGGGCCAGGCTGACGATGTCCTGAGCATCGGGCAACGCGGCCGGATCGCTCGCTGTCAGTTTTACCGCCAGGCGTTCAGCCAGGCTCCAGCCGGTACCGGCGCCATACCAATCGTCACCCAAGTCGTCGGGCAAGGCCACGCGTTCAGGGGCGATCACCGCCTCCTGGCCGATCAGGCGCATCTCGCCCTGTTCAGCCTGATAGCAGCCCCAGTACACCTCGTCCATGCGCGCATCGATAGCCGCCGCAACCTGCTGCACACCATGACGGCGCAGGGCGCCTTGGGCCAGGGCAGCCAGGTTAGATGTCGGCAGCACGGGGCGTTCGAGGGCGAACGCCAGGCCCTGGACCACGCCGATGGCGATACGCACGCCGGTGAACGCGCCCGGGCCACGGCCGAAGGCGATGGCATCCACTGCGCTCAAGGCCACGCCCGAGTCGGCCAGCAACTGCTTGATCATCGGCAGCAGCTTTTGCGCGTGCATACGCGGGATCACCTCATAGTGGCTGGTCACCTTGCCGTCATGCAGCAGGGCGACGGAACAGGCTTCGGTGGCGGTATCCAGGGCCAACAAGGTGGTCATCGAACGGGTATCCAGGGGCAGGAGTAAAGACGCGGCATTATAGGGCAGCAGTGGCCTGTGTGTGTAGGCGCGGCCTCGTGCCGCGCCTACAAGGGGGCGTTGTGGCGGACAAACGAAAACGGCCCGCAAGCGGGCCGTTTTCATGCGTGCCGGTAGATCAGCTCAGGGCTGCGAGCACCTTGGCAGTGATCGACTCGACCGAGCCTACCCCTTCGATATGGCTGTACTTCGGCTTGCCGGCGTTGGCGGCCGACAACTTCTGGTAGAAGTCCACCAGCGGCTTGGTCTGGCTGTGGTAGACCGACAGGCGATGGCGTACGGTTTCTTCCTTGTCATCGTCGCGCTGGATCAGGTCTTCGCCGGTGACGTCGTCCTTGCCTTCGACTTTCGGCGGGTTGTACTGGATGTGGTAGGTACGCCCCGAGGCCAGGTGCACACGACGGCCGGCCATGCGGCCGACGATCTCTTCGTCGTCCACGGCGATCTCGACCACCGCATCGATATCGACACCCGCGGCGACCATGGCTTCAGCTTGCGGGATGGTGCGCGGGAAACCGTCGAACAGGCAGCCATTGGCGCAATCAGGCTGGGCGATGCGCTCCTTCACCAGGCTGATGATCAACTCATCGGAGACCAGCTGACCGGCATCCATGACTTTCTTGAGTTCCAGGCCCAGGGGGGTGCCGGCCTTGACGGCAGCACGCAGCATGTCACCGGTGGAGATCTGTGGAATACCGAACTTTTCGGTGATGAACTTTGCCTGAGTACCTTTACCGGCCCCGGGAGCTCCCAGCAGAATTACGCGCATCTTGTGCTCCTCATAATTTTTTTATGTAAATCAACGGATTCGGCGCACAAGGCCAACTCCGGAAAATCGGACGAGACCGCAAAATCGGTCAGAGGGCTGCTCAAGATACACAGCGCCCGCCCCCCCGACAAGCGTCCCAAAGGGGCAGCCAAGGGTCCGGTGCAGCCCGTCAGTGGGCAGGTTGCGCCCAGCGCAACCATGCCTTCTACAGCCTCGGCTTGGCACCGGCCTGGCTTAGCGGCATCCGCGCGCCATCCACTTACCCGGTGTTGCGCAACCCCGCCGCGATACCCGCCACGGTCACCAACAAGGCCTGCTCCAATGGGCTATCCAGAGCGGCTTCGCGGCTGCGCGAGCGGGCCAGCAACTCGGCTTGCAAGCGGTGCAACGGGTCCAGGTAAGTGTTGCGCAAACGGATGAATTCGAGGGTTTCGGGGCTGTGCGCCAGTAGCACCGGCTGCCCGGTCAGGCCCAGCACGACCTGGCACGACTGCGACAATAGGTCGCGCAGATGCACCCCCAATGGCAGCAGTTGCGGTTGCACTAGACGTTGGTCGTAGGCCTCGGCAATCTGCGCATCGGCCTTGGCCAACACCATTTCGAGCATGTCGATGCGGGTACGGAAGAACGGCCACTGTTCGCGCATCTGCGCCAGTAACTCGCCCTGCCCCCGCGCCAGCGCGTTGTTCAGCGCGGTTTCCCAGCCCAGCCAGGCTGGCAGCATCAAGCGGGTCTGGGTCCAGCCGAAAATCCACGGGATAGCCCGTAGGCTCTCGATACCGCCCGCCCTGCGCTTAGCTGGACGACTGCCCAGCGGCAGGCGACCGAGTTCCTGCTCAGGGGTCGACTGGCGGAAATACTCGACAAAGTCGGGATTCTCGCGCACCACGTCGCGGTAGGCCTTCACGCCATCGGCGGCCAACTGGTCCATCAGCGCACGCCAGGCTGGCTGCGGTGGCGGCGGGGGCAACAAGGTGGCTTCCAGCACGGCGGCCAGGTACAGGTTGAGGTTCTGCTCGGCGATGCCCGGCAAGCCGAACTTAAAGCGGATCATCTCGCCCTGTTCAGTCGTGCGGAAACGCCCGCCCACCGAACCTGGCGGCTGCGACAGGATCGCCGCATGCGCCGGACCACCGCCACGCCCGACCGTGCCGCCGCGGCCATGGAACAACAGCAGCTCGACCTGATGCTCGCGGCAGATGCGCACCAGACTCTCCTGGGCCCGATACTGGGCCCAGGCGGCTGCGGTAGTGCCCGCATCTTTGGCCGAGTCGGAATAGCCGATCATCACCTCCTGCGGGCCATGCAATCCTGCGCGGTAACCCGGCAGGCCCAGCAGCCGCTGCATCACGGGGCCGGCATTGTCCAGGTCAGCCAGGGTTTCGAACAGCGGCACCACACGCATCGGCCGGGTCAGGCCGGCTTCTTTGAGCAGCAATTGCACCGCCAGCACGTCGGAAGCGGCGCCCGCCATGGAGATCACGTAGGAGCCCAATGAGGCCGCTGGGGCGGCGGCGATCTCGCGGCAGGTGGCAAGCACCTCGGCGGTTTCCGCCTGGGGCCTGAAATGCCCCGGCAGCAGTGGCCGGCGGTTCTTCAGTTCAGCCTGCAAGAAGGCAATGCGCTGCTCCTCGTCCCAGTCGGCGTAACGCCCAAGTCCCAGGTAATCGGTGATCTCCGACAGCGCATCGCGATGGCGCGCCGAGTCCTGGCGTACATCCAGACGCACCAAGAACAGGCCGAAGGTCACCGCCCGGCGCAGGCAGTCGAGCAACGGACCGTCGGCGATCACGCCCATGCCACAGGCATGCAGCGACTGGTAGCACAGCTCGAGCGGCGCGATCAGTTCGCGGTTGTCGTGCAGCACGGCGGCGCTGGCCGGTTGCGGGGTGGCCAACGAGGCATGCGCCCAGGCCCGGGTGGCACGCAGCCGCTCGCGCAACTGCTTGAGCAGCGCGCGGTACGGTTCGGCACTGTCGCCGACCTGCTCGCGCAGGGCAGCGCTGGCCGCCTGCATCGACAGCTCTGCCGCCAGGGCGTCGATATCGCGCAGGAACAGGTCGGCAGCCATCCAGCGCGCCAGCAGCAGCACCTCACGCGTCACCACGGCAGTGACATTCGGGTTGCCATCACGATCGCCGCCCATCCAAGAGGCAAAGCGCACAGGTGCGGCCTCCAGCGGCAAGCGCAGCCCGGTGGCCTCGAACAATGCCGCATCGACCTTGCGCAAGTGGCTGGGAATGGCCTGCCACAGCGAATGCTCGATCACCGCGAAGCCCCACTTGGCTTCATCCACCGGGGTGGGCCGGGTGCGGCGGATCTCCTCGGTGTGCCAGGCCTCGGCAATCAATCTGCGCAGGCGCTCGCGCACCTGCTGGCGTTCGGCGGGCAGCAGGTCACGGTGATCCTGCGCCGCCAGTTGCGCCGCGATGGCATCGTATTTCTGGATGAGCGTGCGGCGTGCCACCTCGGTAGGGTGAGCGGTGAGCACCAACTGGATATCCAGACGCGCCACCTGTCGGGCCAAAGTGTCATCGCCATGCCCGGCAGCCTTGAGCCGCGCCAGCAACTCGGGCAGCACCCTGGCCTCGAAGGGCTCGGGCTGGTCAGGGTCGCGACGGTGGATCAACTGATACTGCTCGGCGATGTTGGCCAGGTTGAGAAACTGGTTGAACGCGCGCGCCACCGGCAGCAGTTCGTCCTCGGCCAATCCGTCGAGGGTCGAACTCAGTTGCTCGCCCTCCACCAGCCGATCGGCCTTGGCGCTGTGGCGAATGGCCTCGATCTTGTCGAGAAATGCCTGTCCATGCTGCTGGCGGATGGTTTCGCCCAGCAGTTCTCCTAAAAGGTGCACATCCTCACGCAAGCGCTGATCGATATCGCTCATCGGGCCTCTCCACTCCAGGAAACAGCATGCGCCAAGAGTGCCCACTGCCGATGGCGCCTGGCAAGCCACACGCTGCTAAAGCAACTAAAGTGAACAGTGCCTATCCGAAGCATTGCCACCTTTGAGGCTTTGACAGAGGTCATCATGAAAATCCGCGAACTCGCCCATCACTGGGAACAGAATGCCGCCGGACGCCTGAGCCCTACCGGCCATGTGCTGCACTTGGACATGGAGGCCGAGGCGCGCCTGGCGGCGTTGATCGAGATGTACCCCAAGCGCAGCGCCGAAGCGCTGCTCGGCGAACTGGTTGCCGCCGCCCTTGAGGAGCTGGAAGCGAGCTTCCCGTACGTCAAGGGCCAGCAGGTAATCGCCACCGACGAAGAAGGCGATCCGCTGTACGAGGACATCGGCCCCACCCCGCGCTTCCTGGCGCTTTCGCGTCGTCACCTGCACGCCCTCGGTAGTGCCCCGGACGATGATCGCCAGTGACCCCTTCCCAGGCTGCGGGCCTTGCCACACAAGGCCCGCGATACCGCCAGCGTACGCCAAAGTTCCCCCGCCAAAGCGCTGACCGATCAGTCAGCAAAAAAAACATTTAGCGTGCGAATTTTTCTGAACTATCGGAAAAACGCCTCGGTCACAGCCCATAGCCATCACGGCAAAACCCTGCAAAAACGGGCGCTGAAGCGCTCGCCTTGATACAGGGAAACAGCGATGGAATGTGCTCTGCCATCGTCGTTAACAGGAGTGACCCAATGGAGTTGACTACCATGAAGACCCGCATCGCAAAACCCTCCTCCAGCCACCTGCGCGGGCTCAAGCTGGCCGCACTGGCCCTGGGCAGCAGCCTGGTACTGGCCGGTTGCGCTGGCAAGCCACCCAGCGAGCAGTACGCCGTGACCCAATCGGCAGTCAATTCGGCTGTCAGCGCGGGCGGCACCGAGTTCGCCGCGGTGGAAATGAAAGCCGCCCAGGACAAGTTCAAGCAGGCGGAAATCGCCATGCACGACAAAAAGTATGACGAGGCGCGGATGCTCGCGGAACAGGCCGAGTGGGATGCTCGCGTCGCCGAACGCAAAGCGCAGGCCGCCAAGGCCCAGAAGGCCCTGCAGGATGCCCGCCAGGGCGTGCAGGACATTCGCGAGGAAGGCATGCGCAGCGCCGAGTGAGCCTGCCACGCCCCCTGAGCCTTCGTTAGCAATCAAAGGATGAATACCATGCGCAACTACGTCATGATCCCCGCCCTGTTGGCCCTGAGCGTCGGCCTGGCTGCCTGCTCCCACGATCCGAACGCCAACCTGGAGTCGGCCCGCAGCAACTTCTCGGCGCTGCAAAGCGACCCGCAATCGAGCAAGGTCGCCGCGCTCGAAACCAAGGACGCCCAGGACTGGCTGAACAAGGCCGACAAAGCCTATATGGAGCGTGAGGACAGCAAGAAAGTCGATCAGCTCGCCTACCTGACCAACCAGCGTGTAGAGGTGGCCAAACAGACCATCGCCCTGCGCACTGCCGAAGCCGACCTGAAGAACTCGGCCGCCCAGCGCGCCCAAGCAAAGCTGGACGCCCGCGACGCGCAGATCAAGAAGCTCCAGGAAAGCCTCAACGCCAAGCAGACCGAGCGCGGCACCCTGGTGACCTTCGGTGACGTGCTGTTCGACTTCAACAAAGCCGAACTCAAAAGCAGCGCCTACCCCAACATCACCAAGCTCGCCCAGTTCCTGCAGGAAAACCCTGAGCGCAAGGTGATCGTCGAGGGTTACACCGACAGCGTCGGTTCGGCCAACTATAACCAGAGCCTGTCCGAGCGTCGTGCCGGCGCCGTGCGCATGGCACTGGTCCGCGCTGGCGTCGACCCTGCACGTATCGTCGCCCAGGGCTACGGCAAGGAGTACCCGGTCGCCGACAACACCAGCAACTCCGGTCGCGCGCAGAACCGTCGGGTGGAGGTGACCATCTCCAACGACAACCAGCCGGTGATGCCGCGCTCGGTTAGCCAAGCGCAGTAACGCGTCAACCCGCTTTAGGGCTGCTTTGCAGCCCATTCGCAGCACAAGGCCGCCCCTACACTGACCGCGTCATTTATGCGGACATTGGAGGAGCGGCCTTGTGCCGCGATGGGCCCTCACTGCACCTGCTGCGGCGTCTCCTGCCCCATGCAGCGCACCGCGCGCTTGCGGTTATCCACCAGCACCCCGGTCAGGCCCTTTTGCGTGGTGTCGAACATCACCAACACGCCATCGATGCACTGGGCCACCTGTAGTGCCGGATCAAGGGAAACCTTGTAGTCCTCGCCGGGGATGGTCTTGAGCATGGTGAAATCCTGCAACAACAGGGCGTCTTCGGGCTTGGCGAAATGCAGGTAGCCGTAATACCAGAGGGCCCCCACCGTCACGATGATGCTGCCGACACCGGTCAGGATCAGCGGGATGGCGTTGCGTTCTTCACTCATTGCGTATTGTTCTCGTCAGGGTAATTGGGCACTTCGGCCAAGCGGCGCAGGCCGTTGAAGTGGCTTGGATCGTCCAGGAAGCGCAACATCACCTGGCGCCAGGTCGGATCGGCGAACGTCTGCACGTGGCCGCCCCGGGTCAGTTGCAGCACCCGTGGCGGTGGTGCGTGCTGGTACAACACGATGCCATTGCTCATCGGCACCAAAGCGTCGTCGATGCTATGGAAGAACAGCTTCGGCGGGCCTGCAAGCCGCTCGATGGCGTGAATCGGGCTGTCAGCGTCAGGCACCAGCCACGACAACGGCACTTGCAGCGGCCAGGTCAGCCAGGCGGTGCTCAGGGCATAGCGCCCTACCGCCCGATAGCTCGCCGGTACACCGTCGAAGACCAGCGCACTGAAGCGTTGGCGCTGCTCGGGATGGGCTGCCAGGTAGTGAATGGCCATCGCCCCGCCCAGGCTCTGCCCCAACAACACCAGCGGCTTGCCCTGCACTTCGGGCGCGCGTTCGAGCCAGGCCATCGCTGCGGCAATATCCTCATAGACCGCTGGCAGACTCGGTTTACCCTCGGACAGGCCGTAGCCCCGGTAGTCGATCATCAACACCTGCCAGCCCTGCTCCGGCAGCCAGTAGCTGCCGCCCAGATGGCCTGGCAGGTTGCCCCCGTTACCGTGCAGGTGCAGCACCGTGCCCTTCACCGGCACACCGGCTTTGGCCGGCAACCACCAGCCGTTCAGACGCACGCCGTCAGCCGTGGTGAGAGTCAGGTCGCGATACTCAAGCTTGGCCCGCGCCGGGGTAAACGGCTGGCCAGGCTCGGGGAAGAACAGCAGGCTGCTGCAACCGCAAAGGCCCAGCAGCAGCATGCCCAGGGCCAGTAAGCGGCAGCGCTCAGAGAATGTTCGCGTAGTCGGCTTCAATACGGTCCAGGCTCAGGTGGTTGAGGAAGTTGGAGAAGCACATCCAGGCCGACAACGCGTTAAGGTCGCGGAACTGCTCCGGCAGGTACTTGGGTGGTTCCACCAACCCTTCTTCGACCAATTGGCGCAACGTGCGCATGTCTTCCAGGGTGGTCTTGCCACAGAACAGCAACGGGATCTGCTCCAGCTTGCCCTTCTTCACGGCCAACTGAATGTAGTTGTAAACCATGATGAAGCCCTTGAGGTAGGACAAGTCCTTGGTGAATGGCAGCCCATTGGGGACCGAGCCACGGAACACCCGACTGGCATTACTGTAGCTCTGGGCCATCTCGAAGCCCTGCTCTCGGAAGAAGTCGAACACCTGCAGGAAATCCGCGCCCTCCTCGACCATGTGGATGGCCCGGGTACGGTTGGCCAGCTTGCGCAGGCGGCTGGGGTAGGAGGCGAAGGCGATCACCTCCATCAGGATCGCCAGGCCTTCCTGGGTCACCGTCGAAGAGGGTGGGCCCTTGGCCAGGAACGTGCAGATCGGCTGATTGAGGCCGTTGAGGGTGGTGCCGACATGCACTAGGCCTTCGTGCACTTCCAGCGCACGCACATCGCGACTGTTGAACATGGCATCGGCGCGCACCTTGATGTAGTCAGCGCCAGCGGCCGCATCCGCCACGATACCGTCAGACTCGAACACCCGGATGGTTTCCTCGGCCTCGCCGAACACCTTGTTCAGGCGACGCTGGAGAATCTCCACGGCTTGCTTGGCCGTGAGGTTCTTCGGCTCGTCCTTGAGGTCGCCACGGCCATCGATGTTGTCGAGGTAGTTCGAGAGCATCAGGCCCAAGTCGGCCAAGGTGGGGTCGCCGGCGTGAAAGGCATCGGAGGCAGCGCCGTAGAGCTCCTGGGAGATCAGCCCGAAATCTTCGGTGCCGCGCGCTTCGAGCATACGCACCACCATGCGGTATTCCTTGCACATGCGCTTCATGATCTGCCCGACCGGGTTGAACTGGCCGAGTTGGCGAGTGATGTCGCGCTCGATGCTCTGGAACTCGGCCTTGACCGCGCTGGAGTCGAACGACAGCGGGCGGTTCAGGTAGTAGGCCCGGTCAATCGCTGGTGGCTCCTTGCCCTTGGCCTGGAGAAAACCCTGGCGAATGCTGTCGTCCCACTTCACCGCGTCGAGCACACGGATCGGGGTCTGCGCGGCGACGATGCGATCAGACAGGGTACGTATGGTCTGCTGGTATTCGTCCACCGGTGGACTCCTTGTTAGCGCAAAGTACCGAGCTTTGCTGTGCCTGAACCGGCCTCTTCGCAGGCAAGCCCGCTCCCAAAGGGAGCGTAAATGCTTTCAAGTCGAGCGCAATACCTGTGGGGGGGGGTGGGCTTGCCCGCGAAGAGGCCACCACAGGTGACTACCTACTTACCGGATCGTTGAAAACGCGCCACTTCGACGAACAGATCAGAGTTGGCCGGGTCGTCCAGATAAGCCAGCACCCGCGCCGACGGGCTGTCGATCAACACGCCTTCCTCGTTGTCTTCTGGTACCTGGGTCGTGCGACCGCTCAGTTCTTTCTTCTCGACGGCCTGCTGCACCTGCTCGACATCGAGGTTGTAGAGCACCAGCTCGTTGCCATCGACGATATCGAAACCGCCGATCAGGAAGTTGCCGCCCAGGCGCTTGGGCACGCCGGCAGACAAGTACCAGCGGTTGCCATGGCGCGCGACGGTGAACACATACTCTTGCGGCGCCTTGCCCTTGGCCGTGGCCACCGCCTTGTAGGCATCGGCACCGCTGCGGCTGATCGCAAGCTTCAGTGGCTCGCCCCAGGCGTCCTTGCTGCTCCATTTGCCGAGCAAGGCCTTGGGCGCCGCCTGGTTGGCCGGAAGCGGCTCGTTAAAGGTCACCAGACAACCGCCCAGCAAGAGGAATGACAAGGTCAACAACACCACACGCCAGGCTTTCATCAGGTTCTCCTTGAAAATCGTTCGCGTCAGGCCGAAGCCAGCACCATCTGCAGGTATCGGACAAGAATAGCGAGCATCTGCTCATCGGCCTGCGCATCGGCAGCCTTGAGCAGGCCCTGATATTCCATCTGCTCGATGATCGCCGTCAACATCTGGGCATCCTGCTCGGGCTGGCGCGAGCCGACCACCTGAAGCATCTGCCGTGCGCCATGCAGCAGGATCTGCTCGTGGGCGCAGACCAGTTCGGCCAGGCGCGGGCACAACAGCGCTTCCTGACGGAAGCCCTGTTCGGCCATGAGGAAATCACGACGGTTGTTGAGCTGGCGGATAACGTAGTCGGCGGTCATGCGCGCCACTTCGTCCGCCAGCCGCACGCGGGCCTGCGGGGTGCCATCGCCCTGGGCCAACAACTGGCGCAGCACCCCTTCGGTGTTGGCCCACAACTTGGCCATGTAGGCAGCGCTACGCTCGACGTACTGGGCGAAGGTGTCGGCCAGCAGGTCCTGGATGTCCTTGAAATAGTAGGTGGTCGCCGACAGCGGCACGCCGGCCTCGGCGGCTACCGCACGGTGACGCACACCGCGCACCCCGTCACGCACGACAATGCGCATGGCAGCGTCGAGGATCTGCTGGCGGCGCTGCTCGCTGCCTTGGCGGGCGGTCTTGCGACCCTGGTATTGCACGCTTTCGGCGACGGCGGTAGCGATGCCAGCGGCGCCTTGTTGGGCCATTGCAGGTGTCACTCTGATTACCTCATGGTCAGTTTTCGACCTGTACCGGCCCCTTCGCGGGCAAGTCCGCCCCCACAGTGGCAGATTGCCCATGCGGAGCGGCCTTGACCGCGAAGGGCCGGCACAGCCACTACACGTGTACAGGCAAGAAAAAGCCGCCTCGAAAGGCGGCTTTTCCAGTCGACTCAGGCCTGTGGACGCATGTGCGGGAACAGGATCACATCGCGGATCGACGGCGAGTTGGTCAACAGCATCACCAGACGGTCGATGCCAATGCCTTCGCCTGCGGTCGGCGGCATGCCGTACTCCAGGGCACGCACGAAGTCGGCGTCGTAGTGCATCGCTTCATCATCACCGGCGTCTTTCTCGGCAACCTGGGCCAGGAAGCGCTCGGCCTGATCCTCGGCGTCGTTCAGCTCGGAATAGGCGTTGGCGATCTCGCGCCCGCCAATGAACAGCTCGAAGCGGTCGGTCACTGCCGGGTTGTCGTCGTTGCGGCGCGCCAGTGGCGAGACTTCGAACGGGTACTCGGTGATGAAGTGCGGCTGCTCCAGCTTGTGCTCGACCAACTCTTCGAAAATCATCACCTGCAGCTTGCCCAGGCCTTCGTGGCCAAGCACCTTGGCGCCAGCCTTCTTGGCGATTTCACGGGCACGCTCGACATCCTGCAGGTCGGCAGCGGTCAACTCCGGGTTGTACTTGAGGATCGAGTCAAACACCGACAGACGCGCGAACGGCTCGCCGAAGTGGAACACCTTGTCGCCGTACGGCACGTCGGTGGTGCCCAGCACCAGTTGCGCCAGCTCGCGGAACAGTTCCTCGGTGAGGTCCATGTTGTCGCGATAATCGGCGTACGCCTGGTAGAACTCGAGCATGGTGAACTCGGGGTTGTGACGGGTCGAGACGCCTTCGTTACGGAAGTTGCGGTTGATCTCGAAGACCTTTTCGAAGCCACCGACCACCAGGCGCTTGAGGTACAGCTCCGGCGCGATACGCAGGAACATGGCCATGTCCAGGGCGTTGTGGTGGGTTTCAAACGGCTTGGCCGCAGCCCCGCCGGGGATGGTTTGCAGCATCGGCGTCTCGACTTCGAGGAAGTCACGCTCGATCAGGAACTTGCGGATGTGCGAGATCACCTGCGAACGCACCCGGAAGGTATGGCGGGTGTCCTCGTTGACCATCAGGTCGACGTAACGCTGGCGATAGCGCTGCTCGGTGTCGGTCAGGCCGTGGTGCTTGTCCGGCAGTGGGCGCAGCGACTTGGTCAGCAGGCGAACGTCGGTCATTTCGACGTACAGGTCGCCCTTGCCGGAGCGGGCCAGGGTGCCTTCGGCGCTGATGATATCGCCCAGGTCCCAGGTCTTGACCGCCGCCAGGGTTTCTTCTGGCAGGGTCTTGCGGTTGACGTAGACCTGGATGCGACCGGTCATGTCCTGGATGACCATGAACGAGCCACGGTTGAGCATGATGCGGCCAGCTACCTTGACCGGGATCGCGGCTGCTTCCAGCTCTTCCTTGGTCTTGTCCGCGTACTGCTTTTGCAGGTCGTTGCAGTAGCTGTCGCGACGGAAGTCGTTGGGGAAGGCATTACCCTTGGCGCGCTCGGCAGCAAGTTTTTCCTTGCGCAGGGCGATCAGGGCGTTTTCTTCCTGTTGCAGGTCTTGCGATTCGGTCTTGAGGTCGCTCATGTCGTCATTCTTTCCATCAGGTGTTCGTTGCCCCACGCGGGTGAGGGATCGCGGGGCAAGCCCGATAGCATGGGCCTGCCGCCGCTTGGATGCTTACAGCCCCTGCTTGAGGCTCGCTTCCAGGTACTGGTCGAGGTCGCCGTCCAGAACCTTCTGGCAGTCGCTGCGCTCGACGCCGGTACGCAGGTCCTTGATGCGCGAGTCGTCGAGCACGTAGGAGCGGATCTGGTGGCCCCAGCCGATGTCCGACTTGCTGTCTTCCAAGGCCTGGGAGGCAGCGTTGCGCTTCTGCATTTCCAGCTCGTACAACTTGGCCCGCAGCATTTTCATGGCGGTGTCCTTGTTGGCGTGCTGGGAGCGTTCGTTCTGGCACGCCACCACGGTGTTGGTCGGCACGTGAGTGATACGCACCGCCGAGTCGGTGGTGTTGACGTGCTGGCCACCAGCGCCCGAGGAGCGGTAGGTGTCGATGCGCAGGTCCGAAGGGTTGATCTCGATCTCGACCTTGTCGTCGATTTCAGGCGAGACGAACACCGCCGAGAACGACGTATGGCGACGCGCGCCGGAGTCGAACGGGCTCTTGCGCACTAGGCGGTGCACGCCGATCTCGGTACGCAGCCAGCCGAAGGCGTATTCGCCCTTGATGTGCACGGTGGCACCCTTGATACCGGCGACTTCGCCTTCGGACAACTCGATGATGGTGGCATCGAAACCGCGCTTGTCAGCCCAGCGCAGGTACATGCGCAGCAGGATGTTGGCCCAGTCCTGCGCCTCGGTGCCGCCGGAACCTGCCTGGATGTCCAGGTAGGCGTTGTTCATGTCCATCTCGCCGCTGAACATGCGACGGAACTCGAGCAGGGCGAGGGATTCCTCAAGCCCTTCCAGCTCGGTCACGACATCGCTGACAGCGCCTTCATCACCTTCCTCGACGGCCATGTCGAGCAGGTCCTTGCAGTCGACCAAGCCGTTGGACAGCTTGTCGAGGGTCTCGACCACCTGGGCCAGCATGGCACGCTCGCGGCCCAGGGCCTGGGCGTACTCGGGCTTGTTCCAGACGTTCGGGTCTTCGAGTTCGCGGTTTACTTCGACCAGACGATCATGCTTGTGATCGTAGTCAAAGATACCCCCGAATGGACTGGGAGCGTTCGGTGAGGTCCTTGATGGTGTTCAGGATCGGTTGGATTTCCATGGGGCGGGCTACTCGCAAGAATTCGGTGAAAAGCCCGCGAGTATAACCGAGTCTTGAGCATGGCGGCAGACCCGCCGGGCAGGAGCTGCATGGCCTTTGCATGAACAACCATCTGAAGGATTACGCGGCCCCTGGAGCGGCCTTGCCGGGGCGCCGGACCGGCCGGAAAGGGGCGCTAAGCGGCCCCAGGACCTCGGCATCCTGCAAAACCACCGGGGCCGCTGCGCGGCACAAGGCCGCTCCTACAGGGACCGTGAGCGGCGTCAGGCGATACCGACCTGGTTGCGCCCGTTGTTCTTGGCCAGGTAAAGCCCCTTGTCCGCCGCCGAGATCAACTGCCGACAGTGACTGCCTTGTGCCGGCGTCTGGGTCGCAAGGCCGATGCTCACGGTCAGGTGCGAGCCTGGCAGCGGGGCAATGTGCGGGATGTTCAGGGCGATGATACCCTGGCGCAGCTTCTCGGCCACCAGCCGTGCACCGCCCGGCGAGGTATTGGGCAGCACCAGGGCGAACTCCTCGCCGCCATAGCGCGCAGGCAGGTCGCTAGGGCGTGCGCAACAGCCGCGAATACCCTCGGCCACCTGGCGCAGGGCCTCGTCACCGGCCAGATGGCCAAAGCTGTCGTTGAACACCTTGAAGTAGTCGACATCGATCATCAGCAGTGACAACTGCTGCTGCTCGCGCATTGCCCGGCGCCACTCCAGTTCAAGGTACTCGTCGAAGTGGCGGCGGTTGGACAGTCCGGTGAGTCCATCGGAGTTCATCAACCGTTGCAGCATCAGGTTGGTATCGAGCAGTTGCTGCTGGCTCACGCGCAGTGCGCGGTAGGCCTCATCGCGCTGCAACAGGGTGAGGTAGGAGCGCGAGTGATAGCGAATGCGCGCCACCAGTTCGATGGTATCGGGCAGCTTGACCAGGTAATCGTTGGCGCCCGCAGCGAACGCCGCGCTCTTGACCAGTGGGTCTTCCTTGGTCGACAACACGATGATCGGAATGTCCTGGGTGGCGGGGTTGTTGCGGTACTCGCGCACCAGGGTCAGGCCATCGAGGCCCGGCATGATCAGGTCCTGCAGGATCACCGTGGGCTTGATGCGCATGGCCTGGGCCACCGCCTGGTGCGGGTCGGCACAGAAGTGGAAGTCGATGTTGTCTTCATGGGCAAGCCCGCGCCGCACCGCCTCGCCAATCATCGCCTGGTCGTCCACCAGCAAAACCATGGCCGCATTTTCGTTGGTGGTCGTCAGAACTTCGGTTGGCAGATCATTCATCCCTAGTCACCCGATCACTGCCGGCCAGGCGGCGTGAATCATTGCATGTCGTCATTTCGAAAAAATATCCATCAGGCGTCCGGCTATGCGTTCAAGCGGACGGATCTCGACAGCTGCGCCAATCGCGGCCGCCGCCTTGGGCATGCCGTATACCGCACTGCTGTGCTGGTCCTGGGCGATGGTCAAAAAGCCCTGCTCGCGCATCAGCTTGAGCCCCTGAGCCCCATCGCGGCCCATACCGGTGAGCAACACGCCGACCGCATCGCCCCTCCAATAGCGCGCCACGCTCTCGAAGAACACATCGATCGAGGGGCGGTAGATTTCGTTGACTGGTTCGGCAGTGTAGGCCAACCGACCGCCTTCGAGCAGGCGAATGTGGTGATTGGTTCCGGCCAGCAGCACCTGGCCAGGCTGCGGAGGCTCCCCTTCAAGCGCCAGGCGCACCGGCAAGCCACTGGCGGAGCACAGCCATTCAGCCATGCCGGCGGCGAACACCTGATCGACGTGCTGCACCAGCACGATGGCGGCCGGGAAGTCGCGCGGCAGCCCTTTGAGCAAGACCTCCAGCGCTGCCGGCCCGCCGGCTGACGAGCCAATCGCGACCAAGCCCTGACGCTGCGACGCCTCGCGCAGGGCCGTCGGCACCGCGCGCGGCGTGCTGGGGCGTTGCTGGCCGATCAACCAGGCGATATTGAGGATCTTGCGCAGCAGCGGGGCTGCGGCCTCGCGGGGATCACCGGCGCCCAACGCGGGGGTATCGACCACATCCAGGGCGCCATAGCCCATGGCCTCGAACACCCGATGCACGTTCTGCTTGCGATCAACCGTGACAATGACGATGGCGCACGGGGTCTCGGCCATAATCCGCCGCGTGGCCTCCACACCGTCCATCACCGGCATGATCAAGTCCATGAGGATCAGGTCCGGGGTCTGCTCGGCGCAGCGGGCAATGGCCTCGGCACCATTGCTGGCCACCCATACCACCTGATGCGCCGGCTCGAAGGCCAAGGCGCGACGCAAGGCCTCGACTGCCATGGGCATGTCATTGACGATGGCAATCTTCATCCCTGGGCACCTCCGATCAGTTCCTCGACGGCATCCAGCAACGCATCGTCATGGAAGCTGGCTTTGGCCAGATAATAGTCGGCGCCGGCATCCAGTCCACGTCGTCGGTCTTCTTCGCGGTCCTTGTAGGAGACCACCATCACCGGCAACGATTGCAGGCGATGGTCGCCGCGCACCAAGGTCACCAGTTCGATGCCGTCCATGCGCGGCATGTCGATGTCGGTGATCAACAGGTCGAAATCCTCGCTGCGCAGGGCGTTCCAACCGTCCATGCCATCCACCGCCACCGCCACTTCGTAGCCGCGATTGCTCAACAGTTTGCGTTGCAGCTCACGCACGGTGAGCGAGTCGTCGACCACCAGCACGCGCTTGCGCGGAACACCCCGGTCGCCTTTGCCGCCCCGCTCGACACGCTCCAGGCGGCCGGTGCTGAGCAGTTTTTCCACTGAGCGCAGCAGGTCTTCGACGTCGATGATCAGCACCACCGAGCCATCGTCGAGCAACGCGCCCGACGAGATATCCTGAACCTTGCCCAGGCGCGGGTCGAGCGGCATCACCACCAGTACCCGCTCGCCGATCAAGCGCTGCACGGCCACGCCATACAACTGGTCGCGCTCGCGGATCACCACCACTCGCAGGCTCTGGCCGTCACCTTGAGCAGCCGGGCGGTTGAGCAACTGGCTGGCAGCCACCAGTCCGATATGCCGGTCCTCGTGCCAGAAGTGCTGGCGCCCTTCGATCTGCACGATGGCCTCGGCAGGTACATCCAAAGTCCGCTCGATATGGGCCAACGGGAAGGCATACGCCTCGCCCCCCTCCTCCACCACCAGGCTGCGTACCACCGACAGGGTCAGCGGCACCTCTAGGTGGAAGCAGCAGCCCTGGCCCGCCGTCTGGGTCAGCTCGATGGCGCCGCGCAGCTCGCGGACCATGTGCTGCACCGCATCCAAACCCACACCGCGACCGGACACCTCGGTCACCGTGTCGCGCAGGCTGAAGCCTGGCAGGAACAGGAAGGTCAACAGCTCGGCCTCGCTCATCTGCGCCACTGTCTCGGCCGGCGATAGGCCACGCGCGACGATGTTGCGGCGCAAGCGCTCGAGGTCGACACCGGCGCCATCGTCGGACAGTTCCAGCACCAACAACCCGGCCTGGTGCGAGGCACGCAGGCGTACTGTGCCTTCGGCAGGCTTGCCGGCCAACAAGCGCCGCTCGGGCAGTTCGATACCATGATCGACCGCGTTGCGTAGCAGGTGCGTCAGCGGCGCTTCGAGCTTTTCCAGGACATCGCGATCGACCTGGGTCTTCTCGCCCTCCACGACCAGTCGCACCGGTTTGTCCAGGGAGCGCCCCAAGTCTCGAACCATGCGGCTCTGCCCGGTCAAGACATCGGCGAACGGGCGCATGCGGCAGGCCAGGGCGGTGTCGTAGAGCAATTGCGCGCGCTGGCTGGCCTGCCAGCCGAACTCGTCAAGGTCGGTGGCCTGTTGCAACAGGATTTGCTGGGTTTCGGCCAGCAACTGCTGAGTCTGGGCCAGGGCGTCAAGCACTTCGGGGCCCTGGCCGCTACCCTCGAGCTGGGTCTTGAGGCCGTCGAGCGCACGCATGCCCTGGCCGTGCATGCGCTTGAGACGCTGCAGCGTGGCCAGGTAGGGCTTGAGCCGCTGGGTCTCGACCAGCGACTTGCTCGACAGATCGAGCAGGCTGTTGAGACGGTCAGCCGTGACCCGCAGGACCCGCTCAGCCGCATCGCGCTTGCCTGCCTTGCGGGGCGTCGCAGGTTCTGGTTCCGGCTCTGCATCAGGGGCTGGGTCGGGCTCGCGGACAGCGAGCGGCTCAAACTGCGCAGGCGCGACAACGGCTGGCACCGCGGGCATCGGCAGCGCCGCCGACGGGTCCAGCAGGCCCGCCATCTGCACCAGGAACACCGGCACTGCGGCCTCGCCGCCCTTGTCACCCGGCGTGGCGATGCGCATCAACAAGTCGGTGCCTTGCAGCAGGGCGTCGATATGCTCGGGGCGCAGTTGCAGACGACCTTCCTGCGCGGCGACCAGGCAATCCTCCATGACATGCGCGACGCTGACCCCGGCGTCGATACCGACGATCCGCGCAGCGCCCTTGAGCGAGTGGGCCGCGCGCATGCAGGCTTCGAGCTGATCGGGCTGCGCCGGGTTGCGTTCCAGGGCCATCAGGCCGGCACTGAGCACCTGGGTCTGCGCCTCGGCCTCCAGGCTGAAAAGTTCGAGCAACGAAGCATCGCGCATTTGCTCGGGGGTCATGACAGGCTCCGCTTCACAGCTTGCAGTAGATGTTGTTCGTCCAGTACCCGCACGCTACGGCTGCGCCATTGCAGCACCGCTGCAGTGAAATGAGCGGTGTCGCGACCCTGCTCCAGGTGCTCGGGGTCGAGTCGATGAATACCGTCGATCTCATCCACCGGCACCACCACCGGCCCACCCTCGGCGGCAAGGATCAGCATGCGCGGCATGCTCCGCCCGCTACGCGGGGCCTGGGCCTCGACCGCCACCCCGAGCAGATCGGCCAACGACAGGCACGGGACCAGCGCCCCGCGTACATTGGCCACCCCTTGCAATACCCGCGACCGCTGGTGCGGCAACGAGTGCACTGGCTGCAACGGCGCGATCTCGCTCAAGCTGGCCGTGGACAACGCCAGCCACTCATCGCCCAACCGGAACAGCAGCATCGAACGCCCGCTATTGGCCTGTTCGAGCGCTACCGACGCATCGTCACCGTCGTGCTCAAGCTGCGCGTAGCGGTCCAGCAAGCGCGAGGCTGCGGCGGCGTAGACCTCACAGTTGCGGCAATGAATATGCCGTTGCAACAGTGGGCACTGCTTGTTGCCGTGCACGCCGATGCGGTTCCAGCAATCGTCGATGGCCTCGTCATCCTGGGCGATCACCTGCATGTCGTAGTCAACACTCATCGTTCAGACTCCCTGCCGACCCGCGCCGCTCGCGCCTGCAAGCGCCGGGCACCGCTCTGGTCGCCCTGCGAGGCCAGCAGCGCAGCCAGGTGCATCAGCGCCTCGGGATGCTGGGGGTCCAGGTACAGGGCCTTGCGGTAGTGGATGATGGCCTGTGCCGCATCGCCTTCAGTGTCGCTAAGCAGGCCCAACCAGTAATACACCTGGGCCTTGGGTGCGAACTGCTGCAAGTAGCGCTCGCAGTCGCGTCGGGCCTGACGGCTGTCGCCGCCGTTGGCTGCCTGGGCGATGGCCGCCAGCAACTGCCCCTCGCTCTCGCGCGGGGCCACCGGCAGTGGTGCCGCGCGCGCGGGGCGTGGTGCTGGGCGGGGCATGCTGGGTAGCGGCGGCGGCACGGGCGGATGGCTGGCCTTGACCGGCAGCGGCGCTGGGGCCTCGTCCTGGCGCACGTAGGCGAACGACTGGGCGATCCCCAACGCACGCATGCCCATACGTGCCAACAGGCTACCCTCAGCCGGCCCGATGAACAGCACGCCTTGACGGTCGGCCAGGCGCTTGAGTACCTCGAACACGCGCTGCTGGGTGGGCACATCGAAATAGATCAGCAGGTTGCGGCAGAACACGAAATCGTACAGCCCGTCGCGACGGCTGAGCGCAGGGTCCAGCACGTTGCCTACCTGAAGCTCGACCGTTTGCCGCACCTGCGGACTCAGGCAGTAGATATCCTCGGTTCCAGTCTCGCTGAAGTGCCGCGTGCGGTAGGCCAGATCGCTGCCACGAAACGAGTTGCGCCCATACTCGGCCTGCTGCCCCTTGGCCACGGAGTTGGGGCTGATGTCGATGCCGTCGATGCGGAACGTTCCAGGGCAGAACCCGGCGTCGAGCAAGGCCATGGCGATCGAATAGGGCTCTTCGCCAGTCGAACAGGGCAGGCTGAGGATACGCAGCGGCCGACTTCCCGCCAGTTCCGCCGCCCGTTTTTGCGCCAGCCCCGCGAGTGCCGTGAACGACTCGGGGTAACGAAAGAACCAGGTTTCAGGCACGATCACCGCCTCGATCAGCGCCTGCTGCTCGGCGGCCGACTGGCGCAAGCGCAGCCAATAGTCGTCAAGATCGACGGCCTGCAGCACACTGCAGCGTTGCTGCAAGGCGCGCTCGACCATCGACACACCGACCGACTCCACATCCAGCCCGATGCGCTCTTGCAAGAAGCGGAAGAACCGTTGTTTGCTCATGCCGGCACCTGCCCGGGCGCATTCGGATACAGCAACTGGCGCACCGCTTCGGGCAACAAGTCGTCCACGCAGATACGCTGCAACAAGCCAGCAGCATCCTCGCGCACCGGGCCCAGGTAAGGCGCCGCGCCGTTGTCCAGACCGTACGGCTTGAACTCATCAGGGTGACAACGCACAGTCTCGGTGGCTTGTTCGAGGATCAGCCCCAGCGGCAGCGCCGGGCGCAACGGATCGCCGTGGTAACGCACCAACACCAGGCGCGTGCTGCTGCGCGCGGCCGCCTGCACACCGAAACTCAGCGCCGACACATCGATCACCGGCACCAGTTCACCACGGTGGGCGAGCACCCCGGCGACCCACGCCGGGGCCTGGGCGATGGGCTTGAGTGGCCGACGCGGCAGCACCTCGAGCACCTCGCGCACATCCAGGGCAAAGCGCTGCGCCCTGATACGAAATTGCAGGTACAGCATGCCCTTGGCCGTGCGGTCCTCGTGGGGATGCGAATGGTTCATCGTCGTCAGACTTTGAAGCGCGAGACACCGCCGCGCAGACCAGAAGCCACCTGGCTCAGCTCATCGATGGCGAAACTCGCCTGGCGCAGTGACTCGACGGTCTGAGTGCTGGCATCGCTCAATTGCGCCAAGGCCTGGTTGATCTGCTCGGCACCGGTGGCCTGGGCCTGCATGCCTTCGTTGACCATCAGTACACGCGGCGCCAGCGCCTGCACCTGATGGATGATCTGGCTCAGTTGCTCGCCGACCTGCTGCACCTCGAACATGCCACGGCGCACCTCTTCAGAGAACTTATCCATGCCCATCACCCCAGCCGACACCGCCGACTGGATCTCGCGCACCATCTGTTCGATGTCGTAGGTCGCC
This sequence comes from Pseudomonas sp. NY15463, assembly GCF_048068415.1. NCBI lineage: Bacteria > Pseudomonadati > Pseudomonadota > Gammaproteobacteria > Pseudomonadales > Pseudomonadaceae > Pseudomonas > Pseudomonas sp. NY15463. The sequence continues at coordinate 338,272 of NZ_JBLUQD010000002.1, forward strand.
ACAGCGGTCTGATCGGCCAGGCGGCGCACCTCGGTGGCTACCACGGAGAAGCCGCGACCGTACTCACCCGCCTTTTCCGCCTCGATGGCGGCGTTGAGCGACAGCAGGTTGGTCTGGTCGGCCACCTTGACGATGGTCACTACCATCTGAGTGATGTTGCTGGCTTTCTCGTTAAGAATGCCCAGCTTGGCGTTGACCAGGTCGGCGGCGCCCATGACCTGGTGCATGGTCTCTTCCATGCGGGCCAGCCCTTGCTGACCGGAGCCGGCCAGGCTCGAGGCCTGGTCGGCGGCGCTGGTGACCTCGGTCATGGTGCGCACCAAGTCACGCGAGGTGGCGGCGATTTCGCGCGAGGTGGCGCCGATTTCGGTGGTAGTGGCGGCGGTCTCGGTGGCGGTGGCCTGTTGCTGCTTGGAGGTGGCCGCGATCTCGGTAACCGAGGTGGTCACCTGCACCGACGAACGCTGCGCCTGGGCCACCAGCCCCGCCAGGGATTCAGCCATTTCGTTGAAGCCACTTTCGATGGCGCCAAACTCATCCCTGCGATCCAGGCTCAGGCGCATGCTCAGGTCGCCCGAGCGCAACCGGTCAAGGGCGTGGACGATGCGCTGCATGGGCGAGCTGATCGCACGCATCAGCAACAGCCCACAGACGCCGGCGGCGATGATCGCCAACGCCAGCGACACGATCATGCTGACCTTGGCCGTGGACACCGCGCTGACGATCTCGTTGGTGGCCGCGTCGGCCGACTGGCGGTTGCGCTCAATCACCGTGTTCAGGTGCTTGCGCCCCTCCACCCAGGCTGGCGTGAGCACGTCGCCGATCAGGCGCTGGGCCTCGTTGTAATCGTGGCTGCGGTAGGCATCGAGCACCTGGGTGATGATCTTGAGGTAGTCCTGCTCCTGTTGGGTGAACAGGTCGAAAGCCGTCTGGTCCTCTGCGGTGCGGATGGTGGCCTGGTAATTGGCCATCTGCTCCTTGAGCCGATCCTCGAAGCTTTTGAACAACTCGAGGTCGGCCGAGGTGATCTCGCGGCGGTTCGACAGCCCTACCAGTTGCTGACTGGTGACGTAGCTGTCGACCCAGGCGCTGCGAATCATCGAGCTGTAGTAGACCCCGGGAATGCTGTCGGAGCCGACTTGTGCTTCACTGGACTCGATAGCGTCTAGCCGCGAGTAGGCGGCCACGATCATCAGCAACATGATGGCGATGATCACAGCGAAACTTGCCAGGATCCGTTGGCGCAAGGTCCAGTTCTTCACATTCAGCCCTCAGGAATTCGTCACAAGCGGGGAAAAATTGCCGAAGTATAGCCCAGGCGCCCTGCGCTTATGTGGCTGAATACAGCGTTATTCAGGCCTGCGCTGCAAGATTGATAGCAAAATGCCTGCTACTGACCGGCCGCAAGCCGAACCTGGCTCTCCAGCTCCTGACGCAGCGTCGGCTCAAGGCGCAGTTGGCGGGCCAACTCGTCGAGGTAGGCACGTTCCATGAAGTTTTCCTGATCGACCATCATCACGCTGGCCAAATACATTTCGGCGGCCATTTCCGGCGTCTGCGCCGCACGCGCGACTTCGGCAGGGTCGAGAGGCTTGTTCAGCTCGGCATGCAGCCAGTGCTGCAATTCACGGTCGCTGTCCAGACGGGTGAACTCGCCCTCGATCAAGGCCCGCTCGCGCTCATCGATATGGCCATCTGACTTGGCTGCGGCCACCAGCGCGCGCAACACCGCCTGGCTGTGCTGCTCGGCCTGGGCAGGCGGCAGGCGGTCAAGGGTCTGCGGCTCGTGAACGGTGCTTCCCTGGCGCGCCTGCCAGTTGCCGTAGGCTTTGTAGGCCAATACCCCGAGTGCGGCCAGGCCGCCGTAGGTGAGCACCTTGCCGCCATACTTGCGGGCTTTCTTGTTGCCCATCAGCAAGCCCATCGCCCCCGCCGCCAGGGCACCACCACCGGCGCCGGAGAGCAGGTTGCCGAGGCCTCCGGCAGACGGTTTGGCGGTTCCCTTACCGGCTTTGTCAGCCAGCAGTTGCTGGCCGGACTTGAGTAATTGATCGAGCAGACCGCGGGTATTCATGTGCGTCTCTCCACGCGATGAAAAACAGGCCACCAGAGTAGGGCGACGCCCGCCGTTAGCCACCTGAACAAATGCTTCCAGATGTTGCACCGAGCATCGGCAAAAGCGGACTAGACTCGTTCTGGCCATCCTTGCACAACCGGTGTTTAAACCGGCTGGCTCGCTCACTGTCGCGCTCACGACATCCAACAAGAGGGAACATCATGTCAGTGCACAAGACCGTTTTGCTCGGTGCCCTGCTGGCCAGCGCCGGCGTCCACGCCGCTGGCCTGCCACAAAAGCTCGGTGCCAGCGAAGGACAGCTGGATATCATCGCCTGGCCCGGCTATATCGAGCGCGGTGACAGCGACAAGGCCTACGACTGGGTGAGCGGCTTCGAGAAGCAGACGGGCTGCAAGGTCAACGTCAAGACCGCCGCCACCTCCGACGAGATGGTCAGCTTGATGAGCAAGGGTGGCTACGACCTGGTGACCGCCTCGGGGGATGCCTCGTTGCGGCTGATTGCAGGCAAGCGCGTGCAACCGATCAACACCGCGCTGATCCCCAACTGGAAGAACCTCGACCCGCGCCTGCAAGGGGGTGCTTGGTACGTGGTCAAGGATCAGGTCTATGGCACGCCCTATCAGTGGGGCCCAAACGTGCTGCTGTACAACACCAACGTGTTCAAGACCCCGCCCACCAGTTGGGGGGTGGTGTTCGAGCCGCAGAACCTGCCCGACGGCAAGCCTAACAAGGGCCGTGTACAAGCCTACGACGGGCCGATCTACATCGCCGACGCAGCGCTCTACCTCAAGTCGGCCAAGCCCGAACTCGGGATCCAGAGCCCCTACGAACTCACCGAGACACAATACAAGGCCGTGCTTGACCTGCTGCGCCAGCAGCAGCCACTGATCCACCGCTACTGGCACGACGCGACCGTGCAGATGAGCGATGTGAAGAACGAGGGCGTGGTCGCCACCAGTTCCTGGGGCTACATGGTCAATGGCCTGCAAGCCGATAAACAGCCCGTCGCCTCGGTGGTGCCCAAAGAAGGCGCTACCGGCTGGGCCGACACCACCATGCTGCACGCCGAAGCCAAGCACCCGAACTGCGCCTACCAGTGGATGGATTGGTCGTTGCAGCCCAAAGTGCAAGGTGACGTAGCCGCCTGGTTCGGGTCGTTACCGGCAGTGCCCGCCGCCTGCACCGGCAGCGAGCTGCTCGGAGCCGAGGGCTGCAAGACCAACGGCTTCGACAACTTTGACAAGATCGCCTTCTGGAAGACCCCGCAGTCCGAAGGCGGTAAGTTCGTGCCCTACAGCCGCTGGACCCAGGATTACATCGCGATCATGGGTGGACGGTAACAGGAAGCAATTTTGCCAGGTGTCCCGCACCCCTGTTGGAGCGGGGTCACCCGCCAAGCATGCAGCTCAGTGAATGGCACCGGCCTAAAGGCCGGTGTTCGCGGGTAAACCCGCTCCTACAGGGACCGCGCATACCTTGAGTTAAGCGCTGAACCTGTTGACACGCGACCAAAGCCGGAGCTACCGAATGCCCCCAGCAGTCCAGTTCACCCAGGTTTGCCGCACCTTCGGCGAAGTCAGGGCAGTCGACCAAGTCAGCATCGACATCCAGGATGGCGAGTTCTTCTCCATGCTCGGCCCCTCCGGTTCGGGCAAGACCACCTGCCTGCGCCTGATCGCCGGTTTCGAGCAGCCCAGCAGCGGCTCGATCCGCATTCACGGCAGCGAGGCAGCGGGCCTGCCGCCTTACCAACGCGACGTCAACACCGTGTTCCAGGACTACGCCCTGTTCCCGCACATGAATGTACGTGACAACGTGGCCTATGGCCTGAAGGTCAAAGGCGTGGCCAAAGCCGAGCGGCACGTCCGCGCCAACGAAGCCTTGGGCATGGTCGCCCTGGACGGTTACGGTGATCGCAAACCCGCGCAGCTGTCTGGCGGCCAGCGTCAGCGGGTGGCGCTGGCCCGCGCGCTGGTCAACCGTCCGCGTGTACTGCTGCTCGACGAGCCCTTGGGCGCGCTGGATTTGAAACTACGCGAGCAGATGCAGGGCGAGTTGAAAAAGCTTCAGCGCCAACTGGGCATCACCTTCATCTTCGTCACCCATGATCAGACCGAAGCACTGTCGATGTCCGACCGGGTGGCGGTGTTCAACCACGGGCGTATCGAGCAAGTCGATACCCCGCGCAACCTCTACATGAAGCCGGCCACCACGTTCGTGGCCGAGTTCGTCGGCACCTCCAACGTACTGCGCGGCGCACTGGCGCAGCAGCTCAGTGGTAGCACACAGCCGTTCTCGATCCGCCCCGAACACATCCGGCTGGGTGGCAGTACAAGCGCCCATGAGGTGCAGGTGGACGGCGAGCTGCATGACATCCAGTACCAAGGCAGCGCCACGCGCTTCGAACTCAGGCTCGACAGCGGCCAGATACTCGCCGTGAGCCAGGCCAACGACCAGTGGCTGGAACATCCGCCGCTGTGGCAAACCGGCCAGCGCGTGCAGGCCAGCTGGCCACGCGAGGCGATGACCGCGCTGCAGGAAACCCAGCCATGAGCCTGGCCGTGCCAGCGGCGCAGGCGCAGGCGCAGGCCGCGCCGCTACGGCGCCTGAGCAACCTACTGTACCGGCGCCCGAACCTGTACCTGCTGATGCTGCTGATTCCGCCCTTACTATGGTTCGGCGCGATCTACCTGGGTTCGCTGCTGAACCTGCTCTGGCAGGGCTTCTACACCTTCGACGACTTCTCCATGACGGTGACGCCGGAACTGACCCTGGCCAACTTCACCGCGCTGTTCAGCCCGTCGAACTTCGACATCATCCTGCGCACCTTGAGCATGGCCGTGGCCGTGTCGCTGGCCAGCGCCGCCCTGGCCTTCCCCATCGCCTACTACATGGCCCGGTACACCCGTGGCCGGACCAAGGCGTTCTTCTACATTGCGGTGATGATGCCGATGTGGGCCAGCTACATCGTCAAGACCTACGCCTGGACCTTGCTGCTGGCCAAAGGCGGGGTGGCGCAGTGGTTCATCCAGCAGTTGCACCTGGAAGGCGTGTTGCAGTGGGTGCTGGGCATCCCAGGCGTGGGCGGCAGTACGCTGTCCACCTCGCACCTGGGGCGCTTTCTGGTGTTCGTGTACATCTGGCTGCCGTTCATGATCCTGCCGATCCAGGCCGCGCTGGAACGCCTGCCGCCGTCGCTGCTGCAAGCCTCGGCAGACCTCGGCGCGCGCCCTCGGCAAACCTTCATGCAGGTGGTGCTGCCACTATCAGTGCCGGGCATCGCTGCGGGTTCGATCTTCACCTTCTCGCTGACCCTGGGCGACTTCATCGTGCCGCAACTGATCGGCCCGCCCGGCTACTTCATCGGCAGCATGGTCTACGCCCAGCAAGGGGCGATCGGCAACATGCCCATGGCGGCGGCCTTCACCCTGGTGCCGATCGTGCTGATCGCCATCTACCTGTCCATCGTCAAACGCCTGGGGGCCTTCGATGCACTCTGAGAACGCCTCATGGGGCCTGCGCCTGGCGGCTTGGGCCGGGCTGGTGTTCCTGCACTTCCCGATCCTGATCATCCTGCTGTACGCCTTCAATACCGAGGATGCCGCGTTCAGTTTTCCGCCCCAGGGATTCACCCTGAACTGGTTCGCCGTGGCCTTCGCCCGAGCCGATGTCCTGGAGGCGATCACGCTGTCGCTACAGGTGGCATGCCTGGCTACGGCAATTGCCCTGGTGCTGGGCACTTTGGCCTCGGTAGCGCTGTACCGACGCGATTTCTTCGGCAAGGAAAGCATCTCACTGATGCTGATCCTGCCCATCGCGCTGCCCGGCATCATCACCGGTATCGCCCTGCTCTCGGCATTCAAGGCGCTTGGCGTGGAGCCTGGGTTGTTCACCATCGTGGTCGGCCACGCGACGTTCTGCGTAGTGATCGTCTACAACAACGTCATCGCCCGCTTGCGGCGCACCTCGCAAAGCTTGATCGAAGCCTCGATGGACTTGGGCGCCGACGGCTGGCAGACCTTCCGCTACATCATTCTGCCCAACCTCGGTTCAGCCTTGTTGGCCGGAGGCATGCTGGCCTTCGCCCTGTCGTTCGACGAAATCATCGTCACCACCTTCACCGCCGGCAACGAGCGCACCCTGCCGATCTGGCTGCTCAACCAGCTCAATCGCCCAAGGGACGTGCCGGTGACCAATGTGGTCGCCATGCTGGTGATGATGGTGACCATGCTGCCGATTCTCGGCGCCTATTACCTGACCCGCGGCGGTGAAAGCGTGGCGGGCAGCGGCAAATGACCCACAAGGAGTTCACGATGCAAACCCGAATGTTGATCAACGGCCGCCTGATCAATGGCGAAGGCCCGGCCTGGACGGTACTCGACCCGGCCACGGGTACTGCCCTGGCGCAAATCAACGAGGCCACCGAGGCCCAGGTAGACACCGCCGTGCGCGCCGCCGAGCAGGCGTTCGACGGTTGGTCACAGACCACGCCCAAGGAGCGCTCGGCAGTCCTGTTGGCCATCGCCGATGTGATCGAAGCGCACGCCGAGGAACTGGCCCGGCTCGAATCGCAGAACTGCGGCAAGCCCTACCCCGCCGCGCTGGGCGACGAGATCCCGGCCATCGCCGATGTGTTCCGTTATTTCGCCGGAGCTGCACGCTGCTTGGGCGGTTCGGCGGCTGGTGAATACCTGCCGGGGCATACCTCGATGATCCGCCGCGACCCACTGGGCGTGGTGGCCTCCATCGCACCCTGGAACTACCCACTGATGATGCTGGCGTGGAAAATCGCTCCGGCCTTGGCTGCCGGCAACACGGTGGTGATCAAGCCCTCGGAACTCACCCCACTGACCGCCCTGCGTCTGGGCGAGCTGGCCCAGGCACTGCTGCCGGCTGGGGTGCTCAACATTCTGTTCGGACGCGGCCAGAGCGTCGGCAACCCACTGGTCACCCACGCCAAAGTGCGCATGGTTTCGCTGACCGGCTCCATCCCCACCGGCGCGCACATCATCGGAGCCACCGCCAACAGCGTGAAACGCATGCACATGGAACTGGGCGGCAAGGCGCCGGTGCTGGTGTTCGACGATGCCGACATCGACGCGGCCATCGACGGCATCCGTACCTTTGGCTTCTACAACGCAGGCCAGGACTGTACGGCCGCCTGCCGGCTGTATGTGCAAGATGGCATCTACGAGCAGTTCGTCGAACGCCTTGGCGCAGCAGTGGCCAGTATCAAACCCGGCCTGCAGGACGCCGAGGGTACTGAACTCGGCCCGCTGATCAGTGCCCAACACCGCGACAAAGTCGCAGGCTTGGTGCAACGCGCCATCGCCCTGCCGCACATCCGCCTGGTGACCGGTGGCAAAGCCATACCCGGCGACGGTTTCTTCTTCGAGCCGACCGTGCTGGCCGATGCCCAGCAGGATGATGAGATCGTACGCCACGAAGTATTCGGTCCGGTGGTGTCGGTTACCCGCTTCACCGACGAAGCGCAGGCGCTGGAATGGGCCAACGACTCCGAGTACGGCCTGGCCTCATCGGTCTGGACCCGCGACACCGGGCGTGCCCACCGCCTGGCGGCACGCCTGCAATATGGCTGCACCTGGGTGAACACGCACTTCATGCTGGTCAGCGAAATGCCCCATGGCGGGCAGAAGCACTCGGGGTACGGCAAAGACATGTCGATGTATGGACTGGAGGACTACACCTGCGTGCGGCATGTGATGTTCAAGCATTGATGCTTTGTTGAAGCTACCGTCCTCTTCGCGGGCAAGCCCGCTCCCACAGGTACCGCGCCTGCCTCAGGCTAAGCGCAGTATCTGCGGGAGCGGGCTTGCCCGCGAAGAGTCAAACACTAATCCCTCAGGTCCGACTCGTGGATCGGATTGGCCCGACTGGTAGCGCGCTGATATTGGGCAGGCCACGTGGCCTTGTTGCCGCCCAGGTCGTCGTCGGCATGCAGCGGCCAATAAGGATCGCGCAGCAGTTCGCGGGCAAGAAAAATCACATCGGCCTGACCGGTACGCAGGATGTGTTCGGCCTGCGCAGGCTCGGTGATCATGCCAACTGTGCCAGTCGCGATTTCCGACTCCTTGCGCACGCGTTCGGCAAAGCGTGTCTGGTAACCGGGGCCGGTGGGGATCTCGGCATTGACCGAAGTGCCGCCGGATGACACGTCGATCAGGTCAACGCCCAAGACGCGCAGGCGGCGGGCCAGCTCGACGGTTTCATCGGGGTTCCAGCCGTCTTCTACCCAGTCGGTGGCTGACACGCGCACGAACAACGGCAGCTCCTGTGGCCAGACCTTGCGCACCGCCTCGGTCACTTGCAAAGTGAAGCGGATGCGGTTTTCGAAGCAACTGCCGTACTCGTCACGGCGCTGGTTGCTCAGTGGCGAGAGGAACTGGTGCAGCAAATAGCCATGCGCGGCATGGATCTCGACCACCTTGAAGCCGGCCTCCAGTGCCCGCTCGGTGGCGCTGACGAACGCATCGATGATCTGCTGGATGTCCTCCTTGCTCAACTCCCGTGGCGGGGTGTGTTCGGGGTCGAAGGCAATCTTCGACGGCCCTACCGGTTGCCAGCCGCCCTCTTCAGGCTTGACGCTGCCGTGCTTGCCAAGCCAGGGGCGATAGGTGCTCGCCTTGCGTCCGGCGTGAGCAAGCTGGATGCCTGGTACGGCACCCTGGGCAGTGATGAAACGGGTGATGCGTTGCAACGGGGCGATCTGTTGATCGCTCCACAGGCCAAGGTCATCGGCCGTAATGCGACCATCGGCGGTGACCGCAACGGCTTCGGTGATCACCAGGCCCGCGCCACCTACCGCGCGGCTGCCCAGATGCACCAGATGCCAGTCGTTGGCCAGGCCGTCGGCGGCGGAATACTGGCACATGGGGGATACGGCAATGCGGTTGGGCAGGGTGAGTTGGCGTAGGGTGTAGGGCTCAAGCAGCAGGCTCATGACGGCACCTCCCAGGGACTCCAATGGTTTGTTCCGGTCCGGAGGGTCATTGTAGGGGTGGGGCCGGTACCGGTTTGATTCAGACTAGACCATGAGGGTGGGGTTCGGATTTCTCGGACTCATTGCTTGCGTTTGGGCTGCCGCGAACGGGCCGCAAGCGGCCCTGCCAAATGTCAATTGAAAGGCTGCCAGGCCCGCGTTCAAGCCCTCAGCGCGGCTCCATGTGGGCAATCATCAACTGCACGCTTTCGTTGCCACGAAACTCGTTCACGTCCAGCTTGTACGCCAACTCCACCCAACGCACCGTGGGGTTCGGCCATACGTCGCGGTCAATGCCAAAGGCGATACCGTCCAGGCGTACCGCACCGCACTCGCTCTTGAGCACCACCTTCAAATGCCGCTCACCCACCACACGCTGCTCCACCAACTGGAACACCCCATGGAACAACGGCTCGGGAAAGTGCTGCCCCCAAGGCCCGGCGTTGCGCAGCGCCTTGGCCAGGTCGAGATGGAACTCCTCGACTGCCAGGCTGCCATCAGACAACAACCGGCCAGTCAAATCGTCTTCACCCAGGTGACGCCGCACTTCTTCATCGAAAGCCTGGGCGAATGCCGGGAAATTACCCTCCGGCAGCGACAACCCCGCCGCCATGGCGTGGCCGCCGAACTTGCTGATCAACTGCGGCTGGCGCGCGGCGATGGCATCCAGCGCATCGCGAATGTGAAAGCCCGGCACAGAGCGTGCAGAGCCCTTGAGCACGCCCTCGCCCGCGTCGGCGAACGCGATGGTCGGTCGGTGGTAGCGCTCCTTCAAGCGTGAAGCGAGGATTCCGATCACGCCCTGGTGCCAATCCGCGTCGAACAGGCACAGGCCATAAGGCATGGACTCAAGCGGCAGGTCCTTGAGTTGGGCCAAAGCCTCGCGCTGCATGCCCTGCTCGATGGACTTGCGATCCTGGTTCAAGCCATCGAGTTGCTGCGCCATGTCCAATGCCAACGCCGCGTCATCGCACAGCAGGCACTCGATACCCAGGCTCATGTCGTCCAGACGGCCAGCCGCGTTGAGCCGTGGCCCCAGGATGAAGCCAAGATCGGTAGAGGTGATGCGCCGGTGATCGCGCCGAGCCACTTCGAGAATCGCCTTGAGCCCTGGCCGGGCGCGACCGGCACGGATACGCTCCAGTCCCTGGTGCACCAGGATGCGGTTGTTGGCATCCAGCGGCACCACGTCGGCGACACTGCCCAGCGCCACCAAGTCCAGCAGCTCGCCGATGTTCGGCTGCGGTTGCTGCTCGTAGCGCCCAAGACTGCGCAAACGTGCACGTAGGGCCATCAGCACGTAGAAGATCACCCCGACCCCTGCCAACGCTTTGCTCGGGAATGCGCAACCCGGTTGGTTGGGATTGACGATAGCGTCGGCCGCCGGCAACTGCTCGCCCGGCAAATGGTGGTCGGTCACCAGCACCGTGAGGCCGGCCGCCTTGGCGGCCGCCACCCCTTCTACGCTGGAGATACCGTTATCCACCGTGATCAGCAACTGGGGCTGACGCTGCAGCGCCACCTCGACAATCTCGGGGGTCAGGCCATAACCGTACTCGAAACGATTCGGCACCAGGTAATCGACATGCGCAGCGCCCAGCAGGCGCAGACCCAGGACCCCGACGGTACTGGCGGTGGCGCCGTCAGCATCGAAGTCACCGACGATGAGGATACGCTGGCGTTGATCCAGTGCCTGCAGCAACACGTCCACTGCCGCGTCGATCCCCTTGAGCTGCTGGTACGGCAGTAACCGCGCCAGGCTCTTGTCCAGTTCAGTCTCGGACTGCACGCCACGGGCGGCATATAGGCGAGTCAGCAACGGTGGCAGGTTGCCCAGCAGGGGCAATGTCGGGGGCAGAGGACGGGGTTCGATACGCATGGGGTCTTCAATCGTCAGGTGGAGGTCAGTTCAACCGCGCTCGCCAAGCAGCCACTCCAGCTGCACTTCATGCTGACCACGGTCGTCGGTGACGAATACAGTGCCTTCGCTGATCATCACGTCCCACTTGATGGTGCGCGGCATGTCAGTGGCCAGGGTTTCCAGCACCTCCTGAGGCACTGCGGCAATACTCAGGTTCTTCAGGCCCTTGACCGCATCCAGCACTTTGTTCTGCCATACACGCAGACTGCCGTAGGCCAGCAGGCTGGTGCGCTCGGTGCGACGCGAACACCAGGTCAGGCGCTCAGCATCGGGCTGGCCGACTTCGATCCAGTGCAGGATGCGGTCATCCAGGCTCTTTTCCCACAACGCGGCTTCATCAACATCCGACAGACCACGGCCGAACGACAGGCTCTCGTTGTACCAGAGGGCATATGCCAACAAGCGCACAGCCATGCGCTCCTCGGTTTCGGACGGGTGCCGGGCGATGGTCTGGCGAACGCTTTCGTATACGCCGCGGTCGAGGTCGGTCAGATTCAGTTCGAACTTGTAGGTGGTGGACGGCTGGGCCATGGGCGGGGGCTTCGTTGAAAAAGAAAGGGCGACAGTCTACCCGATCTGGCGCCCGAGGTCGGCTGCGCATTGGCATGGGTGCGACGGCAGTACCTGACACCGTCGAGCTGTGATAAAACCACCGCACCACGCCATTCGCCACGGATGCCCCATGTCTACGCCCAGCAAACCCCTCGCCGGCCTCAAAGTCATCGAGCTTGGCACCCTGATCGCCGGCCCGTTCGCCTCGCGTATCTGCGCCGAGTTCGGTGCCGAGGTGATCAAGGTCGAATCCCCCGATGGCGGCGATCCGCTGCGCAAATGGCGCAAGCTCTACGAAGGCACCTCGCTGTGGTGGTTCGTGCAGGCCCGCAACAAACAGTCGCTCACCCTCAACCTCAAGCACCCCGAAGGGCGCGAGGTGCTCAAGCAGCTACTCGCCGAGGCCGACATCCTGATCGAGAATTTCCGCCCTGGCGTGCTGGAAAAGCTCGGCTTGGGCTGGGACGTGCTACATGCGCTCAATCCGCGCCTGGTCATGGTGCGCCTGTCCGGCTTTGGCCAGACCGGCCCGATGAAAGACCAGCCAGGCTTCGGCGCGGTCGGCGAGTCGATGGGCGGGCTGCGCTACATCACCGGTTTCGAGGACCGTCCGCCAGTGCGCACGGGGATTTCCATCGGTGACTCGATCGCCGCACTGTGGGGCGTGATCGGCGCACTGATGGCCTTGCGTCATCGCGAGGTAAACGGCGGTCAGGGCCAGGTGGTGGACGTGGCCTTGTACGAAGCGATCTTTGCCATGATGGAAAGCATGGTCCCGGAATTCGACGTGTTCGGTTTTATCCGCGAGCGCACCGGCAACATCATGCCTGGCATCACCCCCTCCAGCATCCATACCACTGCCGACGGTCGCCATGTGCAGATTGGCGCCAATGGCGATGCGATCTTCAAGCGCTTCATGCAGGCCATCGGTCGCAACGACCTGGCCGAGGACACGTCGCTGGCCAGCAACGATGGCCGTGATGCGCGCCGCGACGAACTGTACGGGGTGATCGACCGTTGGGCCAACAGCCTGCCGCTGAACCAGGTGATGCAGGTACTCAACGACGCCGAGGTGCCCGCCAGTCGCATCTACTCGGCCCAGGATATGTTCGACGACCCACAGTACCTGGCCCGCGAGATGTTCCTGCAGGCCAAGCTGCCGGACGGCAAGCCGTTCCGAATGCCGGGGATCGTGCCCAAGCTGTCCGACACCCCAGGCTCTGCCGACTGGGTAGGCCCGCAGCTGGGCGAACACACCGACACGGTGCTGGGCGGGCTTGGCTACGATGCCGCCGCCATCGCCCGCCTGCGCCAGAGCGGCGCGGTCTGATACGCCAGGCACCCGGCCCATGTGCAACCTTCGCCTGACGCTGGTTTTCTGCCTGCTGATGAGCGCCTTAAGCGCGCAGGCGCAAGCGCCTCGCGAACATTTGCTATGGCTGGTGCGCGACCTGCCTCCATTCACCATCTTCGAGGGCCCAGCCAAAGGCCAGGGCGTGATCGACCAGATGCTGCCGCTGTTAATCGCGCAGATGCCCGAGTACGACCACAGCATCCTCAGGGTCAACCGTGCCCGCGGCATCCAGATGCTCCAGGGCACGGCGCTCACCTGCGACCCCACGCTGCTGTGGACGCCCGAGCGTGACAAGTACGCGCACTTTTCCAGACCCTCGCTGGCGGTGCTCAGCGGAGGACTGGTGGTTCGCAAACAGGACCAAGGGCTGCTGGCAGCCTACGTCAATGGCCACCAGGTCAACCTGCGCCACCTGATGAGCGACGCCCGGCTCAAGCTGGGTATCGTTGCCGAACGCAGCTACAGCGCCCAGGTCGACGCGATGCTCCAGCAGTTTCCCGACAGCGCGTTGACCCGGCACTATGGCAGCGACGCCACCTCCAGCCTGTTGCAGATGCAGCAGCTCGGCCGGCTGCAAGCGGTACTGGGTTACTGGCACGAATTCCGCTATCTGCTACAGCAACAGGGCAGGTCGGCGCAGGACTATGTGTTCTATCCAATCGAAGGCGTCGATCACTTTCAGCTCTTGCGCGTAGGCTGCACCGACACTGCACAGGGCCGCGAAGCGGTAAACCACATCGACCGCTTGCTGCTGCAACTGCGTCGCGACACGCTCCCCAGCCTGTATACCCAATGGCTGGACCCGGCGCTGCGCACCGAGTACCTGGAACAGGCAAGGCAGTTGTTCGAGGATGCCGCTGTCGATATCCCCCCACAGCCCTGAACCAGGCAAAAGAAACCCCGGTCGCTGGGGTCGACGACCGGGGTCAAGTGCAAGCCCTGAAGGCTTCGCGCGACAGCGTAACGGCACCGGAGCTAAGCACCGTCACCCTGCCCTTGCTCATTCAGATAGGCCAATCAGGCAAAGGTTCCCTGGGTCTGAGGTTGATGCTGGTGTCGCAGCGCGGCGATCACACAGGGTTGCAGACGCCCTTCGGCGATCTGTAGATCGCGATGCAGGCCATCGACCACGTCGACCAGCAGACGCTGCTCGCGTAACTGACACGCAGCTACCTTGCGCTGGAGGATGAGCGTGCCGTGTTCGTCATGCAGTGTCAGTTGGCGACCGCCATCGGCGTCGAGGCTACCGAGGCTGGCGTGGTAAGGGGCAAGGGCATCGTTGAGCAGTCTGCAGATTCTTTCCATCCGGATCACTCGTTGGCTGTTGGACATACTGGAACTGACCGTCGAGCCCATCGGAAAGTTCGCCCCACAGGCCCGCCTTGTCGAGCATGCGCAGGCAATGTGACAGTTTGCAGGCGATGCGCCAGCGAAGGCTTCAGAGCTGTGCCAGTGCCTGTTGCAGGGCGACCGTCGACATAGGCCACGGTAACTCGCCAACCACGCGAAACCCCTGTGTGCGGGCGTCCTGGGCCAGGTCGAGAGACCTTTCGCCCACCCCTCCGACGAACAGCAACGCTCGCGGGGCGCCGCCCTTGTGCAGACACTGGAACAACGAACGTGCACAGGGCTCAGGCATCCCGTGGTCGAGCACCAACACATCGACACCCTGCTCACGCCCCAACCAGGCGCGGGTGTCGCACAAGTCGTCACTTACGCACACATGGAACACGCCTTGGGCGTTGAAAGCCTGGTGCAGGAAGATCTGATGGAAGGGCCTGGCCTGGTGGATAAGAACACGAAGGCTGTGCACGGGGCAGCTCGCTACGAAATTGAAGAGCCGCACTCTAAGTGTCCCGCATACCACGAACCTATAGGAAACTTCCTAAGTTGACCGATGCTTTTTCCCACATAAGAAAAAGCCCATCCAAAGGATGTAGTGCTGTTCACTTAGGGCTCTGTAGGAGCAGCCTTGCCGCGGCGCCGGACCGGCCGGAAAGGGCCGCAAAGCGGCCCCGACGATCTTAAGTGAACAGCATTACATCTAAAGGATGGGCTCTTCTCGAAGGGCGATACCTTACAGCGGCTTACCACGATTCCCATGCTGGCTGACGAACGCCTGAACGGTCTTCAGGTCGTTGGCCAGCACCGTGCAGCGCTCTTCGCGGCTGAACAGGTCGCTCAGGTGCGCCGGCAGCTCCAGTGCCTTGCCGACACCGGCCTTCTCGACCGCCTCTGGGAACTTGACCGGGTGCGCAGTGCCCAGCACCACCATCGGGGTGTCCAGGCTGCGGCGGCACTCACGGGCCGCCTTGACGCCAATGGCAGTGTGCGGGTCGAGGACCTCACCGGTGCTCTGGAACACCTCGGCGATGGTTTCGCAGGTCTGCTCGTCGGTCACTGCCAGCGAATCGAACAGCTTGCGCGCCTCGGTCCAGCGGTCCTGCTCGACGCTGAAGCCGCCACCTTGCTTGAAGGTGTCCATCAGTTGGGCGACCGCTGCACCGTTGCGACCGTGCAGGTCGAACAGCAAGCGCTCAAAGTTGGACGAGACCATGATGTCCATCGACGGCGACAGGGTCGGGTGCAGGGCATCCTTGACGTACTGATTGCCGCTCATGAAGCGGTGCAGGATGTCGTTGCGGTTGGTGGCGACCACCAGCTGGCTGATCGGCAGGCCCATGTTGCGTGCCAGGTAGCCGGCGAAGATGTCGCCGAAGTTGCCGGTCGGCACCGAGAACGCGACCGAACGAGCCGGGCCACCGAGCTGCAAGGCGGCGTGGAAGTAGTAGACGATCTGGGCCATGATCCGCGCCCAGTTGATCGAGTTGACCGCCACCAAACGCGTGCCTTTGAGGAACGACTGGTCGGCGAAGCTGGCCTTGACCATCTCCTGGCAGTCGTCGAAGTTGCCCTCGATGGCGATGTTGTGGATGTTCTCGCCGAGGATGGTGGTCATCTGGCGGCGCTGTACTTCCGACACGCGCTGGTGCGGGTGCAGGATGAAGATGTCGACGTTATCGCAGCGGCGGCAGCCTTCGATGGCGGCCGAGCCGGTATCACCACTGGTGGCACCGACGATCACCACGCGTTCGCCGCGCTTGAGCAGCACGTGGTCAAGCAGGCGGCCGAGCAGTTGCAGGGCGAAATCCTTGAACGCGAGCGTCGGGCCATGGAACAGCTCCATCACCCACTCGTTGCCATTGAGCTGGCGCAGCGGCGCCACCGCGGCGTGAGCGAAGTTGCCGTAGGTTTCTTCGAGGATTTTCTTGAAGTCGGCGTCAGCGATGCTGCCTTCGACGAACGGGCGCATCACCCGGAAGGCCAGCTCGTGGTACGGCAGGCCAGCCCAGGAGGCGATCTCTTCCTGGGTGAAGCGTGGCAGGTTTTCAGGAACGTACAGGCCGCCATCGGTGGCAAGGCCGGCCAACAGCACGTCTTCGAAGTTCAGGGCCGGAGCCTGGCCGCGGGTACTGATATAACGCATGGGTGCAAACCTTCGGTTTGAGCGGCAAGTCGCGAGCTGCAAGCTACAAGAAAAAAGCCGATCGGCGATGCTCTTGCGCAGGATGCCCCTACTTTGCCGCAAATGTAATCATTCAGAGCCCCAACACGAGCTGCTTGCAGCTTGTAGCGTGGGGCTTACCGCTTAGTTGAGCTGTTCGACGCGGATGCGCACGACATTGCCGACCACATCCTGGAGCGCCTCAAGAGCAACGATGGCGTCATCGATGCGCTGCTCGACCACACGATGGGTCAGCAGGATCATCGGCACCAGGCCGTCCTGTTCCTCGGCTTCCTTCTGCATGATCGACTCGATGTTAATGCCACGCTCGGAGAGGATGCTCGCCACCTGGGCCAGGACACCGGGATGATCCTTGGCCTGGATCCGCAGGTAGTAGGCGCTCTCGCACGCATCAATTGGCAGGATCGGGTGGTCCGACAGCGAATCGGGCTGGAAGGCCAGGTGCGGGACGCGGTTCTCTGGGTCCGAGGTCATGGCACGCACCACATCCACCAGGTCGGCCACCACCGACGAAGCGGTCGGTTCCATGCCGGCGCCGGCGCCGTAGTACAGCGTGGAGCCTGCGGCATCGCCGTTGACCATCACCGCGTTCATCACGCCATTGACGTTGGCGATCAGACGGTCGCTTGGGATCAGCGTCGGGTGTACGCGCAGCTCGATACCGGCCTGGGTGCGGCGCGCCACGCCCAGGTGCTTGATGCGATAGCCCAGGGCCTCGGCGTAATTGACATCAGCGGTGGTCAGCTGGGTGATGCCTTCGGTGTAGGCTTTGTCGAATTGCAGCGGGATGCCAAAGGCGATGGATGCCAGGATGGTCAGCTTGTGCGCCGCATCGATGCCCTCGACGTCGAACGTTGGGTCGGCTTCGGCGTAACCCAGCGCCTGGGCTTCGGCCAGCACGTCCGGGAAAGCGCGGCCTTTCTCGCGCATTTCGGTGAGGATGAAGTTGCCGGTGCCGTTGATGATCCCGGCCAGCCAGTTGATGCGGTTGGCCGACAGGCCTTCGCGGATTGCCTTGATCACCGGGATGCCACCGGCTACCGCCGCTTCGAAGGCAACGATGACGCCCTTCTCGCGTGCCTTGGCGAAAATCTCGTTGCCGTGCACGGCGATCAACGCCTTGTTGGCAGTGACAACGTGCTTGCCGTTGTCGATGGCCTTGAGTACCAGGTCACGGGCGATGGTATAGCCGCCGATCAGCTCGATGACGATATCGATCTCGGGGTTGCTGGCAACTTCGAACACGTCAGCGGTAATGGGGGTACCGGTAATCTGGCAGTTCGGGTTCTGCGAGCGCATGGCAATCTGTGCCACTTCAATACCGCGCCCGGCACGGCGGGCAATCTCCTCGGCGTTGCGCTGAAGTACATTGAAGGTACCGCCACCGACGGTCCCCAACCCACAGATGCCTACTTTGACCGGTTTCACTGTGAACTCCCCATTGAACGGCCGGCAACTGCGCCGACCGTGAAACATGCCGTCACCCCATGACGACGGCGTACTGAATTGATTACTTGCTAGCGGCCAAGGCCAACTTGGCCACTTGTGGTGCCGGCTGGTAGCCCGGAATCACCTGGCCGCTCTGCAGCACGATCGCCGGCGTGCCGTTGACGCCAATCGACTGCCCCAGGGCAAACTGCTTGCCAACCGGGTTCTCGCACTTGGCGGCCTTGATTTCTTTGCCATCGACCATCTTGTCCATTGCCGCGCGGCGGTCGCTGGAGCACCACACGGCCTGCAACTGTTCGTCACCCGCCGAGCCCAGGCCCTGGCGCGGGAAGGCGACGTAGCGCACTTCGATACCGCGCTTGTTCAGTTCGGGGATTTCGGCGTGCAGCTTGTGGCAGTAAGGGCAGGTGGTGTCGGTGAACACGGTGATGTGCGACTTGGTTTCGCCCTTGGCCGGGTACACGACCATTTCGGCGGTCGGAATGCCATTGATCAGCTTGGCGATGCCTTGACGCTCGGTTTTCTCGGTGAGGTTGACCGGCTTGCCATCCTGGATCTGGAACAGGTAGCCCTGCATCACGAACTGGCCATCGGCACTGGCGTACAGCACACGGCCACCTTGCAGCTTGACTTCGTACAGGCCATTGAGTGGGCTGCTGGCAACGCTCTCGACCGGCACTTCAAGCGAAAGGTTCTGCAACGACTTGCGGATCGCCTGCTCGGCGCTGGCATTGCTATCAGTCGCCGCGGCGGCGGCAAAGGTGCTGGCCAGCGCCAGGGCGGCGGCGGCAAAAAGCTGGGTCACGCGCATGGGAACTCCTGAGGGCGGACGGGGCCGATGAAACACGCCTGCGGCTGGAAATGCGGCGTTCGTGCGGCCCTTGCAACAAACCGTCCAAGCCTACCACAACAGACGCCTTCGGAATGTCCTCTCAAGCACCGGTCGGCGGAACATGAAAATCATTCATCCGCGCGGATGATGCTGGGCATGCAGCTGTTGCAGGCGCGCCTTGGCCACGTGGGTGTAGATCTGCGTGGTCGACAAATCACTGTGGCCCAGTAGCATCTGCACCACGCGCAGGTCGGCGCCGTGGTTGAGCAGGTGAGTGGCGAAAGCATGCCGCAAGGTGTGCGGCGACAGCGGTTTGTCGATGCCTGCCACCTGGGCGTGATGTTTGATCCGGTGCCAGAAGGTCTGGCGCGTCATCTGCTCGCCGCGCTGGCTAGGAAACAACACGTCGCTGGGGCGTCCATTGAGCAGTTCGGCGCGGCCATCGCGCAAGTAACGCTCGACCCACAACACCGCCTCCTCGCCCATCGGCACCAGGCGCTCCTTGCTCCCCTTGCCCATCACCCGCAACACACCCTGGCGCAGGTTGACCTGATCCAGGGTGAGGCTGACCAGTTCGGTCACACGCAAACCACAGGCATACAGCACTTCAAGCATGGCCCGGTCGCGCTGGCCGATGGCTTCGCTGCGCTCGGGTGCTTGCAGCAACGCTTCGACATCGGCTTCGGACAGCGACTTGGGCAGCGGACGTCCCAACTGCGGCATGTCCACCTGCAACGTCGGATCGACGCCAATCAGTCGTTCGCGCAACAAATACCGGTAGAAACCACGTACGCCGGACAGAAAGCGCGCCGTCGAACGAGGCTTGTAGGCCTGATCGAAACGCCAGGCCAGGTGATCGAGGATCAGCTCGCGCCCAGCGTCGGGCAAGGCCACGCCTTTGTCCTGCAACCAGCCGTTGAACAGGGCCAAGTCGCTGCGGTACGAGGTGCGGGTGTTATCGGACAGGCCTTTTTCCAGCCAAAGGGCATCGAGGAACTGGTCGATCAGGGGGTGGTCGAGGGCAGCCATGGGTACCAGAGAGTCAAGTCGCCAAATGTCTTAAAGCAGATTACCGCTTGCCTCAAACCTGCGGCAATACCGGCACCGGACGCTTGTCTTCATCGATGGCAACGAAGCTGAACACACCATGGATCGCCCGCTCGCGGCCGTCGAGGTACATGTTCTCGACGAATACATCCACCTGCACCTGCAAGCTGGTGTTGCCGACTTTCACCACCGTACCGACCAACTCGACGATGGTGCCCGCTGGAATCGGGTGCTTGAAGTCGATCCGGTCGGTGGACACGGTCACCAGGGGCAGGCGACAAAAACGCGTGGCGGCGATGAACGACACTTCGTCCATCCAGGCCAAGGCGGTACCGCCGAACAAGGTGTTGTGGTGGTTGGTGGTATTGGGGAACACCGCCTTGGTCACACGGGTGACCGACAGCTCGGTGCGGCGCTGGATTTCCTGCTCGCGCGGGGTCATGGGCAACTCACGTCTAAGGGGGTTGAGGACAGTGGCGCCTGCTGCTTGGGGTAGATCCCATCGGCGCAGGACGCAGAAAGCAAAAAAGCAGCCCGAAGGCTGCTTTTTTCTCGCTAGGCGGCCTCGGCCACCGGGCAAACTGTACTCAGGACAGTTTTTCCTTGATGCGAGCGGCTTTGCCGGACAGGTCGCGCAGGTAGTACAGCTTGGCTTTACGCACGTCACCACGACGTTTCACGGCCAGGCTGTCGATCTGCGGGCTGTAGGTCTGGAAGGTACGCTCTACGCCAACGCCGCTGGAGATCTTGCGCACGGTGAAGGCGCTGTTCAGACCGCGGTTACGCTTGGCGATAACGACGCCTTCGAACGCCTGCAGACGCGAGCGGTCGCCTTCCTTCACTTTAACCTGGACGACAACGGTGTCGCCGGGTGCGAAGGTCGGGATCTCTTTGCTCATCTGCTCGGCTTCGAGCTGCTGGATGATCTTGTTGGTCATGCTGTGCTCCTAAGATGGATACGCGATCCACCATCGATACGTTTAACTATCGTCCCGCTCGCGGAGGTATTCCTCGAGCAGCTTCTTCTCTTCTCCAGAAAGCGAGCGACTTTCCAGAAGATCGGCGCGTCGTTCGAAGGTCCTACCAAGGGACTGCTTCATCCGCCAACGCCGGATATGTGCATGGTTGCCACTTAGCAACACGTCGGGTACACGCTGATCCGCATACACCTCAGGTCGGGTGTAGTGCGGGCAATCCAGCAGACCGTCGGTGAAAGAGTCTTCCTCCGCCGAGTCCACATGCCCTAAAGCTCCGGGCAGCAGCCGCGTAACCGCATCGATCAGTACCATGGCCGGCAGCTCGCCACCGGAAAGCACATAGTCACCAATCGACCACTCCTCATCGACATGAGCCTCGATAAAGCGCTCGTCGATGCCTTCATAACGACCGGCGATCAGGATCAACGATTCCTGTTCGGCCAGGCCTTTGACCGCCTGCTGCGTCAGCTTGCGGCCTTGTGGCGAAAGGTAGATCACCTTTGCCGATGCTCCGGTCGCCTGCCTGGCACTGGCCAGGGCGTCTTCCAGAGGCTTGATCTTCATCACCATGCCCGGACCACCGCCAAACGGACGATCATCCACCGTATGGTGGCGATCAGTGGTGTAGTCCCGCGGGTTCCAGCAGGTCACTTGGAGCAACCCCTGTTTCACCGCACGGCTGGTAATGCCGTACTCCGTGATGGCCGAGAACATCTCGGGGAACAACGTGACGACTTCTACGCGAAGGTTGCCCATCGTCAGAAATCCGCGTCCCATTCGACACGCATCACACCTGCGTCCAGGTCGACGGCAAGCACGCATTGCGCCGTATAGGGCAATAGACGCTCGCGATCATCCAGGCTGCCTGCGCAAGGCTTGACCACCAATACATCGTTTGCACCGGTCTCCAACAAGTGATCGACCTTGCCGAACAGTTGTTCGTCCTGGTTGATGACTTTCAGACCCACCAACTGGTACCAGTAGTACTCGTCAGCGGCCAGGTTGGGCAAAAGGCTGCGTGGAATGCAGATTTCGTAACCGCTCAGAAGACGGGCTTCATCACGATCATCGAGGCCTTTCAACTTGACGACCAGGCCCTTCTGGGAGCCACGACCGTTGACCAGCTCGACCTGCTTTACCTTGCCTTCGTGCCGAAGCGTCCAGCGCGGGTAATCCAGCAGGTTTTCAATCGGATCGGTAAAGGAATACACCTTCACCTCGCCGCGAACGCCGTGAACCGAAAAAATCTTGCCAACGACGATGAGGTCGTCAGCCTTCTCTGGCGTCGCGTTCATACTGCTCAGGCTGCGGCCTTGGCAGCGTCCTTCAGCAGCTGAGCAACACGCTCAGACGGCTGCGCGCCCTGGCTCAGCCAGTAGGTGACGCGTTCCTGGTTGACCGACAGCTTGACTTCGGCGCCCGATGCGATCGGGTTGAAGAAGCCAACGCGCTCAACGAAACGGCCGTCACGGGCGTTACGCGAGTTGGTCACGGTCAGGTGGTAGAAAGGGCGCTTCTTGGAGCCGCCACGGGCAAGACGGATGGTTACCATGTGAACATCGTTCCTATAGTCGGTGCTGCAAAACTGAATGCCCAATGGGCACACGGGTGCCCAAAAGGCCGCATATTCTCAGGGAATACACGGACATTTGCAAATGCCTTTTTCGGCAGGTGCATGCCCCGCCGCTCAGCCTTGCTGGTTAGAGCCGCCTCAAGACGGCCATGCCCCCGCCGAAGCGGGGTCTGGCGGGCCACCTGATATCAAGGAAGCCCGCCGGATTCGCTTACAGTTTCGGCATGCCGCCACCCGGCAGCATCCCACCCAGGCCACGCATCATCTTGGCCATGCCGCCTTTGGCGGAGAATTTCTTCATCATTTTCTGCATCTGCTTGTGCTGCTTGATCAGCCGGCCGATGTCCTGCACCTGGGTACCGGAGCCCAGTGCGATACGGCGCTTGCGCGAGCCGCTGATCAGTTCAGGGTCGCGACGCTCTGCCGGGGTCATGGAGTTGATGATCGCCTCCATTTGCTTGAACTGCTTCTCGGCCGCACCCTGGGCGTTGCCCATCTGCGACAGGTTGACGCCGCCGATGCTCGGCAGCTTGTCCATCAGGCCGCCAAGGCCGCCCATGTTCTTCATCTGTTGCAGTTGGTCGCGGAAGTCTTCGAGGTCGAAGCCCTTGCCCTTCTTCAGTTTCTTGGCGAGCTTGTCGGCCTTGGCCTTGTCGATGTTCTGCTCGGCCTGCTCGATGAGGCTGAGCACATCGCCCATGCCGAGGATGCGCGAGGCGATGCGGTCTGGGTGGAACGGCTCCAGCGCCTCGGTCTTCTCGCCCATACCGATGAACTTGATCGGCTTGCCGGTGATCGCGCGCACCGACAGCGCGGCACCGCCACGCGCATCACCGTCGACCTTGGTCAGCACCACGCCGGTCAGCGGCAGGGCATCGCCGAAGGCCTTGGCGGTGTTGGCGGCGTCCTGACCGGTCATGGCGTCGACCACGAACAGCGTCTCGATCGGCTTGACTGCGGCGTGCAGGGCCTTGATCTCGTCCATCATGTCGGCGTCGACATGCAGGCGACCAGCGGTGTCGACGATCACCACGTCGATGAACTTGAGCTTGGCTTCGCGAATCGCCGCTTCGGCAATGGCCACCGGCTTCTGGCTGATATCGGACGGGAAGAAGGTCACGCCGATGTCATTGGCCAGGGTTTCAAGCTGCTTGATCGCTGCCGGACGATAGACGTCGGCCGACACCACCATCACGGTCTTCTTCTTGCGTTCCTTAAGGTGGCGAGCCAGCTTGCCGGCGGTGGTGGTCTTACCCGCGCCCTGCAAACCGGCCATCAGCACCACGGCGGGCGGCGCGGCGTTGAGCGCGAGCTCTTCGTTGGCGGCGCCCATCAGGCTTTCCAGCTCAGCCTGGACGATCTTCACGAAGGCCTGGCCTGGGGTCAGACTGCGCGACACCTCGGTGCCGACCGCACGCTCCTTGACGCTGTTGACGAAATCCTTGACCACCGGCAGGGCGACGTCGGCCTCAAGCAGGGCCATGCGCACTTCGCGCAGCGTGTCCTTGATATTGTCTTCGGTCAGCTTGGCCTTGCCGGTGACATGGCGCAGCGTCTGTGACAGGCGGTCGGTCAGGTTTTCGAACATGGTGATCCTTTCAGGCCCAGTGAAGCCGAGGTTTTTCAGGCGCCCGGGACACGCGGGGTGGAGGCCGGGCACAACAAGGCGGCGATTATAGCGAAGACTGCCACCTGCGCACACCTTGGAGCGGCAAGCGGCAAGCTTCAAGAAAAAGCGCGATAGGCCACCCCCTGATGCCAGTCAGTTAACCTTTCGCTGCTAGTTGATTGAGGCTGCTCTGGCGCCCCAATTGGCTTAGCGGACAGGCATCAGGCCACCCCCTGCTTTTACTTGCCACGTGCAGCTTGCAACTTGAAGCGCGCACCCAGTCTTCCTAGAGCTGCGGGTTCTATGCCAAACTCCGTCCCTTTAGGGCTTGCCTGCCAGGACTTATGTTCTCTTCCCCCAGCCTCATCCCGAATCTGCTCGCTGCCCTGCTCTACGTGGCGGCGACCGTCTACCAGGCCATGGGCCTTGCACGTGGCGCCCGGGCCGACAAACGGCTGCTCGGCGCACTTGGCGTGCTGGCGGTACTCGCCCAGGGCAGCGCCCTGCTGTTCCAGCTGATCACGCCCCTGGGGCTGAGCCTGGACTTCTTCAGCGCCGCCAGCCTGATCGCTGCCGCCGTGATCGCCCTGACCCTGCTCGCCTGCCTGAGCATTCCCGTGGAAAACCTGCTGGTGCTGCTGTTCCCGCTAGGTGCGGTGACCGCGCTGCTGTCGCAGTTCGCGCCTCCGGGCACCGTGCCGCTGATCAATGAAGAGCCCGGCATCCTC
This sequence comes from Pseudomonas sp. NY15463, assembly GCF_048068415.1. NCBI lineage: Bacteria > Pseudomonadati > Pseudomonadota > Gammaproteobacteria > Pseudomonadales > Pseudomonadaceae > Pseudomonas > Pseudomonas sp. NY15463. Next base: position 362,917 of record NZ_JBLUQD010000002.1, read on the forward strand.
GCCCACATCCTGCTGTCGATCCTGGCCTACGGCCTGTTCACCATCGCGGTGTTCCAGGCGCTGTTGCTGCTGCTGCAGGACCGCCAGCTGAAAAACAAGCACCCGTCCGGGCTGATCCGCAACTTCCCGCCGCTGCAAACCATGGAAAGCCTGCTGTTCGGCTTCCTCTGGGCCGGCTGGATTCTGCTATCGCTGTCGCTGCTCTCGGGCTGGCTGTTCCTCGAAAATCTGTTCGCCCAGCACCTGGTACACAAGACCCTGCTGGCCTGCGTGGCCTGGGTCGTATTCAGCGTGCTGCTGTGGGGGCGTACACGTCTGGGCTGGCGCGGCCACAAGGCCATCCGCTGGACCCTGGCCGGTTTCTGCCTGCTGATGCTGGCCTATTTCGGCAGCAAGCTGGTCCGCGAATTCATCCTGCATATCTGACGACCGCCCATGGACACCTTGCCGTACGCCCCGCTGCTCGGCACCCTCGCACTGGCCCTGTTGTGGTCGGCGCTGTTTAGCGCAGTGGACAGCGCTCGCCAACAGCTCAACGGCCACGCCGAACCTTCCCTGCCAGCCCAGGCCCTGGTGCTGTGCGCCAGCCTTGGCAAACTGCTGGTCATGGGCCTGGCCTGCCTGGTCGGCCAGCGCTACAACGGCGAGCATGGTTTCTGGCTCGCCGGCCTCGGCGCGTCAGCGGCCCTGTTGGTGTTCGCCGAGTTCCTCCCGCGGCGCCTGGCACGGCGCAACCCGCAAGCCTTCCTCAGCCTCGGCGCCAGCCTGCTCAAGTTGCCCTTGGCCATATTGCAACCGCCAGCGCGCCTGCTCGACGGTATCGCCCGGCTGATCCTGCGGCCGTTTCGCGTGCAAGGCACTGCGGTGGCGCTGCACCCACAGGCGCCAGACGACTTCGACCAGGCAGACGCCCCCGAGCAGCCCCAGCATGGCCTGTTCGAGGGCTTGCAGGCACTAGACAAAATCACCGTCAACGACATCCTGGTACCACGCAATGACGTCGATGGGGTCAACCTCGACGAGCCCATCGAGCATATCATCGAGCAACTGATCGTCAGCCGGCACACCCGCCTGCCGGTGTACCACAACGACATCAACCAGGTCGAAGCGGTGCTCAACACCAAGCTGATCAGCCACCTGCTGCCACGTGCCGAGCTGACGCTGGAAAAGCTCCAGGCCGCCTGCTACGAACCCTACTTCATTCCCGAAAGCACGCCCTTGCACATGCAGTTGCTGAACTTCCACAAACAGCAGCGGCGCATGGGCGTGGTGGTGGATGAATACGGCGAAGTGCTGGGCATCGTCACCCTGGAAGACATCCTCGAGGAGATCGTCGGCGAGTTCGAGGACGAGCACAGCCTCGACAACCCCCATGTCCACCCGCAAGCGGACGGGCGCTTCATCATCGAAGGCGCTGCGTCGCTGCGCGAGATCAACCGCACGCTGGGCTGGCACCTGCCCAGCGACGGCGGCCCGAAGACCCTCAACGGGCTGGTCACCGAAGCGCTGGAGAGCATTCCAGCCAGCGCGGTGTGCCTGAAGATCGGCCGCTACCGCCTGGAAATCCTCGCAACCGAGGACAATTGCGCCAGCAAGGTACTGGCCTGGACCGTGACCCGCTAGCTATACTCGGTCGAGCTTATCCAGCCCTGCCCTCACGCCTGCTATCCGCACCCGGCGCCCGATGGCCAGTCCGCACCACTGACACGCCCCGCGGTCCTGCTTCAGTACCCCGAATCAGCCCGCCCCTGCTCTTACCCCTGGGCCATCGTCAGCCGCGCGAACCATAAAAATACGCTCCCGCCGCCTTGCGCCCGCCGTATGGCCGCGCCCATGGAGCATCGACTGTCAGGGACCTATGCAATGACATCCAGCAGCACTTACGCCGAGCCTGCCCCGGCAACCCCGGTCAACTCCCCTGCCCGGGTGGCCACCGCCAGCTTCATCGGCACCGCCATCGAATTCTACGATTTCTACGTCTATGCCACCGCCGCTGCGCTGGTGATCGGGCCCATATTCTTCCCCTCGGGCTCCGGCACCGTGCAGATGCTCGCCGCCTTCCTCACCTTTGGCATCGCCTTCCTCGCGCGCCCGTTGGGCTCGGCACTGTTCGGCCACTTCGGCGACCGCATCGGACGCAAGTCGACACTGGTCGCGTCGCTACTGCTGATGGGCGTGTCGACCACGCTGATCGGCGTGCTGCCCGGCTATGACAGCATCGGTATCTGGGCCCCGATCATTCTGTGCGTGCTGCGCTTCGGCCAGGGCCTGGGACTGGGCGGTGAATGGGGCGGCGCGGCACTGCTGGCCACCGAGAACGCACCGCAGGGCAAGCGCGCGTGGTTCGGCATGTTCCCGCAACTGGGCCCATCGATCGGCTTCCTGGCCGCCAATGGCCTGTTCCTGACCCTGGCACTGGTGCTGGACGACCAGCAGTTCCGCGAGTGGGGCTGGCGCATTCCGTTCCTGCTCAGCGCCGCCCTGGTGATCGTGGGCCTGTACGTGCGCCTGAAGCTCGAAGAAAGCCCCGTGTTCGCCCAAGCCGTGGCACGTCACGAACGCGTGAAACTGCCAGTGGTGGACCTGTTCAGCCAATACTGGCTGCCGACCCTGCTGGGCGCTGCGGCGATGGTGGTGTGTTACGCGCTGTTCTACATCTCCACGGTGTTCTCGCTGAGCTACGGCGTCTCGACCCTAGGGTACAGCCGCGAGAGCTTCCTCGGCATGCTGTGCTTCGCCGTAGTCTTCATGGCCCTGGCCACGCCGCTGTCGGCCTGGCTGAGCGACCGCTACGGGCGCAAGCCGGTGCTGATCGTCGGTGGCTTGCTGGCGGTAGCGTCGGGCTTTGCCATGGAGCCACTGCTCACCTCAGGCTCCACGACCGGGGTGGCCCTGTTCCTGAGCATTGAGCTGTTCCTGATGGGGGTGACCTTCGCCCCGATGGGCGCGCTGCTGCCAGAGCTGTTCCCGACCCACGTGCGCTACACCGGCGCCTCGGCGGCCTACAACCTGGGCGGCATCGTCGGCGCCTCGGCGGCACCTTTCTTCGCCCAGCAACTGGTGAGCATGGGTGGGTTGAGCTGGGTGGGCGGCTACGTGTCGGCGGCGGCAGTGATCAGCCTGATTGCCGTGCTGTGCCTGAAAGAGACGCGTGATACGCAGCTCTGAGCGGCAAGCGGCAAGCTACAAGAGAAAGCAGACCGCACGCGGCTCCGCTCTTTCTTGTAGCTTGTAGCTTGTAGCTTGTAGCTTGTAGCTTGTAGCTTGTAGCTTGTAGCTTGTAGCTTAGAATTCGACCTTGACCGCCTGCGAGGCACGGGTCGCCTTGGCTCGCGCGGCCTCGATCGACTCGTCACGCGCCAGGCATACGCCCATGCGGCGGGTGCCGTTGATTTCCGGTTTGCCAAACAGACGAATGGCCGTGTCCGGCTCGCTCAGGGCGGCGCCCAGATTGGCGAAGCTGGTCTGCTGCGACTGGCCCTCAGGCAGGATCACCGCCGAAGCCGACGGGCCGAACTGACGCACGGTCGGGATCGGCAGGCCGAGAATCGCCCGCGCGTGCAAGGCGAACTGCGACAGGTCCTGGGAAATCAAGGTCACCAGGCCAGTATCGTGCGGACGCGGCGAGACTTCGCTGAACCACACCTGATCACCCTTGACGAACAACTCCACACCGAACAGACCACGCCCGCCCAGCGCGTCGGTGACCGCCTGCGCCACACGCTGCGATTCGGCCAGAGCCTTCGGGCTCATGGCCTGGGGCTGCCAGGACTCCTGATAGTCGCCCTTCTCCTGACGGTGGCCGACCGGGGCAAGGAAGGTGGTGCCGCCGACGTGACGCACGGTCAGCAGGGTGATTTCGTACTCGAAGTCGATGAAGCCTTCGATGATCACCCGGCCCTTGCCGGCACGCCCGCCTTCCTGGGCGTAATCCCAGGACTTCTGCAGGTCATCGGCGCTGCGCAGCAGGCTCTGGCCCTTGCCCGAGGAACTCATCACCGGCTTGACCACGCACGGATAGCCCAGGTCGGCGACCGCCTTGCTGTAGTCCTCAAAGGTGTCGGCGAAGTGGTACGGCGAGGTCGGCAGGTCGAGTTCCTCGGCGGCCAAGCGACGGATGCCCTCACGGTTCATGGTCAACTGGGTGGCGCGCGCGGTGGGCACCACGTTGAAACCTTCGCTTTCCAGCTCGACCAGGGTGGCGGTTGCGATGGCTTCGATCTCCGGGACGATGTAATGCGGCTTCTCGGCCTCGATCACCGCACGCAGGGCAACACCGTCGAGCATGTTGATCACATGGCTGCGGTGCGCGACCTGCATGGCCGGGGCATTGGCGTAGCGGTCCACGGCGATCACTTCGACGCCCAGGCGCTGCAGCTCGATCACCACTTCCTTGCCCAGCTCGCCGCAGCCGCAGAGCAGTACACGGGTCGCGGTGGGCGACAATGGGGTTCCGATACGGGTCATTTCAGGTCCTCGAAGGCGTCCGGGGCGGCGCTACGGGTGGCGCTGCCCGCTGAAAAAGGACCAGTATTCTACCTGTGCGAGCGGCCTCGTGTCGCGATGCACCGTACAGCGGCCTATCCGCCAGCCAGCGCCAGGCGCCGGGCACGCCAGGCCATGATCAGCCATACCGCCGTCACCCCGGCGAACTTGGAGGCCAGCGCCGTGCCAACCACCGCCGGCGTCAGCGCGCCGATCATGCCGAAGAAAATGAAGGTGTCTACCGGGATACTCAGTGCCGAGCTGAGCCAGAGGCGGTCGCGTAGAGGGCGACGGGTGACGCTGAACACCAGCCAGTCGATCAGCTCGGAGATGAAGAACGCCGTAGCACTGGCCAGGGCAATGGCCGGCTCGGAGGTGACATACGACAGCACCAGCGCCACCAGCATCGCCAGCAGCGCACCGTGACCGTAGCGGGTTTGCACCATGTCGCGCAGAATGAACACCAGGCCGCCCCAGGCGGACCAGATGACATCCAGGTGCGGAGCGCTGGAGAAGGCGTAGTTGATCAGCACCACGCTGCTGATATAGGCGATGAGGTAGAACATGATCCGACAGTATGCAGGGCAAGCGGCACAGAATACGTGAATTCGCAATCAGCGCCTATTCACGGGTAAACCCGCAGCGGGCTTGCCGACCTGTGGGAGTTCACCCAGCCCGACCGGGCTGCGCCCTGTGGGAGCGGGTTTACCCGCGAAGCAGGCGACTCGGTGTATAGCACCGGCTTCGCCGGTGTTCGCGGTGGCCCGGCAACGCAGCAAAAACCTACAGGCCGATCACCAGCCCCGAAGCCACCGCACGCTCATGGCACAGCTTGAGCACCGCGCGGCGCTGGTCATTGTCCATCCGCCCCCAACGAGTGATCTCGTCCACCGTGCGCTGGCAGCCGGTGCAGATGTCCTGCTCATCCAGCGCACAGACACTGACGCACGGCGAAGCCACCGGCCGCTCGCGCGGCGTTGCCTCATTCATCCTCGGCCACCAGGTCACGGGCATAGCGCTGGGCGTTGTGCACATAATGCGCGGCACTGGCTTCGAGCATGCGCATCTGCTGCTCGGTCAGCTCGCGCACCACCTTGCCCGGTGACCCCATCACCAGTGAACCGTCAGGGATTTCCTTGCCTTCGGGGATCAGCGCATTGGCGCCGATGATGCAGTGCTTGCCAATGCGCGCACCGTTGAGGATCACCGCGTTGATGCCAATCAGGCTGTAGTCGCCTACCGTGCAGCCATGCAGCATCGCGTTATGACCGACGGTCACGCCCTTGCCCAGGGTAAGTGGCGCGCCCATATCGGTGTGCATCACGCTGCCATCCTGAACGTTACTGTCCTCGCCGATGTCGATCAGCTCGTTGTCGCCGCGCAACACGGCGCCAAACCATACGCTGGCGCGGGCCTGCAGGCGCACCTTGCCGATCAGCGTGGCAGTGGGTGCAGTCCAGCTGGTGGGGTGGGTCTCGACGCGCAGGTCGCCCAGGCGGTATTTCATGTAACGCTCCTCACGGTTGAAGGCAGCTCGGCAGGGTGAGCTCTGCTCAGTTCTGGATGAAACGCTCTGGCGGCTGGTGCAGGCTGATCCCGGCGTCATACAACAGGTTGACCAGCTCGACGATCATGATCGCCGAGAGCCCCCAGATCTTGTAGTCGCCGTAGCGGTAGCTGGGCACGTACCAGCTAAGCCCTTGATAGTCGATGCGGTGAGTGTGGTCGCGTGGATCCTGGCGGAAGAACTCCAGCGGAACGGTGAAAACGGCCGCGATCTCGGCATCGTTGGCGCGGTACTCAACATAATCGGGGATCAGCCCGACAAACGGGGTCACTTTCAAGCCATGTAGCGAAATCAGCGGGCTAAGCGGGCCGATGACTTCGACCAGCCCTGGCGGCAGGCCGATTTCTTCCTCGGCCTCGCGCAGGGCGGTGAACACCAGGTCCGGGTCCTCCGGGTCGCGCCGCCCCCCGGGGAAGGCTACTTCGCCACCGTGGGTCGACAAGCCCTTGGCGCGTAGCGTCAACACCAGCTCCGGCTCCTCGCTGCGGGTAATGGGCAGCAGTACCGCAGCTTCCGGGAAGCGGCGATCCACCTCCAGCGAGGCAGGGGTATGGTTGCTCATTCGGCGAAGAAGCTCGTCCAGCATTACGCACTCTCGTGTCCAAAGCCTGCCGTGCATGATGCACCAAAAGCCGCGAGGCACCCAAGCCCTGCCCGCTTGCGGTGAGCAGGCCAGACGCGCAAAGATAGCCTGACCCTCAAGGAATAAAAGCATGAAATTCTGCAGCGCGTGCGGCCAGTCGGTCATCCAGCGAATCCCGGACGGCGACAGCCGCCTGCGTTATGTGTGCGAGCACTGCCAGACCATCCACTATCAGAATCCCAACATCGTCGCCGGCGTACTGCCCACCTGGGGCACACAGGTGCTGTTGTGCCGACGCGCCATCGAGCCGCGCCGGGGCTTTTGGACCCTGCCCGCCGGCTTCATGGAGAACGGCGAGACGCTGGATCAAGCCGCTCGTCGCGAAACCGTCGAGGAAGCCTGTGCCCGGGTCGGGCAAACCAGCCTCTACCAGTTGTTCGACTTGCCACACATCAATCAGGTGCATGTGTTCTTCCGCGCCGAACTGAGCGACCTGGACTTTGCCACTGGCGTCGAAAGCCTGGAGGTGCGCTTGTTCGAGGAACACGAAATCCCGTGGACGGAGCTGGCTTTTCGCACCGTCGCACGCACACTAGAATGCTACTATCGCGACCGCATCAGGCAGCACTACCCCATAGGCCACGAATACCTGCCGCCGATGAACGTTTCGTCGTCCACCTCATAGTTTTCAGGGATACGGTTTCATGCGCTGGTTGCTTGCCCTCTTCTGCTTCAGTGTCGCCTCGGTGTCGCAAGCGGCCTTCACCGAAACCATCATCCGCAAGCCTGCGTCGACCAGCAGCGTGCCAGCCCCAGTGCAAGCCGCGCCCACGGCAGAGGGGCGGATGATCGACAAGGTGCTGGTGCTCAAGTCCGAACGCCGCCTGCAACTGATCAGCCGTGGCGAACCGCTCAAGACCTACCGCATCTCGCTGGGCAAGCAGCCCAAGGGCGCCAAGGAGCGCGAAGGCGACAAGAAGACCCCCGAAGGTTTGTACTGGCTCGACTGGCGCAAAGTGAGCGACCGCTACAACCTGGCCATGCACATCTCCTACCCGAACATCAGCGATGCGGCCAAGGCGCGCCGTGACGGGGTGAGTGCCGGCAGCATGATCATGATCCATGGCACCCCGATCGACGAGGAATACCCCGAGTGGTACTTCCACACCCTCGACTGGACCGAAGGCTGCATCGCCATGCGCAACGCCGACATGCGCGAAGTCTGGAACCTGGTCAAGGACGGTACGCTGATCGAAATCCGGCCTTGAGTCCGCCCGGGGCGGCTGTCCGGCCCTATGCAAACGCTAAGCCAACGTCTTTGCGAACAGAAACCCCCTAGGCAAAACTGGCCTTTGCCTGACACAAAGCCAAGCACGGCGCCGCATCCAGCTAAGCCTGCGCGGTCATTCACTCACCTCATCGAGAGCCTGGGTCGCACGCTGCTTTGCAAGGCCGCCCAAAGCGCCGAATGCCTTTGGACTGGCGGTAACACGCCTGCAAGAAAATCATCACATTGAGGTTTTAAAGTCGGCCTTCTGCGTCATCCCAGACAAAAAAGGACACCCGATGAGTCGAGACAGCGGCGACAACCTGGACCGTAACCACTCTGGCAACCTGCCAATGACCAGCGTCATGGACGCCTACCTCAGCCGCCGCAGCGTGCTGCGTGGCAGCCTGGGCGCTGCGATCGCGATGATCGCCGGCACTGGCCTCACGGCCTGCTTCGATGGCACCACACCCTCGCCACAACCGGTAATGCCCAAGCTCGGCTTCCAGTCCATCAAGGGTTCGCGCCTCGATGCCTGCGCCGTCGCGCCCGGTTATAGCGCACAAGTGCTGGCGCCGTGGGGCACACCGATCAACAGCAGCGGCAAACCCTGGCAAGCCGACGGCAGCAACAGCGCCAGCGACCAGGCCAACGCCATGGGCATGCACCACGACGGCATGCGCTTCTTCCCCATCGACGGCAGCTCCGAAGACGGTCTGCTGGCAATCAACTTCGAATACATCGACACCGCAGCCCTGCACCCGCATGGCCCGACCAACGCGATCAGCGGCCAACGCCCCGCCGAAGAAGTGCGCAAGGAGATCAACGCCCACGGCGCCGGGGTGGTACGCATCCGCAAGACCAACGGGCGCTGGCAGGTGGTGGATAACGACCCACTCAACCGCCGCTTCACCACCGCCACGGTGATGGACATCGCCGGCCCCCTGCGCGGCACCGCGCACGTGCGCACCCGCTTCTCCCCTGCCGGGGTCGAGTGCCGCGGCACCAACAACAATTGCGGCAACGGCTATACCCCGTGGGGCACGTACCTGACCTGTGAAGAAAACTGGCCAGGGATCTTCGTCAACACCGCCAGCCGCCCAGCCGACCAGGTGCGTATCGGCGTTGCCGCCAACGCCGGGCAATACCGTTGGGAAAGCGCAGCAGGCGATGCCAGCGAGATGGACGACGAGTTCGCGCGTTTCGACGTGACCCCAAAGGGCGCCAGCGCCACTGACGACTACCGCAACGAAGCCAGCACGTTCGGCTATATCGTCGAGATCGACCCGTACAACAGCGCCACGCGCGCCGTGAAACGCACCGCGCTTGGGCGTTTGCGCCATGAGGGCTGTTGCCCAGGCCTGGCGGTAGCAGGCAAGCCGTTGGTCTGGTACACCGGTGACGACTCCAACAACGAGTACCTGTACAAGTTCGTTTCTGATGCGCTGTGGGACCCGGCCGACGCCAAGGCCCAGGACCGCCTGAACATCGGCGCCAAGTACATGGACAAGGGCAAGCTGTACGTCGCCCGCTTCAACGACGATGGCAGCGGCGACTGGCTGCTGCTCGACACCGCTACCGCGACCCGCGATGGCAGCACCCTGGGTGCGCTGTTCGGCGACCTGCCAGGCATCATCATCAACACGCGCGGCGCCGCCGACGCCGTGGGTGCCACGCCCATGGACCGCCCCGAGTGGACGGCGGTCAACCCGCTCAACGGCGATGCCTACCTGACGCTGACCAACAACAGTGCCCGCAGCGCCGACAAGACCGACAAGGCCAACCCGCGCGGCCCCAACCGTCACGGGCACATCATCCGCTGGCACGACAGCGAGGATCACCGGCATTTTGCCTGGGACATCTTCGTGTTCGGTGCCAACGCCGATGGCGCAGCCGAGATCAACCGTTCCGGGCTGACCGAGATGAACCAGTTCGCCAGCCCCGATGGCATGAGTTTCGATAGCCGCGGCATCCTCTGGTTCGAAACCGACAATGGCGAAGAGAGCGTGACACGCTACACCAACGACCAGTTGCTGGCAGTGATCCCCACGGACCTGGTGGACAGCAACGGCAAACAGCTGCCGATCAACGCGCAGAACCAGACAGACCTGCGACGCTTCTTCGTTGGGCCCAATGGCTGCGAGGTCACGGGGATCACCTTCACGCCAGACAACAAGACGCTGTTCATCAATATCCAGCACCCGGAGAACTGGCCATCCACCGACGTGGCGACCGATGTCACACCAGCGGGCACCAAGCTGCGGCCGCGCTCATCGACCGTGGCGATCCAACGCCTGGATGGCGGCGAGATAGGCACTGCTTGAGCAATATCGCTGGATTGCACCCAACGCAGCACATGTAGGAGCGGCCTTGTGCCGCGAACACCGGCGTAGCCGGTGCCATCCACCGCGTCGCCTGTTTTGCGGTGGTCCGGCCCTCCGGCAAACCCGCGCCCACAGGATTGTGCAAAGCCCGAATCCAGCGCTGCACCTGTGCTATTCCACCTGAAACGCATCGCGGGGCAAGCCACAGCAACGAAACGTCGCTGCGGCTTGCCCCGCGATGGGCAGTGCGATGAACCTTAGAAATCGGCCAGTGGCCAGACCTCATAGGCCGGTGTTTCATAGGGATGGCTCTGCTTGAGCGCTGCGACCACCTGAACGATCAGTTGGTCAGCCACCACCAACTCCACCTTCCACTCCTCGACCCTGTCAACCTGGCCAGTTTGCCCAGTGAACGGCTGGCTGCCGTCCAACGAGCGGAACTGGCCCTGGCCCAGCACCTGCCACGCACAGTGGTCATAAGCGCCGATGCGCCCGCCGCCAGCGGCGAACACAGCAGCCTTGACCACCTCGACATGGCTGTCGGGGACGAAGAAGGCGAGCTTGTACACGCCTTAGTTCACCCACACCCGCGCATTGCGGAACATGCGCATCAGCGGTGCGTCTTCCTGCCACTCGTCCGGGCGCCAGGAGTTCTGCACGGCACGGAACATACGCTCCGGGTGCGGCATCATGATGGTCACACGGCCGTCACGGCTGGTGAGACCGGTGATACCGCGCGGCGAGCCGTTCGGGTTGGCCGGGTAGGCTTCGGTGACCTTGCCGTGGTTGTCGACGTAGCGCAGTGCCACGGTGCCGGACAGGTCGGCCTCCAGCAGCGCCTCTTCGCTGGCGAACTCGGCATGACCTTCACCGTGGGCGATGGCGATCGGCATGCGCGAACCGGCCATGCCTTGCAGGAAGATCGAGTTGGACTTCTGCACCTCGACCATAGCCACGCGCGCCTCGAACTGCTCCGAGCGGTTGCGTACGAAGTGCGGCCAGTACTCGGTGCAAGGGATTAGCTCGTGCAGGTTGGACATCATCTGGCAACCGTTGCACACGCCCAGGGCGAAGCTGTCGTTGCGCTCGAAGAAGGCCTGGAAAGCATCGCGGGCACGGGCGTTGAACAGTGCCGACTTGGCCCAGCCCTCACCAGCACCCAGCACGTCGCCGTAGGAGAAGCCACCACAGGCCACCAGGCCCTTGAACGCTTCGAAGTCGACGCGACCTGCGAGGATGTCGCTCATGTGCACGTCGATGGCAGCGAAGCCTGCGCGGTCGAAGGCCGCAGCCATCTCGACCTGGCCGTTGACGCCCTGCTCACGCAGGATCGCCACTTGCGGACGCACGCCCGTCTTGATGTAGGGCGCCGCGATGTCGTCGTTGATGTCGAAGCCCAGCTTGACCGACAAGCCTGGGTTTTCTTCCTCGAGCAGCAGCTCGAATTCCTGGTCGGCGCATTCGGCGTTGTCACGCAGGCGCTGGATCTGGTAGCTGGTCTCGGCCCACTGGCGCTGTAGCATGCGACGGTCATCGTCGAACAGCACTTCACCGTTCAGGCTGATGGACACCTCGGCGTTGTTGATCGGCTTGCCGATCACCGACACGCAACCTTCGCCCAGACCGGCGGCGCTGAACTGGGCCAGCACGTCCGGGGTGGCGTCCTGGCGAACCTGGATCACCGCACCCAGCTCTTCGTTGAACAAGATGGCCGGGACATCGCTCTTGCTGTCGGTCAGCGGGTCCAGTTGCAGGTCGAGGCCGCAATGACCGGCGAAAGCCATTTCCAGCACGGTGGTCAGCAGACCGCCGTCGGAACGGTCATGGTAGGCCAGCAGGTGACCATCGGCGTTCAGGCCCTGGATCACGGCGAAGAAGGCCTTGAGGTCTTCGGCATCGTCGACGTCCGGTGCCTGGGCAGCCAGCTTGCCGTAGGTCTGCGCGAGGATCGAGGCACCCATGCGGTTCTTGCCACGGCCCAGGTCGATCAGGATCAGGTCGGTTTCGCCCTTGTCCATGCGCAGTTGCGGGGTCAGGGTGTCGCGAATATCGGTGACCGGGGCGAAGCCGCTGACGATCAGCGACATCGGCGCGGTGACGCTCTTGTCGACGCCGTCCTCGCTCCACTTGGTCTTCATCGACATGGAGTCCTTGCCCACCGGAATGGTCAGGCCCAGCTCCGGGCACAGTTCCATGCCGACAGCCTTGACGGTGTCGTACAGACGCGCGTCTTCACCGGGGTGCCCGGCGGCGGACATCCAGTTGGCCGACAGCTTGATGTCGGAGAGTTTTTCGATGCGTGCGCCAGCCATGTTGGTCAGCACTTCGCCGATGGCCATGCGTCCGGACGCCGGGGCATCGAGCAGTGCAAGCGGAGTGCGCTCGCCCATGGCCATGGCTTCGCCGGTGTAGACATCGAAGCTGGTGGCGGTGACGGCGCAGTCGGCCACCGGTACCTGCCAAGGACCGACCATCTGGTCGCGGGCAACCAGACCGGTGATGGTACGGTCGCCGATGGTGATCAGGAAGCTCTTGCTGGCCACAGCAGGGTGGTTCAGCACGCGCTGCACCGCCTGGTCCAGGTCCAGCTGGCTCGGGTCGAAGTCATCGCCAAGCTCGGCTTCGCGGGTGACCGAACGGTGCATGCGTGGCGGCTTGCCGAGCAGCACGTCCAGCGGCATGTCCACCGGGGTGTTGTCGAAGTGGCTGTCAGTCACGGTCAGGTGCGGCTCGGCTGTGGCCTCGCCAACGACCGCGAATGGGCAGCGCTCGCGTTCGCAGATGGCCTGGAAACGCTCGAAGTCCTCGGCGCTGACAGCCAGCACGTAACGCTCCTGCGACTCGTTGCTCCAGATTTCGTGCGGGGCCATGCCCGGCTCGTCATTGGGCACGTTGCGCAGCTCGAAGCGGCCGCCACGACCACCGTCGTTGACCAGCTCCGGGAAGGCGTTGGAGATACCGCCGGCGCCGACGTCGTGGATGAACGCGATCGGGTTCTTGTCACCCAGTTGCCAGCAACGGTCGATGACCTCTTGGCAACGGCGCTCCATTTCTGGGTTTTCGCGCTGTACCGAGGCGAAGTCCAGGTCAGCCGAGCTGGCACCGGTAGCCACCGACGACGCCGCGCCGCCACCCAGGCCGATCAGCATGGCCGGGCCACCGAGCACGATCAGCTTGGCGCCCACGGTGATTTCGCCTTTTTGCACGTGGTCTTCACGGATGTTACCCATGCCGCCTGCGAGCATGATCGGCTTGTGGTAGCCGCGCACTTCCTCACCACGAGGGGTGTTGATGCTTTGCTCGAAGGTACGGAAGTAGCCGGTCAGCGCCGGGCGCCCGAACTCGTTGTTGAACGCCGCGCCACCGAGCGGGCCTTCGACCATGATGTCCAGGGCATCGACGATGCGTTCAGGCTTGCCGTAGGCCTGCTCCCACGGCTGTTCGAAGCCAGGGATACGCAGGTTGGAGACCGTGAAGCCGGTCAGGCCGGCCTTTGGCTTGGCGCCACGGCCGGTAGCGCCTTCGTCGCGGATCTCGCCGCCGGAGCCGGTGGAGGCGCCGGAGAACGGGGCGATGGCAGTCGGGTGGTTGTGGGTCTCGACCTTCATCAGAATGTGCACCGGCTCCTGCACCGCGCCGTACTGGCGGGTCTCAGGGTTCGGGAAGAAGCGGCCAGCGACGCTACCGACGATCACCGAAGCGTTGTCCTTGTAGGCGGACAGCACGCCTTCGCTGTGCATCTGGTAGGTGTTCTTGATCATGCCGAACAGGCTCTTCTCTTGCGCCTGGCCGTCGATGTCCCAGCTGGCGTTGAAGATCTTGTGGCGGCAGTGCTCGGAGTTGGCCTGGGCGAACATCATCAGTTCGATGTCGTTCGGGTTGCGCGCAAGGCCCTGGAAGGCGTTGACCAGATAGTCGATCTCGTCCTCGGCCAGGGCCAGGCCCAGGTCGATGTTGGCTTGCGCCAGCGCCGCGCGGCCACCGCCGAGCACGTCCACCGAGGTCATTGGCTTGGGCTGGGCGTGGCTGAACAGGTCAGCGGCATCTTCAAGCTTGGCCAGTACGCGCTGGGTCATGCGGTCGTGCAACTCGGCGGCGATCAGCTGAGCGTCGGCGTCGGACAGGTTGCCGGCAACATAGTAGGCGATGCCGCGTTCCAGACGCTGGATCGACTGCAAGCCGCAGTTATGGGCGATGTCGCTGGCCTTGGATGCCCACGGCGAGATGGTGCCCAGGCGCGGCACGACCAGGAACAGGCGACCGGTAGGCGCCTGCACCGGCACGCTCGGGCCGTACTTGAGCAGACGGCCCAGCACCTGCTGCTGGTCAGCGGTCAGCTCGCCGTCGACGTCGGCGAAATGGGCGAATTCGGCATACAAACCAGTAACAGCGGGGACTTTCTGGCTCAGTTGCTCGAGTAATTTACCGTGGCGAAAGGCAGAAAGGGCAGGAGCGCCGCGCAGGATCAACATCGTCGGGACAGCCTCAGGGAAGGGGTGTGCTTAGAGGCCGTGCATTCTAGCCTAAATCGCAGGCTTTCGGCACCCGCTCTACGCCAATGCTGCCGGGCGGTGGAACCGGACCTTGGGGTCAAAAAAGCAGTTGTAAGCTGCAAGCTTGAAGCGACAAGAAAAAAGCGAGGTTGCACGCCCTGTTTTTGCTTGCAGCTTGCAGCTCAGGTCAACTAGCAGACCTGCCAACCATTGTCGAGATATGGCGGGGGCGGTCCTTTGCGTATACTGCACCCATGCTCGCCCACACTGCTTTGCGCCAGCGTTGCGCCAAATGGCTCTTCGCAACCGGACTCTTCCTGATGCTCGGTGCCTGTGTTGAAAAACCCAGCACCCTCGAACGCGTCAAGGAGGACGGCGTATTGCGCGTAATTACCCGCAACAGCCCGGCGACCTACTTCCAGGACCGCAACGGCGAAACCGGCTTCGAATACGAGCTGGTCAAGCGTTTCGCCGACGATCTAGGCGTCAAGTTGCAGATCGAGACCGCCGACAACCTCGACGACATCTTCAACCAGTTGGGCAAGCCATCGGGCCCGGTGCTGGCCGCTGCCGGCCTTGTCAGCAGCGAGCGGCGCGCGGCCCAGGCAAGGTTCTCCCATCCCTACCTGGAAGTCACCCCGCAGGTCATCTACCGCAACGGCCGCTCGCGCCCGACCGAACCCAAGGGGCTGGTCGGCAAGAAAATCATGGTGCTCAAGGGCAGCAGCCACGCCGACCAGTTGGCCGAGCTGAAAAAGCAGTACCCCGGGATCGAGTACGAAGAATCCGACGCGGTCGAGGTGGTCGACCTGCTGCGCATGGTCGACGAGGGCCAGATCGACCTCACCCTGGTGGACTCCAACGAACTGGCGATGAACCAGGTGTATTTCCCCAACGTGCGCGTAGCCTTCGACCTGGGCGACTCGCGCGATCAACGCTGGGCGGTGGCCCCTGGCGATGACAATAGCTTGCTCAACGAGGTCAACGAGTTCCTCGACAAATCACAGAAGAACGGCACCCTGCAACGGCTCAAGGACCGCTACTACGGCCATGTCGACGTACTCGGCTACGTCGGTGCCTACACCTTCGCCCAGCACCTGCAACAGCGCCTGCCCAAGTACGAGAAGCACTTCAAGTCCAGCGCCAAGGTCGAGCAAGTCGACTGGCGGCTGTTGGCAGCCATTGGCTATCAGGAGTCGATGTGGCAGCCCGAAGTTACCTCCAAGACAGGCGTACGCGGCCTGATGATGCTGACGCAGCGCACCGCCCAGGCCATGGGGGTGTCCAACCGACTGGACCCAAGACAGAGTATTCAGGGTGGCGCCAAGTACTACATGCTGGTCAAGGACCAGCTTGACGACAGCATCCAGGAGCCCGACCGTACCTGGTTCGCACTGGCTGCCTACAACGTCGGCAGTGGCCACCTCGAAGACGCCCGCACGCTGGCCAAGCGCGAGGGTCTGAACCCGAACAAGTGGCTCGACGTGAAGAAGATGCTACCGCGCCTGGCGCAGAAGCAGTGGTACAGCAAGACCAAATACGGCTACGCCCGCGGCGGCGAACCGGTGCATTTCGTGGCCAACATCCGCCGCTACTACGACATCCTTACCTGGGTAACCCAGCCGCAGCTCGAAGGCCAGGTCGCCGAGGGCAATCTGCATGTGCCTGGGGTGAACAAGGACAAGCCGGCAGAGCAGGCGCCGTCGATGTAAACATGCTAAGGCGAGCGCCTCGGCGCTACGCCCGGTCCGTGCTTTCCCTTCACCTTGAGCGCCAGGCCATGTGACCACCTGAGCGCCAGGCATGACATAACTACCACCTACCCTCCCGGCACCTCGGCCAACCTCGCGAACCCAAGAACCACGAGAGCACTGCCATGGGTTTGCAACTACCGATGTCCGAGGTCCAACAGCACCTGCGTGAACTGGCCCAATCACTGATCACGGCGTGTCCGGACATGCGTCAAATGGCGCGTGACACCGCCATCGCTATCCTGCACAAGCACGGGCAGCCAGCGCTGAACCCGGACCATGTCCACCTCAATCGCTTCCAGACGGCGCAGAGCAGCCCGAGAACCTTCAGTGGCTGGGAGCACCACGACGCGCCGATCCAGTCGTTCACACTGCCGCAACTGGTGATGCACCGTTTCGATGTCCAAGATCAGGACAACAGCGACTTGCTCAGCTACCTGGCCGGGTTCTACAAGGATGGGCCGGGCCGGGACGTCTATGACGAACACAACGAGATACCCATCCAGCCCAAGGATGTACTCGAGGACTTCTGGCAGATCGACTTCAGCCGCCTGTTCCACGAGCAGCTCGAGACGTTCTGGCAGCGCAGCAGCGACAGCTACCGCCTGCTAGCCAAAGTGAACTTTCTCGCCAAGGTCGTCGAGGTTTGCGCCGCCGCGCCTGACAGTGCCTTGGCCCACTGTGCCCGAGAGGTCGCCACGGCACTCACCGGACTGGACCTGCAAGCCCCCACCCTCGAACAGTTACACCAGCTCAAGATCGCCGATGCCGGTTATCGGGTCTGCACCCTGGACATCGCCGGCTACGTGGCCAGCGATTGGCTGCGCATCGAAATGCAGGACGGCCGCCAGTTGCTGTACACGCCGGGCGAGGAGACCGCGCTGCAACTGTTCGCAGGCACCCACGAGCTGTATTGGTGGGTGCTCAACCACACCAACTACGCCGACAACCGCACGCGCTTCATGAGCCACTTCCCGTTATCGGCCAACGACAATTCAGCGCCGAACACCCAGCTCAACCACATGATCGACCTGCTGTTCTTCAACTGGGGCGGCCATGATCATCAGTGCCTGAACCAGCTCGACACCACCGTCGAGACAGACGCCTTCAGCCACCTGCGCGACGCGGCCCAACAGCGCATGCGCGATGATGCGCACTTTGCCCTGCGCTCGAACGGCGACTTGCGCAAGCAGCTTTGGATCGGTTACCTGGAAGCCTTCGCCAGCATCAGCGGGCCACTGGCAGCACTAGACTGGCCCGTCGCACTCGCCGCGGTGGGGGCCGGGATTGCCGACATGGGCTTGAGCATCGACCAGGCGGTCAACGGCCACACCACTGGCGAGCGCAAGCATGGCGTCACCCAGGCGATCTTCGCGGCCATCGACACCCTGTTCAATGCCGCCATGCTCGCCAACGCGGCAGCCACGGTCGATGTCGAATCTGTGCGTGAGCCGGGGCTCGAAGTGCCTGCCGATGAACCGGCGCCGCTGGAGCCGATACCCACTGAGGATGACACCACCGATGCGCAGTACGATGCCCGCGAAGACGAACCGGCTAGCCACGCGGAGATCGAATCCTGGGTCCCTTCCCCGTTCAGGCCCGAACCTCCACAAACAGTGCTGGTCCCGTACGAAACCAATGTGATCCTCAGCGCCTCGCCAGACAGTGGTGGCGAGCTAGGCATCTACCTGCAGGGCGGCGACTTCTATGCGCTGATCGACCAACAGCCTTACCAAGTACGCTATGTCAAGGAGATGCAAACCTGGGTGGTGGTTGACCCGGAAAACCCTTGGTCTTTCTACCGCCATATCCCGATCGCGATGAACGCGCAAGGGCAGTGGCAACCCCTTGAACGCGCAGCCCTCAAAGGCGGCATGATACCGCGCAAGCTACTGAACCTCTGGGGCCGGGTGGCGCCCCGTGGCCTACCGGCACCACTTGCGGCCAACGCTTACGAAATTCCCCTCGAGATGCGCCCCACACTCAAGGCTGCGGCCAACTCGCCACATCAGGATTTGGCACTGAGCGGCGGTCTGGCCAGCCTGGATGAGCAGATCGAAAACAGCTACGCCACGTTTCGCAGCCTGCGTGACAAACTGGCCAGCGATGCCCAGGCGTTTCTCGACGCCGCGCAACCTCCTGCCAGGCCTGCGCTCCCCGAACTGCCGAGCGATGCACCGCCCAAGCAGGTCCTGCGTGCGCTGCTGGAGAACAGTGACGGCGTGGTGATCGGCGAAGGGCATTCACAGCTCGGTAGCAAGCAGTTACTGATCGACAATATGAAGCTGCTACGTCGAGAGAAGGTCAAGGTGCTCTATCTGGAACACTTCATGACCGATTTCCATCAGGCAGATCTCGATGTATTCAACCGTACCGGGAGGATGCCCGCCGACTTGAGGGCTTACGCCCGGAATCTGGACGCTGGGTTCGGCTTGGATCGCACTGGTCGCTACACCTTCGAAAACGTGCTGATCGAAGCGCAGCGCAATGGTATCCGCGTGCAAGCCATCGACTGCATGGCCAGCTACAGGCAGGCTTGGGACCCGGCGCCTTCACCGGTGATCCGCCAGCAGATGATGAATTTCTATGCCCATGAGGTGATCGCGGCCGATCAGGCGCGAGCGCCGGGGCGCTGGATCGCGCTGGTCGGCAATTCCCACGCCAATACCTTCGAAGGCGTGCTGGGGGTAAGCGAACTCGAAGGCGCCATCGGTTTGCGTGTACAGGACATTCTCATCGGCCAAGCCGCCAGCATCGAGGTCGATCCGGGGTTCACCACGCTCGACAACGACATGTCGCTACGCCAGGTAAAAAGCGATCTGCGCTTGCAAGTGCCAGTCCGTACGCACCCGCCGCTGGGGGCTGACCTGGAGGCCGCACTCTGGCGCCGCGGCAACTTCACGATCGATGTTCGCGAAAATGAACCGTGCCTGATCCACCGCAGCAACACCGGCGAGTTGCTGTACACCCCGATTCTCAGGGAGGGCCCGCGGTTCTACATCTACAGGCCGAGTTGGCCATGGATCAGCGAACGCCGCCTGCGCAACCTGGCGGAGCTGCGCAACATGATGCAGCAACACGGCCTGAACTACGTGAGACTCTAACGTGCGCGTCAGCGCTTGGCCCGCCGCGCCTTGAAAAACTCGCTGAGGATCGCCCCGCACGCCTCGGCCAACACGCCCCCCTCCACCATGACCCGATGGTTGAGAAAGCCTTGGCCGAAAAACTGCCCCTGGCTCTGCACGATACCCGCTTTGGGCTCCAGGGCGCCAAACACCACGCGTGCCACCCGCGCATGCACGATCAGTCCCGCGCACATGCTGCATGGCTCAAGCGTCACGTACAGGGTGCTACCCGGCAGCCGGTAGTTACTCGCCGCCGCCGCAGCGGCACGGATGGCGACCATTTCGGCGTGGGCGCTGGGGTCGCTGTCCAGGATCGGCCGGTTGAAGCCCTGGCCCAGCACCTGGCCATGCTGCACCAACACCGCGCCCACCGGCACCTCACCCAGCGCCGCCCCTTGGGCGGCGAGATCCAGGGCCAAGCGCATGAATTCCTGGTCGCGGCTGCGATCAATGATCTGCGGGCGCATCACACCACCGCGATCGCGGCCATCAGGCCGGTTTCCATATGGTCGATGACATGGCAGTGGAACATCCAGGTGCCTGGGTTATCGGCCACCAGCGCCACCTGGGCGCGTTCGTTCTTGCCCAACAGGTAGGTGTCGGTGAACCAAGGCTCGACGATCTTGCGGCGATTGGAGGCGATTACCTTGAAACTCATGCCATGCAGGTGGATCGGATGCTGATACTGGGTCATGTTCTTCAACTCGAAGATGTAGCTATTACCCTGTTTCAACGTGGCGATGGGGCGGTCGGCGCAGGTCTTGTCGGTGATGTCCCAGGCCTGACCGTTGATCTGCCACAGGCTCGGCGGCTTACCATTGTCGGTGTTCACCGACACTTTGCCGACCCACTCGAAATTGAAGTTGAGCTTCTCGGCCTTCTCCAGATCCGGTTCGGCAATCGGGTTGGCCGGCAGTCGCTTGGGCCAGTCGCCAGGCGCTTGGTTGCTGGCCACCGCGCGCAGCGTACCCAGGCGCACGAAACCATCACGCAGGGAGATCTCCTCGCCCGCCTCGGGGATGCGGATCGCCAGGCAGATGCGCATGCCAGGGCCTAGCCAATATTCGTCATCCAGTGCACGCGGCGTCACGGGATTGCCGTCCAGGGCGTAGATCATCGCCTCGCAGTTGCCTTTGAGGTTGAGGCGGTAGGTCCAGGTGTTGTCCAGGTTCAGCAGGCGTACGCGCACCACCTGCCCGGCTGGCAGTTCAGTGACTGCATCGGCCTGGCCGTTGATGGTGATCAATCGGCCTGCCGTGCCGTTGCGCGCCGCCTCGCGCGGGATGCTGAACGGCAGCCAGGCGCCTTGCTCATCCACGTGCCAGTTCTTCAGGCTCAAGGTGCGCTCATGCTGGAAGCCGGTCGGCTCGCGCTCCTCGACGATCAACGGCCCCACCAAGCCACGGCCCAGCTCCTCGGAACTGCTCACATGCGGGTGATACCAGTAGCTGCCGGCATCCGGCACGCGGAACTTGTAGTCGAAGTATTCGCCCGGTTTGACGGGCAATTGCGATACGTAGGGCACGCCGTCCATTTCCAATGGCAGGCGGATGCCATGCCAGTGGATGGTGGTTTCTACCGGCAGGTGATTGATGAAGCGTACCCGCAGCCAGGTACCCTGGCGCACCCGCAACTCAGTACCCGGTGCCGACGGGCCGAAAGCCCAGGCCTGGGTCTTGAAGCCGGGGACCAGTTCAACGTCCAACGGGGCGGCGATCAGCTCGTAGTCATGCCCGGCGTTCTCGTCCTCGACCTTGCCCAGCCAGTAACGCGCCGCGCCTCCGGCGCCCAGGCCTACCACCACCAGGCCGGTCAGGCCCTTGAGCATTTGTCGACGGGTAAAGGACATCGGTGCGGGTACCTCGTTTTCGCGCAATCAGTCTGCCAGCAGCGGCTGGCGATGAAGGGCGAATACGATACACCTGCATTTGCGAAATATTAAGTGAAGTCTTGCCGCAGCCCTTAGGGCCTGGCACGACGACATGCTTGCCCAAACGCTCAGTCGCTGCTTAAGTGAGCCAGTCAGGTGCCAAGGACTCGGGGGAGGCGCAGCACCATGCAGCCAAACAATCGTTTACTGACGGCCAGCCTGGTGCTGGCCGTCGCCCTGTTGCTGATCCCGAAGATCATCCTGATCCAGTATTTCGCTAGCCGCTGGATCGACACCGACCCGGCAAGCCTTGCACGCTACCTACTGCAAGACCTGCTGCTGGCCACGGCGCTCTACCTGATCGCAAGGGCCCTGCTACCGCGCTACCGCGCCAGTTTCGTCACGCTCGGCCTGCTGACCGGCACCTTGCTGCTGATGCTGCTGATCGACATGCGCGTGCGTCAGTTGTGGCTTAAGCCACTGGACTGGGCCCTGGTGCAATACAGCCTGCGACATGCCGGCGACCTGGCCTCCGGCGCACCGATGTTTTTCAATCAGTTGGCCGGTTTTGGCCTGACCTTTCGCTTCATCGTATTGCTCATGGGGCTGGCGTGGATGGCCAGCTGGACACTGTTGGGCGTGGCGACGTACCGCGCGCACCATCGCCCCTACGCCGCCCCGAGCCGTGCCAGCCTGCTCGGGCCCGGGGTGCTGCTGATAGGGTTGCTCGGCGCCGCGGCACTGACCCAGGACGCCCGCTATCACCTGAACCAGAACATCGTGGCTGGCACACTGGTCACGGCGCTACGCAGCGCAGGCCTGGGCGGCCAGGCTACACCGCAAAACCTGCTGCCCTTCGAGCAACCCGCCTATTCGCTGTCGCGCCTGCCCGACAGCAGCCGCCCCAACCCGATGCCTGGCGTGAAGAACCTGGTGTACATCGTCATGGAGTCGGTGCGCTGGAACAGCACCTTCGGTCCCGGCGTGGACACCGTACAACGTTACCCGACCCTGGCCAGGCTCGCCGAGGAAGGCTGGCTGTCCAAGGCGTACGTCAGCGTGCCCCATTCGTCCAAGGGGTACTTCTCGATCTTCACCGGCCTGCACGCACACCCGGGGGTGGAAATCAAAGAAGCCATGCCCTTGCAACAACCCAGCGTGATTCATGCCCTGAAGCAGCAGCGCAACATGCAGGCCGTGGCGTTCAGCTCGCTGTTCCTGCAATTCGAGAACCTGGATGGTTTCTTGCGCTCCATCGGGGTGGACAAGACCTACGCGGTCGCCGACACGCTATCGGCCACACAAGGCAGCAGCTTCGGTACCAACGACGAGCACCTGTTCCTGCCCAGCATCCCTACGCTGCAAGCCATCCAGCAGTCGGGCAAGGGCTTCATCGCCCTGTACTTCCCCAGTGCGGCTCACTACCCCTACGACTGCCCAGGCAGCACGGTGCCCACCTCGGAGCTGGACAAGTACGAAAGCTGCATCGAATCCACCGACGCGCTGATCGGACAGATGCTACAGGGCTTCGACAAGGCCGACCTGCTCGACTCGACGCTGTTCGTGTTGGTGGGCGACCATGGCGAGTCGTTCGGCGAGCATGGCCTATTCATCCACAACTCGTCCATGCACGAGGAGGAAGTGAGTGTCCCGCTGATTTTCTGGGCCAAGGGTACGCCGCTGCCCAAACTGCAATCGACCCTCAGTCAGCAGACCGACATTGCCCCGACACTTGCCGACTTCTTCGGATTAAGCGATGCGGCCATCGAGGTACAAGGCGTCAGTTTGCTCAGACCACATGGCAAACGGGCGTTCTTCATGTCGACGTTCTTCGACCACCTGGCCTCAGCCTTGGTGGAATACCCGCACAAGTACGTGTACGAATACAGCTCGGACACCTTGGTCAAATATAACCTTGCCGAAGACCCGCAGGAGCGCGATCCGCAGACAGTCTCCGGCGACGAATTCACGGCGACCAAGCACCGGCTGCTGTCGTACGACCGCTACCAGCGGGACTGGTTCGAGCACAGGCCCGAGCGCGCGGAATGATGCGAAACGCGCACTTCGCGGCAGGCCGGATGGGGATCCGCCCTGCGCGATGCGCGTGGATGCTTAAAGCTTGAAGGTGCTGACCAAGTTGTTGAACGATACCGCCAGGCGCGACAACTCCTGGCTAGACGCGCTGGTCTGGTGCGCACCGGCAGCGGTCTGCGTGGAAAGATCCTGGATATTGATCAGGTTGCGATCGACCTCACGTGCGACGCTGGCCTGCTCTTCGGAAGCCGTCGCGATCAGCATGTTACGGTCGTTGATCTCGGCGATGTTCAGCGCAATGCGCTCAAGGGACTCACCGGTGGCCTGGGCAAGTTCCTGAGTGCTGTTAGCCAGGGTGCGGCTGTTGCCCATGGCCTTGACCGCTTCATCGGCGCGCGATTGCACACTGGCAATCATCGCCTCGATTTCCCCGGTCGAGGCTTGGGTACGAGCTGCCAGGGCTCTGACCTCATCGGCCACCACGGCAAAACCACGGCCCTGCTCACCCGCACGTGCCGCTTCGATGGCGGCGTTGAGCGCCAGCAGGTTGGTCTGCTCGGCGATGCCTCGAATCACGTCCAGGACCTGGGCGATATCGCGCACGCTGCCCGCCAATTCATCGACAATCACGGTCGACTGGCCAATCTCATCGTTCACGCTGGAGATCGCCTTGACCGCCTCTCGCGCCTGATCACGGCCATTGGCCGCTTCTTTGCTGGTATGGCGAGAGGCTTCGGAGGTCGAGGTGGCGTTGCGTGCCACTTCTTCCACAGCCGCAGTCATTTCGGTGACGGCCGTTGCCGCGAACTGGATCTCATCGTTCTGACGAGTCAACCCACGACTGCTTTCTTCGGTGACCGAATTGAGTTCTTCGGCCGCCGACGCCAGTTGGTCGGCGGCGCTGGCAATCTGCTGGATGGTGCTCTTGAGACCGTTTTGCATAGCCCCAAGCGCTGTCAGCAACTGGCCGGCTTCATCGGCGTGGCCGCGTTCGATGGATTTGGTCAGATCACCCCCGGCAATACGCTCGGCGTTGCGCACCGCCAACGCGATCGGCGTACTGATCGCCCGGCTGATGAACATACCCAGCAGCAGCGCTGCGACGAAGGCTACACCGATACCGATATACAGATTGAGCTTGGCAGCGGCCTCGGTCGTACGAGCGTCCTCGGCACCTTCGCCGATCTGCCGGTTGTTAGATTGCACCATGATGTCCAACTCGCCCATGATGGTGCGGTAGGCTTCGTGCAGCTCACCGGACATCAACTGCTTGGCAGCGACCAAATCGCCACGCTCGATAGCGGCGATGGTACGGTCGATGATCGCCTGATAGAGCGGCCAGTCTTTTTCCATACGGTCGCCAGCGACCCGCTCGTCGTCAGCCAACGGGGTGGTGCGGTAAAGGGCGAAAGCGCGCTCACTGGCCTGGCGATTGTCTTTCAGCGAGGTGAGGATGGTGTTGCGTTCAGCAGCATCGGCGCCTGCGCTCGCGGCGGCGAGCAAGCGGTAGAGATCTCGGCTTTGCGAAATGGCATTGCTACGAGCATCGGCGGTCTTGGCCACCGACACAAGGTTGTTAGCAAATACCGACTGCAAGCTCGACGACAACGAACTGATGCCTTGGCTACCCAACATCCCGACGATCAATGTGATGAAAGCGCAAAGCGCGAACGCAAGGTACAACTTGGTCGAAAGCTTTGCATCGTAGAACCAATTCATAGACGGGCCTGCACCGAAAGAAGGAGTTGGCGCCCCACCGAACGAGTGTGCGCCTTCGCGTTATCGACTGAGGTAACGCGGCCTTAAGGGCGCTGGGAAAATATTTCAGAGCAGCCATTCGACGGAGGCACGGCGCCCCCAAGGTTTGCTAGGCCCAAGAAGCCAAAAGCCCGCAATTACGCGGGCTTCAGGGCATTTTTTGCTAGATCGTGCCGGGCAATGCCGGACGCGGGATCATTCCCACTCGATAGTGGCAGGCGGCTTGCTCGATACGTCGTAGGTCACCCGCGAAATGCCTTCGATTTCGTTGATGATACGCCCGCTGACCGTCTCCAGCAGTTCGTACGGCAGGTGCGCCCAGCGTGCGGTCATGAAGTCTACGGTCTCGACGGCGCGCAGTGCCACGACCCAGGCGTAGCGGCGGCCATCGCCGACGACACCCACGGACTTGACCGGCTGGAACACCACGAAGGCCTGGCTGGTCTTGTGGTACCAGTCGGCCTTGCGCAGCTCTTCGATGAAGATGTGGTCGGCACGACGCAGCAGGTCGGCGTATTCCTTCTTCACTTCACCCAGGATACGCACGCCCAGGCCCGGGCCTGGGAACGGATGGCGATAGACCATGTCGTACGGCAGGCCCAGCTCCAGACCGATCTTGCGCACCTCGTCCTTGAACAGCTCACGCAGCGGCTCGACCAGCTTGAGGTTCATCTCCTCCGGCAGGCCACCGACGTTGTGGTGCGACTTGATCACGTGGGCCTTGCCGCTCTTGGCGCCGGCCGACTCAATCACGTCAGGGTAAATGGTGCCCTGGGCGAGGAACTGGATATTTTCCAGCTTGCTGGCCTCGGCATCGAAGACATCGATGAAGGTGCGACCGATGATCTTGCGCTTCTTCTCCGGGTCGGCTTCGCCGGCCAGGTTGTCGAGGAACTGCTTTTCAGCGTCGGCGCGGATCACCTTGACGCCCATGTTCTCCTTGAACATGGCCATCACCTGGTCGCCCTCGTGCAGGCGCAGCAGGCCGTTGTCGACGAATACGCAGGTCAATTGGTCGCCGATAGCGCGGTGCAGCAGCGCAGCGACCACCGAGCTGTCGACGCCGCCGGACAGGCCCAGCAGGACGTTGGCCGAACCCACTTGCTCGCGCACCTGGGCAATCGCGTCTTCGACGATGTTGGACGGCGTCCACAGCGCTTCGCAGCCACAGATGTCCTGGATGAAGCGCGACAGGATGCGACCGCCTTGCTTGGTGTGGGTCACTTCCGGGTGGAACTGCACGCCGTAGTAGCCGCGCGCATCGTCGTACATCCCGGCAATCGGGCAGCTCGGGGTGCTGGCCAGCACGTTGAAGTTGCCCGGCATCTGGGTGACCTTGTCGCCGTGGCTCATCCACACGTCCAGGCCCAGCACGCCGTCGTCGTCGACGTGGTCTTCGATGCCATCGAGCAGGCGGCTCTTGCCGACCACGTCGACACGCGCGTAACCGAACTCACGCAGCTCGGAACCTTCGACCTTGCCGCCCATCTGCTCGGCCATGGTCTGCATGCCGTAGCAGATGCCCAGGACCGGGACATTCAGGTCGAACACCGCCTGCGGCGCGCGCGGGCTGTTGGCTTCGTGGACCGACTCGGGACCACCGGCCAGGATGATGCCGCGTGGGTTGAAGGCGCGGATCGCTTCATCGTCCATGTCGAACGGGTGCAGTTCGCAGTACACGCCGATCTCGCGCACGCGGCGGGCGATCAGTTGGGTGTACTGGGAACCGAAATCGAGGATCAGGATGCGGTGAGCGTGAATGTCGAGGGCCATGACTCAATCTCTGATGCAGTTGCGAGCTTCGAGCCGCAAGCTGCAAGTTGATCGGGGGGAAACGCGGTAGCTGCTGCTGGGCAGCTACCGCTTGAAGCTAGAAGTTTGTAACTGACTGCTGGAGGCGTTAGCCAACCCGGTAGTTAGGGGCTTCTTTGGTGATCTGTACGTCGTGCACGTGGGACTCGGCCATGCCAGCACCGGTGATACGCACGAACTCAGGCTTGGTACGCATCTCTTCGATGGTCGCGCTGCCGGTGTAGCCCATGGACGAACGCAGGCCACCCATCAGCTGGTGGATGATCGCCGACAGGGCGCCTTTGTAGGGCACGCGGCCTTCGATACCTTCCGGCACCAGCTTCTCGGCACCGGCCGAGGAGTCCTGGAAGTAACGGTCGGACGAGCCCTGGGCCTGCGCCATGGCGCCCAGCGAGCCCATGCCGCGGTAGGCCTTGTACGAGCGGCCCTGGAACAGCTCGACTTCGCCCGGCGCTTCTTCGGTACCGGCGAACATCGAACCCATCATCACGCACGAGGCGCCCGCTACGATGGCCTTGGACAGGTCACCGGAGAAGCGGATACCGCCGTCGGCAATCAGTGGCACGCCAGTGCCTTCAAGGGCGGCGGCGACGTTGGCGATGGCGCTGATCTGCGGCACGCCGACACCGGCGACGATGCGGGTGGTGCAGATCGAGCCTGGTCCGATACCGACCTTGACGGCGTCAGCACCAGCTTCGGCCAGGGCCTTGGCAGCAGCGCCAGTGGCGATGTTGCCGCCGATCACCTGCACGTGCGGGTAGTTTTCCTTGACCCAGCGAACGCGGTCGATCACGCCTTTGGAGTGACCGTGGGCGGTGTCGACCACCACCACGTCAACGCCGGCTGCAACCAGGGCGGCAACGCGCTCGCCGGTGTCCTTGCCAGTGCCGACCGCAGCGCCGACGCGCAGACGACCTTGGTCGTCCTTGCTGGCCAGCGGGTAGGCCTTGGCCTTTTCGATGTCCTTGACGGTCATCATGCCCTTGAGGGCGAACTTGTCGTCGACGATCAGGACTTTTTCCAGACGGTGCTTGTGCAGCAGCTCGCGGACTTCGTTCTTGTTGGCGCCTTCGCGAACAGTGACCAGACGCTCTTTAGGCGTCATCACGTCGCGGACCTTGGCGTCCAGGCGGCTTTCGAAGCGCACATCACGCGAGGTGACGATGCCGACCAGGTCGCCGTTGGCCAGTACTGGAACACCCGAGATATTGTTCAGGCGGGTCAGGTCGAACAGGTCGCGCACGGTGGCGTCGGCGTCGATGGTGATCGGATCCTTGACCACGCCAGCCTCGAACTTCTTGACCTTGCGAACTTCGCCGGCCTGCTGCTCGATGGTCATGTTCTTGTGGATGATGCCAATACCGCCTTCCTGGGCCATGGCGATGGCCAGGCGCGCTTCGGTGACGGTGTCCATGGCAGCGGAAACCAGAGGGATGTTCAGCTCGATGCCACGAGTCAAACGGGTCTTGAGACTGACTTCATTGGGCAGTACCTCGGAGTAGCCAGGTACAAGGAGGATATCGTCGAAGGTCAGGGCTTCTTGGCTGATACGCAGCATCGCGGGGGCTCCCGGGCGGGAAAAATGGAAGCGCGCCATTATACTCATGCACGGCGCGCCGCTCAATGTAAATCAAGGGTCAAGTTACAAGCGGCAAGCGACAAGAATTCGCACACGCCTTGCGTGCCGCTTTTATGTGAAGCTTGCGGCTCAGGGCTTGCAGCTGACCTGCACTACCGCCACCGGCTGATCGAGCCAGTCGGCGAAGCTGTCGAGAAAGGCCTGGGTGAACCCGGCCTCGCCCCAGTTGTTGAAGATGAACCCAAGGTTGGAAAAGGCACATGGCTGCAAGTAGAGAAAGCCATTGATGTCGTCTTCGAAGCCGCACAGCGGGCAGGTGAAGTTGTCGCTCACCGCCGGCATCCACTCCTCAAGGCTCTCGAACAGCGGCTCGCCCACCTCGCGCCGGCACTCCGGGCAGCCGGCCTCCTCCAGAAAACCTGCGGTGGGGGTATAGATGCAGCGCTTGAGCATCACCTCCAGGCCGTTGACCGACTCGCCGAACGGCAGCTTCTCGGGGTGCAAGGCGATCTTGCGCGCGCCCTCGGCCAAGGCATGCCCCATGCGGTTGCCAGTGCGCCCGCAGGTGGTCAATTGCTCTTCGACGACCTTCTCACGCACCAGCCAGCGCAAGATCGCACGGGCACGGGCTTCGTGGGCCGGCACGGTGGACAGTTTGGGGACGATGATGCTTTGCGTGTTCATGAACGGGACGGGCCTGCGAACTTCGGTAATCGGGCAATTCTACCGCCTGCTCAGCCGCTCAGATAGCGACCGATCAGCGCCAGCCCGCTGGCCAGCACCAACCAGGTGACCAGCCGCACGAAGGCCTCGCGCGATAGCTTGAGGGTCAGGCGTCGGCCAACCCACAGACCCAGGCCCATCACCGGCAACAAGCATACCGCGAGCAGCAGCAAGCGACTGTCGGCGTAGACCCCGGCGATCAGGAACAGCGACAAGCGCACGATCGTGCTGCAACTGATCAACGCGCTTTGGGTAGCGCGAACCTGCTCTTTGGCCTGCAAGCGTGCGCTCAGGTAGATGGCATACAAGAATCCGCCACTGCCGAACAGCGCGCCAAACAGCCCGCCCAGCGTGCCCATCGGCACGGCCCACAGGCCGGACAGTTGCGCCGGGCGCACCTTCACCGCCAGGCCATAGATCGCGTAGGCGGTGACGAACAGGCCCATCAGCAACAGCAGCAGGTCGGACTTCAGGTGCAACAGAAACACCACGCCCAGTGTGCAGCCCACGGCCATGCACGGTAGCAGTCGCAGCAGTTCGCCACGCACCACATCGCGGCGCGAGGGCAGCAGGTTGCCGAACGCGGCGACGAAGTCCAGCAGCACCAGCAACGGAATGATCCGCGACAACGGCATGAAGTGGATCAACACCGGGCCTGCGACCAACGCCGTGCCGAAGCCGGCGATGCCGAAGACGACGTAGGCGGCGCCAACGGCGAGCAGGATGAGCAACCAATCAACACCGGTAAAAGACAGTTGAGCGAGCATCGACGCGATTCCAGGGAAGACCTGTAGAGGTTAGCCATCGGCGAGCCATGCCGACTAATATGCCTTTGCGCCACAAGCTATCTCGAAAAGGCATGCCATGACGTCAACCCGCCAATTGCGTTACTTCGTCGAAATCGCCGAGTGCGGCAGTTTCAGCGCCGCCGCCGAGCGGCTTTATATCGCCCAGTCGGCGCTGAGCCGGCAGATCAAGGAGCTGGAAACGCAGTTGGGCACGGCGTTGTTCGAGCGTACCGCCAGGCAACCTCGCCTCACGGCCGCAGGCCAAGCCTTCCTGGGCCGTGCTCGACGCCTGCTGACCGACCTGGACAAAGCCGAGCAACTGGTCCGGGAGGTCGGGCAGGGCCTACGCGGCAGCCTGCGCTTGAACCATTCCAGCACCGTCCCACTGACTGGCCGACTGCTCGAACGCCTGGGCGGCTACCTGGACGCCAACCCCGGCGTGGCGTTGGAAATTGCCCAGCAATCCTCTGAAGCGCAACTGCAAGATATCGCCGAAGGGCGCCTGGAGATCGGCCTGCTACGTTTGCCGGTGCTGCGCCAGCACGAGGGGGTGTCGCTGCATGAGCTGTTCACCGAGCCGCTGCTGCTGGCAGTGGCGGCAGATCATCGGTTGTCTTCGGCGCGAAGTGTGCAGCTGGAGCAACTGCGCGAAGAGCGCTTCATTTCCATTCCCCACCGTCAGCGTGGCGGGCTGAGTTACCTGTCGGCGTCGCTGTGCATGAATGCAGGGTTCTTTCCCCAGGCTGCGCAGGTGGTGTCGCGCAAGACCACCCAGTTGCAACTGATCCAAGCCGGGTTCGGGGTCGCGCTGCTGCCGCAGAGCATGCGCGAGATCGCTCCGGCGTCGGTGTGTTTCGTGCCGCTGGCCGAAGCCTGCGAAAGTACCGTAGCGCTGGCCTGCCGGCAGGATGCAGGGGAACTGGTGCGCCAGTTCGCGGCGTCCATGGGGGTTGAGTAGCCTTGCCGCAGACCCGCACACCCTGCCCGACCTCATCACGATTCGCCGATTCAGCATGCGGCGTTTGAGGACCAGGACAGACAACCCACCAGCATGTCCTTTATGATGCCCGACATGATCAAAGACCCCTTCGAACGACTCGGCCTGGACCGCGAGGTCCTCACCGTCAGCCAGCTCAACGGCCGCGCCCGGGTGCTGCTGGAGGACGTGTTCCGCAGCGTCTGGGTGGAAGGCGAGATTTCCAACCTCGCGCGCCCGGCCTCCGGCCACCTGTACTTCACCCTCAAGGACAGCGGTGCGCAGATCCGCTGTGCGCTGTTCCGTCAGAACGCCGCACGGGTGCGCCAAGCCCTGCGCGACGGCCTGGCTGTGCGCGTGCGCGGCAAGGTCTCGCTGTTCGAAGGGCGTGGTGACTACCAGCTGATCCTCGACACCGTGGAGCCTGCCGGTGACGGCGCCCTGCGCCTGGCCTTCGAAGCGCTGAAGGAAAAACTCGGCGCCGAAGGCCTGTTCAGCACCGAACGCAAGCAGCCACTGCCCGCTCACCCACAGCGTATCGGCATCGTCACCTCGCCCACCGGCGCGGTGATCCGCGACATCATCAGTGTGTTTCGCCGCCGTGCACCGCAAGTCGAGCTGAACCTGATTCCCACTGCCGTGCAGGGCCGCGAGGCGATCAAGCAGATCGTCCACGCCCTGCACATGGCCGACCGGCAAGGCTTCGACGCGCTGATCCTGGCGCGTGGCGGTGGCTCCCTGGAAGACTTGTGGTGTTTCAACGAAGAGGCCGTGGCACGTGCCGTGGCCGCCTGCGTGACGCCCATCGTCAGTGCGGTGGGCCATGAGACCGACGTGTCGATCAGCGACTTCGTCGCCGATGTGCGCGCACCCACGCCGTCCGCCGCCGCCGAACTGCTCGCACCCGACAGCAGCGGCCTGCAACTGCGCCTGGACGGTTTGCAGCGACGCCTGCTGCTACGCATGCAGAATCGCCTGGCCCACGACCGCCTGCGCCTGGATGGCCTGGCCCGGCGCCTGCGCCACCCTGGCGAGCGGTTGCGTCAGCAGGCGCAGCGCCTGGACGACCTGGACATGCGCCTGCGCCGCGCCTTCCAGTTCGCCATGCAGCAACGCCGCGAGCAGCTCGGCCGCCTCGACATGCGTCTGGCCGCTCAGCACCCGGGGCGTAACCTCACGCTGCTGCGCCAGCGTCTGGACAGCCTGAGCGAGCGCCTGCCACGGGCAATGCGCGAGGTCCTCAAGGACCGCCGCCAGCGCTTCCAGGCGCAATTGCAGACGCTTCAGGTGGTCAGCCCGCTGGCCACCCTGGCACGCGGCTACAGCATCCTGCTCGACGAACGCGGCCAGGCCGTGCGCAGCGCCGCGCAGACCCACAACGGCCAGCGCCTGACCGCCCGCCTCAACGAGGGCGAGCTGAAAGTGCGGGTCGAAGACAACCACCAGACCCCGGTCACCCTCTCGCTACTGGACTGACACATGCCCCGCCTGCTCGCGCCCCTGCTCGCCCTCGCCCTGCTGCTGCCGATCACTGCCGCCCAGGCCAGCTACATCACCCGTGCCCTTAACAAACCCGTGCCCGGCGGCGTGGCGGTGATCGACCTGGGGCCCGCGGCCAGCGCCCCCAGTGCGCGGTTCGATGGCAAGCCGGTGCTGGTAGTGAAGGAGCAGGACACCTGGCTGGCAATCGTCGGTATCCCGCTCACCCAAAAACCCGGCAGCGCAGTGCTGAGCCAAGGTGGGCGCAACCTGCCCTTCAACGTGGGCAGCAAGAAATACCCCGAGCAGCACATCACCTTGAAGAACACCCGTCAGGTCAACCCCAACCCGGACGACCTCAAGCGCATCGACCGCGAACTGGCCGAGCAGATCAAGGCGTACCGCAGCTTCAGCCCGACCCTGCCGAGCAACCTGATCCTCGACAAGCCGGTCAATGGCCCACTGTCGAGCAAGTTCGGCGTGCGCCGCTTCTTCAACGGCGAAGAACGCAACCCCCACGCCGGCCTGGACTTCGCCGTGCCGGCCGGTACGCCGATCAAGACCCCAGCCAACGGCAAGGTGATTCTGGTCGGCGACTACTTCTTCAATGGCCGCACGGTGTTCGTCGACCATGGGCAAGGCTTCATCAGCATGTTCTGCCACATGTCCAAGATCGATGTGAAGGTCGGCCAGGCGCTGCGCCGTGGCGAGGTAGTCGGGCGCGTCGGCTCGACCGGACGCGCGACCGGGCCGCACATGCACTGGAACGTCAGCCTCAACGATGCTCGCGTGGACCCGGCAATCTTCATCGGCGCGTTCCAGCCCTGAGCGCGCGCCGCCTGATTCGCGGCGCAGCACTTGTGGAGCGGGCTTGCCGGAATGCCAAACCACCGCGAAGCGGCGCAGCGCGTGACATCGCTTTCACCGGGTTGCGCCCACGCTAAATACCGCGCAAAGTTTTTAGCAAAAACCCAAAAGGTCAGACATAAAATCTCGCCCCAAAGCAATTTTTAAGCATTCCTCTCAATTTTTTCGCAGTGCTTGCCATCCCCCACCCCACTGGTTAGGGTTGAGCACATGAAAACCTTCAGTACCCTCATTTTGCTCCGACAACATCGCAGCCTCTGCCTGGTCAGCGCCCGACTACCAGGCTGAATCCCGCCGCCTCGCCCTTTCATCTCGTTATTGCCCGGCAGGCCCGATTTCGGCCGCACACAAAAGGATTGCTTCCATGACCATGCTCAAAGACCCTTCGAAGAAGTACCGCGCCTTCCCGACCATCGACCTGCCTGACCGTACCTGGCCGTCGAAGACCATCACCCAAGCACCGATCTGGTGCAGCTCGGACCTGCGTGATGGCAACCAGTCCTTGATCGAGCCAATGGATTCGGAGAAGAAGCTGCGTTTCTGGAAGACCCTGGTGCAAGTCGGCGTCAAGGAGATCGAAGCCTCGTTCCCATCGGCCTCGCAAACCGACTTCGACTTCGTGCGCATGCTCATCGAAGACGGCCACATCCCGGACGACACCACCATCCAGGTGCTCACCCAGGCCCGTGAAGACCTGATCGCGCGCACCTTCGAGTCGCTGCGCGGGGCCAAGAAGGCCATCGTCCACCTGTACAACGCCACCTGCCCGGCCTTCCGCCGCATCGTCTTCAACCAGGACAAGCAGGGCGTGAAGGACATCGCCGTCAACGCCGCCAAACTGTTCGTCAAATATGCCGCGCAGCAGCCGGAAACCCAGTGGACCTTCCAGTACTCGCCGGAAACCTTCAGCGCCACTGAGCTTGAGTTCGCCAAAGAGGTGTGTGATGCGGTGATCGAGGTGTGGAACCCGACGCCTGAGCACAAGATCATCCTCAACCTGCCGGCCACTGTCGAAGTCGCCACGCCGAACATTTACGCCGACCAGATCGAATGGTTCTGCCGTAACGTCAACCGCCGCGACAGCGTGATCATCAGCCTGCATTGCCACAACGACCGTGGCACGGGCATCGCTGCCACCGAGCTGGGCCTGATGGCCGGCGCCGACCGCGCCGAAGGCTGCCTGTTCGGCAACGGCGAGCGTACCGGCAACGTCGACCTGGTCACCCTCGCGCTGAACCTCTACACCCAAGGCATCGACCCGCAACTGGACTTCTCCGACATTGACGGCGTACGCAAGGTGGTCGAGGAGTGCAACCAGCTGCCGGTGCACCCACGTCACCCGTATGTGGGCGACCTGGTGCACACCGCCTTCTCCGGCTCGCACCAGGATGCGATCCGCAAGGGCTTCGCCAAGCAACAGGAAGGCGAGCTGTGGGAAGTGCCTTACCTGCCGATCGACCCGGCCGATATCGGGCGTAGCTACGAGGCGGTGATCCGCGTCAACAGCCAGTCTGGCAAGGGCGGCATCACCTACCTGCTCGAGCAGGAATACGGCATCAGCCTGCCGCGCCGCATGCAGATCGAGTTCAGCCAGGTGGTTCAGGGCGAAACCGACCGCCTGGGCCTGGAAATGACCGCCCAGCAGATCTACAAGCTGCTGCACAAGGAATACCTGCAAGCCAACGCGCCGTACGCGCTGGTCAGCCACCGCCTGCAAGAAGAAAACGGCCACAGCAATGTGGAAGTGGAAGTCGCCGGTGAAGGCGAAACCAACCTGCACTGGCGTGGCAAGGGCAATGGCGCCCTGGAAGCCCTGGTCGCCGGCCTGCCAGTCGCGGTCGAGATCATGGACTACAACGAGCACGCCATCGGTGCCGGCACCAACGCCAAGGCAGCGGCCTACATCGAACTGCGCGTGGCCGGTGGCCGCCCGGTGCACGGCGTAGGTATCGACGAGAACATCACCACCGCCAGCTTCAAGGCGCTGTTCAGCGCGCTCAACCGCTCGCTGAGCCAGCAGCAGGCCAAAGCCGCCTGAGTCGTCCAGCGCTGACCTGAGGGCCGCCCTGCGGTCCATCGCCGAGCAACTGGCGATGGGCCGCAGGGCGGCCCTTTATTTTTCTCGGGCACAAAGTCGAGCCATCATTTCGCCTGCAACTCTGGATATACTGCAACGCCCAGTCACTCATGCAAGGACTCACATGAGCCATCGCCCGGAGCGCGAACTGCGCAGCCCTGCCACGGATCAGAAGCGATGAGTGTCTCGCTGAACGAACAGATGGGGGCCATGACACTGGTCGACCAGCTTCGCCATCGCGAGATGGAAATCCAGGAGCACCTGGACCTCCCCCGGCGCCGCATCGAGGTGGCCGAGCGCATCCGCGCGTACTACCAGAACAACGGCATCATCTTCGACGACGCGGTCATCGATGAAGGCGTACGGCAGTTCTTCTCGCGCCGCCTGCAATTCGAAGCACCCGCCCTGAGCCGCCCTCAGCGCGTGCTGTCCCGCCTCTTCATGGGCCGTGCCAAGCTGGTCAACTATACCGCCGCCGCCCTGGTGAGCCTGTTCATGGCACTGTTCGCCCATTGGCAAATGGAAACCAAGGTCGATGCAAAGGCTGAACGGCTCATGGCCGACAGCCAAACCCTGCAAGATGCAATCGCGACGCAACGCCTGCACCAAGCTGCGCCTCAAACGCCAGCCCAACGCCACGGTCGAGCGCTTGCTGGCCAAGGCCGAACCTCTGCTGCCCAGCGCCGCACCTGCGGTGAACTTGAACCCGGCCGACTTCGCCGACCGCGATGCCTTCAAGGCGCAACTGGCCAGAGCCCAGATCACCCTGAGCAACACTCGTCAGAACCTCGACAGTGTGCGCAAACGGCTTAACCGTATCGACCACCTGTACGCCAGCCTCGGACAACAGCAACAACTGCTCGCACGCCTGCTGGGCATGCACCTGGCGTCCCCCGAACACCAGGAAATGGCGGACTGGATCGACAAGGCAGGCGAGCAGATCGCCTCGCTGCGCCTGGAAAAGGCGGACAAAACCCTGAAAAATGTGGAAAGTTACCTGAATTACGCAAGCCAACCCCTGACCCTTGCGCTGGTCGACCGTCCCGGCACCCAATCCGGCGTAGAGCGCTGCTACGAGCCCAGCGGCTGTAGCAAAGGCAGCAGCCGCGGCAAGAGCTGGTACCTGATCGTCGAAGCCTTGGACAGCGCCGGCAACCCCGTCTACGTGCCGGTTACCAGCGTGGAAGACAACCAGGCGCGCTGGACCAAGGTGTTTGGCGTGCGGGTCAGCCGCGACGAATATCGGCGGGTACGCCAGGACAAGCTCGACGATGGCCACATCAGCCAGCGCTACATCGGCGAAAAAGCCGCCAATAGCTTGGAACTACGCTTCAGCCAACGCACCAGCGCCAACCCCGACATGATCCTTGAGTGGTAACGCCATGACACCGACCGCCCTCGTCAACGCGCTCGAACATAACTCGCGCCAGGCCGAGCGCCGGCTACGCGAAGCCGAGCAGGCGCTGTGCGTCGAGTCCGAACAGGAAACCCGGCTCGAACACCTGATCAGCTCGAAACTGACTGAAATCGCCAGCCTGCAACTGACGCTCGACCCCTCGCATAGCCAACAGGCTCATGCCTTGCTGGAGCAGCGCGAACGTGCCCGTGCCGCCCTGGAACAGGAACTCCAGACCGTAGAGCAGTTGATCGCCGAGCGCCTGGATAGGCGCCAGCAGCTGCACCTGGCACTCCAAGGCCAGGCCGCCCAGGCGCGAGACCGGCTGGAACAAGACCCATCGTATCGCCAGTTGCTGGAGCAACTGGAAGCGACACAGCAAGCCGAGCAGCAAGCCCATGCAGGCTACGAGGAAATTCGCGAAGAGTGCGCCACCAAGCTGCAAGGCTACCGCAGCAACCGGCTGTACCGCTTCCTCAAGGACCGTCACTACGGCACCGAGCAGTACCGCGGGATCCTGCTGTCGCGTGCCATGGACCGTTACCTGGCCATGGTCGTGAACTTCGAGCGCAACCACGCCAACGAACAGGTCCTCCTGGCCATGCAGGCGCGTAACGAGAGCCAGCGCCAGGCCCTCGGTGAGGCGCTGGCGCAGTTGCAGGCACAACACCAGCAATGCCTGGATAACATCGGCTCCACTGCCGAGCTAAAGGCCCTGAAGGACGAGCAAGCGAACCTGGATACCCTGCTGGCGCAGTCCAAGGCGCATGCCAGCAGCTTGAATGCACAACTGAGCGCTTTTGCCCAGCAGCGCGACCCTCACCTGCACCAGATTCGCCAAGGCATCGCGGACCGACTCAAGGCACGCCCGCTGGCCGAGCTGATCGTCGAGGCGGCGAAGACCCCGTCGCCCCACGACGACCTGCTGGTGAGCGACCTGCAACTGCTGCATGCACGTTTGCGAGAACTCCAGCAGCGCATGAAGGGCGTACAGCTCGAGGCCAGCGACAAGCGCCGCCTGTACGACCGCGCCAAGACCCTCGAATACGCCCTGCGCGATGACCATTACAAAGATCCGAGCCATGGGTACGAACTGCGCCAACCGATCGAGCAGATCCTTGATGACTACATGAACGGCCTGCTCGACCAGCAGGGCGTGCAGCGATTGCTCGACGAAGGCCGTCAGTTCGTGCCGTTGCACCGACGTGACGACCCCAGGAACCACAGTTGGGGTACGTCTTCGAGCCACACCCCAGGTGGCTTCTCCAGCACCGGCAGCATCGGCGGCGGTGGCTTCAGCACCTCCAGCAGTTCCGGTGGCGGGGGCTTCACGACCTCCAGCAGCTTCTGACCCGTTCCCTTTACCAGCCCCACTCATGCAAGGACTCCCATGAGCCAATACCTCGAACGCGCCCTCGAAGGCCTGCGCAAACTCGGCATCTCCTTCGGCCAACCGGCCCAGCCGGCACCGGTACTGATGCTGCTGGACAAGGTCGCGCACTACGATAACCGGCGCATCACCGGTATTGCCGCCGTGCTACAACAGGCCAGCCTGTTCAACCAGACCGTGCGCGAGCAGATCGCCGGCATGGACATCTCCGACCGCTACATGAACATCACCGATCGGTTCACCTCGATCCGCGAGGATGCCGCCGCCATGGCGACATGGATGGACGACGGTCGCCTGGACACGCTCGAACGCCTGAAACTGGCCTGGATGCACATGATGCGCGGCTCCATCCCAAGCCGCTTCGAAGATATCCGCAAGCACTACCTGGAGGTGTGCGCAGCCGCCAGTGACCAAATCAGCCGCGAGAGCCTGATCCTCGAGTCGTACATGGACTTCCGCCTGGCCATGAAGACCGCCGAAGTGGATGCCCAGCAAGTGCTGAGCCTGGCCGGCCAGACCCTGCAACAACGCACCCAGGCTCTGGATGCCGCCAATGCCAGCGTCGCGGCTGCCGGGCACGAAGAGCCGGCACGCCTGGCTGCGTTGGAGTTGAGCCGCGATGAGGCCGTGCGTGCACTGCAGAACGAAGACAAGAGCTACCAGATCGTCAAGGATATCGCCGACGACCTGCGGGTCGGCTACAACACTGCGGAAATGGTCTTCGCACGCATCAGCCAGGTGCACGTGGTCAAGGAGCGCCAGTACCAGCGCATGGTGTCGTTCTTCGCCACCAACGAAGTCGTGCTCACCAGCCTGGCGGTATCGTTCACCGCCAATCAAGGCATGGCCGAAGCCACCCACACGCTCAACGCAACAACCGCAGGCATCAACAAGGGCCTCGAAGCGCTCGGCGAGCTGGGCAACAAGCAGCTCGGTGCTGCGATGAAAGCCAGCTACGGCTCGACCCTTCGCGTCGAATCGGTACGCGCCCTGGCCCAGGCTACCCTGGACTTCCAGAGCGACATGAAAGGCCTGACTGCCACTTACCGCGCCGAGTCGACCAAGGCGGCCCAGGAAATTTCCGAGGCGGTGGAAGAGGCCAAACGCGCGTTCTCCGCATTGCTGACCAAAGCCGCACAATGAGACCAGGCTCGCTCAGCGAACAGATGGGGGCCATCGCCATCGTCGACGCGTTGCGCCTGCAACAACGTCAATTGCAGGAACATCTGGACCTGCCGCAGCGCCGTGCCGAGGTCGCCGCGCGCATCCGCGACCACTACCGCCACCAAGGTACGACCTGCGACGATGCGTTGATCGACCAGGGGGTGCGCGCGTTCTTCGCCCGCCGCCTGGTCTTCGAGGCCCCTGTCCTGCCCTGGTGGCAGCGCTGGCTGGCAGACGTATGCTTCCATCGCGCCATTCTGCCTTACCTGCTGGCACTGGTCCTGCTGTGCGGGGGCGGCCTGCTCGCGAAGTACCTGGACACGCCCCGTGCACCCTCTGTTCCGAGCAACGCTGGGCACCTGGCGGCAACGCCGCCAGCAGCGCCCCAGGCCCCAGCCGAGCAGTACGCCCGCCTGGAACAGTACCGGCAGTTAATCGGCAAGCTCGAGGCCATGCCGCTGCCGGAGGACGTGCGCGCCAAGCTGCTGCCGTGGGCTCACACCCTAGGCAACGTGGTGAGTGAACATGCTCCGGCCAAGGCCGATGAGGCGCTGCATGAGCTACAGGTGTATAGCGACTACACCGCCTCGGCGCTACACCTGGAAGTCCCCGGCGCCGACCAGATGTCTGGCTACGAGCGCTGCACCCAGGCCGCGTGCCAGGCCGGTACGGAAGACGGCAAGGCGTGGTTCCTGACATTCCAGGCACGCAATGCACAAGGACAACGGGTGACGATGCCGATGGTCGATCCCGCCACCGGCAAAATAGCCCTTGCCGAGGTATACGGCGTACAGGTCAGCCGTGCCGAGTACCTCAAGGCACAGCAGGCCAAGCAGGCCAGCGGCCAGATCGACAACCCGGCGATCGGCAGCAAGCAGGCCTACAGCCTCAAGCGCGTGTTCGACAAACGCGTCCAGCGTGGCGGTCGCTTCGACAACCCAGCCGAAGCCAGCCAGTACATCACCGCCAGCTTCTGATCCGGCGCACAAAAAAAGGGCGCTGACCAAGCGCCCTAATAACCGTG
Organism: Pseudomonas sp. NY15463; assembly: GCF_048068415.1. Lineage (NCBI taxonomy): Bacteria > Pseudomonadati > Pseudomonadota > Gammaproteobacteria > Pseudomonadales > Pseudomonadaceae > Pseudomonas > Pseudomonas sp. NY15463. The sequence goes on from NZ_JBLUQD010000002.1 coordinate 403,449, forward strand.
CAGCACACAACGAAATCTGTCAGTCCAGCAGTGCCATCGCCTCGGCGCTGCACGCCTCGATGCGCGCCCAGTCACCGTTCTTGATCCAGCTGCTGTCGAGCATCCAGGTGCCGCCGACACACATCACGTTGGGCAGCGCCATGTAGTTGCGCACGTTGGCAGGATTCACACCGCCCGTTGGGCAGAAGCGAATGTCACCGAACGGGCCGGCGAAGGCCTTGATCGCCGCCACCCCACCGCTGATCTCGGCCGGAAACAGCTTGAAGCGCCGGTAGCCTAGGGCGTAGCCCTGCATGATTTCCGACGGTGTGCTGATGCCAGGCAGCAGCGGGATATCGCTTTGTACGCCCGCTTCAAGAATGTCCTGGGTGATGCCTGGCGTGACGACGAACTGCGCACCTGCGGCTTCGACCGCGGCGAACATGCTGCGGTCGAGCACGGTGCCGGCACCGACGCACAACTCCGGGCGCTGCGCTCGCAGCACTTCGATGGCCTTCAGGCCATGCTTGGAGCGCAACGTCACCTCCAGGGTGCGGATGCCACCGCTGGCCAGCGCGTCGGCCAGCGGCAGAATGTCTTCCTCACGGGCGATGGTGATCACCGGCAAGATGCGCGCCGCGCCGCAGATCGCATCGATCCGGTCGGCTTTCTCGGCCATCGAGAGCAAAGGCTGTGGGCGTTCGAGGGTGGTCATGACTGAGGATCCTTGGCTCATGGGCACCAGTAGATGTCCAGGGGGTCGTGAAGAAAAGCGCGAATCGGCATTTCGGTAGGGTCTTCGGCCGCCAGCGCGGCGCGCAGCGTAGCGAGTTTGCCAGCGCCTTGCACGGACAGGGCGATAAAGCCTGCGCTTGCCAGCAATGCACGGGTCATGCTCAGGCGCTGGTGCGGCACCGCTGGCGCCAGCATCGCCAGGCAGCGGCGCTCGCTGACCTTGGCCAGCCCCTGGCGCAGATTGGGACTGGCCGGGAACAGCGAAGCGGTGTGACCGTCGTCGCCCATGCCCAGCACCAGCACATCGATCGGCGGCAGCTCGCCCAGGAGCTGATCGGCCAGCTCGGCAGCGGCTTCCAGGGTCGGAGAGGGTTGGTAGAGGCCGATGAAACGCGCCTTGGCTGCCGCGCCGTGCAACAGGTGTCGGGCGATCAGGCCGGCGTTGCTGGCCTCGTGCTCGACCGGCACCCAGCGCTCGTCGGCCAGGCTCACAGTGACCTTCGACCAGTCCAGCACCTGCCGGGCAAGCTGTTCGAGGAACGGCACCGGGCTACGCCCGCCGGACAGCACTACGCAGGCCTGGCCCTTGCTGGCGATAGCCTGACGCAGGCGCTCGGCCACCTCCTCGGCGAGGGCCTTGGCCAGTGCGTTGGCATCGGCCAGCGCGTGGGTGTGCACGCTCGCTGGCAGTTGCAGTTCAGATATCGCCATACCAAGACCTCCCATCTCGTGTAATCAGTGCAATCGAACTCATCGGCCCCCACGACCCCGCCGCGTAAGGCTTGGGCGCGTCGCCGCTGTTCTTCCAGCCGGCGATCAGCTGGTCGCACCATGTCCAGGCGTATTCGATTTCATCCTTGCGCACGAACAGGTTCTGGTTGCCACGCATCACTTCTAGCAACAAGCGCTCATAGGCATCCGGGATGCGCGCGCTGCGCCAGGCGTCGGAGAAATTCAGTTGCAGGGGGCCGCTGCGTAGCTGCATGCCCTTGTCCAGACCCTGTTCCTTGGTCATCACGCGTAGCGAAATACCTTCGTCCGGCTGTAGGCGGATGATCAGCTTGTTGCCGATCTGCAAGCGCTGTTCCGGCGCAAAGATGTAGTGCGGCGTTTCCTTGAAATGGATGACGATCTGCGACAGCTTGTGCGGCATGCGCTTGCCGGTGCGCAGGTAGAACGGCACCCCCGACCAGCGCCAATTGCGAATGTCGGCGCGCAGGGCGACGAAGGTTTCGGTGTCGCTCTGCGCGTTGGCGTTGTCTTCTTCCAGATAACCCGGTACCGGCTTGCCCTCGCTGTAGCCGGCGATGTACTGGCCGCGCACCACGCGGGTGCTCAGGCCCTCGCCGGTGATCGGTGCCAGGGCCTTGAGCACCTTGACCTTCTCATCGCGGATGCTGTCGGCGGACAAGTCGCTGGGCGGGTCCATGGCGATCAGGCAAAGCAGTTGCAGCAGGTGGTTCTGGATCATGTCGCGCAGTTGCCCGGCCTTGTCGAAGTAACCCCAGCGGCCTTCGATACCGACTTGCTCGGCCACGGTGATTTCCACGTGGGAGATAGAGTTCTGGTTCCACTGGGTTTCGAACAGGCTGTTGGCAAAGCGCAGGGCGATCAGGTTCTGCACCGTCTCTTTGCCCAGGTAGTGGTCGATGCGATAGACCCGGTTTTCCGGAAAGAACCGCGCCACGGCGTCGTTGACCCGGCGTGAGGACTCCAGGTCATGGCCGATGGGTTTTTCAAGCACCACGCGGGTGCGTGGCGCCAGGCCGGCCTTGTCGAGGTTCTCGCAGATCGCACCGTACACCGCCGCCGCCGTGGCGAAGTAGGCGATCAGCGGCAGCTCTGGCGCGGCCTGCTCAGCCAGGGCCTGGTAACCCTCGGGCTGGACGAAGTCCAGGTGCAGGTAGCCAAGGCGGGCGAAGAAGCGGCGCAGCGTCAGTGGATCGATTTCGCTCTCAGGGACGTGGCGGCGCAAGTGCGCCTCGATGGCCTCCAGGTGCTGCTCGGCGCTGCCCGCTTCGCGTGCCAGGGCCAGCAGGCGGGTGTCCGGGTGCAACAAATTGGCGCGGTCGAGCTGGTAGAGCGCCGGAAACAGCTTGCGCAATGCCAGGTCGCCAAGGGCGCCAAACAGGGCAAAGGTGCAAGGTTCAACACTGATCGCGGCCATAAATGTTGGTTCTTTTATAAAGTTAAGCTAGGAATACCGGTTTCAGCCCTGTTTTTCAAGGGCCAATGTAGTAAAAACAACAACATCATGTACAAACCTTACAGACAAGTGGTGCGGTAATCTCAGCGACAGTACGATAGACAACTTTGCAAAAAGCCTGCTGTTTCGCCAGCCGGCTGTCTGCCAGCACCGACTCAACGACCCAAGGACACCCCATGGACCGCGTGCGAAACCTCCTCGAACAAATCCAGGGTCGCCTGGACGAGCTGAACAAGGCCGAGCGCAAGGTCGCCGAAGTCATCCTGCTCAACCCGCAACAAGCCACTCGTTTCAGCATCGCCGCCCTGGCTCAGGCAGCCAAGGTCAGCGAGCCCACGGTCAACCGCTTCTGCCGCTCGTTCGGCGTCAGCGGCTATCCCGAACTCAAGCTGCAACTGGCGCAAAGCCTGGCCAGCGGCGCGGCCTACGTGAGCCGTGCGGTGGAGGCCGACGATGATCCAGCCGCCTACACCCAGAAGATATTCGGCAGTGCCATCGCCTCGCTGGACAGCGCCTGCCAGCAGCTTGATCCACAGCAGGTCAGCCGCGCCGTAGACATGATGATCCAGGCCCGGCAGATCCACTTCTTCGGCCTGGGAGCCTCAGCCCCCGTGGCCCTCGATGCCCAGCACAAGTTCTTTCGCTTCAACCTGGCCGTGTCGGCCCACGCCGATGTGCTGATGCAGCGCATGCTGGCCTCGGTAGCCCACACTGGCGACCTGTTCGTGATCATTTCCTACACCGGGCGCACGCGCGAGCTGGTGGAAGTCGCACGCCTGGCCCGGGACAACGGCGCCTCGGTACTCGGCCTGACCGCAGCCGGCTCGCCGCTGGCCCAGGCTTGCAGCCTGAGCCTGCACATCCCGCTGCCCGAGGACACCGACATCTACATGCCGATGACCTCGCGGATCATCCAGCTAACCGTGCTCGACGTGCTGGCCACCGGCATGACCCTGCGCCGTGGCGTGGACTTCCAGCCGCACCTGCGCAAGATCAAGGAAAGCCTCAACGCCAGCCGCTACCCCATCGAGGACGACGACCTCAACTGAGCCGGTGCGCCTGCAAACGCAGGTGCGCCCGCTCCCCCGGCGCCAGGCTCAGCCCGGCATCGCTGCCGCTGGCCGCCTCGACGCAGACGAAACCCTGGCACTCGCGCCCGCTCACGCCCATCAGCGGCCGCCTGCCAGGGTGCCAGACCACGGTGTCGTCGCTGTCGCCGGTATCGATGCACAGCTCGCGCTGCCAGGCAGGATCCTGCAGTTGTACGCGGGGCGTACCCGGAAAGACTTTCTGACAACCGCCACGCAACTTGAGCGCCCCATCTTCACGGCAGGCCTGGCGATTCAGACGGTCGTAGCCCTCGATATCTTCAAGCCCAGACAGCGCTACCTTCGACACGTCACTGATGCGCCAGTAGGCCAGCAGCGCATGGCTCAGTTGGCACGGTTCGCTGTCCTGGTGTTCGGTACTCAAGCTCAGCTCCATGCTCGCGCCTAGGCGCGCGTGCAAGTCTACCTGCCAGTCGCACAGGTCCAGGCGCCACTTGAGTGTCACGCCCTGCTCGTCTTCAAGGCTGTCGACCAGTTTCCAGTCCAACAGGCGCGCCCAGCCGTGGGCCGGCCACAGGTCTTCGCTGGGATGGCGTCCATACCAGGGCCAGCACACCGGCACTCCACCACGGATCGCGCCCACCTGCGGCCACTGTTCGGCGCACCACAGCCAGGGCTTCTCGCCGGCCGGCTGAAAATGCAGCAGTTGCGCGCCCTGGCGGCTGAACACCGCCTGGCAACGTGGGTGATCGATGATCAGGACATCACGCTGCTGGTAACGCTCCCACTCGAAGGTCGGCCGTGGCCGTTGCGTCGTGAAGAAGCGGTGTAGCGGATGTTCAGGCATGGTTCCAGGCTCTTTGTTGTTCGAGATAGCGCTGTCTCGCCCCTTGCCCGCTAACCACTGCAGACCAGTGGTTAGCGGAGGGCCGAAAATGGATGGCGTAAATTTACAACAATTGTTCTCAGAATGACGACTGAATCTTCAAGCCCGCGACCAGCGCGTTGTCGACTTGATCCACCGCCCCTGGGCTCTTGATGTATTGCAGGTTCGGTCGCACGGTCAGCCAATTGGTGACATGGAAGCCGTAATAAAGCTCGGCGTTGTATTCGGTACGTTGCAGCGGGACGAAACCTGGGTTGTCGTAGTCATTGATGCCACTGGCGGCATTGAGCAGTTCGGCACGCTTTTTCACATCGTCATTGACATGGATACGCGCGATGCCGAAACCGATGTCGTCCTTGGGCCGTGCATCGAAGGCGCCTTTGTACACCAGGCCTACCTGCTGGTAGTTGTCGACCACGTTGGTGGCTTTGTCGTGCACGGTAAAATTGGCGAACACGCTCAAGCCACGGCTAGCGTCGCTGGCATGCGCGGTCACCTGCTGCTGGGCCACGACCCACCAGCCATGCTTGCTCGAGTGCGACTTGAAGTCAGCCCCGGTGAGCGCTTGCGGGTTGCCATTGACGTCGTCATACACATCGTCGGCCTTGGCGGTGCTGTAGTAGTAGCCCAGCCGGTACTCGCCCGGCAGACCATTGACCTTGGGCGACCAGACCATCTCCACCGGCAGGATCGCACCCTTGGTACCGCTGCCGCTGAGCTTGAAGCCATTGCCGGTTTCCAGGTTGGAGGGGTTCTGCTCGTAGGCGCCCACCTGCACGAAGAAGTCCGGGCTGAGGTTGTACTTGACCCGCAGCGCCCACTGACTGACCGGCCAGTTGTACCAGATGCCACCGACCCAGTTGCCGACCTGGGAGCCGCAGAACGCCAGGTTCTGGAAGTCGCAGGGGAAGCTGTTGAAGTCCTCGCCCTCGCCGAAGCGCCCAACCTTCACGTCCAGTGCGCCGTCGAAGTACTTCTGCTTGATCCACATCTGGGTAAGGCGCCAAGTCTGGCCACGCCCCCACACTTCCTGCACCGAGCTGAACTGTCCGGCACGCGGGTCGCTGATGCGGTCGTTGGACAGGTTGCGCCCGCTGCGCTCGGTGATCGCCAGCTTGAACTCGGTATCCTTCCAGCCGAAGATCTTCTCAAGGTCCAGGTGCGCGCCCAGGGCGAACTGATCGCTGTAGCGAGCCGTCTTGTCGTCGTTGTAGCCCCCATGCAGGTTGCCGGCAACTTCGCCGACGTAGTCGAGGGTAAAGTCGTAGCCCTTCTCCAGCAGCTCGGTGCGGGTGCCGCCCCAGTCGCCGGTCATCCATTTCGAGTCCGACGAGAAAGCCTCGGCAGCTTGAACGCCGCTGCTGCCCACAGCGGCCAACAAGGCCAGCGAGCCCAACGTTCTGATGCGATTGCGCTGTTCCATTCCTTTGCATCCTCTTTTCTTGTTATTGACAGAACGGTTTGACGGCGGCCGCTCCTACACAGAGACCGCGTGGGTTTAACGGCCTTTGAAGCGGGCCACGTTGTCCTTCACGGTGGTGGCAGCTTGATCAAGGCGCTCGCCGCTGGCGGCGTCGAATAGCAGCACTCGCGCCGGATCGAACTGTAGGTTGAGGCTGTCGCCGACCCGGCACGCCACATCCGGCGCCAGGCGGCAGCAGACCTTGGTCTGGTTGAGCGTGACGAACACCAGCAGGTCGGGGCCGGTGGGCTCGGTGACTTGCACCTCGGCACGAATGCCCGGCAGGCCATTGCCCTCGGCGGCGCCAAGGCTGATCTGCTCCGGGCGAATGCCCAGGATGATCTCGCGCCCCTCCAGTGCATCGCTGGCCGCCCCCAACGGCAGCTCGCAGCGGGCCTGGCCACTGTCGAGCAAGGCCAGCATGCGTCCGTCCTGGCGCGCCAGGCGTACCGGGATGAAGTTCATCGGTGGCGAGCCGATGAAACTTGCGACGAACAAGTTGGCCGGATCGTTGTAAATCTGCTGCGGGGTGCCGAACTGCTGGATGATGCCGTCCTTCATTACGGCCACCTTGTCGCCCAGGGTCATGGCCTCAATCTGGTCGTGGGTGACGTACACCGTGGTGGTCTTCAGGCGCTGGTGCATCAACTTGATCTCGGTGCGCATCTCCACCCGCAGCTTGGCGTCCAGGTTCGACAACGGCTCATCGAACAGATAGATCTTCGGCCGGCGTGCCAGCGCCCGGCCCATGGCCACGCGCTGCTGTTGGCCGCCCGACAGTTGCCCCGGCTTGCGCCCCAGCAGGTGCTCGATCTGCAACAGCTTGGCCACCCGCGCCACTTCTTCATCGATGGCCGCCTGGGGCAGCTTGCGGATCTTCAAGCCGAAGGCGATGTTGTCACGCACATTCATAGTCGGGTACAGCGCGTAGGACTGGAACACCATGGCGATGTCGCGATCCTTCGGGCTCATGCCGCTGACGTCCTGATCATCGATGAGGATCGCGCCGCCACTGATGCTCTCAAGACCGGCGATGCAGTTCATCAGCGTGGACTTGCCGCACCCAGAGGGGCCTACCAGGATCAGGAACTCGCCATCCTTAATCGCCAGCTGAATATCCTTTAGCGTGTCAGGCAGGCCAGTGCCATAGGTCTTGTGCACATTGCGTAGTTCGAGTGTTGCCATGACTTACCCCTTGACCGCGCCGGCGGTCAGCCCGCGCACGAAATACTTGCCCGCAATCACATAGACCAGCAGCGTCGGCAGCCCGGCGATCATCGCTGCGGCCATGTCGACGTTGTATTCCTTGGCCCCGGTGCTGGTGTTGACCAGGTTGTTCAGGGCCACGGTGATCGGTTGCGAGTCGCCGCTGGAAAACACCACCCCGAACAGGAAGTCGTTCCAGATCTGGGTGAACTGCCAGATCAGGCAGACCATGATGATCGGCGTGGACATCGGCAGGATGATCCGCCCGAAGATGGTGAAGAAGCCGGCGCCATCCAGCCGCGCCGCCTTGACCAACGCATCGGGAATGCTCACGTAGTAGTTGCGAAAGAACAGCGTGGTGAAGGCCAGCCCATACACCACATGGACCAACACCAGGCCGCTGGTAGTGCTGGCCAGGCCCAGCTTGCCGAGGGTGAACGAAGCCGGCAGCAGCACGGTCTGGAACGGCAGGAAGCAGCCGAACAACAACAGTCCGAAGAACAGCTGCGAGCCGCGAAAACGCCACATCGACAGCACATAGCCGTTCAGCGCACCGATGGCGGTACTGATCAGCACCGCCGGCACGGTGATCAGCACCGAGTTGACGAAATAGCCATTGACCGTGGCCCAGGCTTTGCTCCAGCCAAGGGTGGTGAACGTGGTCGGCCAGCTCAGCAGGTTACCGGTACCGATGTCTTCAGGGGTCTTGAAGCTGGTCAGCAGCATCACCACCAGTGGCACCAGGTACAGCAACACCGCCAGCAGCAGCACGGCATGGATGGCGATGCGGCTGAGATTCAGCGCAGGTTTGTCAGTCACGCTAGTCATGGCGCTTGCCCCGCAGTTCGGAGTACAGGTAGGGGACCAGGATCGCCAGGATCGCGCCAAGCATCAGGACCGCGCTGGCCGAGCCCATGCCCATCTGCCCGCGGCTGAAGGTGAAGGCGTACATGAACATCGCCGGCAAGTCGGAGGAATAGCCCGGGCCGCCAGCGGTCATCGCCGCCACCAGGTCGAAGCTCTTGATGGCGATGTGCGCAAGGATCATCAGCGAACTGAAGAACACCGGGCGCAGGCTGGGCAGTACCACCGTCCAGTAGATGCGTGGCAGGCTGGCGCCGTCGAGTTGGGCGGCGCGAATGATCGACTGATCGACGCCGCGCAGGCCTGCCAGGAACATCGCCATGATGAAGCCCGAGGCTTGCCACACGGCAGCGATCACCAGGCAATAGACAACCCGGTCAGGGTCGATCAGCCAGTCAAGGCGAAAGCCCTCCCACCCCCAGTCGCGCAGCAACTTGTCCAGGCCCATGCCGGGATTGAGCAGCCACTTCCAGGCGGTACCGGTGACGATCATCGACAGCGCCATCGGGTACAGGTAGATCGTGCGGATGAACCCTTCGCGGCGGATACGCTGATCCAGCAGCACCGCCAGCAACACCCCAATGGCCAGACTGACGCCGATGAACAGGCCGCCGAACACCAGCAGGTTCTTGCTCGCCACCCACCAGCGGTCGTTGTCGAATAGCCGCGCATACTGCGCCAGCCCTGCCCATTTATAGGTAGGCAGGAAGGTGGACGTCGTGAAGGAGAGGACGAACGTCCACAGGATATAGCCGTAGAACCCCACCAGTACGATGAACATGCTCGGTGCCAACACCAGCTTGGGTAGCCAGCGCTGGAGCGCGTCCAGGGGGGAGGCCCGCAAAGGGGCGGTCAGTGTGGTCATGCTCGAATACCCGAAGATAGGGCCCCCACATCACCTGCGGGGGCGGGCTCGCCAGTGGCTACTTGGCGGCGTTGATCGCTGCGGCGAGCTTCTTGGCCGCATCCGCTGGATCCGCTTTCGGGTCGTTGATGTAGTTGGTCACCACATCGAAGAACGCGCCCTGTACAGCCAGCGTGGTCGCCATGTTGTGCGCCATGCTCGGCTGCAAGCCACCGGACTTGGCATCCGCCAGGAAGTCCTTGGCAGCGGTCTGGGCGCAGGCATCGAAGCCGTATTTGCGCATGTCCGCGAGCATGTCGTTACGCACCGGGATCGAGCCCTTGTTGATGCTGAATACCTTCTGGAAGTTCTCACCCAACACCTGCCGGGCGATGTCCTGTTGGCCAGCCGCTGTGCCTTCGTTCTTCTGCTTGAACACCACCAGCGAGTCGATGTTGTAGAGGAATGCTTTTTCGGTGCCAGGGAACGGCACGCACTGGTAGTCGGTGCCAGCAGTCTTCTTGGCCAGGGTCCATTCGCTCTTGGCCCAGTCGCCCATGATCTGCATGCCGGCCTTGCCGTTGATGACCTTGGCCGCTTCGAGGTTCCAGTCCTGGCCCTTGCCGTCCGGGTCCATGTAGGTGGCGACCTTTTTCAGCTCGGTGAGCGACTTGACCATGCCAGGGCCGGTGAGGGCCTGCGGGTCGAGATCGACCAGGGCCTTCTTGTAGCCCTCAGCCCCCATCACCGACAGCACCACGCTTTCGAACACCGTACTGTCCTGCCACGGCTGCCCGCCATGGGCCAGCGGGATGAAGCCTGCGGCCTTGAGCTTGTCGGCGGCGGCGTAGAACTCATCGAGGGTGGTCGGCGCCTTGGCGATACCGGCCTTCTGGAGCACCTGCGGGTTGATCCACAGCCAGTTGATGCGGTGAATGTTCACCGGCACTGCCACGTAGTCGCCGTCGTACTTGACGGTATCGGCGACTTTCTTGTCCAGCAGACTGTCCCACTTCTCCTGCTCGGCGACTGGTTTGAGCACCTCGCTGTCGAGCAGGCCGGTGGCCGCCCAGTCCTGGATGTCCGGGCCCTTGATCTGCGCGACGCCTGGCGGGTTACCGGCCACGGCGCGGCTTTTGAGGACGGTCATGGCGGTGGCACCGCCGCCACCGGCCACAGCACCGTCTTTCCAGGTGAAGCCGTCCTTTTCGACTTGGGCCTTGAGCACCTCGACCGCAGCCTTTTCGCCACCGGAGGTCCACCAATGGACCACTTCCACGCTGCCTTTGGAATCGGCGGCATGGGCGCTGAGGGAACACATGGATGCGAGAGAAATCGCGGCGGCGAGACGAAGCGTCGAATACATGGGAAATACCTTTCTTGTTGTTATGCGTGGCAAGACTGTCGCTTGCATTGCAATGGAGTGTAAGTAAGCCGCGCAGCCGATCAGGTAACGAACGGATGCGCGAATGTCATCACTTGGTTACATAACCAACGCGCAGGCGAAGCTCGGGGCCAGCGGCAAGCGAGGTGCCAGTACCGCTTGCAAGGCGTGGTAGAGGTCTGGCTTACCGCCCCAGATGCGCGCACTGGGGCAGTTGTCAGGGTCAAGTTCGTGGTGCCAACTGCCGCCTGCATGATCGATCAGGTGCTCGGCGATGAAATCCCAGAAGCCGCGATACCACCGCTCGTACTGCGCTTCGCCGGTGCGCTGCAACAAAGCCGCGGCGCTGGCGCAGGCCTCGGCATGAACCCAGTGCAGGCGTTCGCGCACCACCGGACGATTGTGCCAGTCGAGGGTGTAGACCAACCCTGGAGCACCATCGACCTGCCAGGCGTGGCGGCAGGCACTGTCGAACAGGCCGCGGGCAGCGACCAACAGCTCGCCAGGCGCGCCCAGGCCGGCGCGTTGCAGCGCAGCCTCCAGGTGCAACAGCAGACGCGCCCACTCGAAGGCGTGGCCAGGCGTGGTGCCGTAGGGGCGAAACCCGTCCGCGCGTTGGTCGTGGTTGTACTCCGGCAGGGCTTGCCAATGCGCATTGAAATGCTCGGTCACGCGGTAGCCATCAGCGGCTGCCTGAGCCAGGATCAGCCGCTGCACGATACGCAGCGAGCGCTCCAGCCAGCGCGTATCGCCGGTGACATCGGCCAGGGCGAGAAAGGCCTCGACACCGTGCATGTTGCTGTTCGCGCCCCGGTAAGCCTCGCAGGTGTGCCAGTCACGACTGAAGGCCTCGCGCAAGGCGCCCTCCTCTTCGCTCCAGAAGCGCCTGTCGATGACTTCGATGGCATCGCGCAGCAGCGCCCGCGCCTCGTCCACCCCGGCGACCACCGCCGAGCTGGCCGCCAGGGCGACGAAGGCGTGCAGATAGGCCGTCTTGGCGTCCTCGCCGCGCCCGCCGGGTCGGGCGTACCAGCCTGCATGCTGGGCATCGTGCAGCGGGCCTTGCAGGGCGGCCACACCATGCTCGACCAGGTCCTTGCACCCGGGGATGCCGTGCAGGTGGGCCAGGGCGAAGCTGTGGGTCATGCGCGCCGTGTTCAGGGTCTCGGCACTGGCGCCACGCGGCAGGCGGCCCTCGTAATCGAGGTTGCCAAAGCCTTCGGGCAAGCGCGCAGAACGGGCGAAGGCCAGCAAGCGCAGGGCTTCTTGGGTGAGCCAGGCGTGATGCGTGGGAGAGTCGAGCCAACGGTGGGTCATGGGGCGTGGGCGTCCTTGTTGTTGTCAGCCGAGTCTAGCCAGCCGTCCTGGGCTGGATGTCACGAAGGCTGGCAGGATTGTCACCAAGCCGTGACATGAATCCCTGTAGGAGATTACCCAGCCCTTTGGGCCGCGCTGTCGCGCAGAGAACTGATTTCGCAAGCGCGCCGCGTACCCTGTGGGAGCGGCGGTTCGGCGCCCCGACTTGCCCGCGAAGCAGGCGACTCAGTGGATGGCACCGGCTTTGCCGGTGTTCGCGGGCAAGCCCGCTCCCACAGATTCCTTCTAAATCAACAAGTTATGTGTAGTTCTATGAGAGCGGCCTTGTGCCGCGAAAGGGCTGCGTAGCAGCCCCGAAGGTATGTGCCGTGGCTGAAATCCTGGGGCCGCTTTGCGACCCGTTCGCGACACAAGGCCGCTCCTACAGGCGTCGCTTATTCCACTGTGCGCGGCAGGTACAGGGTCACCCGCAAGCCCCCTTCACGCAGGTTGAGCAAACTCACCTCGCCTCCGTGGCTGTGCGCGATGTTACGCGCGATACCGAGCCCCAACCCGTAGCCCTGCTGTTGTCCGGCCAGACGAAAATGCGGCTCGAACACCTGCTCAAGACGCTGCTCCGGCACTCCCGGCCCCTGATCGTCGACCTGCAGCACGAAGCTCTGCGGGCTGTCGATGATGCGCAAGCGCGCGCGTTCGCCGTACTTGATGGCGTTATCGATCAAGTTGCCGATGCAGCGGCGCAGGGCTAGCGACTTGCCCGGATACGGCGCCAGCGCCGAGCCCTCGACAGTGATGCGGCCATCCTCCAGGTACGGTTCGGCAAGCATGTGCAGGACCTGGTTGAGGTCGATCGGCTCGATGTTTTCGTGGATGTCGGTGTCCTTCACGCATTGCAGCGCACCCTTGACCAGCAACTCCAACTCGTCGAGGTCGCGGCTGAAACGCGCTTGCAACTGCTCATCCTCCAGCAGCTCGACGCGCAGGCGCAGACGCGTGATCGGCGTGCGCAAGTCGTGGGAAATCGCGCTGAACAGCTGGGCGCGCTCGGTGAGATAGCGGCTGATGCGCTCGCGCATGCTGTTGAAAGCCCGCCCGACATCCTCCACCTCGCTGCCACCGCCCTCGGCCACCGGCGCCACGTTGGCGCCCAGCGACATCTCTCGCGCCGCACGGGCCAGGCGCTTGAGCGGCCGGCTCTGCCAGTGCACCAGCAGGCCGATGAACACCAGCAGCATCGCCGTGGTCAGGGCGATGAAGCCGATTTGCTGGCGTGGCAGGCGCTCGGTCTCCAGGCTGGTGTAGGGCTCGGGCAACAGCGAAGCGATGTACAGCCACTCGCCCTCGCCCAGGCGGATCTGGGTAACCAGTACCGGCGGGTTGAGCGGTTCCAGGGTCAACGAATAATGCGCCCACGAACGCGGCAGTTCGTCGAGCTTCAGGCCGCTATTGAAAATCCTCAGGTCATCGGGCCGCACGAACGCCACATCCACCTCGACCTGTGACCCCAAGCGCTCATGCAGCACCTGCTCGAACACCGCGATCACCGCCTGCTTGCGCGGGGTGACCGGCAACACCGGCATGTCCAGGGGCTTGACGTTGAGCGACACGAAAAACCGCGTGCCGCCCATGCTGCGCAACTGGTCCAGCACCATGGGCCGGTAGGCGACCGGCAGCGAGCGAAAGTAGCTGACGCTGGCGCTCATCGAGTGGGCCAGGCTGCTGGCACTGGCACGTAGGCCCTGCAACTGGCTGGCACGCAGTTGCGCGACCCAGATCAGGCTCGACAGGCCTTGGGCCAACACCACCACCAGCAGGGTGAGCAGCAGCATGCGCCCCAATAGCGAGCGTGGCAGCAGACGCCGGCGCCGCTCGCTAGACCGGGCAGACATGCGCCGCCAACAGGTAGCCGCTGCCACGCACGGTACGGATCAGCCGCGGCGGTTTGTCGGTGTCACGCAGGCGCTGGCGCAGACGGCTGACCGCCATGTCGACGATGCGGTCCAGCGGCATCGGCTCGCGCCCACGGGTGGCGTTGCCGATGGTGTCACGGTCAAGAATCTGCTGAGGGTGGTCGAGGAACAGCTTGAGCAAGGCAAAGTCCGCACCGCTCAGGATCACCTCTTCACCGTCGCGGTGGAACAGTCGGTGGCTGACCGTGTCCAGGCGCCAGTCATCGAAGGCCAGCACGGCACTGGGAGATGCGACCTGGGTAAAATCGGCGCGACGTAGCAACGCCTTGATCCGCGCCTGCAATTCGCGCGGGCTGAAGGGTTTGCCGAGGTAGTCATCGGCGCCCAGTTCAAGGCCGATGATCCGATCCGCTTCATCGGAGCTGGCGGTGAGCATGATGATCGGCACCTGCGCCTGACGCGGATGCTGGCGCACCCATCGGCACAGGCTGAAGCCGTCCTCGTCAGGCAGCATCACATCGAGGATCACCAGGTCGTAAGGTGCTGCTTCCAGAGCACGGCGAAACCCCTGGCCATCGGGTTCGGCGTGCACGTGCAGGCCACAGCGGCTGAGGTAGGTCTGCAAAAGTTCGCGAATATCCTGGTCGTCGTCGACCATCAGGATCGATTTACCGGCAGTGCTCACAATGGTCCTTCCTTTGGTCTGTCGCAGATCTTAATGCCTGCTGTACTAGGGCTGCCATGCAGCCCTGGCGATCAGTGATCCAGCGCCTGCTGCAACGCCACCCCGGCCCCCAACAACCCGGAAAATTCAGCGGTAACCAGCCATACCGGCACCCCGGCAAAATAGCCACTCATGCAGCCTTTTTCGGCGAAGCTTGCTGCAAAACCGCTGCTGAGGAACAGTTCGGCAAAACGCGGAATCACCCCACCGACGATATAGACCCCACCGCGCGCGCCCAGGGTGAGCACATTGTTGCCCGCCACCCGCCCGAGGAAACGGCAGAACTGCTCGATCACCGCCAGCGCCTGGGGCTCGTTCGCCAGGGCCGCATCGGTGATCTGCGCCGGGGTCTTGTGAATCGGGTGATGACCGTCCAGCGCACACAGGGCCTGATACAAGCGCACCAAGCCGCCGCCGCTGAGCACGGTCTCGGCACTGACATGGCCGATCTGGCGATGAATGTGCTGGTGGATCGCGGCCTCGCGGGCATTACCCACCGGCAGGTCAACATGCCCGCCCTCGCCGGGTAGCGCCATCCAGCGTTGTTCGCCCAGGCGCAGCAGGCTGCCCACCCCCAAGCCGGTGCCCGGGCCGATCACCAGCGCCGGGCGTGCCGGATCGGCCTGGCCTGGGCACACTTCGCGGTACTCGCCCGCGTCCAGGCGGGTCATGCCCAGGGCCATGGCGGTGAAATCGTTGATCAGCAGCAGCTGCTGTACCTGCAATGCCTGGCAGAACGCCGTGCGGCTCAGGCGCCAGTGGTTGTTGGTGAAACGGAACTCATCGCCCTCCACCGGCCCCGCCACCGCCAGGCATACTGCCGCCAGGCCGCCGCGGCTGATGTGCTGGTCCGCCAGATACGCCTCGATGGCCTGCTCGGGGCTGGTGTAGTCGGCGGTGGCGAACACCTGCACCGCCTCCAGCCGGTTGTCCCGCCAAAGGGCGAAGCGGGCATTGGTCCCGCCGATATCTCCGACCAGCAAAGCCTTCATTCGAGGGTCTCCAACGCCGAGGTGAAGGCGCTCGCGCCCTTTTCCGCCGGACTGAACGCCACACGCATGAAGCCGAACAGCTCGCGCCCGCACCCCAGGTCGTTCCCTGTAGGCGGGGTGGGCAGCTCACGGCTGGCCAGCTCTTCGGCCGAGACCATGACCCGCAGCGTGCCTTCGACACCATCGACACGCACGATATCACCATCGCGCACACGTGCCAGCGGCCCACCGTCGAAAGCTTCCGGGCAGACGTGGATGGCCGCCGGGATCTTGCCCGAGGCACCCGACATGCGCCCGTCGGTGACCAGCGCCACCTTGAAACCGCGGTCTTGCAGCACACCGAGGAACGGCGTGAGCTTGTGCAGCTCGGGCATACCGTTGCAGCGCGGTCCCTGGAAGCGCACCACCGCAACGAAGTCGCGCTCCAGCTCGCCGGCCTTGAACGCATCGGCCAGCGACTGCTGGTCGTGGAACACCCGTGCCGGGGCCTCTACGACTCGGTGCTCCAGTGCCACGGCAGACACTTTCATCACCCCGCGCCCCAGGTTGCCTTCCATCACCCGCAGTCCACCTTCGACCGAGAAAGGCCGCGCCACCGGGCGCAAGATGTTTTCGTCCAAGCTCTGGGTCGGGCCTTCGCGCCATACCAGCTGGCCGTCGTCGAGGAACGGCTCCTGGGTGTAGCGGCGCAGCCCAGGGCCGGCCACGGTATTGACGTCCTCGTGCAACAGCCCGGCGTCGAGCAGCTCGCGAATGAGCAACGCCATGCCACCGCAGGCCTGGAAGTGGTTGATGTCGGCTTTGCCGTTGGGGTAGACGTGGGACAGTGTCGGCACCACTTCGGAGAGGTCGGCCATGTCTTGCCAGGTAAGCTGGATGCCGGCGGCCTGCGCGATGGCCGGTAGGTGCAGGGTGTGGTTGGTCGAACCGCCCGTGGCGTGCAGTGCGACCACGGCGTTGACCAAGGCTTTTTCGTCGACGATCTCGCCAATTGGCATGAAGCTGCCGCTGGCCTTGGTCATGCGCGTGACTTGGCGCGCCGCTTCGGCGGTCAGCGCATCACGCAACGGTGTGTACGGATTGACGAACGAGGCTCCCGGCAAATGCAGGCCCATCACCTCGGTCACCAGTTGGTTGGTGTTGGCGGTGCCGTAGAACGTGCAGGTGCCGGGGCTGTGGTAGCTCTTCATTTCCGACTCGAGCAGTTGCTCACGGGTGGCCTTGCCCTCGGCATAGCGCTGCCGTACGTCGGCCTTCTCTTTGTTGGAAATGCCCGAGACCATCGGCCCGCCAGGCACGAACACGGTCGGCAGGTGACCAAAGCGCAGCGCGCCCATCATCAGGCCAGGGACGATCTTGTCGCAGATGCCGAGCATCAGCGCACCGTCGAACATGTTATGCGACAGGGCGATGGCGGTGGACATGGCGATCACTTCACGGCTGGCGATGGCCAGCTCCATACCCGGCTCGCCCTGGGTCACGCCGTCGCACATGGCTGGCACGCCCCCGGCGAACTGGCCGACCGAGCCGACTTCGCGCAGCGCCTGCTTGATCTGGTCCGGGAAATGCACATAGGGCTGGTGCGCCGAGAGCATGTCGTTATAGGCCGAGACGATGGCCACGTTGGCGGCGTTCATCAGGCGCAAGGTCTGCTTGTCCTCGCCGCCGCAGCCGGCCACGCCATGGGCGAAGTTGGCGCATTGCAGGCTGGCGCGCATGGGGCCGTCACTGGCCGCGCCACGGATCAGCTCAAGGTAGCGTTCACGGGTGCGGCGGCTGCGGGCGATCAGCCGTTCGGTGACCTCAAGGATGCGCGGGTGCATGTACTGGACTCCAGGCTAACGGTAAGGGTGGCTTGCGGCATTTCCCCTCCAAACGATTGCGGCCTAGGCTCATGTGAAGGGCGCTGAGGGCAAGCGTGGAGCGGCTTTCCGACCACTCGTTGTAGATTTAACAAAATACTGCCACTAAAAAGGCTTGTTTTCTATCCGACAGTGAATAATCTTGTAATTCCAATAACAAAACCGTTTCAGTGAAGCTGCTCTTTGTGCCACAGGCTTCACCCGACTGCCAGAGGTAACGCCATGACCCTTCGCATCGCCATCAATGGATTCGGCCGTATCGGGCGCAATGTCCTGCGCGCACTGTACACGCAAGGCTATCGTCAGGACCTGCAGGTCGTCGCCATCAACGACCTGGGCGACAGCACGATGAACGCCCACTTGCTCAAGTACGACAGCGTCCACGGTATATTCGACGCCAACGTCGAGGCCGACCATGAAAGCCTCACCGTCAATGGCGATAGAATCGCCGTCAGCGCCATTCGCAACCCGGCCGAGCTGCCCTGGAAGGCCCTGGCGATCGATGTGGTGTTCGAGTGCACGGGCTTGTTCACCGAGCGCGCCAAGGCAGCCGCACACCTGAGCGCAGGCGCGGGCAAGGTGATCATCAGCGCACCGGCCAAAGGCGCCGACGCAACGGTGGTGTATGGGGTCAACCATGACGTGCTGCGCGCCTCGCATCAGGTCATCTCCAACGCCTCATGCACCACCAACTGCCTGGCGCCCGTGGCCCAGGTGCTGCACCGCGAGTTCGGCATCGAACAAGGCTTGATGACCACCATCCACGCCTATACCAACGACCAGGTGCTTACCGACGTCTACCACGGCGACCCCTACCGCGCCCGCTCGGCCACCCAATCCATGATACCCAGCAAGACCGGCGCGGCCGAAGCGGTGGGACTGGTGCTGCCGGAACTGGCCGGCAAGCTGACCGGCATGGCAGTGCGTGTACCGGTGATCAACGTGTCGCTGGTGGACCTGACGGTCAATCTCAAGCGTGAGGTGTCCGCCGAGGCGGTCAACCAGGCGTTCCTCGAGGCCAGCCGCCACTCGCCGGTGCTCGGTTACAACGCCCTGCCACTGGTGTCGTGCGACTTCAATCACAATCCGCTGTCGTCGATCTTCGACGCCAACCACACCCGCGCCAACGGGCGCATGCTCAAGGTGCTGGCCTGGTACGACAACGAGTGGGGCTTCTCCAACCGCATGCTGGACAGCTGCCTGGCACTGTTGCGCGCCAAGTAACAGGGCGCTTGAACATCATGCGACTGACTTGAATATTGCCGGGGCCGCCCTGCGGCCCGTTGCGGCGTCCCGGCAAGCCTCTGCACAGCCCAATCTTTACCTGACGGTGACATTTGCGCGCTTGACCTTGAGCATTGATGATAAGCATTATCATTCTCTTCTCAGTCCACCAGGTTTCTTCGTGAGTCAGTCCCGGTTCAATTCCGTCTTCCTCAACCAGCGCCTGAGCCTGCTGCGCACGCTGCAGCGCATGGTGGGCAACCCGAGCACCGCCGAGGACCTGTTGCAGGAGACCTACCTGCGGGTCACCCGTGCCTTGGGCGAACGCCCCATCGAGCACCTCGAACCGTTCGTTTTCCAGACCGCACGCAACCTCGCCCTGGACCATCTGCGCGCCCGTCGGGTGCAAGCGCGCACCTTGGTCGACGATGTACCCGAGCAGGTCCTGCACAACGTCGCGGCGCCTGTGGGCAACAGTGAGGACGCAGCCCACGCCGAGCAGTTGCTCAGGCACTTGAGCGCAAGTCTTGGCCAGTTGACCGAACGCCAGCAACGCATCTTCATCCAGAGCCGCTTGCACGGCGCCAGCTACCTGGAAATCGCCGAACAACTGCAAGTCTCGGCAAGCACGGTGCAAAAGGAATTGAAACTGATCATGGCCATTTGCATGGGCGTGGCCGATCGTCACCAGTGACTCGGCAACTGGCCGCGACGGCGCGCAAAGCCCTTGCCTTGCACCGGGCCAGCGCTGATCATGCGCAAGAAATCGCCCCAAGGACTCCCCGTGACCGACCTGCCTTCCTCGCGCCCGACACCCGCCGAGCCTGACGCCCGCGCTCGTGCTCGCGAAGAGGCGATGGACTGGCTGATCCGCCTGCAATGCGCCAGCGCGCAGGACACCGCAGCCTTCGAACAATGGCTGGGCGCGGCTGCGCAAAACGCCGAGGCGTATATCGAAGTCGAGGCGCTGTGGAACGGGGCAGCGTTGCGCCATGCCGCCAGCACCCTGCACGTGGTCCGCCGCCGCTCCCTGGGCGGGCGCCTGCGCAGCCACTGGAAACCCCTGGCCACCGCCGCCGTGCTGCTGGTCGGGCTGTTCACCTTCGGCAACCTGCCGGTGCGCCTGCAAGCCGACCACCTGACCGTGGTCGGCGAGCGCCAGCGCCTGGAGCTGAACAGCGGCGCCAAGGTGCTGCTCAACACCAACTCGGCGTTCGCCAGC
Organism: Pseudomonas sp. NY15463; assembly: GCF_048068415.1. Taxonomy (NCBI): domain Bacteria; kingdom Pseudomonadati; phylum Pseudomonadota; class Gammaproteobacteria; order Pseudomonadales; family Pseudomonadaceae; genus Pseudomonas; species Pseudomonas sp. NY15463. The sequence continues at coordinate 423,315 of NZ_JBLUQD010000002.1, forward strand.
GATGTGCGCGATGGGCACCAGGTTGCCCGGCTGCTGCAGGGCGAGGCGTATTTCCAGGTCGCTGGCAGCGACCACACGCCGCTGGAGGTCCAGGCCGGCCCCCTGCGCGCCAGCGTGCGCGACACCGATTTTGCCGTGCGCTACCTGGACGGCGAGGCACAAGTGCGGGTGCAGCGCGGCGATGTCGATGTCCTGGCCGCCACCGACCAGCGCATCCGCCTCAGCGCAGGCGAGAGCATCAGCCTAGGCCCCAAGGGCTTTGGCCCACGTCAACGCCCGGACCTGCGCCAGGACCTGGCCTGGATCGACGGCCGCCTGGTATTCGAGAACTGCCCGTTGAGCCAGGTCCTGGCCGAAGTCCGCCGTTACTACCCCGGCTGGATCATCAACCGCAACACCGCCCTCGAACAGGTTGCAGTCACCGGTAACTACCGCCTGGATCAACCCCTGGAGACGCTACGCGCGCTGGCGCACATCACCTCCGCGCAGCTACACGAGTACCCCGCCCTGGTCATCCTGAACTGACCGACAGTTTTTTTACGCGAATCGCACACCCCATCCGTCTCGTTATAGCCAATACGATTGATTCTCGTTCGAAACTTCGAAACCGAGAACAGCCACTGCCTATAACCTTGCGCGACAGGGAGCGCTTTCGATGTCCTCAGGTCCTTTCCGCCCCTCCATTTCTTCCCGCCGTTGCGGCCCTTTGTCCCTGCTGACCCTGGCGCTACTCGCCAGCGCCGGCAGCCTGCCGGCGCTGGCCATGGAACCGGCCCAGGCGAGCAGTCCGCGGATGGGCGACTACCGCTTCGCCATTGCCCAGCAGCCGCTGGTGCAAGCCATCAACGCGTTCAGTCAGGTCACCGGCTGGCAGGTCGGTTTCAGCGCCGAACTGGCCGAGGGCATCGCCTCGCCGGGCGTGCAAGGTTCGCTGACGGCGGAGGCCGCCCTACAGCGCCTGCTGCACGGCACCGGGCTGCGCTATCGCACGATCGGTAATGGCAACGTGGTGCTGGAGCGCCAAGCCGCTGGCAACGCCATCGCCTTGCAACAGATGACCGTCAGCGCCACCCGCAACGCCCAGGACATCAGCCAGGTACCCAGTACCGTCAGCGTACAAAGCCGCGAGCAGCTCGACCGGCAGAACGTCAACAGCATCAAGGAACTGGTGCGCTACGAACCAGGCGTGTCGGTGGGCGGTGTAGGCCAGCGTAGTGGCCTGAATGGCTACAACATCCGCGGTATCGACGGCGAGCGCATCCTGACCCAGGTCGATGGGGTTTCGATCCCGGATAGCTTCTTCTACGGCCCCTTCGCCCAGACCCAGCGCAACTATGTCGACCCTGAAATCGTCAAGCGCGTCGAGATCCTGCGCGGCCCGGCCTCGGTGCTGTACGGCAGCAACGCCATTGGCGGTGCGGTCAGCTACTTCACCCTCGACCCCGAGGACATCATCAAGCCCGGCAAGGATGTCGGCGCGCGCCTGAAGACCGGCTACAGCTCCGCCGACGAAAGCTGGCTGACCTCCGCCACCGTCGCCGGCCGCCAGGGCGACTTCGACGGCCTGCTGCACCTGAGCCAGCGCAATGGCCACGAGACCGAGTCGTACGGCGAAACCGGCGGCACCGGCCTTGCCCGCACCCAGGCCAACCCCGAGGACGTACGCACCACCAACGTGCTGGCCAAGCTGGGTTGGAACTACGCCGACGACGCCCGCCTGGGCTTCACCTACGAACGCTACAAGGATGACCGCGACCAGAACCTGCTCAGCGTTGTCGGCGGGCCGTTCGGCAACGGTGTCGGCGTGGGCATGTACAAGGCGCGCAGCGGCAACGACAGCGTCACCCGCGAGCGCTTCGGCATCAACCACGAATTCGGCCTGGAATCGTCGGTGGCCGACCACGTGAAGTGGAGCTTGAACTACCAGATCGCCAAGACCGATCAGTACACCGAAGAGGTGTATTCGCCCTTCACTCGCACCGTACTGCGCACCCGCGATACCACCTACAAGGATCGCCAATGGGTGCTCGACGCGCAGTTCGACAAAGCGTTCAGCATCGGCGCCACCGATCACACATTGACCTATGGCACCACCGTCAAGCATGAGAAGGTCACCGGCACCCGCAGCGGTACCGGCACGTGCCTGGCCGTGGGCATCGGCTGCCCGAGTGTGGGCGCCAACCGGCCGACCGATGGCCAGGCGCTGGTCAGCGACTTCCCCGATCCAACCATCGACACCTACAGCCTGTTCGTGCAGGACGAGATCCGCTGGAACAACTGGACCTTCCTGCCTGGCGCGCGCTACGACTACACCAAGCTCGACCCGACATTCACCGACGCCTTCCTGCGCGGCGCGGCAGCCAACGGCGGCACCCTGGACGATCTGGATGATTCGGCCAAGAAGTGGCACCGCGTCTCACCCAAGTTCGGTGTGACCTACGCCTTCAACGACCACTACACCTGGTACGGCCAGTACGCCGAAGGTTTCCGCACGCCAACCGCCAAGTCGATGTACGGCCGCTTCGAGAACTCCACTGTCGGCTACAGCGTCAAGCCCAACCCAGGCCTTGAGCCGGAGAAGAGCAAGAGCTACGAAACCGGCCTGCGCGGCAACTTCGAGAGCGGCAACTTCGATGTGGCGGTGTTCTACAACAAGTACCGCGACTTCATCAACGAAGACGCCGTGCAATCGGCCAACCTGACCTCGACCTTCCAAGCCAGCAACATCAAGCGCGCGACCATCAAAGGTGCCGAGTTCAAGGGTCGCCTGAACCTCGACGCCTTCGGTGCTGCGCCAGGCTTGTACACCCAGGGCTCGCTGGCCTATGCCCACGGTCGCAACGACGACAACGGGCAGCCGTTGAACAGCGTCAACCCGCTGACCGCAGTGCTCGGCCTGGGCTACGAGCAGCAGCACTACGGCGGTTTGCTGAGCTGGACTCTGGTCAAGCGCAAGAACCGTGTCGACGACACCACCTTCTTTGCCCCCGACGGCACCAGTTCGCAGTTCAAGACCCCAGGCTATGGTGTGCTGGACCTGACTGGCTTCTACAAGGTGACCGACGACATCACCGTCAATGCTGGCCTGTACAACCTGACCGACAAGCGATACTGGCAGTGGGATGACGTACGCGGCTACGACGCCATCGGCGAAGCCGGTGCCACCCAGCCGGCCAACCTGGACCGCCTGACCATGCCAGGGCGCAACTTCGCCATCAACGTGGTGTGGGATATCTGATCCGATCACGCTTGCGCCCTCGCGGGAGCGGCCTCGCCCCGCGATGCGGCGCCTGGCGCAGGTGTTTTTTTACGCTCCTGCGCCGCCTTCTTCGTCTTGTCACTAGACGCCCTCACCACTCAAGGACTTCTCATGAGCGATCGCCCAGCCCTGCGCTCCCAGCGCCTGAACCAGGTTACCCACGCCCCGCATACCGCGCTGGACGCCCTGGTCAAATCCCACAAACCGTTCGACAGCCGCGAAGCCTTCGCTCGTTTCGTGGTCGCCCAGTACCTGTTCCAATCCGAGCTGCAAGCGCTTTACAACGACCCGCAACTGATCGCCCTGGTGCCTGACCTGGCCGCCCGCTGCCGCGCCGAACAGGCCCGCCTGGACCTGAGCGACCTCGACACCGAAGTACCCGCGCCGATCCCCGGCGCACTGCAAGCGCCGAGCCTGGGTGAAGCGCTGGGCTGGATCTTCGTCTCAGAAGGCTCCAAACTGGGTGCTGCCTTCCTGATCAAGCGCGCCGTGGCCCTGGGCTTGTCCGATAACTTTGGCGCCCGTCACCTTGGCGAGCCGGCCGGTGGCCGTGCCGAAGGCTGGAAGCAGTTCACCCGTATGCTCGACAGCCTGGCGCTGTCGCCGGCCGAAGACGCCGCCGCCGAACGCGGCGCAGTCGCAGCCTTCGAGCGCTTCACCGAACTGCTCAAGCATGCCTACGCGGCCGACGCCGCGCTGGCCTGACACGCGTTACCCGGTCGCCTGCGGGCGACCGCACCGTTTGCAGTGAGACCATGACCCAAATCGCCCGCTCCAAGCTGTCCCGCCTACTTTACGCGATCCTCGCCTACGTGAGTTTGGGCATTGGCCTGGTGGCCATCGTCATCCCAGGGCTGCCGACCACCGAGTTCATCCTGCTCGCGGCCTGGGCAGCCACCCGCAGTTCGCCGCGCCTGTCAGCCTGGCTCGAACAGCACCGATTGTTCGGGCCGATCCTGCACAACTGGCGTAACGGTAAGGTGATCCAGCGCCGCGCCAAGCTCAGCGCGACCCTCAGCATGCTGCTGTGCGCAGGCCTGATGCTGAGCGTCCTCGATCACCACTGGCCGGTGTTCCTGGCCATCGCCGGGATGACCTTGGGCAACCTGTGGATCTGGTCGCGCCCCGAGCGCCCGCGCACTGGGGTGACGTCGAACGGCAACGACGCCAGGGTTGCACCCGCGAAGAAGCTGTACTGCAATGGAGCCACCCAGGAGGATCCTGCATGCAGACATTGCTCACCCCCATCGCCCAGGCCCTGAACCTCGATACCGACGCCGTGCGCTGGCAAGGTATCGGCGCGCTGCCCTCGGCGTTCGCCGTCACCGAGCTTGCCGCGGCCAGCATCGCGGCCTGTGGCCTGGCCCTGGCGCACCTGCTCGAAGCCCCGCTGGAACGCTGTCCGCTGGTACGCGTCGACCGCCGCCTGGCCTCGTGCTGGTTCGCCAGCAGCCTGCGCCCACAAGGCTGGGCGCCACCGCCGGTATGGGACGCCATTGCAGGTGACTATGCCGCGCGCGACGGCTGGATTCGCCTGCACACCAATGCACCGCATCACCGCGCCGCTGCCTTGCAGGTACTCGGCTGCCAGGCTCAGCGCGAAAGCGTGGCAAAGCAGGTCGCGCAGTGGGACGCCGATACCTTGGAGAGCGCCGTGGTGGCCGCTGGCGGCTGCGCGGCACGTATGCGCAACGAGCTGGACTGGTGCGAGCACCCCCAAGGCCGGGCGGTCGGTGCCGAGTCGCTGGTGCTGCGCGACACGTTTACCGCCGTGCCACTGGCCTGGCACGGCAGCGAGACACGGCCATTGGCCGGCATCAAGGTACTCGACCTGACCCGCATCCTCGCCGGCCCCATCGCCACACGCCTGCTGGCAGGCTTTGGAGCGCAGGTGCTGCGTATCGACCCACCCGAGTGGAACGAGCCCGCGGCCGTCGCCGAAGTCACCCTGGGCAAACGCTGCGCCCGCCTGGACCTGCGCAGTAGCGAAGGCCAGGCTATCTTCCAGGCTTTGCTCGCCGACACCGACATACTGGTGCATGGCTACCGCGCCGACGCTCTGGAGCGCCTCGGGCTGGGCGCTGCGCAGCGTCGCCTGCTCAACCCTGGGCTGATCGATATCAGCCTGAACGCCTATGGCTGGAGCGGCCCATGGCAGAACCGTCGCGGCTTCGACAGCCTGGTGCAGATGAGCAGCGGTATCGCCCACGCAGGTCAGCGCTGGCAACAAACCGAGCGCCCCGTACCGCTGCCGGTGCAGGCACTGGATCACGCCACCGGCTACCTGATGGCCGCCGAGGCGATCCGCGCGCTGGGTGAGCGGCTGCGCAGTGGCCAGAGCTGCCGAGCGCGGCTGTCACTGGCGCGCACTGCGCGGTTGCTGGTCGAGCGCGGCACGGTGGAAGAAGACCTGCCGTTGGCCGCCGAGTCGGCGGATGACATCGACCCGTCGCTCGAACATACGCCCTGGGGCCCTGCACATCGGCTCAAGGGGCCGTTGAAGGTCGGCGAGGCGCTGATGGCGTGGGACCACGGGGCTTGCGAGCTGGGCTCAAGCAAGCCCAGTTGGTAACACCCGCCTTGTGTAGGAGCGGCCCATTCGCGGCGCAAGGCCGCTCCTACACGGGGCAACGTTTTGCGCAATCCTAGGGATCAGAGGCTCAAAATCCCCGCGTGCAAGGCATAAGCCGCAACCCCGGCGCCCAGCAGCACGGCAGCGAAGATCAGCGTCTCCCATCCCGTGAACAGCCGCTGCCCCTGCTCATGCTTGGCCCGCGCGAACAAAATCACCCCCGGCGCATACAACAATGCCGACAGCAACACGTACTTGAGTCCGCCGGCATACAGCAGCCAGATCGCATAGACCAGCGCAATCATCGCCACCAGCAAGTCCTTGCGCCGCACGCCCGCCTGGCCCTGGTAAGTCTCACCGCGCAGCGCCAGCAGCATCGCGTAGGCCGCCGACCAGAAGTACGGCACCAGAATCATCGACGAGGCTAGGTAGATCAAGCTGGTGTAGGTGCTTGCCGCAAACAGCGTAATCAGCAAGAAAGCCTGGATCATCGTGTTAGTCAGCCACAACGCGTTGGCCGGCACATGCCTAGCGTTTTCCCGAGCCAGGAAGCGCGGCATGGTGCCGTCGCGAGCCGTGGCGAACAGGATCTCGGCGCACAGCAGCGCCCACGACAGCAACGCCCCCAGCAACGACACCGCAAGCCCCAGGCTGATCAGCAAAGCGCCCCACGGCCCGACGATATGCTCCAGCACCGAGGCCAGCGAGGGATTCTGCAAACCCGCCAGTTGCAGCTGGGTCATCACGCCCAGCGACAGCACGTTGACCAACACCAACAACGCCAGCACCCCGAGAAAACCAATCAGCGTGGCCTTGCCAACATCCGCGCGGCGCTGCGCCCGGCCCGAATACACACTGGCCCCCTCGATACCGATGAACACGAACACCGTCACCAGCATCATGTTGCGTACCTGCTCCAGCACACTGCCCAACCGTGGGTTGGCGAAACCCCAGACATCCTGGGTGAAGATGTCGGCGCGAAAGGCGAACGCGGCGATCACGATGAACATCAGCAGCGGCACCACCTTGGCCACGGTGGTCACTAGGTTGATGAACGCAGCCTCCTTGATGCCGCGCAGCACCAGAACGTGCACTGCCCACAGCAGCAGCGACGCACAGCCGATGGCCAACGGCGTGTTGCCTTGGCCAAATGCCGGGAAGTAGAACCCCAGGGTGCTGAACAGCAGCACGAAATACCCGACGTTGCCCATCCAGGCGCTGATCCAGTAGCCCCAGGCCGAGGAAAACCCCATGTACTCACCGAAGCCTGCCTTGGCATAGGCGTACACCCCAGAGTCCAGTTCAGGTTTGCGATTGGCCAGGGTCTGGAACACGAAGGCCAGCGCCAGCATACCCACGGCGGTGATCGCCCAGCCGATCAGCACGGCGCCGACTTCGGCACGCGCTGCCATGTTCTGCGGCAACGAAAAGATCCCGCCACCGATCATCGACCCCACCACCAAGGCAACCAGCGCGCCAAGGCGCAGTTTCTGTCCGGGTTCGCTCATCGCCCCTCCTCTGTGGGTATGCCCGCCACGGCGAAACAGGCCACAACAGCGTTTGAATGTAACCGTTTATTTATATTCATTGCGGTGCTCAAAGTTGCGCCGTACATAACAGAGCCGTCTATCCAAATACCGCGAGAATTTCGATTATTACCCAATAAATGCGGCACCTGTGGTGCGGCTCGCGGATTGCACCGAAAAAGTTGCCAAATATTCAAAAGCGACTAGTTTGAGAGTTCGCAGGCAATCCGGGGGCCGCCCCCGAAAGGCATGGAGGTGCCAGCACACAAGGCCTGCGGTAGAGCTGTCGGTATCCTCCAGGAGGGTCGTGAAGGGATATTTCCACCCCTTCATATGGCCATGAACTGATCCATATCAGCGAATGGACAAGGCGTCAGATTTAATCTGATGTCAACTTTCTCCTGGCACGGAGTCGATAAATGTCTGATTCTCCCGGAAAACTCAAACTGGGTGCGCTGGTCGCACTTGTGGTGGGTTCGATGATTGGTGGCGGGATCTTTTCGCTACCACAAAACATGGCCGCCAGTGCGGGTGTCGGCGCCGTGCTGATCGGCTGGGCCATCACTGCGGTGGGCATGCTCACCCTGGCCTTCGTGTTCCAGACCCTGGCCAACCGCAAGCCCGATCTGGACGGTGGGGTGTACGCCTACGCCAAGGCCGGTTTCGGCGACTACATGGGCTTCTCCTCGGCCTGGGGCTACTGGATCAGCGCGTGGCTGGGCAACGTGGGGTATTTCGTCCTGCTGTTCAGCACCCTGGGTTACTTCTTCCCGGTGTTCGGCGAAGGCAACACGCCCGCTGCGGTGATCGGCGCGTCGCTGCTGCTGTGGGCAGTGCATGTTCTGGTACTGCGCGGTATCAAGGAAGCGGCGTTCATCAACCTGGTGACCACCGTGGCCAAGGTCGTGCCGCTGCTGCTGTTCGCCCTGATCTGCCTGTTCGCGTTCAGGCTCGATGTGTTCAGCGCCGACATCTGGGCGCTGGGCACACCGGAGCTGGGCAGCGTGATGAATCAGGTGCGCAACATGATGCTGGTCACCGTCTGGGTGTTCATCGGCATCGAGGGTGCGAGCATATTCTCGTCGCGGGCGGAAAAACGCGCTGACGTGGGCAAGGCCACGGTCATCGGGTTCATCACCGTGCTGCTGTTCCTGGTGCTGGTCAACGTGCTGTCGCTGGGGGTCATGACCCAACCGGAGCTGGCCAAGCTGCAGAACCCCTCGATGGCGGCGGTGCTCGAACATGTGGTGGGTCACTGGGGCGCAGTGCTGATCAGCGTAGGCCTGATCATCTCGCTGCTGGGGGCACTGCTGTCGTGGGTGCTGCTGTGCGCCGAGATCCTCTTCGCCGCCGCCAAGGACCACACCATGCCGGAGTTCCTGCGCCGCGAGAACGCCAACCAGGTGCCGGCCAACGCGCTGTGGCTGACCAACGCGATGGTGCAGATTTTCCTGGTGATCACGCTGTTCTCCAACAGCACCTACCTGTCGCTGATCTACCTCGCCACCTCGATGATTCTGGTGCCCTACCTGTGGTCGGCGGCCTATGCCTTCCTGCTCGCCTGGCGCAGCGAGACGTACGAGCAAGCCTTGGCCGAGCGCAAGAAAGACCTGCTCATCGGCGGCATCGCCCTGCTCTACGCCATCTGGCTGTTGTACGCGGGGGGCGTGAAATACCTGCTGCTCTCGGCGCTGCTCTACGCCCCCGGCGCAATCCTGTTCGCCAAAGCCAAGCGCGAAGTCGGCAAGCCGATCTTCACGCGCCTCGAAAAACTGATCTTCGCCGCTGTGGTGGTGGGCGCCCTGGTGGCTGCCTATGGCCTCTACGACGGCTTCCTGACCCTCTGACCCAAGCTCACTGGAGGAATCGACCATGACCCTTGAGAAACCGCGATACGGCGTCCACTCCGAAGCCGGCAAGCTGCGCAAAGTGATGGTATGCGCCCCAGGCCTTGCGCATAAACGCCTGACCCCAAGCAACTGCGACGAACTGCTGTTCGACGATGTGATCTGGGTTGACCAGGCCAAGCGCGACCACTTCGACTTCGTCACCAAGATGCGCGAGCGCGGCGTGGATGTGCTGGAGATGCACAACCTCCTTACCGACATCGTTCAGCAGCCCGAGGCCCTGAAGTGGATCCTCGACCGCAAGATCACCGATGACACCGTCGGTGTGGGCCTGAAAAACGAAGTGCGCAGCTGGCTCGAAGGCCTCGAACCACGCAAGCTGGCCGAGTTCCTGGTCGGCGGCGTGGCCGGCCAGGACCTGCCGCAGAGCGAAGGCGCCGAGGTGGTCAGGATGTACAACGACTACCTGGGCCACTCCAGCTTCATCCTACCGCCGCTGCCCAACACCCAGTTCACCCGCGACACCACCTGCTGGATCTACGGCGGCGTGACGCTCAATCCGATGTACTGGCCGGCGCGCCGCCAGGAAACCTTGCTGACGACGGCCATCTACAGGTTCCACAAGCAGTTCACCGAAGCAGACTTCCAGGTGTGGTACGGCGACCCGGACAAGGAGCATGGCCAGTCCACTCTCGAAGGCGGCGACGTGATGCCGATCGGCAATGGCATCGTGTTGATCGGCATGGGCGAGCGCAGCTCGCGCCAAGCCATCGGCCAGCTGGCGCGCAACCTGTTCGCCAAGGGGGCAGTCAAGGAGGTCATCGTCGCCGGCCTGCCCAAATCCCGTGCAGCGATGCACCTGGACACTGTGTTCAGCTTCTGCGACCGCGACCTGGTCACGGTCTTCCCCGAGGTGGTCAACGAGATCGTGCCGTTCATCATCCGCCCGGACGAAAGCAAGCCCTACGGCATGGATGTACGCCGCATCAACAAGTCGTTCATCGACGTGGTGGGCGAGCAGTTGGGGGTCAAGCTGCGGGTGGTGGAGACCGGCGGCAACAGCTTCGCTGCCGAACGCGAACAATGGGATGACGGCAACAACGTGGTAGCCCTGGAGCCCGGCGTAGTCATCGGCTACGACCGCAACACCTACACCAACACCCTGCTGCGCAAAGCCGGAATAGAGGTCATCACGATCAGCGCCGGCGAACTGGGCCGGGGCCGGGGCGGCGGCCACTGCATGACCTGCCCGATCATACGCGACCCTATCGACTACTAAAAACAACGCCCATCGTCCCCCGGCCGCACCCACCCGGTAGCGGCCGGGCACCTCACCGAATCCAAGGAGAACCGTCATGGCGTTCAACATCCACAACCGCAACCTGCTAAGCCTCGAACACCACAGCACCCGCGAGCTGAAGTACCTGCTGGACCTGTCCCGCGACCTCAAGCGCGCCAAGTACACCGGCACCGAGCAGCAGCACCTCAAAGGCAACAACATCGCGCTGATCTTCGAGAAGACCTCCACCCGTACCCGCTGCGCCTTCGAGGTCGCCGCGTACGATCAGGGCGCCAACGTGACCTACATCGACCCGAACTCCTCGCAGATCGGTCACAAGGAGAGCATGAAGGACACCGCGCGGGTGCTCGGGCGCATGTACGATGCCATCGAGTATCGCGGCTTCAAGCAGGAGATCGTAGAGGAGTTGGCCAAGTTCGCCGGGGTGCCGGTGTTCAACGGCCTGACCGACGAGTACCACCCCACGCAGATGATCGCTGACGTGCTGACCATGCGCGAGCACAGCGACAAGCCGCTGCACGACATCAGCTACGCCTACCTGGGCGATGCACGCAACAACATGGGCAATTCGCTGCTGCTGATCGGCGCCAAGCTGGGCATGGACGTGCGCATCGCCGCGCCCAAGGATCTGTGGCCACATGATGACTTGGTACAACGCTGCCAGAAATACGCCGAGGAAAGTGGCGCGCGCATCACTCTGACCGAGGATCCGCGTGCAGCGGTCAAGGGTGTGGACTTCATCCACACCGATGTCTGGGTGTCGATGGGCGAGCCGATCGAGGCCTGGGGCGAGCGCATCAAGCTGCTCAAGCCGTATCAGGTGAACAAGGAGCTGATGAAGGCCAGCGGCAACCCGCGCACCAAGTTCATGCACTGCCTGCCGGCATTCCACAACGCCGAGACCAAGGTCGGCAAGCAGATCGCCGAGCAGTACCCGGACCTGGCCAACGGCATCGAGGTGACCGACGACGTGTTCGAGTCGCCGGCCTGCATCGCTTTCGAGCAAGCGGAAAACCGCATGCACACGATCAAGGCGATCCTGGTTTCGACGCTGGCTGACCTTTAACTGAAAGCGGCAAGTTGTGAGCTGTGAGCTGCAAGCTGCAAGAAAAAGCGAGCCCTGCGCCGGCCTGCTCTTGCTTGAAGCTTGAAGCTCGACGCTTGAAGCCTCCAGCTCGCAGCTTGCCCCAACAAGGACATTCCCCATGCGTATCGTTGTTGCATTGGGCGGCAACGCCCTGCTGCGTCGCGGCGAACCACTGACCGCCGCCAACCAGCGCGCCAATATCCGCACCGCCGCCGAACAGATCGCCAAGATCCACCCCGGCAACGAGCTGGTGATCGCCCACGGCAACGGCCCACAGGTCGGCCTGCTGTCGCTCCAAGGCCTGGCCTACAAGCCCGACGAGGCCTATCCGCTGGATGTGCTGGGCGCCGAAACCGAAGGCATGATCGGCTACATGATCGAACAGGAACTGGGCAACCTGCTGGACTTCGAGGTGCCCTTCGCCACCCTGCTGACGCAAGTGGAAGTGGACGCAAACGATCCCGCCTTCAAGGACCCGAGCAAATTCATCGGCCCGGTCTACACCCAGGATGAAGCCGAGCGCCTGGCCAAGGAAAAAGGCTGGGTGGTCAAGCCCGACGGCGCCAAGTACCGCCGCGTGGTGGCCAGCCCCAAACCCAAGCGGATTTTCGAGATCCGCCCGATCCAGTGGCTGCTGGAAAAAAGCAGCATCGTGATTTGCGCAGGTGGCGGTGGCATCCCCACGATGTATGACGAAAACCGCAAGCTCAAGGGTGTCGAGGCAGTGATCGACAAAGACCTGTGCTCGGCCCTGCTGGCCGAACAGCTCGATGCCGACCTTCTGATAATCGCCACTGACGTCGATGCCGCGTACATTGACTTCGGCAAGCCGACCCAACAGGCCATCGCCCAGGCCCATCCTGACGAACTGGAAAAACTCGGCTTCGCTGCTGGCTCCATGGGGCCGAAGGTACAAGCGGCCTGCGACTTTGCCCGCCACACCGGCAAGGTGGCGGTGATCAGCTCGCTGGAGAACATCCAGGACATCGTCAAGGGCACTGCCGGCACCCGTGTCAGCACCGCCAACCCCGGCATAAGCTACCGTTGAATGCGCATCGCCGGTGCTCGACACCGGCCCTTTGAACCTGCGGAGGAATCGCCATGGCCCAGTATCATCCCGGGCATGTCCACATCATGCGCACCGCGCTGAACAACCACGACCACAGCTACGACCTGAACATCGAGTACGAGGCCACATCCGACCCCCAGCAAGGCCGCGGCATCCAGTTCCGCATGCACGGCAGCATCGAGGGCAAGCACGTTGATGAACACTTCTTCCTGGCCAAGGACCAGGTGTTGCCCAGTTTTCTGATGCACTTGAGCCGCAAGGCCCAGGCCTATCTGCCGCCACCGAAGAAGTTCGAGAGCCTGGCCTCGCCGCACAAGCTGTATGACCACATGTTCGAAGACATTCGAAGCAAGCTGGACGTCAAGTCAGGCGACCCGATCAAGCCTGAACATCTGCAGTGATCAGCGCACCCCACGCAGCGCTCACGCCGCTCGTGGGGCAGTCTTGTCCTGCGATTGGGTTTGAACCGCTACCCAGGCATACTGGCGACCTTCACGGCCATAGCCTTCGTCCATGCGCATCCACGTCAGCTTCATCGACCGCGTCGGCATCACCCAGGAAGTCCTGGCGCTGCTCGGTGCCCGCAACCTCAACCTCGATGCCGTGGAAATGGTGCCGCCGAACGTCTACATCGACGCCCCGACCTTGAGCCCTGCCGTGCTCGAAGAGCTGCACGATGCGCTGTTCGAGGTGCGCGGCGTGCAGTCGGTGGAGGTCGTCGACATCCTCCCAGGGCAGCGCCGTCACCTGCAACTCGACGCCCTGCTGGCGGCCATGAGCGACCCGGTGCTGGCGGTCGACAGCGCTGGCAAGGTGCTACTGGCCAACCCCGCGCTGATCGCCCTGTGCGGACGCGAGTCGGCCGGGCGCTCGGTCGATGAGCTGTTCGGCGACCCCGGACTGCTGCAAACCCTGCGTGACAACAACTTCCACCTGCCCATGCGTGAGATGCAGCTCAATGGCCAGAGCCTGCTGCTGGACGCAACGCCGATCACCAACGCCGGCGGCCTGCTGACGCTGTACCCTCCCAAGCGCATGGGCGAACGCCTCTCGGCGCTGCACCACGACCATGCCGAAGGCTTCGATGCCCTGCTTGGCGACTCCCCGGCGATTCGCACCCTCAAGGCACGCGCCCTGCGCGTGGCAGCACTCGACGCGCCGCTGCTGGTGCACGGCGAAACCGGTACCGGCAAGGAGCTGGTGGCCCGCGCCTGCCACGCCATCAGCAGCCGCCAGGGCGCACCGTTCCTGGCCCTGAACTGCGCTGCCCTGCCCGAAAGCCTGGCCGAGAGCGAACTGTTCGGCTACGCCCCCGGCGCCTTCACCGGTGCCCAGCGCGGCGGTAAGCCGGGGCTGATGGAACTGGCCAACCAAGGCACGGTGTTTCTCGACGAAATCGGCGAAATGTCGCCTTACCTGCAAGCCAAGCTGCTGCGTTTTCTGAGCGACGGCAGCTTTCGTCGAGTCGGTGGCGACCGTGAGGTGAAGGTCGATGTGCGGATCATCAGCGCCACCCACCGCGACCTGGAGCGCATGGTCGCCGAAGGCACGTTCCGCGAAGACCTGTTCTACCGCCTCAACGTGCTCAACTTGCAGGTGCCGCCGCTGCGCGAGCGTGGCCAGGACATCCTCATGCTGGCGCACTACTTCATGCAGCAAGCCTGCACGCAAATCCAGCGCCCAGCCTGCCGACTGACCCCGGCAACCCATTCGGCGCTGCTGGCCAACCCCTGGCCGGGCAACGTGCGCCAGTTGCAGAACGTGATCTTCCGTGCCGCCGCGATCTGCGAGGGCAACCTGGTGGACATCGGCGACCTGGACATCGCCGGCACCTCGGTGGCCCGTGGCCAGGACGGCGAGGTGGCGAGCCTGGAGCAGGCGGTGGGGGATTTCGAACGCGAGCTGTTGCAGCGGTTGTATGCCAGCTATCCGTCCACGCGCCTGCTGGCCGGGCGCCTACAGACCTCGCACACCGCCATCGCCCAACGCTTGCGCAAGTACGGGATTGGCGCGAAGGCCTGAAAGCATGCTCTGCCAGCGGGCAATGCTGTGGGCAGCCCTTCGCGGGCAAGCCACCACAGGACTGCGCAAGGCCTGAATCCAACGCTCCCACAGGTCCCTGCTAAATCAACAAGTTATGTGCAGTTCTGTGAGAGCGGCTTCAGCCGCGAACACCGGCGCAGCCGGTGCCATCCATCACATCACGTGCTTCTCGCTGGTCAGACAAGCCGACAAGCACACAATGCCGGTTGTATACAAAAACCCAAAACCCTGCTTACATTATCCCCCTCGCCTACGACACCGGCATTCGCCGCTGCGTATTGCGACAGGCTGAAGCCATGCTATACCCCTATCCCATCGCCGCTGCGCGAACCCTTTTGCCAGTCCCCTGCCGCCATCGTCCAACCCGCTGCACGCCCCTCGCCGGCTGGCCACGCCCGCCGTCGAACTGATCGCACCCGCTGCCCGCCCACGCGCTCCGCGCCTGCACGACATCGAGCCCACTTTCAGCCCCCTGGGGGGCGAGGAACACCCATGCCCAAGACACTCCTGGTCAAGAACGCCGAACTGCTGGTTACCATGGACGGTGAACGCCGTGAAATCCGCCAAGCAGGCCTGTACATCGAAGACAACCTGATCAAACAGGTCGGCCCCAGCGACACCCTGCCGCAACAGGCCGACGTGGTCCTCGACATGGCCGGCAAGGTGGTCATTCCTGGCCTAGTCAACACCCACCACCACATGTACCAGAGCCTCACCCGCGTGGTGCCAGCGGCGCAGGACGGCGAGCTGTTCAACTGGCTGACCCACCTGTATCCGATCTGGTCGCGCCTGACTCCGGAGATGATCGCGGTGTCGACCCAGACCGCCATGGCCGAACTGATACTGTCCGGCTGCACCACCTCCAGCGACCACCTGTACATCTACCCCAACGGCTGCAAGCTCGACGACAGCATTCATGCCGCCGAGGAAATCGGCATGCGCTTTCATGCCGCTCGCGGCAGCATGAGCGTCGGCCGCAGCCAGGGCGGCCTGCCACCGGACGCGGTGGTGGAAAAGGAGAGCGACATCCTCAAAGAGTCGCAGCGCCTGATCGAGGATTACCATGACGCCCGCCACGGCTCGATGCTGCGCGTGGTCGTGGCCCCTTGTTCGCCGTTCTCGGTGAGCCGTGACCTGATGCGTGAAGCCGCCGTGCTGGCGCGCCAGTACGGTGTTTCGCTGCACACCCACCTGGCCGAAAACGTCAACGATATCGCCTACAGCCGCGAGAAATTCGGCATGACCCCGGCAGAGTACGCCGAAGACCTGGGCTGGGTCGGCCACGATGTCTGGCATGCCCATTGCGTACAGCTCGACCAGCACGGCATCGAGCTGTTCGCGCGTACCGGCACCGGCGTCGCCCACTGCCCTTGCTCAAACATGCGCCTGGCTTCGGGCATCGCCCCGGTGCGCAAGATGCGTGAGCAGGGTGTGCCAGTAGGCTTGGGCGTCGATGGCTCGGCCTCCAACGACGGCGCGAGCATGATCGGCGAGGTGCGCCAGGCCCTGCTGCTGCAGCGGGTCGGCTTCGGCCCTGATGCCATGACCGCGCGCGAAGCCCTGGAGATGGCGACCCTGGGGGGCGCCAAGGTGCTTAACCGCAACGATATCGGCGCCCTGGCACCTGGCATGGTGGCCGACTTCGTCGCCTTCGATTTAGGCCAGGTAGCCTACGCCGGAGCACTGCATGATCCCCTCGCGGCCTTGGTGTTCTGCACCCCGACCCACGTGCACACCAGCGTGATCAACGGGCGGGTGGTGGTGCAGGAAGGGCGTATCACCACGGTCGACTTGCCCAGGGTGCTGGAGCGGCACAACCAGCTGGCGTATCAGTTGGTCAATGGTGCCTGATTACGCTGCGACCTGGGCACTCCGAGCGTTTGCCCCAGGTCGCGACCTGCGTGCACAACGCCAGGCCGTACGCCTAACTTTCAGAATTTTCCGAATCCTTCGAGAAACAAGCCCCTCATAGAATGGCCCTCTTTCGCATACCCGGCACGCACGGGTATGCGCCCGCTTTTCCGATACAACAAAGAGCCCACCTGATGCTTGAACTCGATTTCTACGGGACCCTGGTCGCCGCGTCCCTGGTGTTACTGCTGGGCCGTCGCCTGGTCGCACGCGTTGGTTTCCTGCGTGCCTACAACATCCCCGAGCCCGTCGCCGGTGGCTTGCTGGTCGCCCTGGCATTGCTGGCGCTGCGCGGCTTCGACCTCCAGGTGCAGTTCGATACCTCGCTACAGACACCGCTGATGCTGGCGTTCTTCGCCACCATCGGCCTGAGCGCCGACTTCACCAGCCTGAAACAAGGCGGGCGCATCGTCGCCCTGTTCCTGCTGGTGGTCACCGGCCTGCTGCTGGTGCAGAACGCAATGGGCATCGGCCTGGCCACGGCGCTGGGGCTCGATCCGTTGATGGGCCTGCTCGCCGGCTCGATCACGCTGGCCGGCGGCCACGGCACCGGGGCGGCGTGGAGCGCGACGTTCAGCGAGAAGTTCGGCCTGGCCTCGGCATCGGAACTGGCGATGGCATCGGCGACGTTCGGCCTGGTGCTGGGCGGGCTGATCGGCGGGCCGGTCGCCCGCCTGCTGATCAAGCGCGTCAACGCACCGATCACCGAACAAACAGCGCAGAGATTGCCCAAAGGCTTCGAGCAGCCGAACGAGGAGCGTTTGATCACCTCGTTCTCGCTGATCGAGACCTTGGCCCTGATCGCGGTCAGCCTGCTGCTGGGCACACTGCTCAATGGCATGCTCAAAGGCACCGCGTTCGAGCTGCCGACGTTCGTCTGCGTCCTGTTCGTGGGCGTGCTGCTGCGCAATGGCCTTTCCGCCTTCGGCGTGTATCACGTGTTCGAACGGGAGGTGTCTGTGCTGGGCAACGTGAGCTTGTCGCTGTTCCTGGCAATCGCACTGATGTCGCTCAAGCTGTGGGACCTGGCCGCGCTGGCGGTGCCGTTCTTCATGCTGCTGGCGATGCAGACGCTGATCATGGCGCTGTTCGCGGTGTTCGTGACCTTCCGCGTGATGGGCCGCAACTACGATGCGGCGGTACTGGCCGCCGGGCACTGCGGCTTCGGGCTCGGCGCAACCCCCACGGCCATCGCCAACATGCAGGCGGTAACCCAGCGCTACGGGCCGTCGCAGATCGCCTTTCTGGTGGTGCCAATGGTCGGGGCGTTCTTTATCGACATCGTCAACGCCATCGTGATCAAGCTGTACCTGGCCTTGCCGTTCTTCGGCGCGCTCTGAACGATACCCGTTGACTGATGGCCTCGTAGGTTGGAATGTAAATGCAACCTGAACCGGAGCAGTGATTAACATGAAACACTGCTCCGGCTGGATTTTCAGGCAAATTGAAAAACGGCCTCTCACTCAGACCAGCTGGATTTACTCCAGGTTAAACAATGCGTCACCCGCCAGGGTAGAAAGAAACTTTTCAGGCATTTCGAAACCCCGGCAATCCTTGCTCGGCACGCCATTCCTTGATGACCCTGATGAATTCCTCTGGAGAATCCTTGATACCATTTTTGGTGGGAAAGCAGATCAAGTCAGCCCCTAGCGGGTGCTCCACCAGGCGCTCAAATTCAAGCAGTGCTCTGGTGTGTAACTTTTCCGTCGGATAAAGCTGCGCATCCACATAATAGATACCTTTCAGAAACTCCAGAAATTCCCCTTCAGTATAATCTGATATCGTAGACCTCATAAGCCTTTGCTCCCTTTATGTTTCAATAAATGGAATTTTGGAGACAATATTACTAGATTATCTACATCATAGACCGCACCACCGTCTGAGATTCTTACTTCATGATGTATCTCATACTTCCCTCTTTCCCCCACCCATTCGCTCTTTGGCGCAGGCGGTGCCAACCCTGCCTTCATCGACGCAAGCGCCAATCGATCAAACTGAAGAGACAGCACTGGATCCTCAGCAACCAATCGCCAAAATGCCTTTCTGAACGAATTGAAACTACTGAATCTACGCCCCCGCAAATTATTGGCAATTTGAACAGGAACGCCAGCCCCCTTTTCATTCCCCTCCACTAAATATGTGCCATCGACTACCGAGCCGTTACCACTCCCAACTCCCGGTAAATACCGGAGATTCTTGAACACCACATAAAGCGGCGGCAACCCCGAATCCGCCGGGAAGATGATGACGTAATCATCGAACCCGACATCCGCAAGCTCCGGATACTCATCCAGCCGCCCTTCAATGGCCTCAAGCGTCGGGCCTGCGAGAACGCTCGGCGAAGGCGGCGTTACCGGCGAGGTGGTCGAATTGCCTGGTGGCGTGACAGCCGGCGTCCACACCAGAGTACTGGAAACATCATCACCGACCGCTACACTGTAGCCCCCAATCCCGGCATCGAACTGCGCAGCCAATACCCTTACGCTCGGACTGAACCCGGCGAACTGCGTAACGAACAGCTCGGCCTGACCATCGACTTCGCTCCTGAAACCCATCCGCAACGGCAGGTCAACCGCTCCCCGGACCAAAGCGGCAGCCTGAGCCGGGCCGTCGAGTTCAAGCTTCAGGTCCGCCAGCGGCATGCTTAGCAGGTACTTTTCCTGCCGCTCACCGTTGCCAAGGCTGGATGGGTACAACAGCGCCGCGACACCTGCGACAAGAGGTGCCGCCAAGCTACCGCCCAAGCCCGCAATGCCTGCGCGGATCGAGCCCCTAAGCGCAGCCGTCTGCACCGCTACCGATGCGCCTGCGGCGGCAACGATCAGTGGTGCGATAGAGGCTACAGACAGGGCGTGCCTGTATGTGTTGGCAGCACGAATGGCTTGCCGGGCGTTCTCCTCAAGTGACTCGATCTCGGCCTGCTGGATTTTTTGCTCAAGCACCGATATCTGCTCTTCAAGCCTTGCTATCTCAGCCTCTCTCAGCTTCACCTGATAAGCGGCATGCCAAGAGGTGCCGAACTCTCGTAGTGGATCAGTGCCTTTATATTTCTTGCTGTTAACGAAGGGGATGAAATGCCGCAGCTCTTTGTCGAATGGGCTGACCCCATAAAAGCGCGCTGCCTCCGCCCGCTGCTTGTCCATGTCCGATCGTTTGAGCTCAATCAGGCGGGCGCGTACCCTCACACCCGACTTCATCATCTCAAGTGGTTTCGAGCTGCTGAGTTCCAGCTTTTGAATTCGCGCTATTTCCGAGTCCAGATCTACCCCCAGCGTTGATAGTTTCTTGTTGTACTCGTCCAAGGCCGCGCCCTGAATGCTGATCAGTCCGCGGGTCAAGTTCATATAAAACATGTCAAGCTCTCTCGGCCCCAAATCACCCGCAGGCCAGACCAGAGCAGGGCCTGAGCCGGGACCAGGTGGAGGTTGCGCACCTACATATGTGGGTGGCAGATATACTTGCCGGCGTTTCCTGGACATAAACTCCCCCTCAAGTCCAACTTATGGATTCGCGCGACATGCCTTGATTTTGCAACTTAAATGCTTGCCCAACACTAATATACAAACACCAATCAGGGCATGCGCACGGCCAACTCGAACTCTGAACGAAGAAGATAAAGGCGCTCCAGATGGCAGGATTTCTCATGCACACTGACACGACAAGAATATATACATCGCGCTAAGACAGGGATAACTAATCCAGAAAAGAGAAAAAGCCTACACAGAAACCAGTTGATTCTTTAAGATTATTGAAATTTGACAATACCCGCACAAAAAAACATACCAGTTGGTACTGGCCTTCTTCGCCACCATCGACGTGAGCGCGGTCTTCACCTTCCTGGTCGCAGTGACCGAGCTGCTGCCGATGCAGAACGCCATGGGCATCGGCCAAGCCACGGCGCTGGAACTGGATTCACTGATGGGGCTGCTGAGCGGCTGATCACGCCGTTTTCCTTTATCGAAACGTTGGCGCTGATTGCCGTCAGCCTATTGCTCGGGCCCCAGCTCAATGGCCTGCATTCGAACTGCCGACATTCGTTTGCGTGCTGTCCGCCAGCGTCGTGCTGCGCAATGGCGTTTCTGCCTTTGGCGTGTACTACTTGTTCGAACGCGAGGTCTTGGTACTGAGCAATGTCAGCCTGTCGCTGTTCCTGACGATCGCACTGATGTCGCTCAAGCTGCGGGGCCTGGCCGCGCTTGCCTCACCGCTCTTCGGCGCAGCCTGATCCACCTAGCACAGGCAGAAAACGCTGAAGCAATCAGAATGTGTGAAATTTTTGCGAATTAATGAAGGCCATTTGATGTCACAGGAGCGCTTCCTGAAATTTTCTTCATCCGGGTCCCTCCCTTGCCTGCGAGTTCGCGACATGAATATTCTGAATCAGTCCAAGTTTTCCACCAAGTTGCTGGCGGCTTTTACCTTCTGTGCCCTGATTACCCTGGCTGTAGGCAGCCTGGGTATGGTGGGCATCAGTCGATTGGCCGATGCGCTGGCGTTGACCTTTTCCAACAATCTGGTTTCGGTGTCCAACACCAGTGAAACCCTGACCAGCCTGACGGCCCACAACCGCGGGCTTTACCGATTGCTCGATGCACGCGATGGTGGTGTCTCGGAGGCAGACAAGCAGCGGCTTAGCTTGGCAGTCGCGTCAGACCTGGAGCGGATGCAGCAGGTGTTTGCAACGTATCGCGCAACACCTCTGGAGGAGGATGAGCGAGCTGCCGGAGATGAATTCGAGAAGCTCATTCCTGGCTACATCGCAGGTGCCAGCAAGGTCGCAGAACTCATGGCGGCAGGTGATCTAACCGAGGCACGCAATCGCCTCAACCTGCTCGCTAGCGAGGACTTCGCCAAGGCCCGCAGCCTGTTGCGGGTCATGATCGACTCCAACAATCGCCAGATCAAGGAAGGCGCGATTGCAGCTGCCGAACTCAAGTCCAGTTCCGTTGTGATACTGGCAACGGGCGTGATTATCGCGTTTATCGTCGCCATCATCCTGGGCATCCTGATTACCCGGATGATTACCGGTCCCCTGGCCATTGCTGTGGCCAGTGCCCAGCGCATCGCCAAGGGCGACCTGACTCAATCGATCGTTTCCGAGCGTGCTGACGAAGCAGGCCAACTGCTCAATGCGCTGTCCGATATGCAGGGCGGTCTCAAGTACACCATTCAGGAAATCGCCAGTGCTTCGGGACAATTGGCTTCGGCTGCCGAGGAGCTGAGCGCTGTCACCGACGAAAGCACGCGCGGGTTGACGCGCCAGAATGACGAGATCCAGCAGGCTGCCACGGCCGTCAATCAGATGACCGCCGCGGTGGAGGAAGTCGCGCGCAATGCCGTTTCGACCTCCGAAGCCTCGAAAACCGCTACCAACGATGCAGTTCAAGGTCGTGGCCAGGTGGAGCAGACCGTCAAGGGCATCACGACCATGGTCGATGGGATAACCCAGTCGACCGAGGCGGTTGCGCAACTGGCCGGTAATGTGCGGGATATCAGCAAGGTGCTGGAAGTGATACGCAGCATCGCCGAACAGACCAACCTGCTGGCGCTGAACGCGGCCATTGAAGCGGCCCGTGCTGGTGAGCAGGGACGCGGTTTTGCCGTGGTGGCCGATGAGGTAAGGGCCCTGGCCCATCGTACCCAGGCGTCGACTGTAGAAGTCGAAGACATGATCGGTTCTGTCCAGGCCGGTGCCGACGATGCCGTTGCGGCCATGGGCAAGAGCCTGTTGCTGGCCACCCAGACTCAGGAGCAGGCAGAGCGTGCAGGTTCGGCGCTAGTCAAGATTACCGAGGGTGTCGCGACCATCAACGAGCGCAATCTGGTGATTGCTTCGGCGTCCGAAGAGCAGGCCCAGGTAGCTCGCGAAGTGGACCGTAACCTGCTGAACATCCAGGACCTCTCGACCCAAAGCGCAGCGGGTGCCAACCAGACCAGTGCATCGAGTCAGGAGCTTTCGCGTCTGGCCACATCGTTCAACTTGCTGGTGGCCAAGTTTCAGCTTTGACCTTTTGGTACCGATTCAGAAGTAGCCTGGGGCAGGATCACTGATCGTGAGTGAGCCTGCCTTTTTATTCCTGATAACGGCCTCTATTTCTTTCAACCAATTAACTCACGGCTGAGCGTTTTGCCCTCGCACATGTATTGATTTAAATACACCGTATCGAAATCAATACATGCGCGTATGCAGGCGCCTGCGCAAGGGTTTGATCCCCCATCTTTTTTTGTCCCTGCATCATCTGTAGCGATTTCGTTCCAAAACAAAATCACGCCCGCCCGAAAAAAACGTTAACTGTCTGATTTAAAAGGAATTAATAAGGCTGGCCACGTTCTTGCTAGAGAAATCCGAACCAAGCGCGCGGCGCAACCGCGCCACACGCCCTGCATCCCGAGGATTTCCCATGAGCGAGTTGCGTTTCACCGAAGATCACGAATGGCTGCGCGTCGAAGCCGACGGCAGTGTCACCGTGGGCATCACCGCCTATGCCCAGAACGCCTTGGGCGATGTGGTCTACGTGCAACTGCCGGAACTGCAGCATTACGACAAAGGCGCCGAAGCCTCCACCGTGGAGTCGGTCAAGGCCGCCAGCGGCGTTTACATGCCCCTGAACGGTGAAGTGGTCGCGGTCAACGACGGCCTGAACGACAGCCCCGAGCAGGTCAACGAAGACCCACTGGGCGAAGGTTGGTTCTTCCGCTTCATCCCCGCCGATGCCAATGAAGTGACCGCCCTGCTCGACCAGGACGCCTACGACCGCCTGATCAAAGCCAACGACGACGCCTGAGGAACCTTCCGATGACCAGCAACCTCGGCACCGCCAACGAATTCATCGCCCGCCACATCGGCCCGCGCGCCGTTGATGAAGAGGCCATGCTCACCACCCTGGGTTTCGACTCGCTCGAAGCCATGAGCGCCGCCGTCATCCCCGACAGCATCAAAGGCACCAGCGTGCTCGGCAGCCAGGACGGCCAGAGCGAGGCTGACGCGCTCGCCGCGCTCAAAGCCATCGCCAGCAAGAACCAACTGTTCAAGAACTACATCGGCCAGGGCTACTACAACACCCACACACCGGCGCCGATCCTGCGCAACCTGCTGGAAAACCCGGCCTGGTACACCGCCTACACCCCTTACCAGCCAGAAATCTCCCAAGGCCGCCTGGAAGCGCTGCTGAACTTCCAAACCCTGATCAGCGACCTCACCGGCCTACCGATCGCCAACGCCTCGCTGCTGGACGAAGCCACCGCCGCCGCCGAGGCCATGACCTTCTGCAAGCGCCTGTCGAAAAACAAAGCCAGCCACGCGTTCTTCGCCTCCGTCCATTGCCACCCACAGACCCTCGACGTGCTGCGCACCCGTGCCGAGCCCTTGGGCATCGATGTGGTGGTCGGCGATGAGCGCGAACTGAGCGATGTCAGCGCATTCTTCGGCGCCCTGCTGCAATACCCAGCTAGCAACGGTGACGTGTTCGACTACCGTGAAGTGGTCCAGCGCTTGCACGCCGCCAACGCCCTGGTGGCGGTGGCGGCCGACTTGCTGGCGCTGACCATGCTGACCCCGCCCGGCGAATTCGACGCCGATGTCGCCATCGGCAGCGCGCAGCGCTTCGGCGTGCCATTGGGCTTCGGTGGCCCGCACGCGGCCTACTTCGCCACCCGCGATGCGTTCAAGCGCGACATGCCGGGCCGCCTGGTCGGTGTGTCGATCGACCGCTTCGGCAAGAGTGCCCTGCGCCTGGCCATGCAGACCCGCGAGCAGCATATCCGCCGCGAAAAGGCCACCAGCAACATCTGCACCGCCCAGGTACTGCTGGCCAACATCGCCAGCATGTACGCCGTCTATCATGGCCCGGACGGCCTCAAGCGCATCGCCCAGCGCACCCACGCGCTGACCGCGATCCTCAAGGCTGGCCTTGAACAACAGGGCGTCAAGGTCGTCACCGAGGCGTTCTTCGACACCCTCACCCTGGCCACCGGCGCCGCCACTGCCAGCCTGCACGACAAGGCCCGTGCGCAAGGCATCAACCTGCGCCAGATCGACGCCACGCATCTGGGCCTGTCGCTGGACGAAACCAGCAGCCAGGCAGATGTCGAAACCTTGTGGGCGCTGTTCGCCGACGCCACCCCGGATTTCGCAGACCTCGCCGCCGCCACCTGCGTACAACTGCCCGCGGCACTGCAACGTCAGTCAGCGATCCTTCAACACCCGGTATTCAACCGCTACCACAGCGAAACCGAACTGATGCGCTACCTGCGCCGCCTGGCCGACAAGGACCTGGCGCTGGACCGCAGCATGATCCCACTGGGCTCGTGCACCATGAAGCTCAACGCCGCCAGCGAGATGATCCCGGTGACCTGGGCCGAATTCGGCAACCTGCACCCATTCGCCCCAGCGGCGCAAAGCCAAGGCTACCTGCAGATGACCCAGGAGCTGGAAGCCATGCTCTGCGCCGCCACCGGCTACGACGCCGTGTCGCTGCAGCCCAACGCCGGCTCCCAGGGCGAGTACGCAGGTCTGCTGGCGATCCGCGCCTATCACCGCAGCCGTGGTGACAGCCACCGTGATATCTGCCTGATCCCATCTTCGGCGCACGGCACCAACCCTGCGACCGCGCACATGGCCGGCATGCGCGTGGTGGTCACCGCCTGTGACGCACGTGGCAACGTCGATATCGACGACCTGCGCGCCAAGGCCATCGAGCACCGCGAGCGCCTGGCGGCGATCATGATCACTTACCCATCGACCCACGGCGTATTCGAGGAAGCGATTGGCGAGATCTGCGCGATCATCCACGACAACGGCGGCCAGGTATATATCGACGGCGCCAACATGAACGCCATGGTCGGCCTGTGCGCACCGGGCAAGTTCGGCGGCGACGTGTCGCACCTGAACCTGCACAAGACCTTCTGCATCCCGCATGGCGGTGGTGGCCCAGGCGTCGGCCCGATCGGCGTCAAGGCACACCTGGCGCCGTTCCTGCCGGGTCACGCGGCACTGGAGAATACGGCTGGCGCGGTATGCGCCGCACCGTTCGGCAGCGCCAGCATCCTGCCGATCACCTGGATGTACATTCGCATGATGGGTGGCGCGGGCCTCAAGCGTGCGTCGCAGATGGCGATCCTCAACGCCAACTACATCGCCCGGCGCCTGGAAGAGCACTATCCTGTGCTGTACACCGGTGGCAACGGACTGGTGGCCCACGAGTGCATCCTCGACCTGCGTCCGCTCAAGGACACCAGCGGTATCAGTGTCGATGACGTGGCCAAGCGTCTGATCGATTTCGGCTTCCACGCCCCGACCATGTCTTTCCCGGTGGCTGGCACGCTGATGATCGAACCGACCGAAAGCGAGTCGAAAGAGGAACTGGACCGTTTCTGCGACGCCATGATCCAGATCCGCCAAGAGATTCGTGCGGTGGAGAACGGCAGCCTGGACAAGGACGACAACCCGCTGAAGAACGCCCCGCACACCGCGGCGGAACTGGCGGGCGAGTGGACCCACGGCTACAGCCGGGAGCAGGCGGTTTACCCGCTGCCGAGCCTGGTGGACGCCAAGTACTGGCCACCGGTCGGCCGCGTCGACAACGTGTACGGCGACCGCAACCTGGTCTGTGCGTGCCCGTCGATCGAGAGCTATCAGGACGTCTGATAGCCTGCGGCACGCACCCTGATTGAGGTGTGTCCCTCTGTGGGAGCGGGATTGCCCGCGAATGCGATGTAAGCCACACCGACGCATTCGCGGGCAAGCCCGCTCCCACAGGGTTCAGCATCTGCCCAACCAACCTGGCAGGAGGTCAGCATGTCTTTGAGCGTCTTCGACCTGTTCAAGATTGGCATCGGCCCCTCCAGCTCCCACACGGTTGGGCCGATGCGCGCCGCCGCGCGCTTCGCCGAAGGCTTGCGGCGTGACGGCCTGCTGGCCGGTACGGCGGGCGTCAAGGTCGAGTTGTACGGCTCGCTCGGCGCCACCGGCAAGGGCCACGGCAGTGACAAGGCCGTGCTACTAGGCCTCGAAGGCGAGCACCCCGACAGCGTCGACACCGATGCCATCCCCACGCGCCTGCAAGCGATCCGCGACAGCGGCCAACTGCGCCTGCTTGGCGAGCACCCCATCACGTTCATCGAAAAACAGCACCTGGCGATGATCCGCAAGCCGCTGGAGTACCATCCCAACGGCATGATCTTTCGCGCCTTCGACGCAGCCGGCCTGCAGATCCGCAGCCGCGAGTACTACTCGGTGGGCGGCGGCTTCGTGGTCGACGAGGACGCCGCTGGCCAAGACCGTATCGTCGAAGACAGCACCGTCCTGCCCTACCCGTTCAAGACCGGCAAGCAACTGCTCAAACACTGCGTCGCCCAGCAACTGTCGTTCAGCCAGGTGATGCTGGCCAACGAAGCGGCCTGGCGACCGCAAGCCCAGACCCGCGCGGGCCTCTTGCAGATCTGGCAGGTGATGCAGGACTGCGTCGAGGCCGGCTGTCGCCACGAGGGCATCCTGCCCGGCGGGCTTAAGGTCAAGCGCCGGGCCCCGGCCCTGTACCGACAACTCAGCCGCCACCCCGAGGCCAACCTGCGCGATGCGTTGTCGGTCCTGGACTGGGTGAACCTCTACGCCTTGGCGGTGAACGAGGAAAACGCCCATGGCGGACGTGTGGTCACTGCCCCTACCAACGGTGCGGCGGGCATCGTGCCGGCGGTACTGCACTACTACATACGCTTCGTCCCCGGCGCCAACGAGGATGGCGTGGTGCGTTTTCTGCTGACCGCTGCCGCCATCGGCATTCTCTACAAGGAAAACGCCTCGATCAGCGGCGCCGAAGTGGGCTGCCAGGGCGAAGTGGGAGTGGCCTGCTCGATGGCCGCCGGGGCGCTCTGCGAAGTGATGGGCGGTACACCCCAGCAGGTCGAGAACGCCGCCGAGATCGGCATGGAACACAACCTGGGCCTGACCTGCGATCCCATTGGCGGTCTGGTCCAGGTGCCCTGCATCGAACGCAACGCCATGGGCTCGGTCAAGGCGATCAACGCGGTGCGCATGGCCTTGCGCGGCGACGGGCAACACTACGTCTCGCTCGACAAGGTCATCCGTACCATGCGCCAGACCGGCGCCGATATGAAAAGCAAATACAAGGAGACCGCCCGAGGCGGTCTGGCCGTCAACATCATCGAATGCTGACCCGAACCAAAACCAAGGAGTCCCCGATGTCCGAAACACTGCACAAGACCCCACTGCACGCCCTGCATCTTGAACTGGGCGCGCGCATGGTGCCGTTCGCAGGCTATGACATGCCCGTGCAGTACCCGCTGGGCGTACTCAAGGAACACCTGCACACCCGCGACCAGGCAGGCCTGTTCGACGTCTCGCACATGGGTCAGATCCTCCTGCGCGGCAGCGACGCAGCCAGCGCCCTGGAAACCTTGGTGCCGGTGGATATCGTCGACCTGCCGGTGGGCATGCAGCGCTATGCGATGTTCACCAACGAACAGGGCGGCATCCTAGACGACCTGATGGTCGCCAACCTGGGTGACGACACGCTGTTCCTGGTGGTCAACGCCGCATGCAAGGACCAGGACCTGGCTCACCTGCGCCAACACATCGGTACGCGCTGCGAGGTCCTTGACCTGTTCGAGGAACGCGCCCTGCTGGCCCTGCAAGGCCCGGCAGCGGTCAAGGTGCTGCAACGCCTGGCACCGGAAGTCGCCCATATGACCTTCATGCAGTTGCGCCCGGTGCAGTTGCTGGGCCAGGAATGCTTCGTCAGCCGCTCAGGCTACACCGGCGAGGACGGCTACGAGATCTCGGTGCCGGCCGCCGCCGCAGAATCCCTGGCCCGCCGCCTGCTGGCCGAACCCGAAGTGCAGCCCATCGGCCTGGGCGCACGCGACTCGCTGCGCCTGGAAGCCGGTCTGTGCCTGTATGGCCATGATATGGACAGCGGCACAACGCCGATCGAGGCCAGCCTGCTGTGGGCGATTTCCAAGGTGCGGCGTGCCGACGGTGCACGCGCTGGCGGCTTCCCCGGCGCCCAACAGGTATTCGCCCAACAGCAACAGGGCGTGCCACGCAAACGCGTGGGTCTGCTGCCTCAGGAACGCACGCCGGTACGCGAAGGCGCAGACATCATCGATGCCAGCGGCAAGGCGGTCGGCAAAGTGTGCAGCGGAGGCTTTGGCCCGACACTGGGTGGGCCCGTGGCGATGGGGTATGTCGAGAGCGAGCATGCGGCGCTGGATACGTCGCTGTTTGCCGTGGTGCGCGGCAAGCAAGTTGCCCTTAAAGTCAGCAAAATGCCTTTCGTGGCACAGCGTTACTACCGTGGCTGAATGAGTGCGCAGGCTCCATTGGCATATTCGATTTCGAACCTGCGCAATAACTTTTGAACATGGCGCCAGGCCAGGCGCCATGCCGTTTCCACCCGTTTGCGGGGTGGCTTGAAAAAGCCTGATTCAAGGCGCTGCGCAGGGCTTGTTTTTGCCGAAGGAGTTAGCGTAGAGTCACTCTACTGTGTTTGCATGGGTCGCAACAGTTCGTGACCTGGGCCAGTAGCCGCAATCTGCTACAACCCGTTCGACGTCTCTTACTTTCCTGCAACCCAGCCCAGTAATCTTTCACCTACAATTCGATGTGAAAGAAACTGTCACCAAAATCAAGCTTCATAGGAAATAAGAAAATGGCTGAGCGTCAGAACGGTACCGTCAAGTGGTTCAATGACGAGAAAGGTTACGGCTTCATCACCCCAGAGAGCGGTCCGGATCTGTTCGTGCACTTCCGCGCCATCGAAGGTAACGGCTTCAAGAGCCTGAAAGAAGGCCAGAAGGTCACCTTCGAAGCCGTGCAAGGCCAAAAAGGCATGCAGGCAGACAAGGTTCAGGTCGCGGGTTGATCCACGCCTGACTAAAGAAAGCCCCTGCCAAGTGCAGGGGCTTTTTTTTGCCCGTAGAATATCGGCTTCGCCTTTCGGAGCTGTACCGCATGTCCAAGCCTCTGCTCAACCCCCAGGGAGATTTCCCACCGGTCGGCCTGGGTCGCCGCCTGGCGGCGATGTTCTATGACTTCTTGCTGTGCACCGCCCTGCTGATCGTTACGGCCGGCGCCTACAAGATGATCCAGATGGCGATCATCGGCGAGGCGCGCATGCGTGAGCTGACCGAGACCGGTGCGCTGGACGGCGACCCGCTACTGTCGACAATCCTGCTGTTCGCCCTGTTCGGCTTCTTCGCCAAGTTCTGGACCCACGGCGGCCAGACCCTGGGCATGCAGGTGTGGGGCGTACGCGTGCAGAACCCCGACGGCAGCGCCATCAGCCTGTGGCAGGCACTGCTGCGTTTTGTCGTATCGATCGCTTCGTGGCTGTGCCTGGGGTTGGGCTTCATCTGGTCGCTGTTCGACAAGCGCCAGCGCAGCTGGCACGACATCTACTCCGACACCCAACTGGTGCGCTTGCCCAAGCGCAAGAAGTGACCACATAGGGTAAAACCAATTGGGGCCGCAGTGCGGCCCCAATTCAAGGTTCAGCTCAGGCTATCAACCCGCCCGACGCAACAGCCACACACCTGCCAACGCACAGATCCCGGCAGGGATCAGCACCGCCAGCAGCGGCGGGAAGCCGAATACCTGGCTCGACGGACCGAGCAGGTCGCCGGCAATCCGGAACACGAAGCCCACCAGCACCCCCGTGAACACGCGCTGGCCCAAGGTGACCGAACGCAGTGGACCGAAGATGAACGAGATCGCCATCAACACCAGCGCCGCCGTGACGGCTGGCTGCAACACCTTGGTCCAGAACGCCAGCCAATAGCGAGCGTTGTTCAGGCCCTGATCGGACAGGTAGTGGATATAGTCCCACAGGCCAGTGATCGACAGCGACTCTGGCGCCAGTACCACGGTGTTGAGCAGCTCTGGGGTGACCGACACATCCCACTGCTCCTCAGGCGCCTTGACCACCTCGGTGCGGTCACCGTGGAAGTGAGTGGTGGCCACATCGTTCAACACCCAATGGTTATCGCGGTACTGCGCTTTGCGGGCGAAGCTGGAGGAGACGATCTGGCGCTGATCGTCGAAACGATAGCGGGTCACACCCAGCAGCAAGCCATTGGGCTGCACCGAGTTGATGTGCACGAACTCTTCACCCTGACGGTGCCACATACCACGCTTGGAACTCTGAGCCTCGCCGCCACCCTGGGCCAACGAGCGGTCGGCCTGGGCCTTGTTCTCGGTCACTGGTGCTACGTATTCGCCGATAAGCACACCCACCAGCATCAGCACCAGCATCGGCTTCATCACCGCCCAAACGATACGCCCGATGGATACGCCTGCCGCACGCATGATGGTCAACTCGCTGCTGCTGGCCAGGCTGCCCAAGCCGATCAGGCAGCCGATCAGCGCGGCCATCGGCAGCATGTCGTACAGCCGCCGTGGCGCCGTGAGTACGGTGTAGATACCCGCATCGAGCACGGTATAGGTGGTGCTAAGGTCGCTCATCTCGTCGATGAAGGCGAACAACGATGCCAGGCCGAGGATGATCCCCAGCACCGCCAGGATAGCCAGCAGCACGCTCTGGCCGATGTAGCGATCGAGCTTAGCCATGGGCCACCTCCGCACGACGCGCAGCGCGCTTCAGACGCAGCGGCTCCCAGTACATAAGGGCCAAGCCGATCGCCAGGAACAGGGCGTGAACCCACCACATGCCCAGGGCGATAGGCAACTTGCCCTTCTCCAGGGCGCCGCGAACGGAAATCAGCATTGTCAGGTAAGCCATGTACAGAAGAATCGCAGGCAACAGCTTGAGGAAACGGCCCTGGCGCGGATTGACCCGCGACAGCGGCACTGCCAGCAAGGTCACGACGAACACCAGCAGCGGCAGCGACAAGCGCCATTGCAGCTCGGCACGCTCACGAATACCGTCATGGCCGAACAGGTCGGTGGTGGGAATCGCCTCGCGCTCGGTCACCTCTTCGCTGACCTCGGGCTTGGGCAGCAGCACACCGTAGGTGTCGTACTTGATCGCGCGGTAGTCGGCCTGACCGGGGTTACCGTCGTAGCGGTAGCCGTTCTCCAGGATCAGGTAGCGGTTGCCGTCGGCCTGCACTTCCTGGTGGCCTTTTTCGGCGACCAGTACCGATGGGGCGCGGTCCTT
This sequence comes from Pseudomonas sp. NY15463, assembly GCF_048068415.1. Lineage (NCBI taxonomy): Bacteria > Pseudomonadati > Pseudomonadota > Gammaproteobacteria > Pseudomonadales > Pseudomonadaceae > Pseudomonas > Pseudomonas sp. NY15463. The sequence continues at coordinate 455,063 of NZ_JBLUQD010000002.1, forward strand.
GGTCTTGTCTTGGTTGAAGCGTTTCTCGGAAATGAACACACCGCCCAGGTTCACTCGGTCATCGGAGAGCTGTTCGGTGTAGGTCACCCGCGAACCGTCGCGCAGCGTCTGGAAACGGCCAGGCACCAAAGTATCGAACTCGGTGAGCGCGTCTTGCTGGTTGATGATCTTCTGCACCTGCGCCACGCCCTGGGGCGCCAGGCTCAGGCTCAGCCAGGCGACCACCAGAGCGACCAGCGCCGCCGGTGCCAGCGTCATCGCCAGCAGGCGCTGCTGGCTCATGCCGGTGGCCGAAAGCACGGTCATCTCGCTTTCGAGGTACAGCCGGCCATAGGCGAGCAGAATGCCCAGGAACAACCCCAGCGGCAGGATCAGTTGCAGGAAGCCCGGCAGGCGGAAGCCCATGATCATAAACAGCACGCCCGGGTCGAGCACACCCTGGGCCGCCTGGGCCAGGTACTTGATGAAGCGCCCGCTCATGATGATCACCAGCAGCACGGCGCTGACGGCGCTCAAGGTCACCAGGACCTCGCGGGACAGATAACGAAAGACGATCAAACCAGACACTCCTGGGTTGTCAGGGGCGGACAGCCAAACGAACGATTCGGAAAGCTTGGGGCCAATGCCGGTTCGCCAAGGCGAACCTCCATGTAAAGTGGGCGCATTATCCTGTGATTGACCGCGCCTGTCACTTGGCCGCGCATGACGCCGCATGTCGGGGTTGTCATAAAGGACGCCGCAGGCTCAAACTGGCAGCTTTTCCACTGGCTGCAAAGACAGCCAGGCCGGTATTCCGAGCGCCTGCACAAGACAGCGCCAACCCACAGATCATTCGGGGACCCCTGACATGGAACTGGTTGTAAAAAGCGTAGCCGCTGTATCCGTAAAAACCGCCACGTTGGTCGTGCCGGTGGGTGAAGGCCGCAAGCTCGGCGCCCTCGCCAAAGCCGTCGACCAGGCCTGCGAAGGCGCCATCAGCGCGCTGCTCAAGCGTGGCGACCTGGAAGGCAAGCCAGGCCAGACCCTGCTGCTGCACAGCCTACCGGGCCTGAAGGCCGAGCGCGTGCTGCTGGTAGGCAGCGGCAAGGACGAGAGCCTGGGCGACCGCGCCTGGCGCAAGCTGGTGGCCAGCGTTGCAGGCGTGCTCAAAGGCCTGGGTGGCACGGACGCCGTGCTGGCCCTGGACGACATCGCCGTGACCGCCCGCGACGGTCATTACGGCAAGTACCGCCTGCTGGCCGAGACCCTGCTCGATGGCGCCTACGTGTTCGACCGTTTCAAGAGCAAGAAAGCCGAACCCCGCGCCCTCAAGAAAGTCACCCTGCTGACCGCCAAGGCCGGCCAGGCCGAGACCGAGCGCGCCGTCAAGCACGCCACCGCGATTGCCAACGGCATGGCCTACACCCGCGACCTGGGCAACCTGCCACCGAACATCTGCCACCCAAGCTTCCTCGCCGAACAGGCCAAGGACATGGGCAAGGCCCACAAGGGCCTGAAGGTCGAAGTGCTGGACGAGAAGAAGATCAAGGACCTGGGCATGGGCGCGTTCTATGCCGTGGGCCAGGGCAGCGACCAGCCACCACGCCTGATCGTGCTCAACTACCAAGGCGCCAAGAAATCTGACAAACCGTTCGTACTGGTGGGCAAGGGCATTACCTTCGACACCGGCGGCATCAGCCTCAAGCCAGGTGCCGGCATGGACGAGATGAAGTACGACATGTGCGGTGCCGCCAGTGTGTTCGGCACCTTGAAGGCCGTGCTCGAACTGCAACTGCCGATCAACCTGGTGTGCCTGCTGGCCTGCGCCGAGAACATGCCCAGCGGCGGGGCCACCCGTCCGGGCGACATCGTCACCACCATGAGCGGCCAGACCGTCGAAATCCTCAACACCGACGCCGAAGGCCGCCTGGTGCTGTGCGACGTGCTCACCTACGCCGAGCGTTTCAAGCCCCAGGCGGTGGTCGACCTGGCCACCCTGACCGGTGCCTGCATCGTTGCGCTGGGCAGCCACACCTCGGGCCTGATGGGCAACAACGACGAACTGGTCAGCCAACTGCTGGACGCCGGCAAGCGTGCCGACGACCGCGCCTGGCAATTGCCGCTGTTCGACGAGTACCAGGAGCAACTGGACAGCCCGTTCGCCGACATCGCCAACATTGGCGGCCCGAAGGCCGGCACCATCACCGCCGGCTGCTTCCTGTCGCGCTTCGCCAAGGCCTACCACTGGGCGCACCTGGACATCGCCGGCACCGCCTGGATCAGCGGCGGCAAGGACAAGGGCGCCTCGGGCCGCCCGGTGCCACTGCTGACCCAGTACCTGCTGGACCGCGCCGGCGCCTGATGGCGTACAGCCGGTGGCGCGCACGCGCCATCGGCTGGCGATACGAACCATGAGCAAAGTCGATTTCTACATCCTGCCCACCGACGCACTGTCGGCGCGGCTGGATTTCGCCTGCAAGCTGTGCGAAAAAGCTTGGCGCCTCGGCCACCGGGTCTACCTGCACTGCCAGGATGCCGCCCAGCGCGACGAGCTGGACCAACGCCTGTGGCAGTTCAAGGGTGAAGCCTTCGTGCCCCATGACCACCACGAGCAGCACCTCGATGCCAGCGTTGCGTTGGGGATCGGCAGCGATGCCGGCGCGCACCGTGACCTGCTGATCAACCTCGGAGCCGATGTCCCCGGGTTCGTCGGCCAGTTCGAGCGCATCGCCGAGATCGTCGTCGAAGACCCGAGCATTCGTCAGGCCGCCCGCGAGCGGTTCCGTTTCTACCGTGAACAGGGCTATGCTCTGCAAGATCACCGCTTACAGCGACTCTGAATACGATGGACAAGCAGCTGACCTCCCTCACCCATTCCGCCCACCTGCTCGACGATCTGGAATCGATCCGCGAGCTGCTGGGTGACGCCAACCTGCAGCCACCACTGCTCACCGAGACGGTGGAACAGATTCCGCTGCTGCTCGACGAGCCGGTTGGCAACGACCACCCGCCCGCCACAGCACCTGCACCAGCCCCCGAGGAAGATGCCCAGGCCCGCCGCCAGGATACCCTGCTGCACCTGGACGCCGAACTGCGCGCTGCGGCGCAGTTGATCATGCAGGACGTGATCAACGACTTCACCCCGCACATCGAGACCGAGATCAAGCGTCGGCTCGACGCCAGGCTCGAGCGCCTGCTCAAGCGCTCCGAGTAGGCCGTAGCGCTCTGCTGCGGCCCTTGCGTGGGCAAGGCGCACCGCAGCGCCCACAGTGAACGCCGCTGCACCTGCATCAGGGCTTGCCCGCGAAGAGGCCGGCCCAGTAAAAACATGCCCCGCTTGCAGCTTGTCGCTTGAAGCTCCCAGCTTCGTTATACTTCCCGGCTTTCCCGAACAAATGCCATAGGGTCCCGCCGCGCATGGACAAGACCTACCAGCCGCACGCCATCGAAACTTCCTGGTACAACACCTGGGAGTCCGAGAACTATTTCGCCCCGCAAGGTGCTGGCGATTCCTACACCATCATGATCCCGCCGCCGAACGTGACCGGCAGCCTGCACATGGGCCACGGTTTCAACAACGCGATCATGGACGCGCTGATCCGCTTCCGGCGCATGCAGGGCCGCAATACCCTGTGGCAGCCAGGCACCGACCACGCCGGTATCGCTACGCAGATGCTGGTCGAACGCCAGCTCGAAGCCAAGGGCCAGAGCCGTCACGACCTGGGCCGCGAGCAGTTCCTGGAGAAGGTCTGGGAATGGAAGGATCAATCCGGTGGCAACATCAGCCGCCAGATCCGTCGCCTCGGCTCCTCGGTGGACTGGAGCCGCGAGCGCTTCACCATGGACGACGGCCTGTCCGAAGCCGTTAAAGAAGCCTTCGTGCGCCTGCACGAGGACGGCCTTATCTACCGCGGCAAGCGCCTGGTAAACTGGGACACCAAGCTGCACACGGCGATCTCCGACCTCGAAGTGGAAAACCACGACGAGAAGGGCCACCTGTGGAACCTGCGCTACCCGCTGGCCGATGGCGCGAAAACCGCCGAAGGCAAGGACCACCTGGTCGTCGCCACGACCCGCCCGGAAACCCTGCTGGGTGACGTCGCGGTCGCGGTCAACCCGACCGACGCGCGCTACCAGGCGCTGATCGGCAAGTTCGTCGAGCTGCCGCTGGTCGGCCGCCGCATCCCGATCATCGCCGACGATTACTGCGACCCAGAGTTCGGCACCGGCTGCGTGAAAATCACCCCGGCCCACGACTTCAACGACTATGAAGTCGGCAAGCGCCACAACCTGCCGCTGCTCAACATCTTCGACAAGAACGCCACCGTGCTGGCCGCCGTGCAGGCGTTCAACCTCGACGGCAGCGTCAACGACCAGGTCGACACCTCGCTGCCTGCCCAGTACGCCGGCCTCGACCGTTTCGTCGCGCGCAAGCAGATCGTCGCCGACCTGGATGCCCAAGGCCTGCTGGTCAGCATCGACGACCACGCCCTGAAAGTCCCCAAGGGTGACCGTTCCGGCACGGTCATCGAGCCGTGGCTGACCGACCAGTGGTACGTTTCCACCAAGCCACTGGCCGAGCCTGCCATCGAAGCCGTGGAAGACGGCCGTATCCAGTTCGTGCCCAAGCAATACGAAAACATGTACTTCTCCTGGATGCGCGACATCCAAGACTGGTGCATCAGCCGCCAGCTGTGGTGGGGTCACCGCATCCCGGCTTGGTACGACGAGGCCGGCCAGGTCTACGTCGGCCGCGACGAAGCCGAAGTGCGCGCCAAGCACAACCTCGGTGCCGACATTGCACTGCGCCAGGACGACGACGTACTCGACACCTGGTTCAGCTCGGGCCTGTGGACCTTCTCGACCCTGGGTTGGCCGGAGCAGACCGAATTCCTGAAGAAGTTCCACAGCACCGACGTGCTGGTGACCGGCTTCGACATCATCTTCTTCTGGGTTGCGCGCATGATCATGCTGACCATGCACCTGATCAAGAACGAGGACGGCACCCCGCAAGTACCGTTCAAGACCGTGTACGTGCACGGCCTGGTGCGCGATGGCCAGGGGCAGAAGATGTCCAAGTCCAAGGGCAACGTGCTCGATCCGCTGGACATCGTCGACGGCATCACCCTCGACGCCCTGCTGGAAAAACGCACCAGCGGCATGATGCAGCCCAAGCTTGCCGAGAAGATCGCCAAGCAGACCAAGGCCGAGTTCCCCGAAGGCATCGCCAGCTACGGCACCGACGCGCTGCGCTTCACCTTCTGCTCGCTGGCCTCCACCGGCCGCGACATCAAGTTCGACATGGGCCGCGTCGAAGGCTATCGCAACTTCTGCAACAAGATCTGGAACGCGGCGCGCTACGTGCTGGACAAAGGCGAGGACTGCGGCCAGAACGGCGAGGCTTACGAGTTGTCGCTGGCTGACCGCTGGATCATCTCGCAGCTGCAACGCACCGAAGCCGAAGTGACTCGCCAACTGGAGCAGTTCCGCTTCGACCTGGCCAGCCAGGCGCTGTACGAATTCATCTGGAACCAGTACTGCGACTGGTACCTGGAGCTGTCCAAGCCGGTACTGTGGGACGAAAACGCGCCGGTCGAACGCGCCCGTGGCACCCGCCGCACCCTGGTGCGCGTGCTGGAAGTCGCGCTGCGCCTAGCGCACCCGTTCATGCCATTCATCACCGAAGAAATCTGGCAGCGCATCGCGCCACTGGCCGGTATCGACGGCAAAACCATCATGCTGCAAGCCTGGCCAGTGGCCAACGAGTCGCGCATCGATACCGCTGCCGAAGGCGATATCGAGTGGCTGAAAGAGCTGATGGTCGGCCTGCGCAACATCCGCGCCGAGATGAACATCGGCCCGGGCAAGCCGCTGCCGCTGTTCCTCAAGAACGCCAACGCCGACGACCAGCGCCGCCTGCAAGAAAACGAAGCGCTGCTCAAGAAGCTGGCCAAGGTCGAGTCGTTCACCGTACTCAGCGAGCAGGACGAAGCGCCACTGTCGGCCACCGCGCTGGTGGGCGATCTGCAAGTGCTGGTGCCGATGGCAGGCCTGATCGACAAGGACGCCGAGCTTGCACGCCTGAACAAGGAAATCCAGCGTCTGCAAGGTGAGGTCCAGCGTGTGGGCGGCAAGCTGTCCAACGCGGCCTTCGTCGACAAGGCGCCGCCTGCGGTGATCGAGAAGGAACGTGCCAAGCTTGCCGAGTCCGAGCAGGCACTGGCCAACTTCACCGAGCAGCATGCGCGGATTGCTGCGCTGTAACAATCTGATAGACCGTTGGGGCCGCTTTGCGGCCCTTTCGCGACACAAGGCCGCTACTACAGGTCGGCGCCGGATTTAAAGGCGCCGCTCTCTGTAGAGCGGCCTTGTGTCGCGAAAGGGCTGCAAAGCAGCCCCATGGCCTGCAACACCGGATCCGACTATGACTGACAAACCCAGCCTGCACCCGCGCAACCGCCACCAGGGCCGCTACGACTTCCCGGCGCTGATCAAGGCCCACCCGGACCTGGCCCGCTTCACCCTCACCAACCCCTACGGCAAACCCAGCATCGACTTCGCCAACCCCGAGGCCGTGCGGGTGTTCAACCGCGCCCTGCTCAAGGCCCAATACGGGATCCAGCACTGGGACATTCCCGCCGACTACCTGTGCCCGCCCATCCCCGGACGCGCCGACTACATCCACGTGCTCGCCGACCTGCTGGCCGAGGACAACGCAGGTGATGCGCCGCGAGGTGCGCAGGTGCGCGCGCTGGACATCGGCGTGGGCGCCAACTGCATTTATCCGCTGCTGGGCCACAGCGACTACCGCTGGCGCTTTATCGGCTCCGACATCGACCCGGTCGCCCTGGCTTCGGCCAAGGTCATCGTACAGGCCAACAAGCTGGACAAGGCCATCGGCCTACGCTTGCAGCCCGCACCCAAGCACATCCTCGAAGGCCTGCTGCAGGCCGACGAGCGTTTCGATGTGACCCTGTGCAACCCGCCCTTCCATGCCTCGCGCGAAGAAGCCACTCGTGGCAGCCAACGCAAGTGGAAAAACCTCGGCAAGCAGGACCCAAAGCGCAAGCTGCCAATCCTGAACTTTGGCGGCCAGAACAACGAGCTGTGGTGCGAAGGTGGCGAGATCCGCTTCGTCAGCCAAATGGTCGCCGAAAGCGTGCGCTACGGTGCACAGGTGCTGTGGTTCACCAGCCTGGTGTCCAAGGCCAGCAACCTGCCGGGTATCGAGGCGGCGCTGAACAAGGCCGGGGTGAAGGCCCTGCGCATCGTCGAGATGGGCCAGGGGCAGAAGCAGAGCCGCATGGTCGCCTGGAGCTTCCAAGACGAGGCCGCGCGCCAGGCCTGGAGCGCCGCACGCAAAGTTCAGGCGTGAAAAAACCGCGGCCAGGCAACCCCGGGCGCGGTTTAGTCAAACCGGCAACAATTACTTGTTGATGGCGTCGGTCAGCGACTTGGCTGGCACGAACTTGACGACTTTCTTGGCGGCGATTTCGATGGCAGCGCCAGTCGAAGGGTTGCGGCCGGTACGGGCAGGACGCTCGGAGACTTTCAGTTTGCCGATGCCTGGCAGAGTGATTTCAGCGCCGTTTTCCAGCTGGTCGGCAACGATCTGGCCCAGTTGCTCCAGAGCGTTCTTGGCGGTGGCTTTCGGCTGCGCGATCGATTCGGCGATGTCGGCAATCAGTTGGTCTTTGGTCAGTGCCATGGTGGTGTTCCTTCCCTATCAAATCAGAGGTTGTGCAGCGTGCTTGGTCGGTGGTCGGGCCAGCCCGGGACAATCCAGAGGCCGCGTCGAACGCGTATGTAGATACGCAAATCGGCGTTTGGTTCGACACCCCGCAAGCAAGCGGCCAGCAATGCGCCACACAGGGGGCGCAAGACCGCGCAAAGCTACCACAGGAATCGATAAATATCCGCTGCCGAGAGGGATTTTGTTCAGGTTTTTCGGGGGTTTGAGGAAAAAAATCACGATTTTGCGCAAAAAACAGACAACTGCCATTTACGCCAACATCTGGCCACTGCATCACCCCCGCCCTGGGGTAAACTGAACGCCTTTTGCAGCGCGGTGACCACCGCCCACCAGACCGAGACATCCATGCCCATCCGTCATTGCATCGTTCACCTGATCGACAAGAAGCCCGATGGCAGCCCCGCCGTTCTGCATGCCCGTGACAGCGAGCTGGCCCCCTCCGACGCCATCGAGAATCTGCTGGCAGACCTCAACGACAGCTACAACGCCAAGCAAGGCAAAGCCTGGGGCCTGTTCCACGGCGAATCCGGAGCCTATCCGTTGAGCGGCTGGCTCAAGCAGTACCTGGACGCCGAGCAGGACTTCACGGCTTTCAGCCGGATCGCCGTCGAGCACCTGCAAAAGCTGATGGAAGAGTCCAACCTTTCCACCGGCGGCCACGTGCTGTTCGCCCACTACCAGCAAGGCATGACCGAATACCTGGCCATCGCCCTGTTGCACCACAGCGAAGGCGTCGCAGTGAATGCAGAGCTGGACGTAACCCCCTCACGTCACCTGGACCTCGGCCAACTGCACCTGGCAGCGCGGATCAACCTGTCGGAGTGGAAGAACAACCTGAACTCCAAGCAGTACATCTCGTTCATCAAGGGCAAGAACGGCAAGAAGGTCTCGGATTACTTCCGCGACTTCATCGGCTGCCAGGAGGGCGTGGATGGTCCGGGCGAGACCCGCACCTTGCTCAAGGCCTTCAGCGACTATGTCGAAAAAGAGGACCTGCCTGAGGAATCCGCGCGCGAGAAAACCCAGACCCTGGTCGACTACGCCACCACCCAGACCAAGCTGGGCGAACCGGTGACCCTCGAAGAGCTCTCCAGCCTGATCGACGAGGACCGCCCGCAGGCGTTCTATGACCACATCCGCAACAGTGACTACGGCCTGTCGCCGGAGATACCGGCGGACAAACGCACCCTGAACCAGTTCCGCCGCTTCACCGGGCGAGCCGAAGGGTTGTCGATCAGTTTCGAGGCGCACTTGCTGGGTTCGAAGATCGAGTACGACGAAGCCGCCGGGACGCTGGTGATCAAAGGCCTGCCGACGCAGTTGATCGATCAGCTCAAACGGCGCAAGGACTGAGCGGCTATCACGCCTGCTGCGGGGCATAGGAGGCCACCAACGCCTCCTTGGCCGCCTTGCGCAGCTTCTTCACCAGCCGCTCCTGACGTAGCGCCTCGCTTTTGTCCGGCCACTGCTCCACATACACCAGCGCCTGCGCCGGGCTGGTCTTGAAGTAGCGCGCGCCCTGACCTTTCTGGTGCTTGATAAAGCGTCGCTGCGGGTCATCGCTGATACCGCAGTAGAGCGAGCCATTGGCTGCACGCACCAGGTAGACGTACCAGGGTTTGCACTCGACGGTGGGGGGAATCTCGCTCACGGCAGGCTTCGATACGCGGTAAAGACTCGTCAGCTTAACCGCTCAGCGCCCTTGCTGGAATGCACGCAGGCCCTTGAAAGCTTGCTGGCGCACCTTGTTCTGTAGCATGGGCGTCCACCCCAACAGTACGCCTGGCATGCCCAGCGCCTGCCGCGCCCAGCGCCAGAGGTCGAAGCTGTCGTCATGTTGGCAGATCAACCCATCGCGGATCACGAAACGCGCCTGGATATCATTGACCACCACTCGCCCGGTCTGGCTGAACAGGTAGGTTGCGACCCAGTGGGCACCGCCCCCGCGCTCGTCACTGCGCACGTTGTCGAAGGTCAGGGTGAAGTCCTTGGCGCGGGACGTGAGCATGCGCCACATGTCCTTGGCGTCCTGGCCACGCAAGGTGCCGAACACCGGGTCGCTGAAGGTGATGTCGTCGCTGTAGCAGGCCACCATGGCCTCGGCATCCAGGCGCTGGAAGGCCTGGTAAAAACGGGTAATCAGGGCGCTGTTGGCGTCGCTCATGGGCTAGTCCTGCGAAAAGGTCGAACGCGCACGATAATCTGCAGCGCCGGCCTGCGCCATCTCCATTTGCATCATGAATGGCGATTAGCCAGCTATCTGGACGTTTGCGCAGGCGCTAGCCGGTGTTGCCGGAGCGCCGTCAGACCCTCTCGCTTTGCACGTGCACATGCCGGGCGCGACCTGCACCAAGACCGAATCCGATGGCACCGATCCCCAGCACGGCGAAAATCCAGCCTAGCGCCTGCCATCCGCCGGTGAAGTCATGCACCAACCCCACTGCGAAAGGCCCCATCGAGGCGAGGGTATAGCCGACGCCCTGGGCCATGCTCGACAAGTTGGCGGCCACATGCGCGTCGCGCGAGCGCAGCACGATCAGGGTCAGCGCCAGGGCGAACGTACCGCCCTGCCCAAGACCCAACAGCACTGCCCACCCCCACAACTGGCCAATCGGTGCGTACAGGCACCCGAACAGCCCGGCCAGAGTCGCCAGCATCACGATCACGATAGCCAGACGCTGGTCCTTGCCGCGGGTCGCAAGCCAAGGGGCTGCGAGCGAACTGACCAGTTGCACGATGACTGAGCCCGACAGCACCAGGCCTGCCTCGGTAGGGGTCAGGCCACGGCCAATGAGAATCGACGGCAACCAGCCGAATACGATGTAGGCCAGCGAAGATTGCAGGCCCATGTACAGCGTGACCTGCCAGGCCAACGGATCGCGCCAAAGGCCGCGGACACGGAAGGTTGCCTTGTGCAGACCATGGCCTTGGCGAGCCTGTGGCAACCAGACCAGCATCGCCAGCAGCGCAGGCAATAGCCAGAAGCCCAGGCCCATGGCCCAGCTGTCATCGAAGTGCTGGGTAAGCGGCACTGTCGCGCCAGCGGCCATCGCTGCGCCCAGGCAAAGCGCCATGGTATAGACGCCCGTCAGGGTGCCTGCATGCTGGGGGAAATCGCGCTTGACGATACCTGGCAGCAGCACGCCGATGATGCCGATACTCGCACCAGCGAGGAGGCTACCGATGAACAGGCCGCTCACCCCCAGGGCGCTGCGTACCAGGATGCCGAGGGCCAGCAACAGCAGGATACCGAGGATCACACGCTCACTGCCGAAACGACGTGCGAGCACCGGTGCCCAGGGCGCGAACAGGCCCAGGCAAAGCACCGGCAATGTGGTCAGCAGCCCGGCTGCGGACGCACTGAGGCCAAGCGTCTGGCTGACCTGCCCAAGCACCGGGGCCATGCTCGACAACGCCGGGCGCAGGTTCAACGCCACCAGCACCAGGCCTAGCAGCAAGAGCCAGGGACGGCGCAGCAGCACCGGCTGTTGCTGGACGTGTTCGTCGTCAGCCTCGGCGTCGATCAACAGTTCGTCGATCTGCGTTTCGCGGGGCAAGGATCTAGGCATGGCGTATTTCCAGTCAGGATTCGATGAGTGTCCGGCTCAGGCGCTTGGCCGTCTCCGAATCGCGTTTTTCCAGGGCATCGAGGATGTGCCCGTGTAAGTCGAAGGTGGCCTGGCATCGGGGCACGGTGGTCATGTTGTGCTGCAGGGCGGCGGCGACCACGCCTGAGAAGTAGCGGTACAACTCACTCAGCGCGGGGTTGTGGGCGGCGTCCACCAAGCGTTGGTGGAACTGGATGTCGCACTCGACATAGGCATCCACATCACCGTGAAAATGCACGGCGCTTTGCTTGAGTGCCTGGCGCAAGGCGCTGAGGTCGTCGTCGGTGCGGCGCAGGGCGGCCAGAGCAATGGCTTCGGCTTCGAGGATATGGCGGGTTTCGCGGGCGTGCTCGACGGTGCAGTGGGCCATGGCCTGCACGGCCTGCAACGGGTCTTGCACGGTACGCAGGTAGCTACCGTCACCTTGGCGGATTTCCACCAAACCGCTGAACGCCAGGACGCGCATGGCCTCGCGCACGGTGTTGCGGCTGATGCCCAGGTCGTAGGCCAGCTCCGGTTCGGTGGGGAGGCGCTGACCGACCGACCACGCGCCGGAGGCTATGCGGGAGCGGAGTTGGTCTACGGCTTGTTCTACCAGGGAGCGTTTGATGATTGGGGGCATTTTTGGGGTTAACATCCAGTCATCGGATGAATTTATTCGAGGTTGGACGATAGCGGGTTTGGGGGGGGCGCGGCAAGGGGTGTTTGTTTTTGTGGATGTATGCGCATTCATTTTTGATGTCGACTTTTAGTCACCCTTTCGCCCTTACGGCGACCTACTTTTGCTCTTGGGCAAAAGTAGGCAAAAACCGCTCGCTCCATCATCCGGCCCCTGCGCTGCGCGCAGGGGTTCCCTCGCTCCGGCGCCTTTCGGGCCCGCGCGGCCTACGACTTGCTACGCAAGTCTACATCTCGCGCCTTCGGCTGCGCCGAAGGGTGCTGCGCACCTGGCCCTACAGACGCCTACACTCGGCCTCCTGAAGTCGCAATTGGCGGCGCCTGGGCTATTGCGCGCTTAGAAGCAAGAGCAAGAGCAGCGGGTTTACCAGAGTGCCGGACCACTGCGAAGCAGGCGGCGCGGTGGATGGCACCGGCTACGCCGGTGTTCGCGGCATAAGGCCGCTCCTACAGGTGCCGTGCTGTATTCAGGCTTCGCGCAGTCCTGTGGGAGCGGGCTTGCCCGCGAAGCAGGCGACTCGGTGTATGGCATCGGCTACGCCGGTGTTCGCGGCACAAGGCCGCTCCTACAGGTACGACGCTGGGCTCAGGCTGGGCGCAGTCCTGTAATCCAGAGATCCCACAACTGCAACTAGCGGTTAGCTGCGCCAGTCCAGACGCCACCCCTAACTTCGCGACTTCAGTAGGCCGAGCGGAGGTGACTGGAGGGCCCAAGGTGCGCAGCACCCTTCGGCGCAGCCGAAGGCGCGAGATGTAGACTTGCGTAGCAAGTCGGAGGCCGCGCGGGCCCGGAAGGCGCCGGAGCGAGGGAACCCCGGAGCGAAGCGCAGGGGCCGAATGAATGGAGCGAGGATTTTTTGGTGACTTTTTGATCCTTCAAAAAGTTACCCGCCGTAAGGGCGGAAAGGTGACGAGAAGTTAACCAAGCCAATGAATGCGCATACACCTATCAAAACAACCAAAAACAAAAAAGGGCAAGCCAGATCAACTCCAGCTTACCCCTAACACTAATAACTCAAGAACCCATCAATCCAAGGCATCCAGCAAAGCCTGGTTCATCTCCGGTGTCCCCACGGTAATCCGCAAGAACTGCGCAATCCGCTCCTGCTTGAAGTGCCGCACAATCACCCCCTGCTCCCGCAGCCGAGCAGCAATCCCAGCCGCATCCTGCGATGGGTGTCGGGCAAAGATGAAGTTCGCCGCCGAAGGCAGCACCTCGAACCCCCGATCCTTGAGCGCCGAAACCAGCACTTCACGACTGTCGATCACTTTCCGGCAGGTCTCTTCGAAGTACGCCCGGTCCTCGAACGCGACCGCTGCCCCAGCAATGGCCGCGCGGTCCAAAGGATAGGAGTTGAAGCTGTTCTTGATCCGCTCCAGCGCCTCGATCAGGTCCGGGTGGCCAACCGCCAACCCCACCCGCAGGCCCGCCAGCGAACGCGACTTGGACAACGTCTGGGTCACCAGCAGGTTGTCGTAGCGGTCCACCATGCTGATGGCCGTCTCACCACCAAAATCGATGTACGCCTCATCCACCACCACCACCGAATCCGGGTTGGCCCGCAGCAGTTGCTCTACGGCTTCAAGCGCCAGCAGACAACCGGTTGGTGCGTTAGGGTTGGGGAAGATGATCCCAGCGTTGGGCTTGCTGTAGTCGTCCACCCGAATCTGGAACTGCTCATCCAGTGCCACCAGCTCGTAGGGAATGCCATACAAGCCGCAGTACACCGGGTAGAAGCTGTAGCTCACGTCCGGGAACAGCAACGGGCCGCGGTCGTGCTGGAACAGGCCGTGGAAGATGTGCGCCAGCACCTCGTCCGAGCCATTACCAACGAACACCTGGGCCGGGGTGACAGCGTAGTACTCGGCCACCGCCTGCTTGAGCCGGTCGCCGTTCGGGTCCGGGTACAGGCGCAGGTTGTCGTTGAGTTCGGCACGCATGGCCTCCAGCGCCTTGGGCGACGGGCCATATGGGTTCTCGTTGGTATTGAGCTTGACCAGTTTCGCAAGCTTGGGCTGCTCACCCGGCACGTAAGGCACGAGGTCCTTGACGAAAGGGCTCCAGAAACGACTCATGTTCAATTCCCCTTCTCGTTGAGGATGCGGTATTCGGCGCTACGGGCGTGGGCGGTCAGCGATTCGCCACGCGCCAGCACGGAAGCAGTGCGCCCGAGTTCGGACGCGCCCTGCTCGGAGCAGAAGATGATCGAAGAACGCTTCTGGAAATCGTAAACGCCCAGGGGCGAGGAGAAGCGCGCGGTGCCGGACGTCGGCAGCACGTGGTTGGGACCGGCGCAGTAGTCGCCCAGCGCCTCGCTGGTGTGGCGGCCCATGAAGATCGCACCGGCGTGGCGGATCTGCGCCAGCCAAGCTTGCGGATCAGCCACCGACAGTTCCAGATGCTCCGGGGCGATGCGGTTGGCCACTTCAATGGCCTGCTGCATGTCACGCACCTGAATCAACGCACCACGGCCATTGATCGACTTCTCGATGATCTCGGCACGTTCCATGGTCGGCAGCAGCTTGTCGATGCTCGCGGCGACGCGGTCGAGGAAGTCGGCATCCGGGCTGACCAGAATGGCCTGGGCGTCTTCATCGTGCTCGGCCTGGGAGAACAGGTCCATGGCGATCCAGTCGGGGTCGGTCTGGCCGTCGCAGACCACAAGAATCTCCGAAGGACCGGCGATCATGTCGATACCCACCTGACCAAACACATGGCGCTTGGCGGTGGCGACATAGATATTGCCCGGGCCGACGATCTTGTCCACCTGCGGCACGCTTTCGGTGCCATAGGCCAGGGCCGCAACGGCCTGGGCGCCACCGACGGTGAACACACGGTCGACGCCCGCGATGCAGGCAGCTGCCAGTACCAGCTCGTTGACCTCACCACGCGGGGTCGGCACGACCATCACCACTTCGGCCACGCCAGCGACCTTCGCCGGGATGGCGTTCATCAGCACAGAGGACGGATACGATGCCTTGCCGCCCGGCACGTACAAGCCAGCGCGGTCCAGCGGGGTGACCTTCTGGCCGAGCACGGTGCCATCGGCCTCGGTGTACTGCCAGGAGTCCTGCTTCTGCCGCTCGTGATACATGCGCACGCGATTGGCGGCCGTTTCCAACGCCTCACGCTGGGGCGCGGTGATGCGGGTCAGGGCCAGTTCCAGGCGCGCACGGTCGAGGATCAGGTCGTCGATGGACTGGGCGTCAACACCGTCGAAGCGCTGGGTGAACTCCACCAGCGCCGCGTCGCCACGCTCGCGCACGGCCTTGATGATGTCGAGTACACGCTGGTTGACCGCGTCATCGGACACGCTCTCCCAGCTCAGCAGATGATCAAGATGTCGCGCGAAATCCTGGTCAGCGGCATTGAGACGGGCGATTGCAGTGGACACGGTCATGGCGAGGGCCTCGGAAAGATTGGCAAATGCTCAGGCGCCCTAAGCTACCAGTCCATCCGCGCGGGCACCCGAGAAAAGTGGCTATGACGCGGATAGACGGGCGCGACAGCGAAGGTCGCGCGCAGAAGTCAGCCGCGGTGTCGCGATTCGACGGCGTTGCGCAGGGTGTCGATCAGGCTCTGGATGCGGGCGTGCTGCATTTTCATGGAGGCCTTGTTGACCACCAGGCGCGAGCTGATCATCGCGATCAGTTCCTGAGGTTCCAGGCCATTGGCGCGCAGCGTGTTGCCGGTGTCGACCACGTCGATGATCTTGTCGGCAAGGTTGATCAGCGGGGCCAACTCCATCGAGCCGTACAGCTTGATGATGTCGACCTGGCGGCCTTGTTCGGCATAGTAACGCTTGGCGACGTTGACGAACTTGGTGGCCACGCGCAGGCGGCCCTTGGGCTCAGGCGCGCCGGTGACACCCGCCGTCATCAGCTTGCACTGGGCAATCTGCAAGTCCAGGGGCTCGTACAGGCCCTGGCCACCATACTCCATCAACACGTCCTTGCCGGCCACACCGAGATCGGCGGCACCATGCTCGACGTAGGTCGGAACGTCGGTGGCGCGCACGATGAGCAGGCGCACGTCGTCCTGCGTGGTCGGGATGATCAGCTTGCGGCTCTTGTCCGGGTTCTCGGTCGGCACGATGCCGGCCTCTGCCAGCAACGGCAGGGTGTCGTCGAGAATGCGGCCTTTGGATAGCGCGATGGTCAACATGGGAAACGTCGTTCCTTAAGCAGCTACTGCCGGCCAGCCCATGAGGCTGGCCGCGTTCAATTCGGTGGGCGCGTCCCTGCGCCGTCGGGCGCTTAGCCCGGTACGCGGCGGATTTTCGCGCCGAGCATCTGCAGCTTTTCCTCGATGCACTCGTAACCACGGTCGATGTGGTAGATACGGTCGATCAGGGTGTCGCCTTCGGCGACCAGGGCCGACAGCACCAGGCTGGCCGAGGCACGCAGGTCGGTAGCCATGACTGGAGCGCCCTTGAGCGCCTTGACGCCGGTCACGATGGCAGTGTTGCCCTCGACCTGGATCTGTGCGCCCATGCGGTGCATCTCATACACGTGCATGAAGCGGTTCTCGAAGATAGTCTCGATCACCGCGCCGGTACCCTCGGCAATGGCGTTGAGCGAGATGAACTGCGCCTGCATGTCGGTCGGGAACGCCGGATACGGTGCGGTACGCAGGTTGACGGCCTTCGGACGCTTGCCGTGCATGTCCAGCGCAATCCAGTCTTCGCCAGTGGTGATGTCGGCGCCGGCTTCCTTGAGCTTTTCGAGCACGGCTTCAAGGATGGTCGGATCGGTGTCCTTGACCTTGACACGACCACCGGTCACGGCAGCGGCAACCAGGTAGGTGCCGGTCTCGATACGGTCGGGCATCACGCGGTAAGTGGCCGAGTGCAGACGCTCCACGCCTTCGATGGTGATGGTGTCGGTACCGGCACCCTGGATCTTCGCACCCATGGCAATCAGGAAGTTGGCCAGGTCGACCACCTCAGGCTCACGCGCGGCGTTCTGCAGCACGCTGGTGCCCTTGGCCAGTGCAGCGGCCATCATGATGTTCTCGGTGCCGGTCACGCTGACGGTGTCGAAGAAGAAGTGCGCACCGCGCAGGCCGCCCTCAGGCGCCTTGGCCTTGATGTAGCCGCCTTCGACCTCGATCTTCGCGCCCATCGCTTCGAGGCCGCGGATGTGCAGGTCGACCGGACGCGAGCCAATAGCGCAACCGCCTGGCAGCGCGACTTCAGCTTCGCCGAAGCGGGCGACCATCGGACCGAGCACCAGGATCGAGGCGCGCATGGTCTTGACCAGCTCGTACGGGGCGACCAGGGTCTTGATGGTGCGCGGATCGATTTCCACGGCCAGCTTTTCGTCGATCACAGGCTCGATGCCCATGCGACCGAACAGCTCGATCATGGTGGTGATGTCGTGCAGGTGCGGCAGGTTGCCGACCGTGACCGGGCCATCGCACAGCAGGGTGGCCGAGAGAATCGGCAGCGCCGAGTTCTTCGCGCCGGAAATGCGGATCTCGCCGTCGAGGCGCGCGCCGCCAGAAATAATCAGTTTGTCCATTCGTGTCTCGCCGCCAAGTTGGCTCAGATGCGCTCAGCCCAGGCTGCGCTGCTGAAGAATTTCATGGTTACCGCGTGGATGGCGCCGTTGGCGATCCACGGATTGAGGTGAGCATAGATCGCCTGCTGACGCTTGACCGGGCTCTGGCCGGCCAGCTCGTCGCTGATCACGTTCAACTGGAAGTTGCAGCCTTCGCCTTCAACTTCGACCCGGGTTCCCGGCAATTTTTCTTCCAGAAAGCTTTTGACTTCTACGGCCTGCATGCTCAACCTCGATCGGCGCCCAACGCGCGCGGGTCGGCCATCATACAAAAAAGCCCCTCGCCTGCGAAGCCCAAGACGGGGCGCGCTGACCGAGGGGCCTTCACCTTGCGACAGGCCATCAGCCTGCCAGCACTTCATCGAGGTCATAGACCTCGGCGATTTCGCGCATGTCGCTGGGCATGCCGCGCACTTCGCAGGTCTTGCCGGCTGCCTGGGCGTCACGCATGAACGCCAGCAACAACGACAGGCCCACACTGCTCGACTTGGCCACCGCACTGCAATCGAGCACCAGACGTGGCTCGCCACTGCCGGCGATCAACGCCTTGCCCTGCTTGCGCAAGGCCGGGCCACTGCGGTAGTCCAGCACACCGGCCAGACGCAGGACACCTGGCTCGGCCATGCTCACGACAGCCTCGGTCATTTGACTTCCTTATCCGGCGAGCTATCGGCAGCTTGCTTGGCCTTGGCCACCTCGCCGGCCCAGCCGTCGATGGTCTTGTCCAGGTCGTTGCCATTGCGCTGCATGGCGTCGGAGAACTGGTCACGGAACAGCTTGCCGATGTTGATGCCGTTGACGATCACGTTGCGCACTTTCCACTCGCCACCGAGGTTCTGCAAGGTGTACTGGACCGGGTAGACCGCTCCGTTATTGCCGGTGACCTTCATGCCGACACTGGCGCGATCGCCGTCCTCGGCCTTGGTCGGGTCAACGGTGATGCCCTGGTTGTTGTACTCCAGCAGCGCGTTGCCATAGAACTGCATCAGGCTGCGCTTGAAGTTCTCCTGAAAGCGCTGCATCTGCTCAGGCGTGGCCTT
Organism: Pseudomonas sp. NY15463; assembly: GCF_048068415.1. NCBI lineage: Bacteria > Pseudomonadati > Pseudomonadota > Gammaproteobacteria > Pseudomonadales > Pseudomonadaceae > Pseudomonas > Pseudomonas sp. NY15463. The sequence continues at coordinate 473,683 of NZ_JBLUQD010000002.1, forward strand.
GCGCGAATACTTGACGGTCATGATGCTCTTGGAAATACCGTCGGCATCCACTACCGGGCCAAGGATGCGGTTGAGTGCATCGTAAAAGGCCTGGGGATTGCTCTTGTACTGCTCCTTGTTCGCCTTCAGGTCGCTCAGCAACTCGTTGGTGGTGCCCTGGATCACGTCACGAGCTGACTGCGGTGCCGCCATGACGAACAGAGGGAAGGCCGCCAGCAGGACCAGCAGGCCACGTCGCAGGATAGAAATCATGGAGACTCCTTAATTAGCCGGTTGTGCTTCTTTCGGTTCCTTGCCCACCGAGTTGAGCAGGAACTTGCCAATCAGATCTTCCAGCACCAGCGCCGACTGCGTGTCGTGGATGGTGCCGCCGTCCTTGAGGACCGTATCTTCGCCGCCCACGCTGATACCAATGTACTTCTCGCCCAGCAGGCCGGCGGTCAGGATCGAGGCAGTGGAGTCGGTCGGCAGGTTGTCGACCTTCTTGTCCAGTTGCAGCGTCACCCGACCGGTGTACGAATCACGGTCCAGATCGATCGCCGTGACCTTGCCGATCGTCACACCGGCCATGGTCACCTTAGCTCTGACAGTCAAACCGGCAATATTGTCGAAGTACGCATAAACTTTGTACGTATCGTTGCTCGGGCTGGCCGACAGGCCGCTGACACGCAGTGCCAGCAGCAGCAGCGCCAGGATCCCGGCCAGCAGGAACAGGCCGACACCGATTTCCAGGGTGCGGTTTTGCATCAGAAATCTCCAAACATCAAGGCGGTCAGAATAAAGTCCAGACCCAGGACTGCCAACGAGGCATAGACCACGGTCTTGGTGGTGGCACGACTGATCCCTTCTGAGGTGGGTTCGCAGTCATACCCCTGGAATACGGCGATCCAGGTCACGACGAAGGCGAATACCAGGCTCTTGATCAGCCCATTGAGCACGTCGTCGGTGAAAGAAACACTGTTCTGCATGTTGGCCCAGAACGAGCCTTCGTAAACGCCCAGCCAGTCCACGGCGACCCACGACCCGCCCCAAATGCCCACCACGCTGAAGATCAGCGCCAGCAAGGGCAACGAGACGAAGCCGGCCCACAGGCGCGGGGCGACGATGTACTTGAGCGGGTCGACGCCGATCATTTCCAGGCTCGACAACTGCTCGGTGGACTTCATGTTGCCGATTTCGGCGGTCAACGCAGACCCTGCACGGCCAGCGAACAGCAGCGCGGTGACCACCGGGCCCAGTTCACGCAACAGCGTCAGCGCAACCATCTGGCCCACGGCCTGCTCCGAGCCGTACTTGGTCAGGATGCTGTAGCCCTGCAGGGCCAGCACCATGCCGATGAACACGCCCGAGACGACGATGATCGCCAGCGACAGCACACCGACCGAATACAACTGTTTGACCAGCAGTTGGAAACCACCGCCGATACCACTGCGCCCACCCAGGGCGTGGCCCAGGAACAGGCACGAGCGCCCCAGCACGGCGAGCACGTCGATGGCAGCACGACCGAACAGGCGAATACGTTCGAGTATGGATTTTCTGCGCATCAACGCGCCCCCAGCAGATCGGCGCGGTAGTCAGGCGCAGGGAAATGGAACGGCACCGGGCCATCCGGGTCGCCTTTCATGAACTGGCGGATACGCGGATTGTCCGAGCCCATCAACTCGTCAGGTGTGCCCTGCCCCAGCACCTGGCCGTCGCCGACCACGTAAATGTAGTCGGCGATACTGGCGGTCTCGGCCAGATCATGCGATACCACGATACTGGTGATGCCGAGGGCATCGTTGAGCAGGCGGATCAGGCGGACCAACACGCCCATGGCGATCGGATCCTGACCAACGAACGGCTCGTCGTACATGAGGATCTGCGGGTCCAGTGCAATGGCGCGGGCCAGCGCCACCCGGCGCTTCATGCCACCGGAGAGTTCATCGGGCATCAGGTCGATGGCACCGCGCAGACCCACAGCCTGCAATTTCATCAGCACGATGTCGCGGATCATTTCGTCCGACAACTGGGTGTGCACGCGCAGCGGGAAGGCCACGTTCTCGAACACGTCGAGGTCAGTGAACAGCGCGCCGCTCTGGAACAACACGCCCATCTGCTTGCGGGCATCGAACAGGTCGCTGCGCGACAATGCGGGCAAATTCTGCCCGTTGACCCAGACTTCGCCACCCGCCGGGCGCAACTGCGCGCCCATCAGACGCAGCAAGGTAGTCTTGCCGCAGCCCGATGGCCCCATGATGCCGGTGACCTTGCCGCGCGGAATGCGGATGTCCACGTTACTGAAAATGCTGCGCGAACCGCGCTTGAAGGTGACGCCCTTCAACTCGACCGCGTAGGCGCTATCCACACTCATCTAGACTCCTTGCAGTGCAGCCCTGCTCCGTGGACGCCTGCCTCCTTATTGAAGGCACACAGGTTCCCCGGTAGGCCGAATAGCGGCGAACTATAGCACCGCTGAGGTGCCGCCCCAAGGCCATGACAGGCCTGTTCAGTCAGCAGACAGGCAAGCCTGACACGCTTGGATCAATGCAGGAGGTGAGCGTTCGTCACATTGCGGCTATAATCGCCGCCTTTTCATCAGGCATTGCGTTTTCGACATGAGCCAATCCAGCGAGCTGATCCAATCCGCCCAGCGCACCTTGCGCCTGGAACTCGAAGCCGTAGAGGGCCTGCTGGCCCGCATCGACGACAATTTCGTCAAGGCATGCGAGCTGATCCTGGCCAGCAAGGGCCGCGTGGTGGTGGTCGGCATGGGCAAGTCGGGGCATATCGGCAACAAGATCGCCGCCACCCTGGCCAGCACCGGCACGCCGTCGTTCTTCGTGCACCCGGCCGAGGCCAGCCACGGCGATATGGGCATGATCACCCGCGACGACGTGATCCTCGCCCTGTCCAACTCCGGCAGCACCGCCGAGATCGTCACCCTGCTGCCACTGATCAAGCGCCTGGGCATCCAGATGATCAGCCTCACCGGCAACCCCGACTCCGCCCTGGCCCAGGCCGCTGAGGTCAACCTCGACGCCCGCGTGGCGCAGGAAGCCTGCCCGCTGAACCTGGCGCCGACCTCCTCCACCACCGCTGCACTGGTGCTCGGTGATGCCCTGGCCATCGCCCTACTTGAAGCCCGCGGTTTCACCGCCGAGGACTTCGCGTTCTCCCACCCCGGTGGGGCACTGGGCCGCCGCCTGCTGCTGAAAGTCGAGAACGTCATGCACGCTGGCGACGAACTGCCCCAGGTACAGCGCGGCACCCTGCTCAAGGACGCCTTGCTTGAAATGTCTCGCAAAGGTTTGGGCATGACTGTGGTACTGGAGCAGGACGGCAGCCTGGCCGGCGTCTTCACCGACGGCGACCTGCGCCGCAGCCTGGACCGCAACATCGACGTGCACACGACCCTCATCGACGAGGTCATGACCGTTCACGGCAAGACCGCCCGCGCCGAGATGCTCGCCGCCGAGGCACTGAAAATCATGGAAGACCACAAGATCAGCGCCCTCGTAGTGGTCGATCAGGCCGACCGCCCCACCGGCGCCCTGAACATGCACGACCTGCTGCGCGCCGGAGTGATGTAAATGAACCAAGACCTGATTCAACGCGCCAAGGCCATCAAGCTGGCGGTGTTCGATGTCGACGGCGTGCTCACCGATGGGCGCCTGTACTTTCTCGAAGACGGCAGCGAGTTCAAGACCTTCAATACCCTCGACGGCCACGGCATCAAGATGCTCATGGCCTCGGGCGTGACCACCGCGATCATCAGCGGGCGCAAGACACCGGTGGTCGAGCGCCGTGCCAAGAACCTCGGCATCCCGCACCTGTTCCAGGGGCGCGAGGACAAACTGGTGGTACTCGACGGCCTGTTGACCGAACTCAATCTAAGCTATGACCAGGTCGCTTACTTGGGCGACGACCTGCCAGATCTTCCGGTGATTCGCCGGGTGGGCCTGGGCATGGCCGTAAACAACGCCGCGCCGTTCGTACGCGAGCACGCACATGGCGTGACTCAGGCACGTGGCGGCGAAGGCGCCGCGCGCGAGTTCTGCGAACTGATCATGCAGGCCCAGGGCACCCTGGACGCTGCCAACGCTCACTACCTGTAAGGCCGCCCATGTTCAGCAAGAAGGTCAAGAACATCGCGCTTTTCACAGCTATCGCTGCCATCCTGGTGGCGGTCGGCTACTGGAATGTAAGCCCCGAGAGCTTCCTCGACAAGCCGACCGCGCAGGTCGACGAAAGCGCCATCGACTACTACGCGATCAACGCCCATAGCGTGCAGTTCACCCCCGAAGGCCAACTGCAGTACGAGATGACCGCCGACAAGGTCGAGCACATGAAGGCCAGCGAAGTCACCGTGGTGACCACGCCCGACCTGCACCTGTACCGTGGCACCCAGTTCCCCTGGCACGTGCAGAGCAAGACCGCCGAGGTCAACCCGGACGGCACCGAGGTCGAGCTGATCGATGCGGTGCGCGTGGCGCGTACCGATGAGAAAAAACGCGAAACCATCATCACCACTACCCGCATGACCGTGTTCCCGCAGAAGGAATATGCGCAGACCGAGCAAGCCGTTAGAATCGACGGCGCCGGTGGCACGACCACGGGCAAAGGAATGAAAGCGTATTTGAAAGAAGGCAGGATGGACCTGCTCTCTAACGTAAGAGGACAGTATGAGGCTCGTTAAAACCATCCCCCTTCTGCTCAGCCTGGGCGTAGCACTGGGAAGCGCGAGCGCCTTCGCCCTGCCGAACGACCGTGACCAGCCGATTCGCATCCAGGCGGACAACGCCCACCTGGACGACAAGCAAGGCGTGGCCACCTATACCGGCGACGTGATCATCACCCAGGGCTCGATGATGATCAAAGGCAACACCGTGACCATGACCCGCGCCGCCAATGGCGACATCGACGTGGTAACCTCGGTGGGCAACCTGGCCTACTTCGAGCAACAGCAGAGCACTGCCAAGCCCGACAAGATGAAAGGCTGGGCCGTGACCATCCAGTACCAGGCCCAGAAAGACCTGGTAGTGCTGACCGATCGCGCCAAAGTCGAGAACGAAGGCAACACCACCGAAGGCGAGAAGATCGTCTACAACACCAAGACCCAGGTGGCGACCGCTGGTCGCGGTGGCAACGTGACCGCACCACGTCAGCGCATCGACATGGTGATCCAACCGAAGAAAAAGGCCGAGTAAATGGCAACCCTCAAAGCCCAGCACCTGGCCAAGAGCTACAAGGGCCGACAAGTCGTGCGCGACGTCAGCCTGTCCATCGACAGTGGCCAGATCGTCGGCCTGCTCGGCCCCAACGGCGCCGGCAAGACCACCTGTTTCTACATGATCGTAGGGCTGGTCCAAGCCGACCAGGGCCGCGTGCTGATCGACAACCACGACGTCAGCCACCAGCCGATGCACGGCCGTGCACAAGCGGGTATCGGCTACCTGCCACAAGAAGCGTCGATCTTCCGCAAGCTGTCGGTGGCCGACAACATCATGGCGATCCTCGAAACCCGCAAGGATCTGGACCGCGAAGGTCGGCGCAAGGAACTCGAAGGCCTGCTGCAGGAGTTCCACATCAGCCACATCCGCGACAACCTCGGCATGAGCCTGTCCGGCGGTGAGCGCCGCCGCGTCGAGATCGCCCGCGCCCTGGCAACGGCGCCAAAGTTCATCCTGCTGGACGAACCGTTCGCCGGCGTCGACCCGATTTCCGTGGGCGACATCAAGCAGATCATCCACCACCTCAAGAACAAGGGCATCGGCGTACTGATCACCGACCACAACGTTCGCGAAACCTTGGACATCTGCGAGACCGCCTATATCGTCAACGACGGCCAGTTGATCGCCGAAGGCGATGCCGAGACCATCCTAGCCAACCAGTTGGTCAAGGAAGTCTACTTGGGGCATGAGTTCCGCCTCTGACCCAGGCCCGCCTGGAGCACTGGCGCAGGCGCCCGATCAGGGCTTAAGTGTTACAGTACTCTAGGCAAACGCTGCATTTTCAGGCATATAACTTGCTTAAAATCGGCGCCCACGCGCCCTACGTAGTAGATGGCGCATGCGCGCCGGCGAACAAGGTATTAAGCCCCTGCCATGAAACCATCGCTCGTCCTAAAAATGGGCCAGCAACTGACGATGACCCCGCAGTTGCAACAGGCCATCCGTCTACTCCAGCTTTCTACCCTGGACCTCCAGCAAGAGATCCAGGAAGCGCTGGAGTCCAATCCGATGCTCGAACGTCAGGAAGACGGCGACGATTTCGACAACAGCGATCCGATGGCGGACAACGTCGAGAACAAACCGGCCTCCGAAGTCCAGGACACCTCCTTCCAGGAAACCGCCAGCAGTACGGAAAACCTTGAAGAAGGCGAGTGGGCCGAACGCATTCCCAACGAACTGCCAGTCGACACGGCCTGGGAAGACATCTACCAGACCAGCGCTAGCAGCCTGCCCAGCAACGACGATGACGAGTGGGACTTCACCACCCGTACCTCGGTCGGCGAAAGCCTGCAAAGCCACCTGCTGTGGCAACTGAACCTGGCCCCGATGTCCGACACTGATCGCCTGATCGCTGTCACCCTGATCGACAGCATCAACAGCCAGGGCTACCTGGAAGACACCCTCGAGGAAATCTGCGAAGGTTTCGACCCGGAGCTGGATATCGAACTGGACGAGGTCGAGGCGGTGCTGCACCGCATCCAGCAATTCGAGCCTGCCGGTATCGGCGCGCGCACCCTGGGCGAATGCCTGCTGCTGCAACTGCGCCAGTTGCCCGCCTCAACGCCCTGGATGGCCGAGGCCCAGCGTCTGGTCACCGATTTCATCGACATGCTCGGCAGCCGCGACTACAGCCAGCTGATGCGCCGCATGAAGCTCAAGGAAGACGAGCTGCGCCAGGTCATCGAACTGGTCCAGACGCTCAATCCACGCCCAGGTTCGCAGATCGAGTCCAGCGAGCCCGAATACGTGGTGCCGGATGTGATCGTGCGCAAGGACAGCGATCGCTGGTTGGTCGAACTCAACCAGGAAGCCATTCCACGCCTGCGGGTCAACCCGCAGTACGCCGGTTTCGTACGACGCGCCGACACCAGCGCTGACAACACGTTCATGCGCAACCAGCTGCAAGAGGCGCGTTGGTTCATCAAGAGCCTGCAGAGCCGCAACGAAACGCTGATGAAGGTGGCCACGCAGATCGTCGAGCACCAACGCGGTTTCCTCGATCACGGCGACGAAGCGATGAAGCCCCTGGTGCTGCATGACATCGCCGAGGCGGTGGGCATGCACGAATCGACCATCTCCCGGGTCACCACCCAGAAGTACATGCACACGCCGCGTGGCATCTACGAACTGAAGTACTTTTTCTCGAGCCACGTGAGCACCGCCGAAGGCGGCGAATGCTCGTCCACGGCGATCCGCGCAATCATCAAGAAACTGGTCGCAGCGGAAAATCAGAAAAAGCCATTGAGTGACAGCAAGATCGCTGGTTTACTGGAGGCACAAGGCATCCAGGTGGCCCGCCGCACCGTCGCCAAGTACCGCGAGTCTTTAGGGATCGCCCCTTCGAGCGAACGCAAGCGGCTGATGTAGCCCCGGGATGTGCCACAGCGTTTCAGTGGCAGGTGTAACACCTGCCTCTTTATGCACGGGCAACAAAGGAGAAGCTGTATGCAAGTCAACATCAGTGGCCAGCATGTAGAAGTCACCCAACCACTGCGCGATTATGTGCTCGAGAAGCTCGCCCGCGTGGAAGGGCATTTCGACAAGATCACCAACGTCACGGTGATCATGAAAGTCGAGAAGCTGCAGCAGAAGGTTGAAGCAACCCTCCAGATTCCCGGTGGCGAAGTAGTCGCCAACGCTGAACACCAAGACATGTATGCCGCGATCGACGCTTTGGCTGACAAGCTCGATCGTCAACTGAAAAAACACAAGGAAAAACAGCAAAGTCTGCTGCAAGGCGCAGCCGCCCGCTGATCCCCCTCATCCATGATCCGACTTGAATCCATTCTGACCCCCGGCCGTTCCCTCGTGAACGTGCCGGGCGGCAGTAAGAAGCGCGCCCTGGAAAAGGTCGCCACCGTGATTGCCGAGCAAGTGCCCGAATTGGAGATGCAGGACGTCTTCGAAAAGCTGGTCGCTCGCGAAAAACTGGGCTCCACCGGCTTCGGTAACGGCATCGCCATTCCCCACTGCCGGCTGGAAGGCTGCACTGCGCCGGTGAGCGCACTGCTGCACCTCGAAGCCCCTATCGATTACGACGCCATCGACGGTGCGCCGGTCGACCTGCTGTTCGTTCTGCTGGTCCCGGAAGCCGCCACCGATGCGCACCTTGAACTGCTGCGCCAAATCGCCAGCATGCTCGATCGCAAGGAGGTCCGCGATCGCTTGCGTGCCGCCGACAGCAGCGAGGCCCTGTTCCAGGTCGTCCTGGACGTACAGAACGAGCATTGACCATGCGCCTGATCATCGTCAGCGGTCGCTCCGGCTCCGGTAAGAGCACCGCACTCGACGTGCTGGAAGACAACGGCTACTACTGCATCGATAACCTGCCCGCAGGGTTATTGCCGCAGTTGGCGGAGAACGCGCTGATCAACACCGAGTTACTGCAACCCAAGGTTGCCGTCTCGATCGATGCGCGTAACCTGCCTAGCCACCTGTCACGCTTCCCGGAACTGCTCGAAGATGCACGCGCCCGGCACATCCAGTGCGATGTGTTGTACCTCGATGCTGATGAAGACACCCTGCTCAAGCGCTTCTCGGAAACCCGTCGCCGCCACCCGCTGACCAACCAGAGCCGCTCGCTGGCCGAGGCGATCCGCGTGGAAAGCGAGTTGCTGGGCCCGATTGCCGACCTTGCCGACCTCAAGATCGACACTACCAGCCTCAACCTGTACCAACTGCGCGACTCGATCAAGCTGCGCCTGCTGAACCAACCTGAGCCAGGCACCGCATTTCTGGTGGAATCGTTCGGTTTCAAGCGCGGCATGCCGGTGGACGCGGACCTGGTGTTCGATGTGCGCTGCCTGCCCAACCCCTACTGGAAGCCGGAACTGCGTGACCATTCAGGCCTCGAACAACCGGTGATCGACTACCTGGCCGCCCAACCGGACGTCGAGGAAATGTTCCAGGACATCTCCAGCTACCTGCTCAAGTGGCTGCCGCGCTTTGCGGCCAGCAACCGCGCCTACGTCACCATCGCCATCGGCTGCACTGGCGGCCATCATCGCTCGGTGTATATCACCGAACGGCTTGGCCAATTGCTCCAGCCTACCCTGAAAAACGTCCAGGTCCGCCACCGCGACCTCTAGCCTACAGGATCCACCCCACGATGCCCGCCCGCGAAATCACCATCATCAACAAGCTGGGCCTGCACGCCCGCGCGGCTGCCAAGTTCGTCGGCGTGGCCGGGCGGTTCCCCTGCCAGGTGCGGGTAGGCCGCGCACCGGACAAGCTGGTGGACGGCAAAAGCATCATGGCCGTGATGATGCTCGCCGCAGGCAAGGGCACCCCGGTGCACCTGTTCACCGAAGGCGAACAGGATGTCGAAGCGATGGACGCGCTGGTCGCGCTGATCGAGAACTTCTTCGACGAAGGCGAGTAATCCACCAGGCTGCTCAAGACAACGCACAGTCCTGTAGGAGTTCACCCAGCCCTGCCGGGCTGCGCTGTCGTGCAGAGAACTGATTTCGCAAGCGCCGCGTACCCTGTGGGGGCGGGCTTGCCCGCGAAGCAGGCGACTCGGTGTATGGCACCGGCTTCGCCGGTGTTCGCGGGCAAGCCCGCTCCCACAGGTCCCTGCTAAATCAACAAGTTATGTGTAGTTCTATGAGAGAGGCCTTGCCGGACCGGCCGGAAAGGGCCGCAAAGCGGCCCCAAGTTTTCGGTATCGTTCGAAGGCGCCGCATCAAGACATCGCCGTATCCATCACCATCATCAGGCAAAACCCCACGCACAACCCAAGGCTGGCCAAGCGGTGGTGCCCGTTGCTGCGCGATTCCGGGATGATTTCCTGGGTTACCACCAGCAACATGGCGCCGGCAGCGCAGGCAAGCCCCAGCGGCAACAGCAATTGGGCGATGCTCACAAGCCATGCGCAAACGACCGCAGCCAGCGGCTCGACCAAGCCGGACGCAGCACCAACCAGAAATGCCTTGAAACGCGGCATACCCGCACCTGCCAGCACTAGCGCGATCACCAGTCCCTCGGGCACATCCTGCAAGGCGATGCCCATGGCCAGGCTGTCGGCATCGGCCATGCCGCCACCTGCTGACACGCCAATTGCCATGCCTTCAGGGATGTTATGGGCAATGATGGCAATGACGAACAGCCAGATCCGCGCGGCGATCACCGGCTGCCGCGCCGAGCCCACCAACGCCTCAGGCGAGGCCCCGGAGACTTTCAGGTCGATCAGGAACAGGCACAGCGCACCGAACAGCAAACCGCTGCTGATCAACACCCCAGCGCCCCACGGGCTAAAGCCGATGCTCTGCGCGGCGTCCAGCCCGGGAATGATCAGGGAAAAGGCGGTGGCCGCCAGCATCACCCCGGCGCCGAAGCCCAACAGGGTATCGGCCAATGCCACCGGCATGCTGCGAACAACCAAAACCGGTACCGCACCCAACGCCGTGCCCAGCGCGCACAGTGCACCGCCCTCCAGCGCCCGTAGCATGCGGGGTTCGAGATCGAGCCAGGCAATGCCGCGAGCCAGCAGCAAGGCGCTGCCGACCAGCAACAGCAGGGTCCCAAGCGCCTGGCGGAACAGGCGCACACTGCTGACAGACATCACGGCGCTGCGCATACCGGTCCGACTCACTTCAAGGCTTGCAGGTAGCGACGTTCGACTTCAGCCCAGTCGACCACGTTGTAGAAGGCGCCAATGTATTCTGGACGACGGTTCTGGTACTTGAGGTAGTAGGCGTGCTCCCACACATCGAGCCCCAGGATCGGCGTATTGCCGTGCATCAGCGGGCTGTCCTGGTTACCGCTGCTTTCCACCACCAACTGCTTCCCTGGCGTGACACTGAGCCAGGCCCAGCCGCTGCCGAAACGGGTCAACGCAGCCTTGGTGAATGCCTCCTTGAACGTATCGAAGCCACCGAGCTGGGCCTCGATGGCCTTGGCCAACTCGCCTTGCGGCTGGCCACCGCCGGTGGGCGACATCACGGTCCAGAACAACGTGTGGTTAGCATGACCACCGCCGTGGTTGATCACCGCCCCGCGCAGGTGCTCAGGCAGCGACTTCACCGCCGCGACCAGCTTCTCGGCCGGCCAATCGGCCCACTCGGTCCCTTCGACGGCGGCATTCAAGCCGTTCACGTAAGTCTGGTGGTGCTTGGTGTGGTGAATTTCCATGGTCGCGGTGTCGATGTGCGGTTCGAGCGCATCGTAGGCGTAGGTCAGTGCAGGCAAGGTGTGTGGCATGTCAGTGAATTCCGTAGGCGGGTGTGCGTTCAGGGAAGTCCGTACGTGCGAGCAGTTCGCTGGCAGCCGGCGCCTGACGATTGAGCAAGCGTTCGGTGCGCGGGTACTGGCCGTACTCGGCGATGAAACTCAGCAATTGGGTGTAGGTGCGCGTGCTGTGGCGTAGCGCGGCATCGCGCAGCGCCTGGGGCAGGCGCGCCTGCTGGCTTGCCTGGAGCAGCCGCTGGTGGGCGACGCACAGGTAGTCCGCGCTCTCGTGCGGCTGGTTCAGGCGCAGGTGCAAGTCAGCCAGGTTGTGGTGAGCGATGACCAACGCGGCCACCGCCTCATCGACGTCATGCCAGCGCTCGAACAGCACCTGGGCCAGTGCCAGCGCCTGCAGGTAATGTTCTCGGGCATCGACCAGCTCGCCTTGCTCGAACAAGCGGTTGGCGGTTTGCGTGGTGCGTCTCCAGTGCTGCATGACGTGCCTCCTGGGCGGTTTTGGCTCAGATGCCGCCGGCGGTGAGTTTTTCCGGGTCCAGCAGGGTTTCGAGCTGGTCACGGGACAGGTCGGTGTGCTCCAGCGCCACGTCGATGATCGGACGTCCTTGCTGGTAAGCGGTCTTGGCGATTTCCGCTGCCTTGAGGTAGCCGATGATCGGGTTCAGCGCGGTAACCAGAATCGGATTGCGCGACAGCGCTTGCTTGAGCTTGGCTTCGTTGACCTTGAAGGTGGCGATGGCCTTGTCGGCCAGCAGGCGGCTGACATTGGCCATCAGCTCGATGCTTTCCAGCAGATTGCGCGCGATCACCGGCAGCATTACGTTCAGCTCGAAATTGCCCGACTGCCCGGCCACGGCGATGGTCGCATCGTTGCCGATCACCTGCGCGGCAACCATGGCGGCGGCCTCCGGGATCACCGGGTTGACCTTGCCCGGCATGATCGAGGAACCCGGCTGCAAACCTTGCAACTCGATCTCACCCAGACCAGCCAGCGGGCCGGAGTTCATCCAGCGCAGGTCGTTGGCGATCTTCATCAGTGCCACGGCGGTGGTCTTGAGTTGGCCAGACAGCGCTACGGCGGTGTCCTGGGAGCCGATCAGGGCGAACAGGTTCTGGCCTGGGGTGAACTCGATGAGGGTCAGGCTGCTCAGCTCACGCGCGAAACCTGCGGCGAACTGGGGATGGGCGTTGATACCGGTGCCCACGGCGGTGCCGCCCTGGGCCAGTGCCTGCAAGGCCGGCAACGTGGCTTCGAGATGCGCACGGGCAGCCCTGATCTGCGCCGCCCAGCCACCAAGCACCTGGCTCATGCGCACCGGCATGGCGTCCATCAGGTGGGTACGGCCGGTCTTGGTGTACTGATGCACTTCGACAGCCTTGGCATCGATCACCTCGACCAGATGACCCAGCGCCGGCAGCAGTTGCTCGTGCAAGGCCAGGGCCGCGCTGACATGGACGCTGGTGGGAATGATGTCGTTGCTGCTCTGACCACAGTTGACGTGGTCGTTGGGGTTGATCGGCTCGCCCAGCACGCGGCTGGCCAGGGTCGCGATCACCTCGTTGGCGTTCATGTTCGAACTGGTGCCGGAGCCTGTCTGGAACACATCCACAGGAAAGTGCTGGATGAAGTCTTCGCCAAGCAATTGCTCCACCGCCTTGACGATCGCATCGCCCTGCCCGGCGCTGATCTGCTCCAGCGCAACGTTGGTCTTGGCGGCTGCGGCCTTGGCCAGCAACAGGGCGCGAATGAACTGGACCGGCATGGGCTTGCCGCTGACCGGGAAGTTGTCGACCGCGCGCTGGGTCTGGGCGCCGTACAAGGCCTGGGCCGGCACTTGCAGTTCACCCATGCTGTCACGCTCGATACGGGTCTCACTCATCTTCAAATCCTTGCATCAGTTCATCGGAAGAAATCGACGGCAGCAGCACGCAGTTGGCGAGCTGCATGGCATAGGGTTGCCAGCGCTGGTTGTGCTCCCGGCGATCGAGATTGCGCAGGTCCAACAGCGGGCGCCAGGCCTGATCCAGGCACAGGCAGCGCCAGTGCCAGGGCAGCATGCGGTCGCAGGCGGTATCGAGCAGCAGACGGAATGACGTCAGCGCCACCGTCCATGGCGAGGTCTCGGTGCAGCACACTAGGTAACGGCCTTCGGCCAGGTAGTGCTCGATCAGGCGCGGCTCGTCGGGTTCGAGTGCGCAACGAATGCGACGGCTCAGCCAACGCCAATTTTCCAGGTAGGGCAGTTCGTGGAGGACGGATTTCATGAACGATCGATCGTCGCGCTGCTAGATAATGATATTCATTATTAATTGATAAATAGAATCACTTCAAGCCTAAGGCGACAAACAAAAAACCCGGCGCGATGGCCGGGTTTTCTGTGCGAGGTAAAAGATTGGCGTCGGCGCAGGCCGTATCAGCTGCCTGCCACCATCATGCGTTCGATCAGTACCGAGCCGCTATGGATGTTGCTACGCGTTTCGATATCGCTGCCGATGGCGACAATCTGCTGGAACATGTCTTTCATATTGCCGGCGATAGTCACTTCCTGGACGGCGTGCTGAATCTCACCGTTCTCGATCCAGAAGCCTGCGGCTCCTCGCGAGTAATCTCCGGTGACCATGTTGAGCCCATGCCCCATCAGCTCGGTAACCAGCAGGCCACGGCCCATGCGGCGGATCAGCGCCGCCTGATCTTCGACGCCATGAGTGACGAACAGGTTGTGCACGCCACCGGCGTTGGCGGTACTCGGCAGCCCCAGCTTGCGCCCCGAGTAGGTGCCGAGGATGTAGGAAACCAGCTCGCCTTTGTCGACGAACGGCTTGGCATAAGTGGCCAGGCCGTCGCCGTCGAAGGAGGCACTGCCCAGCGCACGTGGAATGTGCGGGCGCTCATCGAGGGTCAGCCAGCTGGGGAACAGGCGCTGGCCGAGAGTGCCCTCGAGGAACGACGACTTGCGGTACAGGTTGCCGCCAGAAATCGCCGACAGGAAGCTGCCGAACAACCCACCGGCAAGCTCGGCAGAGAACAGCACTGGCACCTCGCAGGTCGGCACCGGACGCGCGCCCAGACGGCTCGCGGCGCGCTGGGCGGCGCGCTGGCCGATGCTGCGCGGGTCGGCCAGCAGTGGGCCCTGGCGGTTGACATCGTACCAGTAGTCGCGCTGCATCTGCCCATCGCCTTCGGCGATCATCACGCAGCTCAGGCTATGCCGGGTAGAGGCATAGCCCCCGATAAAGCCATGGCTGTTGCCATACACACGCACGCCCTGGTGGGTGTTGAGGGTGGTTCCATCGGCGTTGAGGATGCGCGGATCGGCGTCGAACGCCGCCGCCTCGCAGGACAGCGCCATCTCGATGGCCTTCTCAGGCTCGATGTCCCAATCGTGGTACAGGTCGAGATCGGGAAACTCGCGGGCCATCAACGCCGCGTCGGCCAGACCGGAACAATCGTCCTCGGAGGTGTGCTTGGCGATCGCCAAGGCGGCCGCGACGGTTTCACGGATGGCCTCCGGGCCGCTGGCCGAGGTGCTCGCCGAACCCTTGCGCTGGCCAACGTAGAGGGTGATGCCAAAGCCCTGGTCGCGATTGAACTCGACCGTCTCGACTTCACGCTGACGCACCGAAGTGGACAGGCCCTGCTCCAGCGATACCGCCACTTCGCAGGCACTGGCGCCTTGACGGCGCGCCTCGGCGACGATCGCTTCGACCTGTTCCTGCAACGCCGGCAGGTCCTTGGGGCCTACGCTCTGGACTGCACTCATGGTTCTCTCCACTGAAAATTCTGCGTACGGCTTGGGTCATTCTACGACCGGGCCGGACAAGCGGCCCCCGACTGGTTATCATGGCGGCGATTTCCTGCGGACTGCCCCCATGGTTGATTCTTACGACGACGCCTTCGATGGCGAAAAAAGCAAAACCCAGATCAAGCGCGAGCTGCATGCGCTGGTCGAACTCGGTGAACGCCTGACTACCCTCAAGGCCGACACCCTTGCCCGCCTGCCGCTGACCGACGAACTGCGCAAGGCGCTGGACGAGGCCTCTCGGCACACTGCCCATGGTGCCCGCAAACGCCACATGTCGTTCGTCGGCAAGCTGATGCGCGTGCAAGACCTGGACGCCATTCATGCCGTGCTCGAGCAGATCGACAGCTCCAGCCGCCAGTACAACGAGCGCTTCCATAACCTGGAACGCTGGCGCGACCGCTTGATCGACGGTAACGACGAGGACCTCGAACGTTTCGTCAACGAGTTCCCCGAGACCGACCGCCAGCACCTGCGCTCGCTGATCCGCCATGCCCAGCATGAAAAAGCGCGGAACAAGCCGCCGGCCGCTGCGCGCAAAGTGTTCAAGTACATTCGCGATCTCGACGAGGCCCAGCGCGGCTTGCGTTGAAGCCATCGCAGTCAGGCCATCGCGGCGGCATGCAGCCGCCCCTACAGGGATCATGCACACCTGTAGGAGCGGCCTTGCCGGCACGCCGGACCTGCCGGAAAGGACCGCAAAGCGGTCCCCATCGCACTCAAGCCCCCGTCCCACCGACGGTAATCGCATCCAGCTTGAGCGTCGGCTGGCCCACGCCCACCGGCACCGACTGCCCATCCTTGCCACACGTGCCCACGCCGCTGTCCAGCGCCAGGTCGTTGCCAACCATCGACACCCGGCTCATCGCTTCCGGCCCATTGCCGATCAACGTCGCGCCCTTGACCGGTGCGGTGATCTTGCCGTCTTCGATCAGGTAGGCCTCGCTGGTGGAGAACACGAATTTACCGCTGGTGATATCCACCTGGCCGCCGCCCAGGTTGGCGCAGTAGATCCCCTTCTTGACCGAGGCGATGATCTCCTGCGGGTCGCTGTCGCCCGCACGCATGTAGGTATTGGTCATGCGCGGCATCGGCAAATGCGCATAGGATTCGCGCCGGCCGTTGCCGGTGACCGCCATGCCCATCAGACGCGCGTTCAGCTTGTCCTGCATGTAGCCTTTGAGCACGCCGTTCTCGATCAGCGTGGTGCACTCGGTCGGCGTGCCTTCGTCGTCCACGCTCAGCGAGCCACGGCGACCTTCCAGGGTGCCGTCATCGACGATGGTGCACAGCTTGGAGGCCACCTGCTCACCGATTCGGCCACTGAAAGCCGAGCTGCCCTTGCGGTTGAAATCGCCTTCCAGGCCGTGGCCGACCGCCTCATGCAGCAGCACGCCGGACCAACCTGGGCCGAGCACCACCGGCAGCGTACCGGCCGGGGCCGGAATCGCCTCGAGGTTGACCAGCGCCTGGCGCAGCGCCTCGCGGGCATAGCCCATCACCCGATCCTCGGTGAAATAGCGGTAGTCGGTACGCCCGCCACCGCCCTGCCCGCCGCGCTCGCGACGGCCGTTCTGCTCGACGATCACGCTGACGTTGAAGCGCACCAGCGGGCGCACATCGGCCGCCAGGCTGCCATCGGCAGCGGCGACCAGAATGCGCTCCCAAACCCCGGCCATGCTCACGCTGACCTGCTGGATACGCGGGTCCAGCGCGCGCGTGGCGCTGTCGACGCGCTTGAGCAGTTCGACCTTCTCGGCGCGGGTCAGCACATCCAGCGGGTTGTCCTGCCCATAAAGGGCAACCACGTCCTGGCTACGGAACGCCTGAACGGTGCCATGCTGGCCGGCACGGGAGATCGAGCGAGCGGCGCGGGCGGCGGAGGTCAGGGCTTCGAGGTTGATTGCGTTGCTGTAGGCAAAACCGGTTTTCTCGCCAGACTGGGCGCGCACGCCCACCCCTTGGTCGAGGTTGAAACTGCCTTCCTTGACAATGCCATCCTCCAGCGCCCAGGTCTCCGAGACTTGGCCCTGGAAATACAGGTCGGCGGCGTCGATACCGGGGCCTGCCAGTTCGCCCAGCACAGCCTGCAGGCTTTCCAACCCAAGGCCACCGGGGGCCAGGAGCTGCTCGCTGACGGTGGTTAACATCTGGCTCATAGTCACTCCGAGGTCTGTGCAGGCCGCAAGGCGTCCTGCGAGAAAAAGCGCCGATGGCTGACCACCGGCATACGCGCCCGGATGGACGCTTGTTCGTCACGGTCGCGGGTGGCAAGCAATACCGCTTCGCCCCGCGCCTGTTGGGCCACGATCCGCCCCCAAGGGTCGACGATCGCCGCCTGGCCATGGGTTTCACGGGGGCCGGGGTGCAACCCACCCTGGGCCGCGGCGAGCAAGTAGCACTGGGTTTCGATGGCGCGCGCGCGAATCAGCACCTCCCAGTGCGCAGCCCCGGTCACCGCAGTGAAGGCCGCCGGCGCAGTGATCAGTTCGGCGCCGGCTGCACGCAGCGCGCTGTACAGTTCAGGAAAACGCAGGTCATAACACACCGACAGACCGACTCGCCCCACGGGCGTATCGGCTACCACCACCTGATTACCGTGGGCGTAGTCGTCGGACTCACGATAGCGACCACGGTTGTCAGCCACGTCCACATCGAACAAGTGCAGCTTGTCGTAGCGCGCGGCGACCTCGCCATGCTCGTCCACCAACAGCGAACAGGCGTGGGACTTGGCCTCTGGCCGGCCGAGCGGTGGCAACGGCAAGGTCCCGGCGACAATCCATAACTTGAGGTCACGGGCGGTACGTTTCAACCACGGCAGTATCGGCCCCTCGCCCAGCGCCTCGGCCCGGCCAATGGCCGCGGCATCACGCCGGCCCATCGCCGCGAAGTTCTCCGGCAGCACCGCCAGGCGCGCACCACCCGCGGCGGCCTGTTCAAGCAAGGCACTGGCGCGTTGCAGGTTGGCCAGGATAGCGTCCTGGCTGACCATCTGGATCACTGCTGACGTCATTGCCACCCCGGGATTATTTGTCGAAAGGTTTCACAAAAGTGATTTTAGGCTCTTTGACCGGCCCTTCGACCCGATAGTGCACGCTGGCGAAGCGCGACACCCGGTCACCGATCAGACGATCCACCAGGAACAGCGCACCACCGACCGCCGGCGCGCCGACGATCAACGCCGCCAACGGCAGGTTGTTGGTGACCGGCAAGGTCACCAACAAGTTGGCATCGATGCGGTCGCGAACGAAATCGAGGGTGCCGTCCAGCTCGAAGTTGCTCGAAGGCCCCGTAACCGTGATTGGCTCGCGGGTCACGTAGACCCCTTCGCTGGCCACCAGCAGGCCCTTGACCCGATCATAGGCCAGGCCTTTGCTGAACAGGTCGCTGAAGTCCAGACGCAGGCGCCGTCCGATCGAGTTGAAATTGAGCAACCCGAAGACGCGCAAGGCCTGGGCACTGCCCTCAACCTCGACGAACTGGCCCGAACGCAGCGCCGCATCGAGGTTGCCAGAGAAGCGGTTGAGGTTGACCCAGGCTGGCGATCCCGGCCAGCGGCCGTCGACATCCATGCGGAAATCCCGGCTGGTAACGGTGGGGGCGAAGCCCCAGGCCTTGAGTACATCCCCCAGGTCCTTGCCGTCCAGGCGGCCCTTGTACCAGCTCGTGGTCCTGCCCACCTCGCCTTCCCAGCCGCCGCTGCCATCGATGTGCAGGCCCTTGAGATTCAGGTCGATATCATCCAGGGCCAGACCGCGTGGCGTCTGGCGCAACTTGACCGCGACCCTGCCGTACAGGTCGTCGCCGCGCAACAGCTTGTCGATGCTCAGGTCCAGCGCTGGCACTTTGCGCGGATCGACATCAGCCAACGGGTCGGCGGCGTTGTCATCCGTGCCTTGGGTAGGGTCTGCCGGTGGCAGACGCAAGGTTTGCAGGCGAATGCTCATGGCCGCGCCCTTGGCATCGGGGATGCGCGCGTTGCCGATCACTTCCTTGCTGTCCAGACGCAGGTCCCAGGCCGGGCCACCGCGCGCCAGGCGCACCACAGCCTGGTTAAGCTCGATACTGTATGCCTTGAGCTGGCCGATGCTTAGATCCACGCTTTGCAGGTTCTGCCGGGCACTGCCGCCAGGGTCGTTACCGGCCAGGCGCGCCACCTGCTGCTGCCAGGGGGCAAGGTCCAGTACATCGAGCCGACCGCGCACGCGCAGGCCCTGCCCGCTCGGCAGGCTAGGTTCGTCGCTGCCCAGCATCAGCTCCCCACGGCCCTGACCGAGCTTGTCGGCAGGGGCCGCATAGGCAAAGCGCGCAAGCGCGCCGTAGCCTGCGTCGATGCGCCGCTCGGGGCCTTGCAAGGTCATGCTGAAACGGCTGTCACGGGCGTCGGCGCCGGCCTTGCCGAACGGCGCCGGCAGATCGACGACCACGCCCTTGAGCGACGAATCGACGGTCAACCGGCTATCACGCCCGCCCAAAATGAGTTGCAACTGATAGGGGATTTCCCCCGACACCGGTAGCGCCTGCTGGACCTTCAACCAGTCAGTCAGTGCCTTGACCGCCACCTGACCGTTGGCGCTGATGCGGCTCTGGATCTGCCCGCCTGAGCCCTCGGCGGCGATCTGCGCGGTGACCGGCTTGCCAAACGCCTGCAGGGTAACGCCCTTGGCGCTCAGACCCTTGTCGAAATCGAAGCTGAAATCGCCCTTGAGCTGGCTGAGTTCAAGACTCGGTGGCGCGACCTTGAGCGTCGCCCCTTCGGTGGCGAAGTCCACCAGTACCTTGGGACGCTCGCCGCGCGCCAGCGGGATGTCCAGCTTGACCTTGCCGTTGAGCGGGCCCTCACCTTCCCAGCTGGCGAAGGTCTCGGCAGTGCCGATCGGCGCCTCTTTGAGGATCTTCAGGCCATCGCCCAGGCTGCCGTCGAAGTCGGCGTCGAGGAACAGATGGCTATGTTCGCCCGCCTCGACATGCGGGATGGCGACGCGTACATCGCTGACCTGGGTGTCGAGCAGCACACCACGACTGGCATTGACACGCACCCCGGTGTCCTCGATGAACACCTCGCCGTCGACTTGCCGCACCAACGGCCAGCCGGGCTGGAAGTCCAACGCCGCGTCGTGGACCTTGAAATACAGGCTGATGTCGCGGGCGTGGGGCGGTGCACCGTGGTTGAGCGAGCCCTGGTACTGGAAGTATCCCTGCTCGACATCGCCCTTGACGATAGCGCTGCGCAACCACGTGTCCAAGGCCGGGCTGAGCACCTCAGGCAAATACTTGGCGGTGTAGCGACCGTCACCCTCGGTAAGGCCGACACGCAGGTCCATGTAGTCCTCGTGGCCTGGCTCCAGGTGCAGACGGATGAGGAAATCGGCGGCAATCTTGCCCTCCTCGCCCAACACCTTGATGTACGGTGCGACCAGCGTGAAGGTCTGTTGGTCGAGGGTCCAGGTCAGGCGTGCATTGGCTTTCTGGTAATGCCAGGGTTTACCGAAGATCGGGTACAGATGCAGCATGAACGCGTCGCTATCCAGGCGCAGTTCACCGTGCCCCAAGTCGCCGCTGATGGCACCGCTGACATTCCCGGCAGCCGGCGCACCGTGGTAGGCGTCGAAGCCGACGTTATCCAGGTTGGCAGCGAACTGCACACGCTGATCACCTTCGGCTTCGGGCCGAAGCTCGACGCGTACGTTGCGCAGACCGCCCGTGACCTTCAGGGCATCGACCACGCCCATCAGCTTGTCCGGCAACGGCGCCAGCGCATGGATCAGCGGCGTCAGCGGCGTCAGGTCGAGGCGGTCGGCCTGGATCAGCCACGACGTCTCAGCCGGCGTATCGCCTGGGCGCTGCGCCAGTTGCAGGTGCGACTCCCAACGGACCTTGCCGAAGCTTGCGGCAAGCGAATCCAAGGCCACCTCGAAACCTTCGCCACGCCGCTGGAACCAGGCATTGAGTGCCAGGTCCTGCAACGTCACCGCCTTGCGTGTCGCGTAAGCGCCTTTGAGTTGCGGGGCGTTCAGACGAACCACCGCCTGTTCCAGGCGACCCTTGCGCCAGTCAACCCAGAACTCGCCACCCGCGCGTAGGGTATCGGCCTGCCACGCCCCCAGTAGACGCGGTGGCAGCCAGCGTGCCCAATCGCTCTGAGGTAGGCTCAGGTAGGCCTGCACGCTGCCGTCGCGCCAGTCATTGGGCGTGGCGCGACTGCGCAGGTTAAGCGCCAGCGGCTGGCCGTCGGGCAAGGTGGCGCGCAGATCGAGGTTCTGGCGCGAGGCGCCAGCCTGCAAGCCGAGGCTGACGTAGGTGAGGGTCAACGGATCACGCTGCCAGGCGTGCAAGGTGACCTGGCTGTCGAACACATCAATACGCCCCAATTGGCGCAGGCGTTGCAGCGCCTCGCTTGGATCCATCGGGCTGTCGTCCTTGCGCGGCAGGCCCTCCAGGGCCCATGCGCCCTGCTCGTCTTCGCGCAGAATCAATTGCAAGCCGCCCAGTTGAATGCGCGCCAGGCGCACCTCGCGGGCCTTGAGGCTGGCCCACAGGTCCGGCACCAGCTTGACCTCATCCAGGCGTAGCGCATCGGCTCCTTCGCCCAGTTGCAGGTCGCGCACTCGCAGCACTGGGGCCAGCCCGCTCCAGCGCCCCTCCAGGGCCCCGACGTGCACGGGCAGGCCCAACGCCTGTTCAGCCTTGAGTTCAACGTCCGCACGGTATTCGGCGACCAGGGGTATCAGTTGCCGGCCGAGACTGACATACAGCGCCACCAGCACCGCCAGCAGGGCGCACGTTGCCAGCCCCCAGCGGGTCAAGGCGCCCAGAACGCGGATCAGACGTTCCATGGCCATGGCCCTCCAAGTCGTCCCTTAACTATGGCCGGTGAATAGCGCTTTGCCAGCCTGTCCTTGGGGCAACGGCTTTTCTCAAGCGTCAGAGCAGCACCACATCATATTGTTCCTGAGAGTACATGGACTCGACCTGAAAGCGGATAGTTCGCCCGATGAAGGCTTCCAATTCGGCGACATTACCCGACTCTTCGTCAAGCAACCGGTCTACCACCTTCTGGTTGGCCAGCACACGATAGCCTTCGGCCTGGTAGGCGCGGGCTTCGCGGAGGATTTCGCGGAAGATTTCGTAACAAATAGTCTCTGGGGTCTTCAGCTTGCCGCGCCCCTGGCACGCCGCGCAGGGTTCGCAAAGGACTTGCTCGAGGCTTTCGCGGGTGCGCTTGCGGGTCATCTGCACCAGGCCCAACTCGGTGATGCCGATGATGTTGGTCTTGGCATGGTCACGTTCGAGCTGTTTTTCCAAGGTGCGCAGCACCTGGCGCTGATGCTCTTCGTCTTCCATGTCGATGAAGTCGATGATGATGATCCCGCCGATGTTGCGCAGGCGCAGTTGCCGGGCAATGGCGGTCGCCGCCTCGAGGTTGGTCTTGAAGATGGTTTCTTCAAGGTTGCGATGCCCGACGAAGGCACCGGTATTGACATCGATGGTGGTCATCGCTTCAGCGGGATCGACCACAAGGTAACCGCCGGACTTGAGCGGCACCTTACGCTCCAAGGCGCGCTGAATTTCGTCCTCGACGCCATACAGGTCGAAGATCGGTCGCTCGCCAGGGTAGTGTTCGAGGCGGTCAGCGATTTCCGGCATCAGTTCGGCGACGAACTGCGTGGTCTTCTGGAAGTTCTCCCGCGAATCGATGCGGATCTTCTCGATCTTCGGGTTGACCAGGTCACGCAAAGTGCGCTGGGCAAGGCCCAGGTCTTCGTAGATCAGCGTAGGCGCGCCACAGGTCTTGATCTGCGCGCCGATCTGCTCCCACAGCCGGCGCAGGTAGCGGATATCCTGAAGAATGTCTTCGGCCCGTGCACCTTCGGCGGCCGTGCGCAGGATGAAGCCGCCGGCATCCTTCATGTCTTCCTTGGCCATGCAGTCGGTGACGACCTGCTTGAGGCGTTCACGCTCGGCTTCTTCTTCGATTTTCAGCGAAATGCCGACATGGCTGCTACGCGGCATGTACACCAGGTAACGCGACGGAATAGACAGCTGGGTGGTCAGGCGCGCGCCCTTGGTACCGATAGGATCCTTGGTCACCTGCACCACCAGCGCTTGGCCCTCGTGCACCAGCGCGGTGATGGTCTCCACCGCCGAGCCTTCGCGTTGAGAGATCTCCGAGGCGTGGATGAACGCGGCGCGTTCGAGGCCAATATCGACGAATGCCGCCTGCATACCCGGCAACACCCGCACGACCTTGCCCTTGTAGATGTTGCCGACGATACCGCGACGCTGGGTGCGCTCGACGTGCACTTCCTGCAGGACGCCGTTCTCCACCACCGCCACGCGTGATTCCATCGGGGTGATGTTGATCAGAATCTCTTCACTCATGGCAGGCTCTCGTCAAAGGTCTTGGGTAATGATGGATCGCGGTGGCGGCGCTGGCTAGCGCGTTGCTGGGTCCTCGTGCGACTGCCAGACGGCAATGGCGAATTGCTCCAGCATTTCGGCGGTCTCGCTCAAGGGCAGGCCGACCACCGCCGAGTAGCTGCCCTCGATGGCACTGACAAATACCGCGCCCAGGCCCTGGATGGCGTAGCCACCGGCCTTGTCGACAGGCTCGCCGCTGTCCCAATAGCGCAAGGCTTCTTCGAAGGAGATGGTGCGAAAACGCACCGTGGTACTGACGCAACGACTGACACTGCGCTGGCCGTCGGTCAGCGCCACGGCAGTGAGCACCTGATGCTCACGCTTGGACAGATCGCCAAGCATGGCCAGGGCCTGCTCGCGGTTTTCTGGCTTGCCAAGAATCACACCGTCAAGCACCACCGTGGTGTCCGCCCCTAGCACCACGCCAGCGCCATCGGTATGGGCAAAGCCGGCGACCGCCTTGGCCTGGGCCAGACGCTCGACATACGCAGTTGGCGCCTCGCCGGGCAGCGGGGTTTCGTCGATGGGGGCACTGACCACAGTGAACGGCACGCCGATCTGGGTCAGCAGTTCGCGCCGACGTGGCGAGCCGGAGGCCAGGTAAAGCTGGGGCATGCGGACATCTCCCTGTCGTTGGCGATGGGCCGTCAATGAATGTGCAGGCGCACGCGCAGACCGCGCAGGGCGTAACTCACCCAGGGCCAGAGCAAGGCGCTGATCACCGCCGACCAGACCAGCGCAAGCGTGGGCAAGCGGTTGCCAGTCAGGGCACTGAGCCACAGTTGGATCAGTTGGGCAATGCCGAAGATCACCAGGATCACCAGGCTCTGCTGCCACATCGGGAACATGCGCAGGCGCTGCTGCAACGACAGCACCAGGAAGGTGATCAGGGTCAGGATCAAGGCGTTCTGCCCCAACAGCGTGCCATACAGCACGTCCTCGGCCAGGCCCAGCACGAAGGCGGTGGTCATGCCCACCTTGCCCGGCACCGCGAGAGTCCAGAAGGCCAGCAGCAGGGCAAGCCACATGGGACGGAACACTTCCATGAACTGCGGCATGGGCGAGACACTGAGCAACAGGCCAATGGCGAAGGACAGCCAGATGGCCCAGCCGTTTCTGCTACGGGTGCTGGCCATTTATTGTCTCCGGGGTTGGGCTGGCGCGGCGGCCGGCTGCGCCGGTGCGGAACTACCGTGTGCGGCAGGCGCCGGGACGCTCGCAGGTGCAGTGGCCGGCGCAGGCTGCGCGCCAGCAGCGCCAGGCGTAGGTGCCGGGCTGGTCGGCGCCTGGCCGTGGCTGGCACCCTGACGGTCGGCTTCTTCCTGGGCGATGGCGGCCTCGGTGGCGCGCTCCTCAGGCGTGCGCCGGTCGCTGAACACCAGCAGCATGTAGCGGCTGCGGTTGAGCGCAGCCGTCGGGATCGCGCGCACGATGGCGAACGGCTGCCCGGAATCGTGGATCACTTCATTGACCGTGGCCACCGGGTAACCTGCCGGGAAACGCTGGCCCATGCCGGAGCTGACCAGCAGGTCGCCTTCCTTGATGTCAGCCGTGTCGGCCACATGGCGCAATTCAAGGCGTTCAGGATTGCCAGTACCACTGGCGATGGCGCGCAGGCCGTTGCGGTTGACCTGTACCGGGATACTGTGGGTGGAGTCGGTGAGCAGCAGCACCCGCGAGGTATACGGCATCAGTTCGACCACCTGGCCCATCAGGCCGCGCGCATCGAGCACCGGCTGGCCAAGGAACACGCCGTCGCGCTCGCCCTTGTTGAT
Source organism: Pseudomonas sp. NY15463 (assembly GCF_048068415.1). NCBI lineage: Bacteria > Pseudomonadati > Pseudomonadota > Gammaproteobacteria > Pseudomonadales > Pseudomonadaceae > Pseudomonas > Pseudomonas sp. NY15463. The sequence continues at coordinate 499,078 of NZ_JBLUQD010000002.1, forward strand.
CAGGATGCGGTGGGTAAAGGGGTTGGGGTCGACGCCGATCAGTTCGGCCACCTCGACCTTCTCGTTGACCAGCGCCGAGGAGTTGAGCAACTCGCGCAGGCGCACGTTCTGCTCGGTCAGGGCCGCCAGCTTCTGCAAGCGCCCCTGCAACAGCAGGGCTTCGGTCTTGAGTTTCTCGTTCTCGGCGATCAGCTCGGTGCGGCTGCCGAACTGGCCAGCGACCCCCTGCCACATGCGCTGGGGCAAGTCGGTGATCCAGTAGGATTCCATCAACACCAGCCCCATCTGGCTGCGCACCGGCTTGAGCAGGTCGAAGCGCGAGTCGACCACCATCAGCGCGATCGACATCACCACCAGCACCAGCAGGCGAACGCCCAACGAGGGGCCTTTGGAGAAAAGCGGTTTAATGGGCCGTTCCTCGTGGACGACGATTCAGGAGGTCATGGGACATGGGGCAATGCACCGGCCTGTCTGCGGATTGACGGAAACGGCGCCACAGGCGGCGCCGCCTAAGCGCATACAGGTAGCACTGCACGTGCTACCTGTAAACCAGAGCGCTGCACTGCAACCGCGATCACTCGCTGGAGAGCAGGTCCATGGCGTGCTTGTCCATCATTTCCAGCGCACGGCCACCGCCACGCGCGACGCACGTCAGCGGGTCTTCGGCGACGATCACCGGCAGGCCGGTTTCCTGGGCCAGCAGCTTGTCCAGGTCACGCAGCAAGGCACCACCACCGGTCAGCACCAGGCCGCGCTCGGCGATGTCCGAGGCCAGCTCTGGCGGCGATTGCTCCAGGGCGCTCTTGACCGCCTGGACGATGGTTGCCAGCGACTCTTGCAGGGCTTCGAGCACTTCGTTGGAGTTCAGGGTGAAGGCACGCGGTACGCCTTCGGCCAGGTTACGGCCACGCACATCCACTTCGCGGACTTCGCCGCCAGGATAAGCGGTGCCGATTTCCTGCTTGATGCGCTCGGCGGTGGATTCGCCGATCAGGCTGCCGTAGTTACGGCGCACGTAGGTGACGATGGCTTCGTCGAAACGGTCGCCACCAACCCGTACGGATTCGGCATAGACCACGCCGTTGAGCGAGATCAGGGCGATTTCGGTAGTACCGCCACCGATGTCCACGACCATCGAGCCACGGGCTTCTTCGACCGGCAGGCCAGCGCCGATGGCAGCGGCCATGGGCTCTTCGATCAGGAACACTTCGCGAGCACCGGCACCGAGGGCCGATTCACGGATGGCACGGCGCTCCACCTGGGTGGATTTGCACGGCACGCAGATCAGCACGCGCGGGCTGGGCTGCAGGAAGCTGTTTTCGTGCACTTTGTTGATGAAGTACTGCAGCATTTTTTCACAAACGCTGAAGTCGGCGATCACGCCGTCCTTCATCGGACGAATGGCGGCAATGTTGCCTGGCGTGCGGCCGAGCATGCGCTTGGCTTCGGTACCGACAGCGACGACGCTTTTCTGGTTGCCGTGGGTACGGATGGCAACAACCGAGGGCTCATTCAGGACGATACCGCGCTCACGCACGTAAATAAGGGTGTTGGCAGTACCCAGGTCGATGGACAGATCGCTGGAAAACATGCCACGCAGTTTCTTGAACATGGGAAAGTGACCCTGGGGAAAGCGTGGGTAAAAAAGTGCGGCAAACTCTAACAATGGCAGGGATTTTGGGCAAGGAGCCAATATGTTAAATTGGCTGTTTTTCCGAGCATGCCTGCCGATGATCGCGGCCCTTTGACCGCCAGAATCCCGTCATGTTCCTCAATTGCGCAGCCATTGCGCTTTTTCGTTTCTCCTGGAGATCCCCATGGCGCTTCAACGCTCCGACGTGGAAAAGATCGCCCATCTGGCCCGCCTGGGTCTGGATGACAGCGAACTGCCACGCATTACCGACGCCTTGAACAGTATTCTCGGGCTGGTCGACCAGATGCAGGCTGTCGACACGAGCGGCATCGAACCCCTCGCCCACCCGCTGGAAACCACCCAACGTCTGCGTCCCGACCAGGTCACCGAAAGCAACCAGCGCGACCGCTACCAAGCCGTCGCCCCGTCGACCGAGAACGGTCTGTACCTGGTTCCGAAAGTCATCGATTAAGGGAAAGCGTCCGCCATGCACCAACTGTCTCTCGCCGAGATCGCCCGCGGCCTCGCCGACAAGTCGTTCTCTTCCGAAGAGCTGACCGGCGCGCTGCTGTCGCGCATCAAGCAGCTCGATCCACAGCTCAACAGCTTCATCACCGTCACCGAGCAACAGGCCCTGGAACAGGCGCGTGCCGCCGACGCCCGCCGCGCTGCCGGCGAAACCGGCGCGCTGCTGGGCGCACCGATCGCCCACAAGGACCTGTTCTGCACCACGGGCGTGCGCACCAGCTGCGGCTCGAAGATGCTCGACAGTTTCACCGCCCCGTACGACGCCACCGTGGTCGCCAAACTGGCCGAAGCCGGCATGGTCACCCTGGGCAAAACCAACATGGACGAGTTCGCCATGGGCTCGGCCAACGAGTCCAGCCACTACGGTGCGGTCAAGAACCCATGGAGCCTCGAACACGTACCGGGCGGCTCGTCAGGCGGTTCGGCAGCGGCGGTCGCAGCGCGCCTGCTGCCGGTGGCCACCGGTACCGATACTGGTGGTTCGATCCGCCAGCCCGCCGCACTGACCAACCTCACCGGTCTGAAGCCGACCTACGGTCGCGTCTCGCGCTGGGGCATGATCGCCTACGCCTCCAGCCTCGACCAGGGCGGCCCGATGGCCCGCAGCGCCGAAGACTGCGCCCTGCTGCTGCAAGGCATGGCCGGTTTCGACGCCAAGGACTCTACCTGCGTCGATGAGCCGGTACCGGACTACAGCGCCACGCTCAACGGCTCGCTGCAAAGCCTGCGCATCGGTCTGCCGAAGGAATACTTCGGCGCCGGTCTCGACCCACGTATCGCCGAACTGGTCCAGGCCAGCGTCAAGGAGCTGGAAAAGCTCGGCGCGGTGGTCAAGCAGATCAGCCTGCCGAACATGCAGCACGCGATTCCTGCTTACTACGTGATCGCCCCCGCCGAAGCCTCCTCCAACCTGTCGCGTTTCGACGGCGTGCGTTTCGGCCACCGCTGCGCGGAGCCCAAGGACCTCACCGACCTGTACAAACGCTCGCGCGGCGAAGGTTTCGGAGTTGAAGTGCAGCGGCGCATCATGGTCGGCACCTATGCGCTGTCGGCCGGCTACTACGACGCTTACTACGTCAAGGCCCAACAGATCCGCCGCCTGATCAAGAACGACTTCATGGCCGCATTCAACGATGTCGACCTGATCCTCGGCCCAACCACGCCAAACCCGGCCTGGAAGCTCGGCTCGAAGAACGCCGACCCGGTCGCCGCGTACCTGGAAGACGTCTACACCATCACCGCCAACCTGGCAGGCCTGCCGGGCCTGTCGATGCCGGCCGGCTTCGTCGATGGCCTGCCGGTGGGCGTGCAACTGCTGGCCCCGTATTTCCAGGAAGGCCGCCTGCTCAACGTCGCGCACCGGTACCAGCAAGTCACCGACTGGCACACCCGCGCCCCCAACGGCTTCTGAGGAATTCACACATGCAATGGGAAGTTGTGATCGGGCTGGAGATTCATACCCAGCTCGCCACCCAGTCGAAGATTTTCTCCGGCAGCGCCACCACCTTCGGTTCCGAGCCGAACACCCAGGCCAGCCTGGTCGACCTGGGCATGCCCGGCGTGCTGCCGGTGCTCAACCAGGAGGCCGTGCGCATGGCGTGCATGTTCGGCCTGGCGATCAATGCCGAGATCGGCCCGCGCAACGTGTTCGCGCGCAAGAACTACTTCTATCCCGACCTGCCCAAGGGCTACCAGATCAGCCAGATGGACCTGCCGATCGTCGGCAAGGGCCACCTGGACATCGCCCTGGAAGATGGCACCCTCAAGCGCATCGGCGTGACCCGCGCGCACCTTGAAGAAGACGCCGGCAAAAGCCTGCACGAAGACTTCAACGGCGCTACCGGCATCGACCTTAACCGCGCAGGTACCCCGCTGCTGGAGATCGTCTCCGAGCCGGACATGCGCAGCGCCAAGGAAGCGGTGGCCTACGTCAAGGCGATCCACGCCCTGGTGCGTTACCTGGGCATCTGCGACGGCAACATGGCCGAAGGCTCGCTGCGTTGCGACTGCAACGTCTCGGTACGCCCGAAAGGCCAAGCAGAGTTCGGCACCCGCTGCGAGATCAAGAACGTCAACTCGTTCCGCTTCATCGAACGTGCGATCAACAGCGAGATCCAGCGCCAGATCGACCTGATCGAGGACGGCGGCAAGGTGGTCCAGGAAACCCGCCTGTACGACCCGAACAAGGACGAAACCCGCTCCATGCGCAGCAAGGAGGAAGCCAACGACTACCGTTACTTCCCCGACCCGGACCTGCTGCCGGTGGTCATCGAGCCCGGCTTCCTCGAAACCGTGCGCGCCGCACTGCCGGAGCTGCCGACGCAGAAGGTCGAGCGCTTCCAGAGCCAATACGGCCTGTCGGCCTACGACGCCAACGTGCTGGCCTCCAGCCGCGAACAGGCCGATTACTTCGAGCAGGTCGTGACGATTGGCGGCGACGCCAAGCTGGCCGCCAACTGGGTCATGGTCGAGCTGGGCAGCCTGCTGAACAAGCTGGGCCTGGAGATCGACCAGTCGCCGGTCAGCGCCGAGCATCTGGGCGGCATGCTGGTACGTATTCGCGACAACACCATCAGCGGCAAGATCGCCAAGACCGTGTTCGAGGCCATGGCTGCCGGTGAAGGCGATGCCGACAGCATCATCGAAAGCAAAGGTCTCAAGCAGGTCACCGACACCGGCGCAATCGACAAGATGCTCGACGAGATGCTCGCCGCCAACGCCGAGCAGGTCGAACAGTACCGCGCCGCCGATGAGGCCAAACGCGGCAAGATGTTCGGCTTCTTCGTCGGCCAGGCGATGAAAGCCTCCAAAGGCAAGGCCAACCCAGGGCAAGTGAACCAATTGCTCAAGGCCAAGCTCGAAGGGTGATTGTTTCACCCCTGCAATCCTGCGAGGGCTCTGCCCTCGTTCGCGGGCAAGCCCGCTCCCACAGGTACAGCGGCGCATTCACTGGCAGCGACTTTCTTGTGGAGCGGGCTTGCCCGCGAATGGCCGCCCTGGAGATCACCCGTCTTGCTAAAACGGTCCCTTGCCACCCTGGCTCTTTTCTCTACCTTGGCCGGCTGTGCCAGCCATGACATCGACCCGCGCGGCTACGACGAAACCGGCACTGCCTCGTATTACGGCGCACGCCACCACGGCAAGCGCACCGCCAGCGGCGAACCCTTCAACCAGCATGGCCTGACCGCCGCCCACCGCAGCCTGCCGTTCGGCACCCGGCTGCTGGTCACCAACCTCGCCAACCAACGCAGTGTCGTGGTGCGGATCAACGACCGGGGACCCCATACCCGCGGCCGGCTGATCGACCTGTCACGTGCTGCCGCAGAAAAAATCGGCATGCTGCGTAGCGGAACCGCGCGCGTACGGGTACAAGGTCTGTCTGACTGATCCAACTGGAGCCCCTGCCATTTTCGACCTGGCCACTCTCCCCACCTTCAGCCTGCTGCAACTGGGCACTGGCCTGTTGCTGCTGATCATCGGCGCCGAACTGCTGGTGCGCGCCGCCCTGCGCCTGGCCACCCGCCTGCACGTACGCCCGCTGATCATCGGCCTGAGCCTGGTCGCCTTCGGCAGCACCGCCCCGCAGCTCACCGTGAGCCTGCAAGCCGCCTATCAGGGCGCGCCAGACGTAGCAGTGGGCAGCGTGATCGGCAGCAATATCTTCAACGTGCTGGTGATTCTCGGGCTGGCAGCGCTGATCATTCCGCTGCGCGTATCACGCCAGCTGGTGCGCCTGGATATTCCACTGATGATCGCGGCCAGCGCGCTGGTCTACCTGCTGGCCAGCAATGGCCTGCTGGGCCGCTTCGAGGGTGCAATACTGCTGCTAGGCCTTGCAGGCTACCTGCTGATGCTCTGGCACCAGTCGCGCCATTATGCGCGCACCTACCCCGCCGCGCCCGCCGCCCATGTGCATGCCTGGCGCTTCTGGAGCGGCACGCTGGGGCAAGTGCTGCTGGGGTTCATCCTGCTCAGCCTGGCGGGGCATCTGCTGCTGGAGGCAGCGGTGGAAGTGGCCACCGACCTGGGATTGTCCGAACGGGTGATCGGCTTGACCGTCGTGGCGGTGTGCACCTCGTTGCCGGAGCTGGCGGCTGCGCTGATCGCCGCCTTGCGCGGTGAGCGCGAGATCGCGGTGGGCACGGTGATCGGCAGCAACCTGTTCAACCTACTCGCAGTGCTGGGAACGACTGCACTGGTGGCCCCCGAGCCGCTGTCGATCTCACCCAACGCGCTGGACTTCGACCTGCCGGTGATGCTCGGCGTCGCCGCGCTGTGCCTGCCAGTGTTCTATTCAGGTTACCGGGTCACCCGAGCCGAAGGCCTGGTGTTCCTCTGCCTGTACCTGGCCTACGGCCTGCACGTGGTGACCTTTACCACCGGGCTGCCGCTGGCTGGGCGCCTTGAAAGACTGATGCTTTTCTACGTACTCCCGGCGCTCGCGCTCGTGCTGCTGTACACGACGCTTCGCGCCTGGCGCCGCCAACACTGAGTCGCGGATAAAATACCCCCACAGGTACAGCGCTCGAACCAGTCTGTGCGCGGTCCTGTGGGGGCGGGCTTGCCCACGAAGAAGCCCACTCAGTTAGCCTGGCGCGCCTTCTTCATCTTGAATGCCACCCACAACACCGCGATCCACGCCGGAATCAGCATCACCGAGATGCGGATCGGCGGCGTCAGGTACATCACCACCAGAATCAGCACGATGAACGCCAGGCACAGGTAGTTGCTGATCGGATGCCCCCAGCTGCGGTAGAACGGGATCACACCGGCAGCCAGCTTGGCCTTGCGGAATTTCAGGTGGGTGATGCTGATGCTCGCCCAGTTGATCACCAGCGCCGATACGGCAAGTGCCATCAGCAGGCCAAAAGCTTCGCCCGGCATCAGGTAGTTGATCACCACACACATGCCCGTGGCGAACGCAGACACCCCCAGTGCCGTGAGCGGTACGCCACGGCGGCTGACCTTGAGCAACTGGCGTGGCGCATCGCCCTGGGATGCCAGGCCGAACAGCATGCGGCTGTTGGCGTACACGCAGCTGTTGTAGACCGACAGCGCAGCGGTCAGCACCACGACGTTGAGGATGGTCGCCACCAGGTCGCTGTCGAGTTCGTGGAAGATCATCACGAACGGGCTACCGCCCTGCACCACCTTCTGCCACGGGTACAGCGACAGCAGCACCGCCAAGGCGCCGATATAGAAAATCAGGATGCGGTAGACCACCTGGTTGGTGGCCTTCGGGATGCTCTCACGCGGATTGGCAGCTTCGGCGGCGGTGATACCCACCAGCTCCAGACCACCAAAACTGAACATGATTACCGCCAGCGCCATCACCAGCCCGCTCACGCCATTGGGGAAGAAGCCACCGTACTGCCACAGGTTGGCGACGCTGGCGTCCGGGCCACCCTGGCCGCTGCCTAGCAACCAGGCACCGAAGCCGATCATGCTGACGATGGCCACCACCTTGACCAGCGAGAACCAGAACTCCAGCTCCCCGTACACCTTCACTTGAGTCAGGTTGATGGCATTGATCACCACGAAGAAGATCGCCGCCGTGGCCCAGGTGGGGAAGTCCGGCCACCAGTACTTGATGTAGATGCCCACCGCCGTCAGCTCGGCCATGCCCACCAACACGTACACCACCCAGTAGTTCCAGCCCGAAACGAACCCGGCGAACTCGTTCCAGTACTGGTGGGCGAAGTGGCTGAAGCTACCGGCAACCGGCTCCTCGACCACCATCTCGCCGAGCTGGCGCATGATCAGGAAGGCCATCAGGCCAGCGATGGCATAGCCCAGCAATACCGAAGGGCCAGCCAGCTGGATGGTCTGGGCGATGCCCAGGAACAGCCCGGTGCCAATCGCACCGCCCAGCGCGATCAGTTGTATATGGCGGTTCTTCAGCCCGCGCTGCAAGCGCTCGGGGCTACTCTGGTCTTGCATGAAGTGTCCTTTAGGTGAGGCCGTGTTATTGGTTTTATGTGCAGTAGGCTGCGCAGACGACTAAATCCAGCCGCCCCACTGCAAGACGAAAATGCCGATGTTGGTGGTAATCGCTGCCATCAGCGTGGTGATCACGATAATAGACGCCGCCAGCTCATGGTTACCGTTGGCGGCCCGGGCCATCACATAGCTGGCCGCAGCGGTCGGGCTGCCGATGTAGAGAAACAGGATCCCCAGCTCGGCGCCGCGAAAACCGCACAACCACGCGCCGAGGGTGCCCAGGATCGGCAACCAGACCATCTTCACCAGGCTTGCGTCCACCGCCAGCTTACCGCTGTCGCGCAGCGCCGCCAGCGACAAGGTGCCCCCAATGCAGATCAGCGCCAACGGCAGGGTCATCTGCGCCAGATAATCGCCCGATGTCAGCACCCAGTTGGGCAACGGCACCTGCCAGTAAGCCATAGGCGCAGCCGCCAGCACGCTGAGGATCAGCGGATTGCTGAAGATGCTCTTGCACAGGCTCCACGGGTCGGACTTCAGGTCCGGGCTGTACACCGCCAGCACCACCGCCGACAGCGAGTTGTACATGAGGATCACCAAGCCCGCCAGCACCGCCCCCAGGGAAATACCGTAGTCGCCATACAGGCTGGCGGCCAGGGCCAGGCCGATCACCCCATTGTTGCCGCGAAATGCGCCCTGGGTGTAGATGCCACGGTCGGCCAGTGGGCTGCGCCAAATGGCCAGGCCCCAGGACAGCGCAAACCCGACCAGGGTGGCGGCGATGAAGTAAAAGATCACCCCCGGCTTGACGGCGGCGGCAAGGTCAGCGTGATAGATGCCAAGAAACAACAACGCCGGCATGCACACGTTGAACACCAGCGACGAGGCGACCCTGCTGAAATTGTCGTCGATCAGGCCGATGCGTTTGAGCAGCATGCCCATGAACAGCATGGCGAAGACCGGAGCCGTGATGTTCAGCGTCTGGATGAGAAGGGCGAGCATGCGCAAGCGGTCCTGAGCGAGGGAGTTGCCGTTAGGGGGCTAATGATACGCCAACAGTTCAGGCATTGCGGGGATCGAGGAGGACTTTAACGCTGTTTATGCCACTTATGGCCTTATCGCGTCAGTAAGGCGTGTCCTGCGTAGGAGCGGCCTTGTACAGCCCATTCGCGGCACAAGGCTGCTCTCATAGAACTACACATAACTTGTTGATTTAGAAGGAATCTGTGGGAGCGGGCTTGCCCGCGAACACCGGCAAAGCCGGTGCCATCCACCGAGTCGCCTGCTTCGCGGGCAAGTCGGGGCGCCGAACCGCCGCTCCCACAGGGTACGCGGAGCGCTTGCGAAATCAGTTCTCTGCGCGACAGCGCAGCCCAAAGGGCTGGGTGATCTCCTACAGAAACCGTTTTAAATCAACAAGTAATGTGTATCAGCGACGAACCGGGCGCTTCTGCAACTTGCGCTGCAGAGTACGCCGGTGCATGCCCAACGCCCGCGCAGTGGCGGAAATGTTGCCTTCGTGCTCGCCCAGCACGCGTTGGATGTGTTCCCACTGTAGGCGGTCAACCGACATCGGGTTCTCCGGCACCAGGGTGTCCAGGTCGGTATGCTCCGAGAGTAATGCCGCCAGTACGTCGTCGGCGTCTGCGGGCTTGCACAGGTAGTTGCAGGCGCCGCGCTTGACCGCCTCCACTGCCGTGGCGATGCTCGAATAGCCGGTGAGAATCACCACGCGCATCTCGGGGTCGAGCTCCAACAGCTTGGGCAGCAAGACCAAACCCGAATCGCCTTCCATTTTCAAGTCCAGCGTGGCGTAGTCCGGCAGGTCCTGTTCGGCCAGTTTCAGGCCTTCTTCGGCGGAGCCTGCGGTGCTCACGCGAAAACCTCGACGGCTCATGGCGCGTGCCATCACGCGGGTGAAAGTGGCGTCATCGTCCACCAGCAACAGGTGCGGTAGTTCTTCGCCGTCGACCTGGTTTTCTTCGCTCATCGTTAATCTCCTCGCTTGCCATGGGGCAGGCGCAATTCGGTCAGGGTGCCGCCCTGCTCGTGACTATAGAGTTTCACCGAACCGCCCGCACGGGTCACGCTGGCCTTGCTCAAGAACAGGCCCAGGCCGAAGCCTTTGCCCTTGGTGGTAATGAAAGGTTTGCCGATAGCCTCGGCGATCGCTGGCGGTACGCCCGGTCCGTGGTCGCGGATACTGATGAGAATGTCCTGGGACGTCCAGTCCAACTGAACCTGAAGATCGTCCGGGCAGGCATCGGCGGCGTTGTTCAGCAAATTCAGCAGCGCCTGGGTCAGGTCCGGCGGCGGGCTCAGCCGCGGCACCTCGCCATCGCGCAGGCGCTGGAAGCGGTAGCTGGCCTCGGGACGCATCAAGTGCCAACGGTTGAGCGCTTCGTCGAGCCAGGCAGTGACATCCTGCTCGACAATCGCCAGCCGACGATTAGCCTCGGCGGCGCGCACCAACTGCTGCAACGTCTCTTTGCACAGCTTGACCTGGTCCTGAAGGATTTGCAGGTCTTCCTGCAACAGCGGGTCGGGGTGATCTTGGCGCATCTCGTTGAGCAACACACTCATGGTCGCCAGTGGCGTGCCCAGTTCGTGGGCTGCGCCTGCGGCTTGGGTCGCCACGGCCAGCAGTTGCTCGTCGCGCAGGCTTTCTTCACGGCGCTCGGCGCGCAGGTGCTCCTGGCGGCGCAGCTCCTCGGCCATGCGCGCGGCAAAGAAGGTAATCACCGCCGCTGCCAGGGCGATACTCAACCACATGCCGTACACCTGCATGGTGTCGCGGGCCAGCGGCAGCGTCTCCAGCGGGTAGAACTGCACCAGCAGCAGGCTGTAGGCCACCAGGGCGATGCCCGAGAGCACCAGCGAGTAGAGCCACGGCAGAGTGACTGCGGCGATCGCCAGCGGCACCAGGTAGTAGGAGACGAACGGGTTGGTCGAGCCGCCAGTGTAGTAAAGCAACGCGCTGTGGATCAGCAGATCGCAGGCCAATTGCAGGGCGTATTCGGTCTCGGTGACTGGCAGCGACAGGCGCAGGCGCAGCGCGGTGAACGCACATAGCAGCGAAGACAAGGCCAGCGTGACCGCCAGCGAAAGCCAGGGCAGCGGTAGCAGTTCGGTCCAGTAGGCGACCCCCACCGAGCCTGCCTGGGCGGCCAGCACAAGGATGCGGATAAAGGTCAGGCGCCAGAGATTCTGGCGGGTCGCGGAAAGCGGGTGTACGGCGGCGAGCATGCGCTCTCCCGATGAGTGCTTCAGGAAAATCGGCTGAAGTATACCGAAGCCAGGCGCCTCGCTGCTGCGATGCGGCAAAGCGCCACACCGCTAAGCTTCTAGAGACGAGCTGCAAGCTGATCACGGTATCTGGCATAACCCGTCCGACGCCAGGACAGGTTACATCGGCCTTGGGTTCGTCTACATACTTTCTTGCAGTTTGAAGCTTGAAGCTTTGAACTGCCTAAAATGTCCCCGGTCAGATCGGCCATGCGTGGCACGCACTGCTTCGCCACGCCCTCTATTTGCCAAGGAGCTACACATGCACATTTCACGTCGCGGTGCCGCGTTCGCCCTGTCCTGTGGCCTGCTGGCCAGCCTGCCGGCCCTGGCTGCTGACGAGCCGCGCTACAACCAGGTTTCGCTGCGCGCCGAAGTCAGCAAGGAAGTCGCCCGCGACCTGATGGTAGTCACGCTGTACAGCGAAGCGCAGAACACCGATGCGGGCAAACTGGCCAAGCAGATCACCGAGACCCTGAACAAAGCCGTTCAACAGGCGCGCGCGGTCAAGGACGTGAAGATCAGCCAGGGCAGCCGCAATAGCTACCCGATCTACGACAGCAAAGGCCAGAAGATCACAGGCTGGCGCGAGCGTGCCGAACTGCGGCTGGAAAGCGCCGACTTCCCTGCCCTGTCCAACCTCACCGGCGAACTGCTGCAGGACTTGAAGATGGGCGGCATGGACTTCTCGATTGCCCCATCCACGCGCAAGGCCAGCGAAGACGAACTGCTCAAGGACGCCGTGGCCGCCTTCAAGGCTCGCGCGCAACTGGCCACCGAGGCCCTCGGTGGCAACGGCTACAAGGTGGTCAGCCTGAACCTGAACAGCAGCGGCTACCCACGCCCGTACCTGCGCAGCGCCCCGATGGCGATGATGGCCAAGGCTGCCGACGAAGCGGCACCTGCGCCTGATATCGAAGCGGGCACCAGCGAAGTCAGCATGAGCGCCGATGGCCTGATCGAAGTCCAGATGCCCTGACCCCCACCCGACTGCGAGGCGGTGCAATCCGCCTCGTACAACAGTTTCAGACCTTTCCTACGCCCATTTCGGGGGCATCTTGCCATCACTCTCTTCGCGAAACATGCTGAAAAACTAGCTTATTTTTACTGCGCAAACGTTCAACATCCGCAAAAATTATACGAATGCGACATTCATGTACTGTCGTGCCACTTTTACCCTTCAACCTGGCAGTTGCCTGTTGCAATGGGAATGCCCCCTGCATAAGTTTCCGCAGGTCGGCTCACGAGGCCGCCTCAATTCAAAAAATGAAAACAATGAGGCCACCATGCTCAAACACGCAGTCATTCCGTTTCTGGTCGGCGCAGGCTTGCTAGCTGGCGCACCTTCCGCCCTCGCCGCGTCCAACCTGGTGTTCTGCTCAGAAGGCAGCCCGGCCGGTTTCGACCCAGGGCAGTACACCACCGGAACCGACTTCGACGCCTCCGCCGAAACCATTTTCAACCGTCTGACCCAGTTCGAACGGGGCGGCACTGCGGTGATTCCCGGCCTGGCCACCCGCTGGGAAGTCTCCGAAGACGGCAAGACCTACACGTTCCACCTGCGCGACGGGGTCAAGTTCCACACCACCGACTACTTCAAGCCCACCCGCACCTTCAACGCCGACGACGTGCTGTTCACCTTCGAACGCATGCTCGACAAGGACCACCCGTTCCGTAAGGCATACCCCACCGAGTTCCCGTACTTCACCGATATGGGCATGGATAAGAACATCGCGCATATCGAGAAGGTCGACGCGCATACCGTGCGCTTCACCCTGAACGAGGTGGATGCCGCCTTCATCCAGAACCTTGCCATGAGCTTCGCCTCGATCCAGTCCGCCGAGTACGCCGAGCAACTGCTCAAGCAAGGCAAAGCCGCCGACATCAACCAGAAACCCATCGGCACTGGGCCGTTCGTGTTCAGCAAGTACCAGAAGGATGCCCAGATCCGCTACAAGGGCAACAAGGACTACTGGAATCCCGATGACGTGAAGATCGACAACCTGATCTTCGCCATCAGCACCGACGCCTCGGTGCGCATGCAGAAGCTCAAGAAGAACGAGTGCCAGGTCACCTTGTTCCCGCGCCCAGCCGACATCGAGCCGCTCAAGCAGGACAAGAAGCTGCAGATGCCCGAGCAGGCCGGCTTCAACCTTGGCTACATCGCCTACAACGTCATGGACACAATCAAGGGCGAAAGCCAGCCCAACCCCATGGCCCAGCTCAAGGTGCGCCAGGCCCTGGACATGGCGGTGAACAAGCAGCAGATCATCGAATCGGTGTACCAGGGTGCCGGCCAGTTGGCGGTCAACGCCATGCCGCCCACCCAATGGTCCTACGACACCTCGATCAAGGACGCCAAGTACGACCCCGAGAAAGCCAGGCAACTGCTCAAGGAAGCCGGCATCAAGGAGGGTACCGAGATCACCCTATGGGCCATGCCGGTACAGCGCCCCTACAACCCCAACGCCAAGCTGATGGCCGAGATGCTTCAGTCCGACTGGGCCAAGATCGGCATCAAGGCCAAGATCGTCAGCTACGAGTGGGGCGAGTACATCAAGCGCTCCAAGGCCGGCGAGCAAGGCGCCATGCTGATCGGCTGGAGCGGCGACAACGGTGACCCGGACAACTGGCTGGGTACCCTCTACGGTTGCGATGCACTGCAAGGCAACAACTTCTCCAAGTGGTGCTACAAGCCCTACGACGACCTGATCAAGCAGGCCAAGGCCACCTCCGACCAGGCCAAGCGCATCGAGCTGTACCAAAAGGCCCAGCACATCCTCAAGGAACAGGTGCCGATCACCCCGATCGCACACTCCACCGTGTATCAACCCATGAGCACGTCCGTGAAGGACTTCAAGATCAGTCCATTCGGCCTGAACGCCTTCTATGGGGTCAGCGTAGCCAAGTGACGGTGAGCACCACCCTGCCGCGACGTTAGTCGGCAGGGTGATTAACCGTCCGAGCTATGGGTAGGGCATTTCCTGCAAATCTGTCGGAAAACCCTCTCCCCCCTATCAGCTCCCGGTCACTGGTTGCCTTGTCCTGACGTCCCTATCGTCAGGACAGGCCACTTGCAGCCGCGTTTTAGCCATCGCGGCCCCAGACGATATGGACAAAGGACCTGCCATGCGCACCACGACACTGTGCACCACCCTGATCGCACTTGGCCTGCTCGGCCAAGCCACCTCGAGCCAGGCCAACAGCCTGGTGTTCTGTTCCGAAGGCAGCCCGGCGGGGTTCGACACCGCCCAGTACACCTCGGCCACCGACAACGATGCCGCCGAGCCACTGTACAACCGTTTGGTCGAGTTCGAGCGCGGCGGCACCGCCGTGCAGCCGGCGCTGGCGACCCACTGGGAGGTCTCCGAAGATGGCCTGCGCTACACCTTTCACCTGCGCCCTGGGGTGAAGTTCCATGCCAATCAGGCCTTCACCCCCAGCCGTGAGTTCAACGCCGACGACGTGCTGTTCACCTTCAACCGCATGCTCGACAAGCAGCACCCGTTCCGCCAGGCCTACCCCACCGAGTTTCCCTACTTCGTCAGCATGGGCCTGGACAAGAACATCGCCCGCATCGAGAAGACCGGCCCGCTCAGTGTGGTATTCACCCTCGAGCATGTCGACGCCGCGTTCATCCAGAACCTGGCCATGGCGTTCGCCTCGATCCTTTCCGCCGAGTACGCCGATCACCTGCTGGCCAACGGCAAGCCCAGCGACATCAACCAGCGCCCGATCGGCACCGGCCCATTCGTGTTCCAGCGTTACCAGAAGGACTCGCAGATCCGCTACAAGGGCAACACGCAATACTGGGCGCCAGAACGGGTAAAGCTCGACAACCTGGTGTTCTCGATCAACATCGACCCCTCGGTGCGCATCCAGAAACTGCGCCGCAACGAATGCCAGGTCACGCTGCACCCACGCCCTGCCGACCTCGCCGCGCTGCGCCAGGACAAGACCCTGCAAGTGCTGCAACAGCCCGGCTTCAACCTAGGCTACATCGCCTACAACACCCAGCACCCGCCTTTCGACCGCCTCGACGTGCGCCAGGCCATGGACATGGCGGTGAACAAGCCGGCGATCATCCAGGCGGTGTACCAGGACTCCGGGCAAGCAGCAGTCAACGCCATGCCGCCCACCCAATGGTCCTATGACGACACCCTCAAGGACGCCCCATACAACCCGGAAAAAGCCAAGCAACTGTTGCAACAGGCTGGGGTCAAGCCGGGCACCGAGGTCACGCTCTGGGCGATGCCGGTACAACGCCCTTACAACCCCAACGCCAAGCTCATGGCCGAAATGCTCCAGGCGGACTGGAGCAAGCTGGGCTTGAAGGTGCGCATCGTCAGCTACGAATGGGGCGAGTACCTCAAGCGCATGAAGAGCGGCGAGCACGACATCGCCCTGATCGGCTGGACCGGCGACAACGGCGACCCGGACAACTGGCTCGGCACGCTCTACAGCTGCGATGCCATCGGCAGCAACAACTACTCACTGTGGTGCGACCGTGAGTACGACTCCCTGGTCAAGCAGGCCAAGCGGGTCACAGACCGGGAACAGCGTATAGCGCTCTACCAACAGGCCCAGCAGCGCCTCAAGCAGCAGGTGCCGATTACCCCGGTGGCCCACTCCACGGTCAATCAACCGCTGAGCGTCAAGGTCGAGGGTTTCAAGGTCAGCCCCTTCGGACGCAACGTGTTTTCCGATGTGAGCATCGATTGATGCCCAACCCTCAAGGGCCTCTTCGCGGGTAAACCCGCTCCCACAGGTTCAGTGCAGGTCGTGAGATTCGCATCGCACCTGTGGGAGCGGGTTCACCCGCGAAGAGGCCGACACGCGCTACACACATCCCCGAATTGGCCCGGCGATCCCGGGCGAACCCTGGCAACACCCCCACGCAGTACCGCACAACTCCCGCGCTCACAAGGCACGGGCATAACTAAAAGAGTCAAAGGGAGCTTCAACGTTGAAAACCATGACAACCACCGCGCTGGCACTGGCCATCGGCGCATGCAGCAGCCTGGCCCAGGCCGAGACGCAAAGTCAGGACTTCGTCCCGATCACCCTCAAGCCAGGCAACGAGCAGGCCGAGGCCAAGGGTTTCATCGATGGCCAGAGCCTGTCGGGCAGCACCCGCAACTGGTACGCCCGCGAACGCGCCACCCGCGCACCGCTGTTCAACCACACCAAAGGCGATGGCACCCGCCGTGCCACCCACAGCCGTGACAACTGGCTGCAAGGCACCATCCTCGACTACAGCTCGGGCTTCACCCAGGGCACCGTGGGCTTTGCCGTCGAAGCCGCTGCCTACAACGCCATCGCCCTCGAGCGCGGCCGTGCTGCGGTCGCCGGTCCGAACAACCGCACCCTGACCCACAGCGACGGCGATGTGATCGGCCAGTGGAGCAAGATGGGCCTGGGCAACGTCAAGGCACGGGTCTCCAACACCACCCTGACCCTCGGCCGCCAGTCGGTCGATACGCCAATGATCGCCTACATTGGCAACCGCGCCCTGCCGTCGAGCTTCCAAGGCGCGTTCCTGCACAGCGCCGAGTTCGACAACCTGTCGTTCGACCTGGGCACATTCGACCGCGTCTCGCCACGTACCGAGCAGAGCCTGAGCAAGTTCCGCAGCGAATATGGCGCGACCGGCGTGGAAACCGACCGCGCCAGCACCGTTGGCCTGAACTACCAGCCGCTCAAGAGCCTGACCACCAGCCTCTACGCCACCAAGGTCGAGGATTTCTGGAACCAGTACTACTTCGGCGCCAACCACGTGCTGGGCGACAGTGCGGTGCTGAGCCTGACCACCGGCCTGAACTACTACAAGACCGTGGACGCAGGCAGCCAGAAAATGGGCCAGATCGACAACGACACCTACAGCCTGTCGTTCGGCCTGACGCACCAGGCTCACACCCTCAGCGCCTCCTGGCAGCAGGTCAACGGCAATGAATACTTCGACTACCTGCACGAGACCAACGGCATTTACCTGGCCAACTCGCTGCTATCGGACTTCAACGGCCCGAACGAAAAGTCCCTGCAGATCAGCTACGTGCTGAACATGGCGGCCTACGGCGTGCCAGGCCTGAAGTTCAACCTGTACAACGCACGCGGCTGGGGCATCGACGGCACCCACTACCAGGGTAACGCTTACAACGTGCGCGGCATGGATGGCGAGACCCACTACGAGTGGGGCATCGGCACCAGCTACGCGGTACAGAGCGGGCCGCTGAAAGACACCAGCATCCGCGCCACCTACACCGCGCACCGCGCCAGCAAGGCCCAGGCCGACGGCAGCCTGGACGAGCTGCGTATCGTCACCACCATTCCATTCAACATCCTCTGACCGTCGGCGCCCTGGCCCGCCTTGGGCGGGTCGGGGCAGCTACGCTGGAACAATCACTGCAGGGAGGTTCCATGAAATCGCTACCGCTACGCGCCGCCCTGGCGGCGCTCATCCTGGGCGCGGCGTCGAACCTGGCGGCAAGGCCGCTGGTGGTGTGCACCGAGGCGAGCCCCGAAGGCTTCGACATCGTGCAATACACCACCGCCGTGACCGCCGACGCCTCGGCCGAGACCATCTTCAATCGCCTGGTGGACTTCAAGCCCGGGACCACCGACATCGAGCCGGCCCTGGCGACGCATTGGGACATCAGCCCCGACGGGCTGACCTACACCTTCCACCTGCGCGAAGGGGTAAAGTTTCACACCACCGACTACTTCAAGCCCACCCGCACGCTCAACGCCGACGACGTGCTGTGGAGCCTGAATCGCCAGTTGCGCACCGATCACCCGTGGCACGCCAAGACCAGCGTTGGCTACCCGTACTTCGAGAGCATGGCCTTCAAGGACCTGCTCAAGTCGGTGGAGAAAACCGACGAGCATACCGTGGTCATCACCCTCACCCGCCCCGAAGCGCCGTTCCTGCGTGACATGGCCATGGCCTTCACCTCGATCTATTCGGCCGAATATGCCGACCAGTTGCTCAAGGCTGGCAACACCGCCGACCTCAACAGCAAGCCAATAGGCACCGGCCCGTTCATCTTCCAGCGCTACAACAAGGACGCCCAGGTTCGCTACAAGGCCAACCCTGACTACTTCCGTGGTAAGCCGCCCAGCGACACGCTGGTCTTCGCCATCGCCACCGACAACAACGTACGCTTGCAAAAGCTACGCGCCAACGAATGCCAGGTGGCGCTGTACCCCAAGCCGGACGATGTGCCGGCGATCAAGGCCGACCCCACGCTGAAAGTCGCTGAGATCGAAGCGCTGGTGACCGGCTACATCGCGATGAACACCCAGCACAAGTACCTGAGCGATGCGCGCGTGCGTCGGGCGATCAACATGGCCTTCGACCGTCAGACCCACGTCGACCAACTGTTCGGCAAAGGCAATGCGTTGGTGGCGGTGAATCCGTATCCACCCACGATGATCGGCTACAACACCCGGAACCAGAGCCCACCCTACGACCTGGCCAAAGCCCGCGCCCTACTCAAGGAGGCAGGCGTCCCTGACGGCGCGGTGCTCACCCTGTTCACCCGCAACGGCGGCGGCCCGACCAACCCCAACCCACGCCTGTCCGCCGAAATGCTCCAAGCCGACCTTGCCAAGATCGGCCTGAGGCTGGACATCCGCGTGATGGAGTGGGCCGAAATGCTGCGTCGGGCGAAAAACGGCGAGGCGGACCTGGTGTCTACAGGCTGGGCCGGCGACAACGGTGACCCGGACAACTTCCTCACCCCCTTGCTCGGCTGCGAGGCGGCCAAGACGGGTGAGAACTATGCCCGCTGGTGCAATCCAAGGTTCCAGGAGCTGATCACCCGTGCCCGCGAAGTGATCGACAACGATGAACGCGCAAGGCTCTATAGCGAGGCCTTGGCGGTGTACGATGAGGACCAGCCCTGGATCAGCATGGCCCACCCCAAGATGTTCACCGCAATGCGCGAGAACGTGGAGGGCTACGTGATCAATCCCCTGACCAACAACAACTTCGCCACCACCAAGGTGAAGTAGAACAACAACGACCGCCGACACCCCATACGGGCACCGGCGGCACCGCCGTACAACGGCTGATGAGGTAACCCCGACAATGTTGAGTTTTATTGCACGGCGCCTGGGCCTGTTGATCCCGACCTTCTTCGGTATCACCTTGCTGACCTTCGCGCTCATACGCCTGATCCCCGGCGATCCGGTGGAAGTGATGATGGGCGAGCGCAGGGTCGATCCCGAAATGCACGCCCAGGCCATGGAGCGCCTGGGCCTGAACAAACCCCTGCCCGTCCAGTACCTGGACTACATCGGCAAGCTCGCCAAGGGCGACCTGGGCGAGTCGTTGCGCACCCGCACCAGTGTCTGGAGCGAGTTCGCCACGCTGTTCCCGGCCACCCTGGAACTGGCCATGGCGGCCCTTTTGTTCGCCGGCATCGTCGGGCTGTTGGCCGGCGTGATTGCCGCACTCAAGCGCGGCTCGCTGTTCGACCATGGGGTGATGGGCATTTCGTTGGCCGGCTACTCGATGCCGATCTTCTGGTGGGGCCTGATCCTGATCATGTTCTTCTCGGTGAGCCTGGGCTGGACGCCAGTGTCCGGGCGTATCGACCTGCTCTACGACATCGAGCCGAAAACCGGCTTCATGCTCATCGACACCCTGCTCAGCGATGAAGACGGTGCGTTCAAGGATGCGCTGATGCACCTGATCCTGCCAGCCATCGTGCTGGGCACCATTCCACTGGCGGTGATCGCCCGTATGACCCGCTCCTCGATGCTCGAAGTGCTGCGCGAAGACTATATCCGCACCGCCCGCGCCAAGGGCCTGTCACCGGCCCGCGTGGTGTTCGTCCACGGCCTGCGCAATGCGCTGATCCCGGTGCTGACGGTGTTCGGCCTGCAAGTCGGCGCGCTGCTCGCCGGTGCGGTACTCACCGAAACCATCTTCTCCTGGCCGGGCATCGGCAAATGGCTGATCGAAGCCATCGGTGCGCGTGACTACCCCGTGGTCCAGAACGGCATCCTGTTGATCGCCTGCCTGGTGATCCTGGTCAACTTCGTCGTGGATATCCTCTACGGCCTGGCCAACCCTCGCATCCGTCATCAGCGCTGAGGCCCACGCCATGACAAGCCCGATTGCAAAATCTGTCACCCCAACCGGCGTGGTCGACCAGAGCCTGCTCTACCCCTCGCCCTACAAAGAGTTCTGGCACGCCTTCTCGCGCAACAAAGGCGCAGTGGCCGGCCTTGCCTTCATGCTGCTGATCGTGTTCTGCGCGCTGTTCGCCCCCTGGGTCGCGCCGCATGACCCTAGCGAGCAGTACCGCGACTTTCTGCTTACCCCACCGGTGTGGCTCGAAGGCGGCACCTGGCAGTTCATCCTCGGCACCGACGAGTTAGGCCGTGACCTGCTATCGCGGCTGATACAAGGCGCACGTCTGTCGCTGCTGATCGGCCTGTCCTCGGTGGTGATGTCGCTGATCCCTGGCATCCTGCTGGGCCTGTTCGCCGGTTTCTTCCCACGCCTGCTGGGCCCGTCGATCATGCGCCTGATGGACGTCATGCTGGCCTTGCCGTCACTGCTGCTGGCCGTGGCGATCGTCGCCATCCTCGGCCCTGGCCTGATCAATACCGTGATAGCCATCGCCATCGTGTCGCTGCCGTCCTACGTGCGCCTGACCCGCGCGGCGGTGATGGGCGAACTCAACCGCGACTACGTCACCGCCGCCCGCCTGGCTGGCGCCGGCCTGCCGCGGCTGATGTTCGTCACCGTGCTACCCAACTGCATGGCGCCGCTGATCGTGCAGGCCACGCTCAGTTTCTCCTCGGCGATCCTGGATGCCGCCGCGCTGGGCTTCCTGGGCCTCGGCGTACAACCGCCGACGCCTGAGTGGGGCACCATGCTGGCCTCGGCCCGTGACTACATCGAACGCGCCTGGTGGGTGGTGAGCCTGCCCGGCCTGACCATATTGCTCAGTGTGCTGGCAATCAACCTGATGGGCGACGGCCTGCGCGACGCGCTGGACCCGAAACTCAAGAACGCCGCCTGAGGAGACCGCCATGTCACTGCTAGAAATCAACAAGCTCGACGTGCGCTTCGGCGACGCCCATGCCGTGCCGGTGGTCGATGGCCTCGACCTGACGGTGGATGCTGGCGAAATCCTCGCCATCGTCGGCGAGTCCGGCTCGGGCAAGTCCGTCACCATGATGGCCCTGATGGGGCTGATCGACGCCCCCGGACGTATCACTGCCGAACGCATGCACTTCGCCGGCACCGACATGCTCAAGCTGAGCGGCCGCCAGCGGCGCAAGGTCGTTGGCAAGGACATCGCGATGGTCTTCCAGGACCCGATGACTGCGCTCAACCCCAGCTACACCGTGGGCTTCCAGATCGAAGAAGTGCTGCGCCAGCACCTGGGCCTCAAAGGCAAGGCCGCGCGCCAGCGCGCCCTGGAGCTGCTCAAGAAGGTCGAAATCCCGGCTGCCGAAAGCCGCCTGGATGCCTACCCGCACCAGCTCTCTGGTGGCATGAGCCAGCGCGTGGCGATTGCCATGGCGATTGCCGGTGAACCCAAGCTGCTGATCGCCGACGAACCCACCACGGCGCTGGATGTGACCATCCAGGCGCAGATCATGGAGCTGCTGGTGAACCTGCAGAAAGAGCGCAACATGGCGCTGATCCTGATCACCCATGACCTGGCAGTGGTCGCCGAAACGGCCAAGCGCGTGTGCGTAATGTACGCCGGCCAAGCCGTGGAGGTAGGTCAGGTGCCGGAGCTGTTCGAGATCCCCGCCCACCCCTACAGCGAAGCGCTGCTTGCGGCCATTCCCGAGCACAGCCTCGGTGCCGAGCGCCTGGCCACCCTGCCCGGCATCGTCCCCGGTCGCTACGACCGCCCGCAGGGTTGCCTGCTGTCGCCACGCTGCCCGTACGTGCAGGACAACTGCCGTCAACAGCGCCCAGCCCTCGCCCCCCAGGCTCATAGCCTCGCGCGGTGCTTCTACCCGCTCAACCAGGAGGTGGCGTGATGAGCGTCGTACTGTCCGCCCGTGACCTGACCCGTCACTATGAAGTGTCCCGTGGCCTGTTCAAGGGCCATGCCCTGGTGCGCGCACTCAACGGCGTATCGTTCGAACTGGAGGCCGGCAAGACCCTGGCCGTGGTCGGCGAATCCGGCTGTGGCAAGTCGACCCTGGCCCGCGCCCTCACGCTGATCGAGGCGCCTTCCTCAGGCTCACTGCAAATCGCCGGCATCGAGGTCAATAGCGCCGACAAGCAAGCACGCAAGCAACTACGCCGTGACGTGCAGATGGTCTTCCAGAGCCCCTACGCTTCGCTCAACCCACGCCAGAAGGTCGGCGACCAGTTGGCCGAGCCGTTGCTGATCAACACCTCGCTGAGCAAGGCCGAGCGCCGTGAAAAGGTGCAGAAGATGATGGAGCAGGTGGGCCTGCGTCCCGAGCACTACCAGCGCTACCCGCACATGTTCTCGGGCGGCCAGCGCCAGCGCATTGCCCTGGCCCGCGCGATGATGCTGCAACCGAAAGTGCTGGTGGCGGATGAACCCACCTCGGCGCTGGACGTGTCGATCCAGGCACAGGTGCTGAACCTGTTCATGGACTTGCAGAAGGCATTCAACACCGCTTACGTGTTCATCTCCCACAACCTGGCCGTGGTCCGTCATGTGGCCGATGACGTGCTGGTCATGTATCTGGGCAGGCCTGCGGAGATGGGGCCTAAAGAGGATATCTACGCCAAGCCCCTGCACCCTTACACCCAAGCGCTGCTGTCAGCGACCCCGGCGATTCACCCGGATCCGCTCAAGCCGAAGATCCGCATTGCCGGTGAACTGCCCAACCCGCTGAATCCACCGGATGGCTGCGCGTTCCACAAGCGCTGCCCGCATGCGACCGAGCGTTGTGCCAAGGAAGTGCCGGTGTTGCGGCAGGTGAGTACGCGGCAGGTGGCTTGTCATTATGCCGAGCAGTTTCTCTAGGTAGTCGCAGCACAACCGATCGCGGCACAAGGCCGCTCTTACAGCGTGCTGTAGGAGCGGCCTTGTGCCGCGATGGGCTGCAACGCAGCCCTGAATGGCCAGCGCTACGTGAAGCTGCCCTTCTCGGTCAATGCATGAAAATTGCAATCAGGATAATCACGGGGATAGGTACTCCAAGCATCCACAGCAAAATCGAGCGCATATCGGTTCTCCCTGCTTAACGTTGAATGGTGCGATGGGTTACGTAGTCGCCTTCAAGCCACTGCACGCGGTCACGCAGACGGCCGCCAAACAGCGCAGCCAGGCTGGCGAAGAATGCGCCGCAAAGCAGTGCAACGAAGGTCCACAACGCGGTCCAGGCGGCCACGCTGGCGGCCTTGTCAGCCGCTTGCTTGGCTTGGACTTTGAGTTGCTGTACCTGTGCCATGACCTGATCCACACGCGCCTCGGCCTCTGGCAAGGTCAAACGAGTACGTTGCGCCACCAACTGCGCCAGGTAGGCACAATCCTCTGCTGGCAGGGCTCCATCATTGGCGACACCTTTGGCAAGGATCCGCGCGGCCACGCCGTTGGCGGCATCCTCGCTGACCGGAGCCGGCCCCTCACTACGGAACAGGCTGTCGACGAAATAGCCCATCGAGTCGTTGTGATTGCCCGCCGCCGCAGCGCCCCCAGCGGCAGCGCTGACCGTGACCACCTGGGATGCCGCGCTGGCGCCAGCGCCGATCAGGTTGCCGGCGGTTCCGAGCACCAGCATTGCCGCAACCAGGGTCGCCACGGCCCAGGACAGGAAGCCGTGGGCAGTATCGCGGAAGTAAACCTCATCGCCATGCAGGTTGGCCCACTTCACCCGCAACCGCCCGGCGATATAACCGCCAAGGCCTGATGCGATGATTTGCGTGAGCAACAACCAGACGATAGTGGAGATGCCCAGTGCCTTGGCGCTGGCCCCTTCGTCAGCCCACGGCGATGTGGCCGCCAAGCCCAAGCCAGCCCCCAGGACCACGAGGATCAGCGACGCGGCAGCAGCGGCAGCGGCACCCGCGAAAATCGCCGCCCAGGACACGCCCGAACGGCTTTGGTTATCGACAACGACAGAGTCGGCAGAGGTGATCATGATGTGTTCGCCTGTATGAGTTGTTAGCGAGATATCCCTTCACGTGCTAACCGTTGCAGTGCCTGTGCCAGTTGTGACGAAAAATGACGTCCTTTGAAATCAATACGTTAACCACGATCGTAGAGACAGGACCGTGCAAAATGCGCGAATCACCGTTTGCCATCAGGTGTTCTGCATTCTTGTCGCCGCCCGGACGCCAAGGCATGATCCAGGCATGACACTTCCTGACAGCAGCGCCCAGACCCCGCTCACCGCCGACACCGTCATGCGCTACCACCTGTGCTGGAAGCATCGCGACCTGGACGGTGTGATGGCGCTGTTTCACCCGGATGTGCAGTACCACGACTTCTTCCAGAACCGCGTACTCGGCTATGCGCAACTGCGCGACTATGTGCGCGCCTGCCTGCCCCATGAAGCCGGCGAGGACATCGTCCATAGCGACCGTATTCGCGTCGACGGCTGCACCGCCTTCATCCAGTACCAGGTAACCGTGCAGGGCGGCGACGGCCTGGCGGCGTTTCAGTCGAGCGAAGCGATCACCGTCAAGGACAGCCTTATCTGGCGGGTCAACGAGTACGCAACGCTGGTGCGCCAAGACACTAAAGGCGCCTCGGGCACTGGACTGCGCCCGGCCACCAGCCGCCTGGGCCTGTCGCCACGGCAGCTGTCGACCATGGCCCAGGACCTAGAGCAATACTTCCACAACCGCCGTCCCTACCTGGACCCGGAGCTGGATCTGCAACAGGTGGCCGACGAAAGCGGCTACAGCCGTAACCAGATCTCCTACCTGCTCAACCAGGTGCTGGGCCAGAGCTTCTATCGCTACGTCAACCAGGCCCGCCTGCAACACCTGATGGCCCGCCTCGACGACGACCGCATCGAGGCGCCCATCGACGCCCTGGCGTTCGATGCCGGGTTCAACTCGCTTTCGGCGTTCTACAAAGCCTTTCGCGAGCACACCGGCGTCACGCCCAAGGCGTATCTCAAGCAGATTTCCCTGCGTGCACGCACGTAAGACAGCCTTCCCCACGCTTCACTAGGATCGCCCACAGACCTTGACGGATGTGGAGCACGACCGATGCAATCCCTGCGCACGATCAGCCTGTGGATGGACCAGCTCGACGAGCCGCTGTGCGCGCGTGCGGCCCTGCGCCAGGACCTGGACCTCGACGTGTGCATCATCGGTGCCGGCTACACGGGCCTGTGGACCGCGTACTACCTCAAGCGCCAGGCCCCTCAACTGAACATCGCGCTGATCGAGGCGAACATTGCAGGCTTCGGCGCCTCCGGGCGCAACGGCGGTTGGCTGATGGGCAACATCCTGGGCGAAGACCGCCTGCTCGCCAGCCTTTCGCCGCAGCAACGCCGGGCCAGTATCGACCTGTTGCAGGGCACCCCCGACGAAGTCCAGCACGTGTTGCAACGCGAAGGCATCGACTGCGACTACCGCAAGGGCGGAGTGCTGTACTGCGCGGCCCGTTACCCCGAACAGGAGCGTAGCCTGCGCGCGTGGCTGGACGATCTCTACCGCCAGGGCATGACCGAACACGACTACCACTGGCTGCGCCCCGAACAGCTCGATGCCCAGTTACGCATCAGCAACCCCTATGGCGCGGTCTTCAGCCCGCACACCGCCACCCTCCAGCCCGCCAAGTTGGTGCGCGGCCTGGCCCGGGCGGTCGAGGCGCTAGGCGTTACGATCTACGAGAACACCCCGGCGCTCGATTGGCAGACAGGTGAAGTACGTACGCCGCTGGCGCGCATCCGCAGCCACTGGATCGTGCCCGCCGTCGAGGGCTACGCCGCCAGCTTGCCGCCGCTGGGGCGCCACCAGTTGCCAGTGCAAAGCCTGCTGGTGGCCACCGAGCCACTGCCAGAGTCCACCTGGGAACAGATTGGCCTGAGCCAGGGCCAGGCGTTCAGCGAGAACAGCCGCCAGGTCACCTATGGCCAACGCAGCGCCGACAACCGCCTGGTGTTCGGCGCACGTGGCGGCTATCGCTTCGGCGGGCGGTTGCGGGAAAACTTCAACCTCGAACATCACGAGATCGAACTGCGCCGCTACCTGTTCGGCGAACTCTTCCCGCAGCTCAAGCATGTGCGTATCACCCACTCCTGGGGCGGCAACCTGGGTATGGCCCGGCGCTTCCGCCCGCACATGCTGTGCGACCGCCAGCGCGGCGTCGCCCTGGCCGGTGGCTACGGCGGTGAAGGCGTAGGCGCCAGCAACCTAGGCGGGCGCACCCTCGCCGCGCTGATCCTTGGCCAACACAACGCCCTCACCGCGCAGCCGTGGGTGCACGACAACCGCCCAGTCGCGAGCCTGGCCAGCTGGCCGCCAGAACCGTGCCGCTGGCTGGGCTACAACGCGATCATCCAGAGCTTCGTCAACGAGGACCGGACCCTCGCCAACCCAGCCAGCGCGCCTTGGCGGCGGCGCTTGGCCACGGGGCTGGCCGACTTCATGGAAGGCTTCATGCACTAACTTCCCGCCCACCACACAGGAAACACCGGTCATGCGCATCACCCAGTTCAAGCACACCGACAGCATCACGCTGGACAGCTCCAACCCTGTCGCCGTCCCCCTTGGCGAGCCGGTCGCCGTCACTTCGGTCACCTGCGTCGAGCGCAGCGACGGGGTCGAGACCGGCATTTGGGAATGCACCCCGGGCCGCTGGCGGCGGCAGATCGTGCAACAGGAGTTCTGCCACTTCATCAAGGGCCGCTGCACCTTCACTCCCGACGGCGGCGAGCCACTGACCATAGAAGCCGGAGACGCACTGATGCTACCGGCCAACAGCACCGGCATCTGGGACATCCAGCAGACCGTGCGCAAGAGTTACGTACTGATTTTCTGATCCGCTGATCGCCTGCCTTCGATAACAACAGACAAAGCAAGGTAACCCCGACATGCGTACCCTCTTTCTCGCACCCCTGATGCTGGCCGCCAGCGTAGCCAGCGCCGCCGACTCGGTGAAGATCTATAACTGGTCCAGCTATGTGGCCCCCGACACCCTGCAGAACTTCCAGAAGGCCACCGGCATCAACCCGACGTACGACGTGTACGACAGCAACGAGACCCTCGACGGCAAGCTGATGACCGGCAATTCCGGCTATGACGTGGTGTTTCCCTCCAACCACTTCATGGCCCGGCAGATCCAGGGCAAGGCCCTGAAGAAGCTGGACAAGTCGCAATTGCCCAACTGGAAGAACCTCAATCCGGTGCTGCTCAAGGCGCTGGAGGTGAACGACCCCGGCAACCAGTATGGCTTCCCGTACCTGTGGGGTAGCACCGGTATCGGCTACAACATCGACAAGGTCAAGGCCGTGTTGGGCGAGGACGCCCCGGTGGATTCCTGGGACCTGATCTTCAAGCCCGAGTACATGAGCAAGCTCAAGAGCTGCGGCGTGGCGGTGCTGGACAACGGCCCCGAGCTGCTGCCGATCGCCCTGCACTATCTCGGCCTGCCACACCACAGCCAGAACCCGGCCGACTACGACAAGGCCAAGGCGCTGCTGATGAAAGTGCGCCCGTACATCAGCTACTTCCACTCATCCAAGTACACCGGCGACCTGGCCAATGGCGATGTGTGTGTCGTGGTGGGTTTCTCGGGTGATGTGCTACAGGCCAAGAACCGCGCCGAGGAGGCGAAGAACGGGGTGAAGGTGGGGTACTCGATCCCGAAGGAAGGCGCGCCGATGTGGTTCGACATGGTCGCCATGCCAGTCGATGCGCCGGACGAAAAGGCCGGTTACGCCTACATGAACTACCTGTTGGACCCTGACGCGATGGCCAACATCAGCAACCACGTGCAGTACGCCAACGGCAACCTGGCGGCGGATGCGAAGGTTGAGCCGGCGCTGAAGGCCAACACGATGATTTATCCGAGCGAGGATGTGATGGGCAAGCTGTATGCCCTGGAAGCAATGCCGGCGAAGATCGACCGCATTCGCACGCGGATCTGGACCAGCATCAAGGCCGGGAATTGAGTTCAGGCATGACACCACCCCTGTAGGAGATCACCCAGCCCTTTGGGCTGCGCTGTCGCGCAGAGAACTGATTTCGCAAGCGCTCCGCGTACCCTGTGGGAGCGGCGGTTCGGCGCCCCGACTTGCCCGCGAAGCAGGCGACTCGGTGGATGGCACCGGCTTTGCCGGTGTTCGCGGGCATGCCCGCTCCCACAGATTCCTTCTAAATCAACAAGTTATGTGTAGTTCTATGAGAACGGCCTTGTGCCGCGATGGGCTGCGAAGAAGCCCCAAGATCTCTGCAAGAGCAGCAAATTTGGGGGCTGCTTTGCAGCCCATCGCGACACAAGGCCGCTCCTATGTACAGGGACCGCGCTGGCTGTCAGTGATGCTCGCGGGTCGCGCGGAACTTGATGTCCGGCCAGCGCTCTTCCATCAAGGACAGGTTGACCCGGGTCGGCGCCAGGTAGGTCAGGTGACCACCACCGTCGATGGCCAGGTTTTCCATGGCCTTGTTCTGGAATTCCTCGAGCTTCTTCTTGTCGTCGCAGCTGATCCAGCGGGCAGACCAGACGGTGATCGGCTCATAGGCGCACTCGACCTTGTACTCTTCCTTCAGGCGGCTGGCGACCACGTCGAACTGCAGCACACCGACCGCACCCAGGATGATGTCGTTGCTGCGCTCAGGGAAGAACACCTGGGTAGCACCCTCTTCGGCCAACTGCTGCAAGCCCTGGCGCAATTGCTTGGATTTGAGTGGGTCTTTCAGGCGCACGCGGCGGAACAGCTCCGGGGCGAAGTGCGGGATACCGGTGAAGCCCAGCGCCTCGCCTTCGGTGAAGGTGTCGCCGATCTGGATGGTGCCGTGGTTGTGCAGGCCGATGATGTCGCCAGCGAAGGCCTCTTCCAGCTGCTCACGCTCGGAAGAGAAGAACGTCAGCGCATCGCCGATGCGCAGGTCCTTGTTCAGGCGCACGTGGCGCATCTTCATGCCCTTCTCGTACTTGCCCGAGCAAATCCGCATGAAGGCGATGCGGTCGCGGTGTTTCGGGTCCATGTTCGCCTGGATCTTGAACACGAAGCCTGTGAACTTCTCCTCGACCGGCTCCACGGTGCGCTCGTGGGCCACGCGGCCCAACGGGCGCGGCGCCCAGTCGACAACCGCGTCGAGTACATGGTCGACACCGAAGTTGCCCAGCGCAGTACCGAAGAACACCGGGGTGAGCTGACCGTTGATGAACTCGTCCTGGTTGAACTCGTGGCAGGCGCCCTGCACCAGTTCCAGTTGCTCGACGAACCCATCGTACTGGTCGCCCAAGTGCGCGCGGGCCTCGTCGGAGTCCAGCTTCTGGATGATCTTGGCTTCGGTGCGCTCGTGGCCGTGACCGGGGGTGTAGACCACGATGTAGTCGCCGGTCAGGTGGTACACGCCCTTGAAGTCGCGGTAGCAGCCAATTGGCCAGGTGATCGGCGCGGCCTTGATCTTGAGGACCGCTTCGATTTCATCGAGCAGTTCGATCGGGTCGCGGATGTCACGGTCGAGTTTGTTGATGAAGCTGACGATCGGCGTATCACGCAGACGACAAACGTCCATCAGGGCAATGGTGCGCGGCTCTACACCCTTACCGCCGTCGAGCACCATCAGCGCCGAGTCCACCGCAGTCAGGGTGCGGTAGGTGTCTTCGGAGAAGTCTTCGTGGCCGGGGGTGTCGAGCAGGTTGATCATGTGCTCGCGGTACGGGAACTGCATCACCGAGGTGGTGATGGAGATACCGCGCTGCTTCTCCATTTCCATCCAGTCGGAGGTGGCGTGGCGGTCGGACTTGCGCGACTTCACGGTACCCGCGACGGAGATCGCCTTGCCCATCAGCAACAGCTTCTCGGTGATGGTGGTCTTACCGGCGTCGGGGTGGGAAATGATTGCGAAAGTGCGGCGCTTCGCGACTTCGGCGGCCTGGTTGGTCATGGGAAATCGCCTGACTGGGGGATTAAAAAGGGGCGATATCATACCTGAGTTTGGGCCTGGACCAAAATCGGCTGAACCAGCGCCTACAGGCCCAGCCCTGCGCAGTGTCCGCGAAAGGGCCGGCACAGCTACGTCTAGACGCAGCAAACAATTGCTTTATCACGACAAAAGGCTACAGGACAGGTATTTCAACGCCTACAGAGCATTAACCCGATGTTTTTTCTCGCCAATTTTATCAGGCACCAGTGATTGACACTGGCCAAATGCCGCCTCAGATGGGAACCTTTACGCCCACGGAGACGTCCACTCCCCTGCAACCCGCTTCGGTTGGGGATTGGTTTCATCAGCATTTTCGGGCCCGACGGGGTTCGGCTCATGGCGTGATCGCGGCGTTCAGCCTGCCTCACGCTGCTACTCGCGCTCACACTACCCGCCGCCAGGAATGGCCGGCCACACGGGGGTGCGGGCGCCGACTACAAGAAGGAGTCCGCCTGTGGCAACACGCTACGGTAAAGGGCTGTTGGGATGGGCCACCGTGCTCGTCATCCTGGCCCTGCTGGTCCACTGGATCGGCATCGACACAATCGCGCGTTATCGCGACGATCTTGGGTTCTACCTGCAAGCGCACCTGGTACTGGTGCTGGCTTCAATGGCGGCGGCGCTGGCCGTGGGCATCCCTGCCGGCATTGCCTTGAGTCGACCGCACCGGGTCGACAAAGCCGAGCGCTTCATGCAGTTCTTCAACGTTGGCAACACCATTCCTCCCCTGGCCGTCCTGGCCATCGCCCTGAGTGTCCTGGGCATCGGCGCGGGCCCGGCGATCTTCGCGCTATTCCTCGCCTCCCTGCTGCCGATCGTGCGCAACACCTATGAGGGCCTGAAAAACGTCCCTGCCTCGCTCAAGGAAGCCGCCACCGGCATCGGCATGACCCCACGCCAGCAACTGTGGCAGGTAGAGCTGCCCAATGCCGTGCCGATCATCGTCGGCGGTGTGCGAGTGGCCCTGGCGCTGAATGTGGGCACCGCGCCCCTGGCGTTCCTGATCGGCGCCAACAGCCTGGGCAGCCTGATTTTCCCCGGCATCGCCCTTAACAACCAACCACAGTTGCTGCTGGGGGCCGCCTGTACGGCATTGCTCGCCCTGGCACTGGATGCGTTGGTGAGTTTCTCCAGCAAGCGCTGGCTGGAACGTGGCCTGGCCCAATAAAGAAGAGGCACCCATGAAAAAGACAATCGCCTTGCTGCTGGGCGCGGCCCTGCTGTGCGCAGGGTTTGCCCAAGCCGCAGAAAAACCCCTGATCCGCATCGGCGCACGGGTGTTCACCGAACAGACCGTGTTGGCCGAAATCACCGCCCAATACCTGCGCGCCAACGGCTTCGAGGTGCAGGTGACCAGCGGCCTTGGCAGCAACATCGCGCGCCAAGCCCAGGAAACCGGTCAGCTCGACCTGATGTGGGAGTACACCGGGGTGTCGCTGGTCTCGTACAACCACGTCGATGAACGCATGCCCAGCGCCGAGGCCACCTACGCCAAGGTCAAGGCACTGGATGCGAAGAAGGGCCTGGTCTGGCTGACCCCATCGAAGTTCAGCAATACCTATGCCCTGGGTCTGCCCCGCCAGGTCGCCGAGGCTTATCCACAGGTCAACACCATCAGCGACCTCAATCAGGTGCTGCGTGACGAACGTTCGCGCAATCACCTGCTCGCACTGGATACCGAGTTTGCCAATCGCCCCGATGGCCTGGTCGGCCTCAAGGCGATGTACGACCTGCAAGTCGGCCGCCCGAACATCCGCCAGATGGATGCCGGCTTGGTCTACACCGCAATGCGCAACAATCAGGTGTTCGCAGGGCTGGTCTACACCACCGACGGGCGCCTGAACGCGTTCAACCTCAAGCTGCTCGAAGACGACAAACACTACTTCCCCGACTACACCGCAGCGCCGGTGGTACGCAAGCCTGTGCTCGACGCCAACCCGCAACTGGCGGGCCTGCTCAAGCCGCTGGCCGAACAGCTCGATGACCAGACCATGCGCACGCTCAACGCCAAGGTCGATGTCGAGCACCAGAACCCGACCGCCGTGGCGGCCGCCTTTCTGCGCGAGCACCCTCTGACCCGCGAGGTACAGCCATGAACATGCTCGACACCTTCGCCCACCTCGACTGGGCTCAGGTCCTGCAACTGACCGGGCAGCACGTGGCCCTGGTGGGTATCGCGGTGGGCCTGGCGATCATCGTCGGCGTGCCGCTGGGCATCCTGATGACCCGCTTCCCCGCCGTGGCTGGCCCCTTGCAAGCCAGCGCCACGGTGCTGCTGACGATCCCGTCGATCGCCCTGTTCGGCCTGCTGCTACCGTTCTACAGCAAGTTCGGCCAAGGCCTTGGGCCGTTGCCGGCGATCACCGCGGTGTTCCTTTATTCACTGTTGCCGATCCTGCGCAACACCTACCTGGCCTTGACCAGCGTCGAACCCGGCATTCGCGAAGCCGCCCGAGGCATCGGCATGACCTTCGGCCAGCGCCTGCGCATGGTCGAGCTACCCATCGCGGTGCCGGTGATCCTCGCCGGCGTGCGTACTGCGGTGGTGATGAACATCGGCGTGATGACCATCGCCGCGACCATCGGCGCCGGCGGGCTTGGCGTACTCATCCTCACCTCCATCAGCCGTAGCGACATGTCGATGCTGCTGGTCGGCGCTGTGCTGGTCAGCCTACTGGCGATCATCGCCGACCTCATCCTGCAAACCCTGCAACGTGCCCTGACTCCACAAGGACTGCGCCCATGATCGAACTGAAGAACCTCAGCAAGACCTTCAACGTCAACGGCAAGGACGTCAAAGCCGTCGACTCGGTAAGTCTCACCGTCAACGAAGGCGAGATCTGCGTGTTCCTCGGCCCCTCCGGCTGCGGCAAGAGCACCACGCTGAAGATGATCAATCGCCTGATCGCCCCCACCAGCGGCCAGGTGTTCATCAACGGCGAGGACACCAACGCGCTGGACGAGGTCACCCTGCGCCGCCACATCGGCTACGTGATCCAGCAGATCGGCCTGTTCCCCAACATGACCATCGAGGAGAACATCACCGTGGTCCCGCGCCTGCTGGGTTGGGACAAGCAGAAATGCCGCGAGCGGGCTCGCGAGCTGATGCACATGATCAAGCTCGAACCCAAGCAGTACCTGCAACGCTACCCACGCGAGCTGTCCGGTGGGCAGCAGCAGCGCATCGGCGTGATCCGTGCGCTGGCGGCCGAAGCGCCGGTACTGCTGATGGACGAGCCGTTCGGTGCGGTGGACCCGATCAACCGCGAGCTGATCCAGCACGAATTCTTCGAGATGCAGCGGGCACTGAACAAGACCGTGATCATGGTCAGCCACGACATCGACGAGGCCATCAAGCTGGGTGACAAGATCGCCATCTTCCGTGCCGGCAAGCTGCTTCAGCTGGATCATCCAGACACCTTGCTGGCCCATCCGGTGGATGATTTCGTCAGCAACTTCGTCGGCCAGGACAGCACCTTGAAACGCCTGCTGCTGGTACGCGCCGAAGATGCTGCGGACAACGCCCCGTCGGTCAGCCCCGAGACGCCGGTCAGCGATGCACTGGAACTGCTGGATGAACATGACCGCCGCTACGTGGTGGTGACCGATGCGCAGAACAAGGCACTGGGGTATGTGCGCCGGCGCGACATGCACCGCCAGCAAGGTAGTTGCGCGGACTTCCTGCGCAACTTCAATGCCACCGCTGCGCATGACGAGCACCTGCGCATCCTGCTGTCGCGGATGTACGAGTTCAACCGCGCGTGGTTGCCGGTGCTCGATGCTGAGCAAGTGTTCCTCGGCGAAGTGACCCAGGAGTCGATTGCCGCCTATCTGAGTTCAGGGCGCTCGCGCGGAGCCAAGAGCTCCATCGTGTCGCCCGCCGAGGCACTGGCCTCCTGATTGGGGCCTGTCCGGGAGCAGGGACGCTCCTGGCGGGGCCAACCGCTGGCGATGCAGCTGGAAATCGACGATTCCACCCGTCGGTAACAAAAAATTTATGCACGCTTCATTGCACGTCAGTACCAGAAAAACGTGGCCATAAATATGAACACTTGCGCCCTGTAGCGAGGCACGCACGCCCCCATGCTGTGCCACCTGATGCCTATGGGAGCGGGCTTGCCCGCACAGGCGCCAATGCGCTCTATTCCACAATATTTAACGCTTGCAACATGCCTGGGAACATCTGCCGGTCACACGAGTCGGTTATTCAGAATGCTGGTGGCCGATCCGCGACGAACGCGCCCGGATTACCTGTTGATCTTGCTGTCTTCACGCCCTAAAGTGCGCGCCGAACGTCCATGCTGGAAACGATCCATCCGGCTCAAGTACTGACGACGAGACAGCAAGGTCACCCGCCGCCGCTTCACAGGCACGGTTGACCTTTTTGCTTTCGGCGACATGCCTTGGGAAGTAGGCGAACCAAAGTGGGGATACGGAGGGCGTTCAGTTTGCAGCCACTTATCTTTTCAGTTTGCCCATGGAGCCCTTGAGCATGTCGATCCAGGTCGAAGACTATTTCGCGCGTGACACCTTCCAGAAAATGAAGGCGTTCGCCGACAAGCAGGAAACCCCGTTCGTACTCATCGACACCCAGATGATCAGCCAGGCGTATGACGACCTGCGCGCAGGGTTCGAATTCGCCAAGGTCTACTACGCGGTCAAGGCCAACCCGGCAGTCGAGATCATCGACCTGCTGAAGGACAAGGGTTCGAGCTTCGACATCGCCTCGATCTACGAGCTGGACAAGGTGATGGGCCGTGGTGTCAGCGCCGACCGCATCAGCTACGGCAACACCATCAAGAAGTCCAAGGACATCCGTTACTTCTACGAGAAAGGTGTGCGCCTGTACGCCACCGACTCCGAAGCCGACCTGCGCAACATTGCCAAGGCTGCGCCGGGCTCGAAAGTCTATGTACGTATCCTCACCGAAGGCTCCACCACTGCAGACTGGCCCCTGTCGCGTAAATTCGGCTGCCAGACCGACATGGCCATGGACCTGCTGATCCTCGCCCGAGACCTAGGCCTGGTGCCGTACGGCATTTCCTTCCACGTAGGTTCGCAACAACGCGACATCAGCGTGTGGGACGCCGCCATCGCCAAGGTGAAGGTGATCTTCGAGCGCCTCAAGGAAGAAGACGGCATCGAGCTGAAGCTGATCAACATGGGTGGCGGCTTCCCGGCCAACTACATCACCCGCACCAACAGCCTGGAAACCTACGCTGAAGAGATCATTCGCTTCCTGAAGGAAGACTTCGGCGACGACCTGCCGGAAATCATCCTGGAGCCCGGCCGTTCGCTGATCGCCAACGCCGGTATCCTGGTCAGCGAAGTGGTGCTGGTGGCACGTAAGTCGCGCACCGCCGTCGAGCGCTGGATCTACACCGACGTGGGCAAGTTCTCCGGCCTGATCGAAACCATGGACGAGTCCATCAAGTTCCCGATCTGGACCGAGAAGAAAGGCGAAGCCGAAGAAGTGGTCATCGCCGGCCCAACCTGCGACAGCGCCGACATCATGTACGAGCACTACAAGTATGGCCTGCCGCTGAACCTGGCCATCGGCGACCGCCTGTACTGGCTGTCCACCGGCGCCTACACCACCAGCTACAGCGCAGTGGAGTTCAACGGCTTCCCGCCGCTGAAGGCTTACTACCTGTAACGCAAGACGGGGCCGAAAGGCCCCGTTTTCATATGTGCCATCCTGCACTTGCCGACGAAGGACCCCAAAGCCCCCCCTTCATGTCTCGGGGGCTTCATCCTCGTCGCTATCGATCAGTTCCAGGGTGAAGGTTGTCGCCCCCGCAAAATGCGGCTCAAGCAGACGCAGAATGCCAGCCTCACGCTCGGCGATACTGATGGGTACTTCACGGGTCGGATTGATGGCGAACCACTGCCAGTCACGGTCCACCTTGCGCCGGCCGCTCACTGCGACCCAACGCGAATCGAGGGATTGCAACTTGACGTAGTGTTGGTTGGGGAAGTCCGGCCCGACCTCTCCCTTGCTGAAAATGCGCAGGGCCGGACCTGGGGTTGGCAGCAACTCCCTCGAAGCGGTAAGCCCGGCATGCTCGCCCCCAGTGACCTGCTGGCCATCGGCAGTGCGAAACTCAAATGCGATTTCGCCCCCAATTGCCGGGTGCTTCAACATCCCGATGTAGAACAGTTCTGGCTCTACCGCCTGGCGCATGACCTCCAGATAGCCCTTGCGGTTGAAACAGACCGGCCATACTGCACCACCCAGCTCACAGGTCAGACGGCCGCGCAGCCATTTCAGATAAATCGTGTCGCTCATGGTCCAGCTCCCGGTAACGGCCCACATGGCCGACCGCCACGCTAACCAAGACACCGAGGCGGTATAACTGGGAAACACTCCGTCGGCGCGGGACAGGTCATTCCCCGCGCCGTTCGATCTCCTCGGCGTAGCGCGCCGCGAAGCTCATCAACGTCGG
Organism: Pseudomonas sp. NY15463; assembly: GCF_048068415.1. NCBI lineage: Bacteria > Pseudomonadati > Pseudomonadota > Gammaproteobacteria > Pseudomonadales > Pseudomonadaceae > Pseudomonas > Pseudomonas sp. NY15463. The sequence continues at coordinate 535,985 of NZ_JBLUQD010000002.1, forward strand.
CCCCGCGCCTTGCAGCGTCGCCAGTGCACTGCGCAGAAAGTTGAGGTTGCCGTCCTCCCGCGCCCTATCGAACCAGGGCGCAGCCTCGGCGATTTCCCCCCGTTCCACCAGCACCAACGCCAGACTGAACATACCGCGAAAGTCCCCACCCTCGGCCGAGCGCCGATACCAGCGCACGGCCCGCGCTGGACTCGCGGTGGTGGCAATACCCTGCTCCAGGTAGCGTCCATACAAGTTCATCGACTTGGCATGGCCCAGTTGCGCAGCCTGCTCGTAGCACACCAAGGCCTGCGCCTGGTTGACCGGTACGCCACGCCCGGTAGCCAGCAGGTTACCCAGGTTGTAAAGGCCCCAGTCCAGGCCCGTATCCGCAGCGATTGCGTAGTGAATCGCCGCCTGTTGCAGATCGACGTCACCGCCCCAGCCATGCTCAAGGCAACGCCCCAGCATGTTATGGGCCATGGCGCTGCCGGCCGTCGCGGCAATGCTGAACCAGCGCCGGGCAACCTGCTCGTCCTGCTGGATGCCGCGCCCATCGAGCAGGATCTGCCCAAGCAACAACTGCGCCTCGACCACCCCCTGGCCTGCCGCCGCCAAGATCGCCTGGGCAGCCTGGCCGGGGCTGTGCTCGAGCATGGCCTTGAGGCCAGCGATATCCAAGGTCTCTTCACGCCGCAGCGGGTAGGACATACCTCAAACCTCCGCCCAGCGGCGCAACAGGTTGTGATAGGTGCCGGTCAGTTGCAGCAGCGACGGATGATCCGGTACATCGACGCTGAGCTGGCGGATGGCGTTGTCCATCCCGAACAGCAGCGTACGTTGGCCATCGTCGCGCACCAGGCTTTGGGTCCAGAAGAACGCCGCATAACGCGTACCACGGGTCACCGGATTGACTTTGTGTACGCTGGTCCCTGGGTACAGCACCAGGTCGCCGGCAGCCAGCTTGACCTGTTGCACGCCGTAGGTGTCCTGGATCACCAGCTCGCCGCCGTCGTAGCTCTCAGGGTCGCTGAGGAACAGGGTCGAGGACAGGTCGGTGCGCACCCGATCCGGGCTGCCCTTGGGCTGGCGCAGGGCGTTGTCGATGTGGAAATCGAAATGACCACCCTCGCGGTAGCAGTTGACCAGCGGCGCAAATACCTTGTGCGGCAACGCCGCCGACATGAACAACGGGTTGCGCCACAGCCGATCGATCAGCGCACTGCCGATCTCCTTGGCCAGGGCATGCGCCTCGGGCAATTGCAGATTGTGCTTGGCCTTGATCGACTGATAACCGGCGGTTGCCTTGCCATCGGCCCAGTCGGCCTGCTCCAGGGCCTGGCGGATTCGCTGGATTTCGTCAGCGTCGAACAGCCCGGGAATGTGAAGCAGCATGACGATGGCACCTGGCTCGGCAAAGGGGTGGCAATGATATTGATTCCCTTTTACGTACCACAAGCCCCCTTCGTCACGAAGAGACGCATGAGCCCACGAAAACCGTAAGGGAAATTTGTAAAGAATGTAAATTCCTCACGAATGGTAACGCTTCTCAATTGTTCCTTACATTCGCTTACATTACCATCCGCCGCCTTCGAACCTTGGGGAAGGTCTACAACCATGCGTCACGTGCCACACGCTGTCAGCTCACCACGCCGGCTCGCCTCTGCCATCGGCATGGCAATCACCGCCACTTCCGCGTATGCCGCCGATCCGGTCGCCCCGGCGACCATCACCCTCGACGCCACCAGCGTCAGTGGCCAGGCCGAACAGGCGAGCACCGACTACAAGGTCGAGCAAGCCGCGTCGCACAAATACACCGCGCCACTGGTAGACACGCCACGCTCGGTCACCGTGATCCCACAGCAAGTGATCAAGGACACCAATGCCCTGACCCTGCAGGACGCCCTGCGCACGGTGCCCGGCATCACCATGGGCGCCGGAGAAGGTGGCAACCCGCAAGGCGACCGTCCGTTCATTCGCGGCTTCGACGCGCAGAGCGACACCATGATCGACGGTGTGCGTGACACCGGCGCACAGACCCGCGAAATCTTCGCGGTGGAATCGGTCGAGGTCAGCAAAGGGCCGAACTCGGCCATGGGTGGTCGCGGCTCGGCCGGCGGCAGCATCAACCTGGTGAGCAAGAAAGCCCACCTGGGAGACTCGCTGGACGCTGGCTACACCTGGGGTTCGGACCAGACCCAACGCTACACGTTCGATGGCAACTATCAATTCAGCGACAGCGCCGCCGGGCGTCTGAACCTGATGAGCCATGAAAGCAACGTCGCCGGCCGCGACAAGGTCAACTACGACCGCTGGGGGATCGCCCCGTCGCTGGCTTTCGGCCTGGGCACGCCAACGCGTGTGAACCTTGATTTTTACCACGTAGAAAGCGACGACCTGCCCGACTCGGGCATCCCGTATGGCTACTCGGTGGGCCGAACCCATACCGCTGCCAGCCCCGACAAGCCCACCGATGGCGGCGACAGCAGCAACTTCTACGGCCTGACCAGCCGGGACTTTCGCAAGACCCGCACGGACATCGGCACCTTCAGCATCGAACACGACCTGAGCGACAGCCTGACCGTCAAGAACACCCTGCGCCATGGCAACAGCATGCAGGACTACGTGCTGACCCAACCCGACGACAGCGCCGGCAACGTGATCAACAACGGCGTGTGGCGCCGCGCCAACAGCCGTGTCGGCAACACCGCCACCACCACCAACCAGACCGACCTGTTCGGCGAGTTCTACCTGGGCGGTTTCAAGAACAACTTCTCGACCGGCATCGAGCTGAGCCACGAGGACGCCACCCGCCAGAGCTACCTGGTCAGCCCGAACAGCAGGATCACCACCTGTACCGGCCCAAGCAACGGCGGCAGCTGTACCTCGTTGGACGACCCGAACCCGGACGACGCCTGGACCGGCACCATCAGCCGCAATTACGCGGGCACCGACACCAGCAGTACCACCCGCGCGCTCTATGCTTTCGACACCCTAGAACTCGATCCGCAATGGCTGCTCAACCTGGGGCTGCGCTACGACCATTTCACCACCAAGTTCCGCACCTACAATGCCAGCGGCGTGACCACCGTCACCAGCGGCTTCCAGAACAAGGGCGAGGACGTCAGCGAGTTCGTCACCGGCCAGGTTGGCCTGGTGTGGAAACCGCGTGACAACGGCAGCATCTACGTCTCGTATGCCACCTCGGCCACCCCGACCGGCTCGATGCTGGGCGAAGGCACCGATGGCAACCCGGTGACCACCGGAGCCGTCAAGAACGACATGCAGCCGGAAGAAACCACCAACTACGAAATCGGCACCAAATGGGACCTGTTCAACCAGCGCTTGTCGCTGAGCGCGGCGATCTTCCGCACTGAAAAGGAAAACACCCGTGTCCTGACCAACCTCAATACCTATGAGAACGCGGGCCAGACGCGTGTAGACGGTGTCGAGCTGTCAGCCTCGGGCAAGCTCACCGCCAAGTGGCAGGTATTCGCTGGCTACAGCTACCTGGACAGCGAACAGATCGATGGCGGCAAGGTGAACATCGGCACTGCCTTGGCACCGATCTTCGTCGAAGCACTGACCAACGGCAACGAGCTGGGCAACACGCCGAAGAACAGCTTCAGCCTGTGGAACACCTACGCGGTCACCGACAAGCTGACCCTCGGCGGGGGCGCATTCTTCGTCGACAAAGTCTGGGGCAGCGTCGCCAACTCGACGTATGTGCCGTCCTACTGGCGTTACGACGCCATGGCCAGCTACAAGCTGACCAAGCACATCGACTTGCAGTTGAACGTGCAGAACCTGACCGACAAGACCTACTACGACAAGGCGTTCGCGACCCACTTCGCCAACCAGGCGGCAGGTCGCACCGCGTTACTGAGCACCCGCTTGCACTTCTGATTCAGCGGCCAACCGCGCTCAGGCAAGTGGCAAAGCCCCGCCCATTCAGTGGACGGGGTTTTCGCGTATGAAGGCATAATGCACGCCGCTGGCGCTCGAGCGGCAAGACAAGGTGATCGATGTGGTGAAGAAGACGCTGTTTCAATTGCACTGGTTGTTTGGCATCACGGCCGGCCTCGTGCTAGCCGTGATGGGCATCACCGGTGCGCTGTATTCGTTCCAGGAAGAACTGCTGCGTACCTTCAATACCGATACGCTCAAGGTCGAAGTCCGCCCGCAAGGCGTGTTGCCACCGGCAGAGCTGGTGCGCCGGGTCGAAGCCGCCCAGGGCGAGAAGGTTTCGATGCTCTGGGTCGATGTGCGCCAAGGCAATGCCGCACGGATATTCTTCACCCCGCCGCCTGGCGAGCGTCGCGGCACGCTGCGCTACGCCGACCCCTACACCGGCGCGCTCAAAGGTGATGTGGCCGGCGCCGGCTTCTTCAACCTGATGCTCAACCTGCACCGTTTCCTTGCCATGGGTGAAACCGGCCGGCAGATCACCGGGGCCTGCACCCTGATGCTGATCTTCTTCTGCCTGTCGGGCCTGTACCTGCGCTGGCCGCGCAAGGCCCTGAACTGGCGTACCTGGCTAACCCTGGACTGGGCCAAGAAAGGCCGCGCCTTCAATTGGGACCTGCACGCCGTGTTCGGTACCTGGTGCCTGCTGTTCTACCTGCTGTTCGCCCTGACCGGGCTGTTCTGGTCCTACGACTGGTACCGCCAAGGCCTGAACGCATGGCTGGCCGACAAGCCCGCGGCCGGTGAGCAAAAACGCGGTGAAGGCCGTGGCAGGCGCCACGGACCGCCCCAGCTCGACAAGAACGCAGCGCCCTTGGTGGTGGACTACGACGCCATCTGGAGCAGCCTCAAGAATGACGCAGGGCCGACCCTCGCGGCCTACAACCTGCGACTGCCACCGGTAGGCGGCCAGCCGGCCAACCTGTTCTACCTGCTGGAGGACGCTGCACACTCGCGCGCCTTCAATACCTTGGTGCTGGATCCTGCCACCGGCACGGTGAAAAACCACGACCGCTACACCGAAAAATCCTTCAAGGCGCAACTGCTGCAAAGCGTTTATGCCCTGCACGTGGGCGAATACTTCGGCCTGCCAGGACGCATCATCGTCACCCTCGCCAGCCTGAGCATGCCGTTGTTCTTCGTCACCGGCTGGCTGCTCTACCTCGACCGTCGCCGCAAGAAGCGCCAGGTGCGCGCGGCGCGTGGTGCGGTAGGCGCCACTGGCAACAGCGGCGATAGCTGGCTGATCGGCTTCGCCAGCCAGAGCGGCTTGGCCGAACAACTGGCCTGGCAGAGCGCCGGCCAACTTCAGGCCGCAGGCTACCCGGTGCAGGTGCGCGCTTTGGCCGAGCTGGGCGAAACCGAGCTGCGCCAAGCCAACCGCGCCTTGTTCGTAGTCAGTACCTTCGGCGATGGCGAAGCGCCCGATAGCGCCCGTGCCTTCGAACGCAAGGTCATCGGCCAACCCTGGGCGCTGGCGCACCTGGACTACGCCCTGCTCGCCCTGGGCGACCGCCAGTATCCGCACTTCTGCGGGTTTGCCCGCAGGTTGCAAGCCTGGTTGAGCGAGCGTGGCGCCAGCAGCGCCTTCAGCCCGGTGGAGGTGGACAACGCCGACCCTGGCGCATTGCAGCTGTGGCACCAGGAGCTGGCGCAACTCACCGGCGCCCAGGCGGTAACCGCCTGGCAACCGCCAAGCTTCGGCAACTGGCGCCTGGCCCGCCGCACGCTGCTCAACCCCGGCAGCCAGGGCGCACCGGTCTACCTGCTCGGCCTGCAAGCGCAAACACCGTCTAGCTGGGAAGCCGGCGACTTGGTGGAAATCCTGCCGCGCAACGGCCAACCGCGCGTCGACGCGCTGCTCGCCGGGCTGGGCCTGGACCCGCAAAGCCCAGTTGAGTTGGACGGCCTGCACGAAACCCTGAGCCAGGCGCTGGCCAGCCGCCAGTTGCCGAGCAGCCGCGAACACCTGATCGGCCTGCACGCCCAAGCCTTGGTCGACGCGCTGATCCCATTGGCAACGCGCGAATACTCCATCGCCTCGATTGCCAGCGATGGAGAGCTGGAGCTGATCGTTCGCCAGGAACGCCACCCCGACGGCCAGTTGGGCCTGGGCTCCGGCTGGCTCACCGAATACCTGCCGCTGGACGCAAGCGTCAGCCTGCGCCTGCGCCGCAACAGTGCTTTCCACCTGCCGGCAGCTCCGGCACCGATGGTACTGATCGGCAACGGCACTGGCCTGGCCGGACTGCGCAGCCTGATCAAGGCGCGTATCGCTGGCGGCGAGACACGCAACTGGCTGCTGTTCGGCGAACGCAACCGCGCCCACGACCTGCTGTGTGGCGCCGAGCTGCAAGGCTGGCTGGCTACGGGTGAGCTGGCACGGCTGGACCTTGCGTTTTCGCGGGACCAGGCAGAGAAAGTGTATGTGCAGGATGTGCTGCTTCAACAGGCCGCCGAGTTCAAGCGCTGGATCGATGATGGCGCTTGCGTGTACGTATGCGGCAGCCTGCATGGCATGGCTGCCGGGGTGGATGCGGCGTTGCAGGGTGTGCTTGGGCAAGCCCGTGTGCAGCAATTGATCGAGGATGGGCGGTATCGGCGGGATGTGTACTGATGCCCATCTAAGCTGAGGTCGCAGTCCCTGTAGGAGATCACCCAGCCCTTTGGGCTGCGCTGTCGCGCAGAGAACTGATTTCGCAAGCGCTCCGCGTACCCTGTGGGAGCGGCGGTTCGGCGCCCCGACTTGCCCGCGAAGCAGGCGACTCGGTGGATGGCACCGGCTTTGCCGGTGTTCGCGGTGGTCCGGCACTCCGGCAAGCCCGCTCCCACAGATTCCTTATAAATCAACAAGTTATGTGTAGTTCTATGAGAGCGGCCTTGTGTCGCGAACGGGCTGCGCAGCAGCCCAGGCGATTTTGCATGCGGCACAAATCCTGGGGCCGCTACGCAGCCCGTTCGCGACACAAGGCCGCTCCTACAGGGGACTGGCGACGCCTCAGTGCAGGGCGAAGGTATCGGCATCCAGGTTGGCAGGGAAGCGCGTGCGGTAGGCCGCCAGTTCCGCCGCCCTCAGTTCCACGGTGAACACGCCATCGGCCTCCCCTGCGCTGAGCAGGCTCTCGCCCTGGAAATCCAGCACCTGGCTGTCGCCGGAATAGGCAAAGCCCTTGCCATCGGTGCCCACGCGGTTCACCGCCGCCACGAAGCACAGGTTCTCGATGCCCCGCGCCGGTAGCAGGCGGTTCCAGTGCAAACGGCGCGCCGCCGGCCAGTTGGCGGTGTACAACAGCAGATCGGTATCCTGAGCATCACGGCTCCACACCGGGAAGCGCAGGTCATAGCAAATCAGCGGACGAATCCGCCAGCCCTTGAGTTCGAACTGCACCTGGCGCTCGCCCGGGGTGTAATGCTTGTGCTCTCCGGCCATGCGGAACAGGTGGCGCTTGTCGTAGTGCAACAACTCGCCATCGGGCCGAGCCCACAACAATCGGTTGCGGTGGCTGCCATCGGCGGCCTGGATGATCACGCTACCGGTGATCACCGCGTTGGCTTTCTTGGCCTGGGCCTTCAGCCATTTATAGGTCGGGCCATTTTCCGGCTCGGCGAGGCTTTCGGAATCCATCGAGAAGCCGGTGGTGAACATCTCCGGCAGGATCACAAGATCCACCTCGCCCACCTGGCCGATCAGTTCCTCGAAATGGGCGTAGTTGGCCTCGCGGTCGTGCCATGCCAGGGTGGTCTGGACCAAAGCGACTTTCAAGTTGGGCAGTGCACTCAGATCGCGCATAGTCGTTCCGCCGCCTCTCGCAGCGTCTCCTCTCGTTTGGCAAAGCACAGGCGCACCAGACGTTGCTCAGGCATGGGGCGCTGGTAGAACACCGACACGGGAATACTGGCCACGCCATGCTCGCGGGTCAGCCACAGGGCCATCTCCACATCGTTCAGGTCGGGGCGGATCTGACGGTAGTCGACCAGCTGGAAGTACGTACCAGGCGTGCGGGTGAAGGTGAAGCGCGAATCCTGCAACAAGTCGCAGAACAGGTCGCGCTTGGCCTGGTAGAAACCAGGCAACTCGTCGATATGCTCCGGGTGCTCGGCCATGAAGTCGGCCAGGGCACATTGCAGCGGCGTGACGCCACAGAAGTTGACGTACTGGTGCACCTTGCGCAGTTCTGCGCTCAAGGCCGGTGGCGCGATTACATAGCCGGTCTTCCAACCCGTGACGTGGTAGGTCTTGCCGAACGAACTGACGACAAAGGCGCGTGAGTACAACTGCTCGTGGGCCAGCACGCTGGCATGGCGCACACCATCGTAGATCAGGTGCTCGTATACTTCATCGCTGACCAGGTAGATATCGCGCTCGCCGATCAGGCACGCCAACTGGTCCAGGTCGTCACGGCTGATCAGCGCGCCGCTGGGATTGTGCGGCGAGTTGAGGATGACCATGCGCGTACGCGGGCTCAGGGCATCGCTGAAACGCTGCCAGTCGATGCTGAAACCTTCGTCGCTGAGCGGCACATGCACGCAACGCCCCCCTGCCAGCTCCACCGAAGGCTCGTAGCTGTCGTAGCTTGGGTCGAACACGATCACCTCGTCTCCGGCGTGGATCACCGCCTGGATTGCGCAGAAGATCGCCTCGGTGGCACCGGGGGTGATGGTCACTTCCTGCTCGGCATCGACGTTCACGCCGTACAGGCGCGCGACCTTCGCCGCCACCTGCTGACGCAGTGCCGGCAGGCCGGTCATCGGCGCATACTGGTTATGCCCGGCGCTCACATGGCGGCCGACGGCATCGAGCAACGCCTGCGGGCCATTGAAGTCGGGAAAGCCTTGGGAGAGATTCAGCGCACCGGTCTGGACGGCCAGTTGCGACATGGTGGTGAAGATGGTCGTGCCGACGTTCGGCAGTTTGCTGCGAATCATGGAGCCCTCTTTCCTGGGGACTGAGAGCTATAAGCTACAAGCTTCAAGCTGCAAGAAAAAGCGGCGTGAATCACCGTTTGCTTCTTCTTGCAGCTTGAAGCTTGCCGGTTGCGCCTGTCAGCGCTTGTCGCGACGCTTCTTCTCAGCCTTCTTGTGGTGCGACATCAAGCGGCGCTTCTTGTTGACCTGACGATCGGTGAGGGTGTTCTTCTTGCCCTCGAACGGGTTGTCACCGCCCTTGTACTCGATGCGGATCGGCGTGCCGACCAGCTTGAGCACGCGGCGATAGGTGTTCTCCAGGTAACGCGAGTAGGAGTTGGGGATCTTGTCGGTCTGGTTACCGTGGATCACGATCAGCGGCGGGTTGGCCCCCCCGAGGTGGGCGTAGCGCAGCTTGATCCGACGCCCGTTGACCAGCGGCGGCTGGTGCACGCTGATGGCGTCTTCGAGGATCTGCGTCAGGCGGCTGGTCGGCCAGCGGGTCACCGCCGACTTGAACGCAGCCTGTACCGACTTGTACAGATGGCCCACGCCCGTGCCGTGCAAGGCCGAGATGAAGTGGATATCGGCAAAGTCGACGAAGAACAGCCGGCGCTCCAGCTCGGTCTTGACGTAGTCACGCTCGCCCGACTCCATGCCGTCCCACTTGTTCAGGGCGATGACCACGGCGCGGCCAGCGTCCAGGGCGAAGCCCAGCAGGTTCAAGTCATGGTCGACCACGCCTTCGCGGGCATCCATGACGAAGATCACCACGTTGGCGTCCTTGATCGCCTGCAGCGTCTTCACCACCGAGAACTTTTCGACTTCCTCGTGGATCTTGCCGCGCTTGCGCACACCGGCTGTGTCGATGAAGGTGTACTTCTCGCCATCGCGCTCGAACGGGATGTAGATACTGTCGCGGGTAGTGCCCGGCTGGTCGTACACCACCACCCGCTCTTCACCGAGCATGCGGTTGACCAGCGTGGACTTGCCCACGTTGGGGCGACCGATGATGGCGATCTTGATGCCATCCTTCTCGCTCGGACCTGGAATGCGCGTGGCTTCCTCGCCTTCGGCGACCTCCTCGTCCAGGGCTTCTTCTTCAGGGTCGCGCGGAATGTGGCCGAGCAGCGACTCCATCAGCGCGTTGATGCCGCGCCCCTGAGAGCCAGCCACCGGGATGGCGTTGCCCATGCCCAGCGGCGAGAACTCGGCACGCGCGATATCAGGATCGATGTTGTCGATCTTGTTGGCGACCAGGATCGCCGCTTTGTTCCGCTTGCGCAGGTGATCGGCGATCATCTGGTCGGCGGCGGTCATGCCGGCACGGGCATCGACCAGGAACAGCACGTAGTCGGCTTCTTCGATGGCCATGAGCGACTGCTCGGCCATTTTCTCGTCCATGCCCACTTCGTCACCGGTGATACCGCCGGTGTCGATGAGGATGTACGAACGACCCTGCCAGCTGGCATCGCCATACTGGCGGTCACGGGTCAGGCCCGACAGGTCACCGACGATGGCATCGCGGGTCTTGGTCAGGCGGTTGAACAGGGTGGATTTGCCGACGTTCGGCCGGCCCACCAGGGCGATTACGGGAACCATGCGGCTCTCCACTCTTGAATTCTTGAAAATGCAAAGGCCGCTGCAAGGCAGCGGCCGGTATTCGGGCGGCGCATCATGCGCCGCGGCCCGGGGCCGGTCAGAGCCCCAAGCTTAGCTTCAGCGGATGGTCAATGCCTCAAGCTTGCCGCTGTTGCCAAAGACATAGATGGTGTCGCCGACCACCAGAGGGCGGGCGCGCAGACCATCGCTGTCGATACGCTCACGGCCGACGAAGCGACCATCGACCTGGCTGAGCAGGTGCAGGTAACCTTCGAAGTCACCGACCGCCACATAGCTGGAGAACACCTCAGGCGCCGACAGTTGGCGACGGGCCATGCTGTCGTTGCTCCACAGCGCGCTGGAGGAACGCTCGTCGATACCTTCGACGGTGCCCGATGCCTCGCTCACGTAGACGTTGCCGAAGCCCTGGGCCACGCCAACGTAGCTGGACGCATCACGCTGCCACAGCACACGGCCGCTTTCCAGGTCCAGGCCAGCCACACGGCCCTGGTAGGTGCCAACATAGAGCGTGCCACCGGATAGCAGCAAGCCGCCGTCAATGTCCACCACACGATCCAGCTCGGAACGGCCCTGCGGAATAGCCACGCGGCTCTCCCAAACGGGCACGCCGTTGCTGATGTCTACCGCCACCACCTTGCCGGTGGACAGGCCAGCGACGGCCAAACGGTTAGTGACGATCGGCGCACCGGTGCCACGCAGGGTGAGCACCGCCGGGGTGTTTTCGTAGATCCAGCGGCGCTCGCCAGTGGCGGCGTCGAGACCGATCAGACGGTCGTCCTGGGTCTGTACCACCACCACGTCGCCGTTGTTGGCAGGCGGGGCCAGCACTTCGCTGGTCACGCGCGCACGCCAACGCTCTTCACCGGTGCTGGAGTCCAGGGCCACGACTTCACCCTTGAGGGTGCCCAGCATCAGCAGGCCGTAACCCACGCCGACGGCGCCGGAAACAGGCAACTCGAGGTCTTTTTTCCAGACCACGTCACCGTTGTTGCGGTCGAGGGCGAAGACCTTGCCGTTGACATCGGCAGCGTAGATGCGGTCGTTCTCGATAGCCGGTACCAGGGTGTTGTAGGTCTCGCCCTGGCCGTCACCGATCGAACGGCTCCACTGCTTCTTCAGCACCACTTCCTCGGTGAACTTGGTCAGTTCGGCCGGTGGCAGTTCCTTCTTGCTGTTGCTGCTGCAACCCGCGGCCAACACGGCGAGGGTGAGCACTGCTGCTTGTTTCCAACCCTTCACTTCAGGCGTCCCCTTTGGCCAGGTCATCCAGCTTCAGTTGCAGGCCACCGATCGCGGCGTCGTCAGACAGCGCGGCCTTGGCTTTTTCGTAGGCGCTATGGGCGTCATCGGCGCGCCCCAGCTGAACCAGCAGGTCGCCCTTGAGCTCCTCGCGGCTGGCCTGGAACGCCTTGTCGGTGTCGCCGTCGAGCAGCTTGAGGGCCTCTTCGGCTTTGTCCTGTGCGGCCAGAACACGCGCCAGGCGCTGACGCGAAATCTCGCCCAGGGTGGCGTCGGCTGGCTTGTCCAGCACGCTTTTCAACTCGCTGGCAGCGTCGTCCAGCTTGCCGCTGTCCACCGCGACCTTGGCTACGAACAGGCTGCCGTACTGGGCGTAGGCGGTACCGGCGAACTCGCTCTTGAGCTTGCCGGACAGCTCGGCAACCTTGGCCGTGTCGGGCTGGCCGCTCGGGGTCAGCGAGGTTTCCAACAGGGCCTGGTACAGCGCCGAGGCGCCTTGCGACTGGTTAGCCTGGTACTTGTGCCAGGTCTGCCAGCCCATCACCACCACGCCGGCCAGCAGTGCACCGGTCAGCAGCGGCTTGCCGTTGCGGTTCCACCAGTCCTTGACGCCTGCCAGATCATCATCATCGGTACTCGACACCCCAATACTCCTTTTCGCCTATTCGTTGTTGAACCGCGTTACGCCTGGGCGATCGCGGTTTCCAGGTGCTCTGCCAGAGCATCCCAGGCAATGTTCTGTTGTTCGCCCTGGCCACGCAGGGGCTTGACGCCAATCGTCTGCTGGGCAAGTTCGTCGTCGCCCAGGATCAGGGCGAACAGCGCGCCGCTCTTGTCGGCTTTCTTGAACTGGCTCTTGAAGCTACCACCACCGGCGTTCACCGCCAGGCGCAGGCCCGGCAGGCGGTCGCGCAGGCTTTCGCTCAGGCGCAGGCCAGCCAGTTCAGCGGCATCACCGAACGCACAGAGGTACACATCGATGGTCCGGCTGATGGATGCGGGCACCTTGTCGAGGGTTTCCAGCAGCAGGATCAGACGCTCGATACCCATGGCGAAACCAACGCCAGGGGTCGGCTTGCCGCCCATCTGCTCGACCAGGCCGTCGTAGCGGCCACCGGCGCAGACGGTGCCCTGGGCACCGAGCTTGTCGGTGACCCACTCGAACACGGTCTTGCTGTAGTAGTCCAGGCCACGTACCAGCTTGGTGTTGATCACGAACGGAATGCCCGCGGTATCGAGACGGGCCTTGAGGCCTTCGAAGTGCACGCGGGATTCTTCATCGAGGTAGTCTTCGAGCTTGGGCGCGTCGACCAGCACGGCTTGGGTGTTCTGGTCCTTGCTGTCGAGGATGCGCAGCGGGTTGCTCTTGAGGCGTCGCTGGCTGTCTTCGTCCAGTTGCTCCAGGCGCGCCGACAGGTAGTCGACCAGCGCGTCACGGTAGCGGGCGCGGGCTTCACTGGTGCCCAGGCTGTTGAGCTGCAACTGCACGGCGTCCTGGATCCCCAGCAGGCCCCACAGGCGCCAGGTGAGCATGATCAGCTCGGCATCCACATCTGGGCCGTCGAGGTTGAACACCTCGACGCCGATCTGGTGGAACTGGCGGTAGCGGCCTTTCTGCGGGCGCTCGTGGCGGAACATCTGCCCCACATACCAGAGTTTCTGCACCTGGCCGTTGCCGGTGATCCCGTGTTCGAGCACGGCACGCACGCACGCGGCGGTGCCTTCGGGACGCAGGGTGAGTGAATCGCCGTTGCGATCCTCGAAGGTGTACATCTCTTTTTCGACGATATCGGTGACTTCACCGATAGAGCGCTTGAACAGCTCGGTGAACTCGACGATCGGCGTACGGATCTGGCTGTAGCCGTAGCTGTCCAGCAGGCCGGCCACGGTGCCTTCGAAGTAGCGCCACAGCGGCGACTGCTCGGGCAGGATGTCGTTCATGCCACGAATGGCTTGCAGCGATTTGCTCACGAAAAGTCCTTACGAATCTGTGTATCAGCCGCGGGCGATCAGCGCCGCGTCGGCCTCGACCTTCTCGGCCGCTTTCTGGCGAATGAGCTTTTCCAGCTCGTCGACCAGGTTCTCGTTGTTCAGCTTCTGCGATGGCTTACCATCGATGTACACCAGGTTCGGCGTACCACCGGTGAGCCCTACATGGGACTCCTTGGCTTCGCCCGGTCCGTTGACCACGCAACCGATCACCGCCACGTCCAGCGGCACCAGCAGGTCTTCCAGGCGCCCTTCCAGCTCGTTCATGGTCTTGACCACATCGAAGTTCTGCCGCGAGCAGCTCGGGCAGGCGATGAAGTTGATGCCACGCGAACGCAGGTGCAGCGACTTGAGGATGTCGTAGCCGACCTTCACTTCTTCGACAGGATCGGCCGCCAGCGAAATACGGATGGTGTCGCCGATGCCTTCGGCCAGCAGCATACCGATGCCGACTGCGGATTTCACCGTTCCCGAACGCAGGCCACCGGCTTCGGTGATGCCCAGGTGCAGCGGCTGCACGATCTGCCGGGCCAACTGGCGGTAGGCTTCGACGGCCATGAACACATCGGATGCCTTGACGCTGACCTTGAAATCCTGGAAATCCAGGCGGTCGAGGTGCTCGACATGGCGCAGCGCAGACTCGACCAGGGCTGCCGGGGTCGGCTCGCCGTACTTCTTCTGCAGGTCTTTTTCCAAAGAGCCTGCATTGACACCGATACGGATCGGGATGCCACGGTCACGGGCGGCGTCGACCACCGCACGCACGCGGTCTTCGCGACCGATGTTGCCCGGGTTGATGCGCAGGCAGTCGACGCCCAGCTCAGCCACGCGCAACGCGATCTTGTAGTCGAAGTGGATGTCGGCGACCAACGGCACGCTGACCTGCTGCTTGATCTTGCCGAAGGCCTCGGCGGCGTCCATGTCCGGGACCGAGACGCGAACGATGTCCACCCCTGCATCGACCAGGCGCTGGATCTGACCCACGGTGGCGGCCACATCGTTGGTGTCGGTGTTGGTCATGCTCTGCACCGCGATGGGCGCATCGCCGCCCACCGGCACATTGCCGACCCAGATTTTGCGGGATTCGCGACGTTTGATCGGAGATTCGCCGTGCATGACTTACTGTCCCAACTTCAGGCGAGCGGTCTCGCCACTGGTGAACGGGGCCACATCGACTGCCTGGCCGTTGTAGCTCACCTGGGCGCCGCGGGCGAACCCAAGGCGAACCGCGAACGGTGGCTGGCCGGTCAGATCGAGGCTGTCGCCCTTGCGCTTGATGGCGCTGAACAGCACCTTGCCGTTGCCATCGGTGACCTGGGTCCAGCAATCGGCGGTGAACTGGATGTGTACCTTGGCGCTGCCGGCAGGTGCAACGGCGGGTGCGGCTGGAACGCTGGCAACCGGCGCAACCGGGGCGACGTTGGCAGTGAGTGCCGCAGGGGCCGCCGGAGCGGCAGGTGCTGGCGTAGCAGCAGGCGTGCTGGCCACCGCCGGTGCCGCAGCGCTCGCGGCCGGAGCGACAGCTATCGGCGTCTCTTCGCTGGCGGCTGGCGCTTCGCTGCCATTGACCGGCTCCAGCGGCAATACCTGGCCTTCTGGCTGCTGCGCTTCACTGACGGCCTGGTCTTCCGGCTCGTCCAGCGGGTGAATCTGGGTGGTGCCGTCGGCACTCTCGACCTCGACGTGCTCCAGCGCGATCTTGGCCAGGTCCTTGCCACGCAAGCTACCTTGGTCCTGCCACCAGACGAAACCGCCTCCGATAACCGCTACCAGCAACACCAGGCTAACCACCCGCAGGATGTTATGCGAGAGGCGCACCGGTTCTTCGATGCGACCCAGCGAGTGCACATCACTGCCTTGGGCGTGGGTACCGGTGATCTGGTCGAACGCAGCCACCAAGGGTGCTTGATCCATGTCCATCAGTTTGGCGTAGGCACGGATGTAACCACGGGCGAAGGTATGCCCGGGCAGCTTGTCGAAAGCGCCAGTTTCAAGGTTGTTCAGCGAAGAAACCGTAAGGTTGAGCTTTTTTGCGACCTCAGCCTGGCTCCATTCCCGCTGCTCGCGGGCCTGGCGCAAGACATCCCCGGGATTGTGGCGAGGCGCTGCTGCTACTTCGGTGTGAGCGGCTTTCATCGTTGCTCCGACAGGTATTGCTGATATTCCGGCGTACCGGGATAAAGTCGTTGTAATTGCTGGCCCATCCGGGCCGCACTGCCCTGATCGTCAAGGGCAATGGCCAGGCGGCTGCCTAGCAGCAGGCTGCGGGCGCTCTGGTCGCTCAGTTGGCTGAAACGATCGTAGTAGTCCCAGGCCGGCACATAATGCCTGTTTTCGTAGGACAACTCAGCCATTTCAAGCAACGCTTTCGGTTGCCGCTGATCGAGCCGGAGGGCTTTTTCCAGATACTCGCGGGCCTGCTCGCCCTCACCCAGCTTGCGTGCCGTCAGGCCGAGGTTCTGATACACCCGGGAGCGTTCAGGATACAAGGTATCGGCGGCGGCCAGGCGAAACATTGCCTGGGCCTCGGCGAACCGCCCCTGAGCATATAGGAAACTGCCGTAGTTGTTGCGGATTCGCGTGTCACTCGAACGTATGGCCAGGGCTTTTTCGAAATGCTGCATGGCCAGTTGCGGCTCACCCTCGGCCTGAAACACCAACGCCAAGGCGGCATGCGCGTCGGCATCGCGACTGTCGAGCGCCAATGCCTTGGCCAGCGGAGCCTTAGCCTGCGCGGTCAGTCCTTGTTGCAGATAACCCAGCCCAAGCTGCACATACGCCCGGCTCGCCTGCTCGCGGCCCTGACGCGTGGCCAGTGGATCGCTGGCGCCACCCGACACGCAGCCGGCCAGCAGCGCAAGCGTGAGGATCGACAGCGCAGCGCGCAGGGTCATGGATGGCCTGCTCGTCAGAGGCGCGCGGCGCTGTCTTGCGGCTCGTCGGCGGCAAGCTGACGCACGGCGATGTAGCGCTCGCTGCGACGGGTACGGTCGTTGACCTGCCCGACCAACTGACCACAGGCGGCGTCGATGTCGTCACCGCGGGTGGTGCGGGTGGTGACGTTGAAACCGCCGTGGTGCAGCAGGTCCTGGAAGCGGCGGATGGCATTGTTGCTCGGCCGCTCGTAGCCCGAATGCGGGAACGGGTTGAAAGGAATCAGGTTGATCTTGCACGGCACGTCACGCAGCAGTTCGATCATCTGCGCCGCGTGTTCGGGCTGGTCGTTGACGTCCTTGAGCAACGTGTACTCGACGGTCAGCACGCGCTTGCCGCCCAGCGTGGACATGTAGCCCATGCAGGAATCCAGCAGCACCTTGAGCGGGTACTTCTTGTTCAGCGGCACCAGCTTGTTGCGCAACTCATCGTTGGGCGCATGCAGCGACAGGGCCAGCGACACGTCGATGTGCTTGGCCAACTCGTCGATCATCGGCACCACGCCCGAAGTGGACAGGGTGACGCGGCGCTTGGAAATGCCATAGCCCAGATCTTCCATCATGATCTTCATGGCGGCGATGACATTGTCAAAATTCAGCAGGGGCTCGCCCATACCCATCATGACCACGTTGGTGATGGCGCGGTCGATCTTGGCCGGGACGGTCCCGAAGGATTTGTTCGCAAGCCACACCTGACCGATCACTTCGGCGGCGGTGAGGTTGCTGTTGAAGCCTTGCTTGCCGGTGGAGCAGAAGCTGCAGTCCAGGGCACAACCGGCTTGCGACGACACGCACAGGGTACCGCGATCGTCGGTGGGAATGTAGACGGTCTCGACGCAGCTGCCGGAGGCAACGCGGATCACCCATTTACGGGTACCGTCGGCGGAAATGTCTTCGCTGACCACTTCCGGCCCCCGAATCTCGGCAACGGCCTCGAGCTTTTCGCGCAAGGCCTTGCCGACATTGGTCATGGCGGCGAAATCGTCGACGCCATAGTGGTGAATCCATTTCATGACCTGACCGGCACGAAAACGCTTCTCTCCGATGGACTCGAAGAATTTTTCCATTTCCTGGAGGGGCAGGCCCAACAGGTTGATCTTGCCAGTCATGTCACTCATGGAATCACCCAAGACCTGCTTCGCTTAGCGAATGCGGTCGCACAGCTCGGTAGCGGAGAAGAAGTAAGCGATTTCGCGGGCAGCCGAAGCTTCCGAGTCGGAACCGTGAACGGCGTTCTCGTCGATGGAAACGGCGAAGTCAGCACGGATGGTGCCGGCAGCGGCTTCTTTCGGGTTGGTAGCACCCATCAGCTCGCGGTTAGCCAGAACAGCGTTCTCGCCTTCCAGTACCTGAACAACGACCGGACCGGAAGTCATGAAGGCAACCAGGTCAGCGAAGAAGCCGCGAGCGCTGTGCTCGGCGTAGAAGCCTTCGGCTTCGGCTTTGGACAGTTGCTTCATTTTCGAGGCAACGACGCGCAGGCCGGCTTTCTCGAAGCGAGTGGTGATCTCGCCGATGACGTTCTTGGCAACAGCGTCAGGCTTGATGATGGAGAAAGTACGTTGAACAGCCATGGAAAACTCCAGAAAATGAGTATTGCGAAAAATTAAACCCGCGAATTATACGCGGGTTCCAGGGGATTGCCTAACCTGCAGCGTGCGCTCAGTCGGCTTCTTCGATCCAGGCCGCCTGGATGGCTTCGAGCACTTTCTCGCCGCCGCGCGACGGATCGTCGCTGAACGCAGGCAGTGCCAGCACCCAACGGTGCAGATCGACGAAATTCACGTAACGAGGATCGACCTCAGGCTTGCTTTCTGCAAGCTCGATGGCGATCTCAAGTACATCAATCCATTTCAGACTCATGCAGGCCTCCTCAGTGCGGCGCTTCGGCGGCGTGGTTGAGCGAATACTTGGGGATCTCGATGGTCAGGTCTTGATCGCCCACCACCACCTGACAGCCCAGGCGTGACTGCGCTTCCAGGCCCCAGGCCTTGTCCAGCATGTCTTCTTCGAGCTCGTCAGCCTCATCCAGCGAGTCGAAGCCCTTGCGCACGATGCAATGGCAGGTGGTGCAGGCCTTGACGCCGCCGCAGGCGCTTTCCATCTCGATGTGATGGTCGTGGGCCAGCTCCAGGATGTTGGTCCCGGTCGGTACTTCCACGCTCAGCCCTTCGGGGCAGAACTTCTCATGCGGCAGGAATGTCACCAGCGGCATCGATTACTCCTCGATCTCATTCAGGTTGCGCCCGGCCAGTGCGGCTTTGACCGTCGAATCAAGGCGACGGGCGGCAAAAGCATCGGTCACCTGCGACAGACGCTTGGTCTGTTGCTCGATGGCAGCGCCATCGGTGCCGGCCAGCAAATCACGTAGTTCCTGCATCTGGAAGGCGATGGCGTCGCGCTCGTCACTGCTGAGCAGACGCTCGCCGTCGGCATCCAGGGCACCTTGTACCGCTTCGAGCAGGCGCTCGGCGTCGACTTGGTGCTCACGCAGCTGACGCGCGTGTTTGTCGGAGCCTGCGTGCTCGAACGAGTCCTTGAGCATGCGCGCGATCTCGCCGTCAGTCAGGCCATACGAGGGCTTGACCTGGATGCTCGACTCGACGCCAGACCCCAGTTCACGCGCGGCAACGCTGAGCAGGCCATCGGCATCCACCTGGAAGGTAACGCGGATTTTCGCAGCACCGGCAACCATGGCCGGAATGCCACGCAGCTCGAAGCGCGCCAACGAGCGGCAGTCACTGATCAGCTCGCGCTCACCTTGCAGCACGTGGATCATCATGGCCGACTGGCCGTCTTTGTACGTCGTGAACTCCTGGGCACGGGCCACCGGAATGGTGGTGTTGCGCGGAATCACTTTTTCCATCAGCCCGCCCATGGTCTCAAGACCCAGCGACAGCGGGATGACATCGAGCAGCAGCAGTTCGCCACCCTCGCGACGGTTGCCGGCCAGGGTATCGGCCTGGACAGCGGCGCCAATGGCGACCACCTGATCCGGGTCGATGGAGGTCAACGGTGTGCGGCCAAACAGCGTACCCACGGCTTCGCGCACACGGGGTACACGGGTCGAACCGCCAACCATGACCACTGCGCCAACGTCTTCAAGCTCGATACCGCTGTCGCGCACGGCGCGGCGGCAAGCCTTGAGGCTGCGGGCGATCAGTGGCTCGATCATGCTTTCGAACGCAGCGCGGCTGAGTTCGCCCTGCCAGGCGCCGTGGCTGACACTGACGGCATCGGCGTCGGTCAGGGCTTCCTTGGCGGCGCAGGCCGTCTGCAATAGCAGGCGCTGGGTGGCCGGGTCAAGGTCGGCGCTAAGCCCCGCCTGCTCGATGATCCAGCCGGCGATGGCGTGGTCGAAGTCATCACCACCCAGGGCGGTATCGCCACCAGTGGCCAGCACTTCGAACACGCCAGCGGTCAGGCGCAGGATGGAAATGTCGAAGGTGCCACCGCCCAGATCGAAGATCGCCACCACGCCTTCGGCGTTCTGGTCCAGGCCATAGGCAACGGCAGCGGCGGTCGGTTCGTTGAGCAAACGCAGCACATTCAGGCCGGCCAGACGCGCAGCGTCCTTGGTGGCTTGGCGCTGGGCATCGTCGAAGTAGGCCGGCACGGTAATCACGGCACCGACCAGTTCACCACCGAGCGTTTGCTCGGCGCGCTGGCGCAGCACCTTGAGGATGTCGGCAGACACCTCCACCGGGCTCTTGACGCCCTGCACCGTGTCGATGAACGGCATGTGCGACTCGCCGCCGACGAAGCGATAAGGCAGTTGCTCACCCAGTTGCTTGACGTCTGCCAGGCCGCGCCCCATCAGGCGCTTGACCGACATGATGGTGTTAAAAGGGTCGCTTGGAGCCGCTTCGCGTGCAGCCTGGCCGACCTCGATACCTGCTTCCAGGTAACGTACTGCGGACGGCAGGATGACGCTGCCCTGCGCATCGGGCAGCGGTTCGCTGCGCCCACTGCGTACGGCGGCGACAAGAGAGTTGGTGGTGCCCAGGTCGATACCCACCGCCAGGCGGCGCTGGTGCGGCTGGGGGCTCTGACCGGGTTCGGCGATCTGCAGTAGGGCCATGCTTGTCGGGGTACCTTAGGCGTCGTCACGGGCGACGCCGGGGTTAATCGTCGAGGCGCTCTTCGAGTTGGCGCACTTCTTGGGCGAGCTTGTCGAGGAACTGCATACGGCGCATCAGGCGCTCGGCCTGGTCGCGCTGGGCAGCTACATCCCAACAGGCGGCGAAGTCCTCGTTAAGGGTGTCCTGGGCAGCCTTCAGGCGCTTTTTGAACACCGCGACACCCTCGAGGTAGGCTTCGTCCTGCAAGTCTTCGAGTTCTTCGCGCCACTGCATCTGCTGCAACAGGAAGTCAGGGTCGTGAACGGTGACTTCCTGAGGCACCTCATGGCCACCGATGGCCAGCAGGTAACGCGCACGACGCGGTGCACTGCGCAAGGTCTGGTAGGCATCGTTGAGCGCCGCGGACTTTTCCAGGGCAACGCGCTGCTCACGCTCGGAAGCGTCGGCGAAGCGATCAGGATGGACCTCGCGGGCCAGCTCGCGGTAACGCGTGGCAAGCCGCTCCAGGTCCAGCTTAAAGCCCGGTTGCAGGTCGAACAGAGCGAAATGACAGAGAGTACCCACGGCCCGCCTCAGACGTTGAAGCTTTCGCCGCAGCCACACTCACCGCGCACGTTGGGGTTGTTGAACTTGAAGCCTTCGTTCAACCCTTCCTTGACGAAGTCCAGCTCGGTGCCGTCAAGATACACCAGGCTCTTGGGGTCGATGATGACCTTCACGCCATGGTTCTCGAACACTTGGTCTTCGTCGGCCAGCTCGTCAACGAATTCCAGCACGTAGGCCAGGCCCGAGCAGCCGGTGGTGCGCACGCCCAGGCGAATGCCCTCACCTTTGCCGCGCCCGTCGAGGGAGCGGCGAATGTGGTTGGCGGCGGCTTCTGTCATGCTGATAGCCATCGGAACTCCTTACCTCGCGGCGACTTAGATCAAGCCTTTTTTCTGCTTGTAATCGCGTACGGCTGCCTTGATGGCATCCTCGGCAAGTACCGAGCAGTGGATCTTGACCGGCGGAAGTGCCAGCTCTTCGGCCAACTGGGTGTTCTTGATGGTTTCGGCTTCGTCCAGGGTCTTGCCCTTCATCCACTCGGTAGCCAGGGAGCTGGAGGCGATAGCCGAACCACAGCCGTAAGTCTTGAACTTGGCGTCTTCGATGACGCCTTGCTCGTTGACCTTGATCTGCAGACGCATCACGTCACCGCAGGCCGGCGCGCCGACCATGCCGGTCCCCACATCCGGGTCCTCGGCATTCATCTTGCCGACGTTGCGTGGGTTTTCGTAGTGGTCGATGACCTTTTCACTGTATGCCATGGTGCAATTCCTTCCTCATCAGGGAGCCGCTCTTGCCGGCGACTGCTTAGTGGGCGGCCCACTCGATCTTGGAGATGTCGACGCCGTCTTTGTACATGTCCCACAGGGGCGACAGCTCACGCAGCTTGTTCACGGCTTCGCAGACTTTCTGCGCCGCATAGTCGACTTCTTCTTCGCTGGTGAAGCGGCCGAAAGAGAAGCGAATCGAGCTGTGCGCCAGTTCGTCGTTGCGGCCAAGGGCACGCAGGACATAGGACGGCTCGAGCGAAGCGGAGGTGCAGGCCGAACCGGACGAAACGGCGATGTCCTTGAGCGACATCAGCAGCGACTCGCCTTCGACGTAGTTGAAGCTCAGGTTCAGGTTGTGCGGCACGCGGGCAGTCTGGCTGCCGTTGACGTACAGCTCTTCGAGGTCGGAGACCTGCTTGAAGAAGCGCTCGCTCAGGGCCTTGATACGCAGGTTCTCGGCAGCCATTTCCTGCTTGGCGATGGCGAAGGCTTCGCCCATGCCGACGATCTGGTGGGTCGGCAGCGTACCCGAGCGCATGCCGCGCTCATGACCGCCACCATGGATAATGGCTTCCAGACGCACGCGGGGCTTGCGGCTGACATACAGCGCGCCGATACCTTTAGGACCGTAGGCTTTGTGAGCCGAGAACGACATCAGGTCAACTTTCAGCTTTTGCAGATCGATCTCGACCTTGCCGGCCGACTGGGCGGCATCGACGTGGAACAACACACCACGCGAACGGGTCAGTTCACCAATCGCGGCAATGTCGTTGATCGAGCCGACTTCGTTGTTCACGTGCATCAGCGAGACCAGGATGGTGTCGTCACGCAGCACGGCTTCGACCATGGCTGGGGTAACGATGCCGTCTTCGCCTGGCTCGAGGTAGGTGACCTCGAAACCTTCGCGCTCGAGCTGGCGAGCGGTGTCCAGGACCGCCTTGTGCTCGATCTTGGAGGTGATGATGTGCTTGCCCTTGGTCTGATAGAAGTGCGCCACGCCTTTGAGGGCCAAGTTATCGGACTCGGTGGCACCGCTGGTCCAGACGATTTCGCGCGGGTCGGCGTTGATCAGCTCGGCAACCTGACGGCGACCGTTTTCCACGGCTTCTTCAGCTTTCCAGCCGAACACGTGGGAGCGCGAGGCCGGGTTACCGAAGTTCCCGTCGACCAGCAGGCAGTCGGCCATTTTTTGGGCAACGCGCGGGTCGACCGGGGTGGTCGCGGAGTAATCGAGGTAGATCGGCAACTTCATTGAGTATCTCCTATCAGGCGGTGGCGTCGCTCATCGCGGCTAATTCAGTCGACGGCGGACGTCTCAATCTTGTCCAGCTGTGCGGTACGGCCCGCGACGCGGCGCAGGTCCTGGCGCTGGGCGACTTCCTGCACCTCACGGCGCACGACGAGGTCGGCCAGGCTGATGCCACTGAGAAATTCATGGATCTGCTGGCTCAGATCGCACCACAGGTGGTGAGTCAGGCAGGTATCACCGGCATGGCAATCCCCCAGGCCCTGGCAACGGGTGGCATCGACCGATTCGTTGACTGCATCGATGACCTGGGCCACCTGGATGGTTTCCATACCGCGCGACAGCTGGTATCCGCCGCCCGGGCCGCGCACGCTGGAAACCAGGCTGCTGCGGCGCAGCTTGGCGAACAGCTGCTCCAGATAAGAGAGGGAAATGCCCTGGCGCTCGGAAATATCGGCCAAAGACACCGGCCCATGCTGCGCGTGCAACGCCAGATCAAGCATGGCGGTCACGGCGTATCGGCCTTTGGTAGTCAGTCGCATGGCGTATGGTTACCACGGGAGTTACAGGATGTGTGCGAGTATGCGATTCCCGAGCATTTAAGTCAACTATTAGACCTAGTGCTTTAGTCGGGTAAGCATGCGGAAGGCGGGCGCGAGTGTAGCAGACAAGGGGCGCGAGCACACGCCCCTTGTATCGGCAAGACGCAATCAGTGCGGCTGAGTGTCGCCCTGCTTGGCCTCGGCGCAGGCCTCGGCAAACTCGTCGGCGGGTAGCGCGGGCAGCTCCTTGGCGCAGTAGTCACTGCCCATGCGGGTCAGCGCGCCACACATGCCTTCGAGGCGTTCATCGACTGCCTGCAAATGGTCGAGCATCTGGCCAATGGCCCGCGCCACCGGGTCAGGCATGTCACCGCTGACGCCATAGGCGTCGAAGCCGATCTTCTCGGCCATTGCCTTGCGCTTGGCTTGCACCGCGTCATCTTCGTGCTTGACGATGATACGCCCTGGAATACCCACCGCCGTAGCGCCTGCCGGTACCGCCTTGGTGACCACGGCATTGGAGCCGATCTTGGCCCCGGCGCCGACGGTGAACGGACCCAGCACCTTGGCACCAGCACCGACCACCACACCGTTTTCCAGGGTCGGGTGACGCTTGCCCTTGTTCCAACTGGTGCCACCAAGCGTGACACCCTGATAGAGCGTCACGTCATCACCGATCTCGGCGGTTTCGCCAATCACGATACCCATGCCGTGGTCGATGAAGAAACGCCGACCGATGGTCGCACCCGGATGGATCTCGATCCCGGTCATCCAGCGCCCGAAGTTGGACACCAGCCGCGCCAACCACTTGAAGTCGCGGCGCCACAGGGCGTTACCCAGGCGGTGCAGCCAGATGGCATGCATGCCCGGATAGCAGGTCAACACCTCGAAGGCATTACGCGCTGCCGGGTCACGGTGGAACACACTCTGGATATCTTCACGCAGACGTTCGAACATCGATCAGTCCTTCTTCTTATGCGGCTCACCCCGGGCGACCTTCTGGGTCTCGGTGAGGATGCCGCGCAAAATACTCATTTCCGTACGCTCTACCGAACTGCGCCCGTACAGCCGGCGCAGGCGCGCCATCAGGTGCTTGGGCTTTTCAGGATCGAGGAAGCCGATACCCACCAGGGTTTGCTCCAGGTGGTCGTAGAATCGCTCCATCTCATCCAGGGTCGCCAGTTCGCAGGCGTCGTCCTTCACGGCTTTCGACGGCTCGCCCTGAACTGCCAGCCAGGCCATGCGCACCTCGTAGGCGAGCACCTGGACTGCGGCAGCCAGATTCAGCGAGCTGAAGTCGGGATTGGAGGGGATGTGCACGTGAAAGTGACATCGCTGCAGCTCGTCGTTGGTCAGGCCTGCGTGTTCGCGACCGAACACCAGGGCGATTTCCTCACCGCCAGCGGCACGCTCGACGGCCTTGCCCGCACACTCGCGCGGATCGAGCAGCGGCCAAGGGATGCTGCGCTCGCGGGCGCTGGTGCCAATCGCCAGGCTACAGCCGGCCAGCGCCTGCTCCAGGGTTTCGACCACCACGGCGGCGTCGAGCACATCGTCGGCGCCCGAGGCTCGGGCGCGGGCGTCCGCAGCAGGGAAATCCAGTGGCTGGACCAGCACCAGGCGCGACAGGCCCATGTTTTTCATGGCACGTGCAGCGCCGCCGATGTTACCGGGGTGGCTGGTATTGACCAGAACAACACGAATATTCTGCAACAAGGTGTTGAGCTCACGGATACAGAAGAAGGGGCGAATGATCTTACAGAACCGACGGGCGTAACGCCACGAATGCGCATGTCACCCTTCTGCCGAGGCAGATTTCTGATAGACTAGGCGGCTTTCCTCTTTAACATCCCAGGTGAAACGCCCATGCAGCCTATGCTGAATATCGCCCTGCGCGCCGCTCGCAGCGCCAGTGAACTGATTTTCCGCTCCATCGAACGCCTGGACACCATCAAAGTCGACGAAAAAGAAGCCAAGGACTACGTGTCCGAGGTGGATCGCGCTGCCGAGCAGACCATCGTCAATGCCCTGCGCAAGGCCTATCCGAACCACTCCATCCTGGGTGAAGAGACCGGCCTGCATGCCGGTACCGGTGAAGAAGGCAAGGATTACCTGTGGATCATCGATCCGCTGGACGGCACCACCAACTTCCTGCGTGGCGTTCCTCACTTCGCCGTGAGCATCGCCTGTAAGTATCGCGGCCGCCTTGAGCATGCCGTGATCGTCGACCCGGTCCGCCAAGAAGAATTCACCGCCAGCCGTGGCCGTGGCGCCCAGCTCAATGGCCGCCGCATTCGCTGCAGCGCGCGCAACAGCCTTGACGGCGCCCTGCTGGGCACCGGCTTCCCGTTCCGCGATAACCAAATGGCCGACCTGGACAACTACCTGGGCATGCTCCGCGCCCTGACCGGCCAGACCGCAGGCATCCGTCGCGCCGGTTCCGCCGCCCTGGATCTGGCGTACGTGGCCGCTGGCCGCTTCGATGCCTTCTGGGAGTCGGGCCTGTCCGAATGGGACATGGCTGCTGGCGTATTGCTGATCCAAGAAGCCGGTGGCCGAGTCAGCGACTTCAAAGGTGGCCACGAATTCCTCGAGAAGGGCCACATCGTCGCCGGCGGCACCAAATGCTTCAAGGGCGTGCTGATCGCCATCCAGCCGCACCTGCCCGAACACCTGAAGCGCTGATTGCCTCAGGTACAAAAAAGCACCCCTCGGGGTGCTTTTTTTGTACCTCACAGCCGCAGCGCGGCGATCACTGCCCCGCCTGATTCTGCCCAAGAATCAGTTTGCCGTTCTTGTCCAGCGGGATAGTCGAGCCCGGCTCGTGATCCATCTTCACCTTGCCCACCTGATCACCAATGGAATAGGTGACGTTGTAGCCCACCACCTTCTCACTGACATCGTTGACCGTGTTGCAGCGCGTCTGCGTGGTGGTGTAGGTATCGCGCTCCTGCATGTACTCCTGGGCCTTGTTGCCCGCATAACCACCGCCTACGGCGCCTGCCACGGTGGCGATCTTCTTGCCAGTACCCCCACCGATCTGATTACCCAGCAGGCCACCGGCCAGCGCACCGACCACGGTGCCTGCGATCTGGTGCTGGTCCTTGACCGGCGCCTGACGGGTCACCGCGACGTCCTTGCACACTTCGCGCGGCGTCTTGACCTGTTGCTTGATCGGCTGCACGTCGGTGACCTGGGCATATTCAGGCCCCTTGTTCACCAAGCTGTAGGTCGCCACAGCACCTCCGGCGGTGACACCGACAGCACCCAGAACCGCACCCACCAGCATTGATTTATTCACGTGAAACCTCCTGATCTTCCTTACGGGTTCCAGCCCGCCTTATTCCCAGCCTTGGAGTAAAAAAAAAGGCGCGAGTTCACACTCGCGCCTTTCTTTACGCCCAGCGGCGTAACAGGAACCTTACGGACGGTCGTCCGCACCCTCGGTCTTGGCCGGTGGGATCAGGTCTTCGCTGTTCAGGTTCAGCCAGATCAGCACCACGTTGGCGATGTAGATCGACGAGTAGGTACCGGCCATCACGCCGATGAACAGCGCCAGGGAGAAACCGAACAGGTTGTCGCCACCGAAGAACAGCAACGCGGCGATTGCCAACAGGGTCGAAACCGACGTGGCGATGGTGCGCAGCAGGGTCTGGGTGGTCGAGACGTTGATGTTCTCGATCAGCGAAGCCTTGCGCATCACACGGAAGTTTTCACGCACCCGGTCGAACACCACGATGGTGTCGTTGAGCGAGTAGCCGATGATCGCCAGCACCGCCGCCAGCACCGTCAGGTCGAAGGTGATCTGGAAGAACGACAGGATACCAAGGGTCACCACCACGTCGTGGATCAGCGAGATGATCGCGCCCACGGCGAACTTCCACTGGAAGCGGAAGGCCAGGTAGATAAGGATGCCGCCCAACGCCAGCAGCATGCCCATGCCGCCCTGGTCGCGCAGCTCTTCACCCACCTGCGGGCCGACGAACTCGACGCGCTTGACGGTGGCCGGGTTGTCGCCGCCTGCCGCCTGCAAAGCGGTCGCGACCTTGTTACCCAACTGTGGATCATCGCCCGGCATGCGCACCAGCAGGTCGGTGGTGGCGCCGAAGCTCTGCACCACGGCCTCATGGAAGCCCGAGCCAACCAGCTCGGTACGGACCTTTTCCAGATCCGCAGGGCGCTCGTAGGTCAGCTCGATCAGCGTACCGCCCGTGAAGTCCAGGCCGAAGTTCAGGCCCTTCTGCCACCAGCTGAACAGCGCCAGCACGGTGAGGAGCACGGTAATGGCGAACGCGACATTGCGCACGCCCATGAAATTGATGGTTTTCATCGCAGCTCCCTCAAACCCACAGCTTCTTGATGTCACGCCCGCCACAGGTCAGGTTGACCATGGCACGGGTCACCATGACGGCAGTGAACATCGAGGTGAAAATCCCGAGGGACATAGTGACCGCGAAGCCCTTGACCGGGCCGGTACCCATGGCGAACAGGATACCGCCCACCAGCAGGCTGGTCAGGTTGGCGTCGATGATCGCGGTGTAGGCGCGGTTGAAACCTTCGTGAATGGCGCGCTGCACCGACATGCCAGCTTTGAGCTCCTCGCGGATACGCGAGAAGATCAGCACGTTGGCATCCACCGCCATACCCATGGTCAGCACGATACCGGCAATACCCGGCAACGTCAGGGTCGCGCCGAGCAGCGACATCAGCGCCAGCAGCAGCACCATGTTACCCGCCAGGGCGACCGTGGCGATCACGCCGAAGCCGCGGTAGATGGCGATAATGAACAGCGACACGAAGAGCATGCCCCACAGGGACGCGTCGATACCCTTGGTGATGTTGTCGGCACCCAGGCTAGGGCCGATGGTGCGCTCTTCGGCGAAGTACATCGGCGCGGCCAAGCCACCGGCACGCAGCAGCAGCGCCAGCTCGGACGATTCGCCCTGGCCGTTCAGGCCGGTGATGCGGAACTGGCTGCCCAGCGGCGACTGGATGGTCGCCAGGCTGATGATCTTCTTCTCTTCCTGGAAGCTCTGCACGGCAACGTCTTTCTCGACGCCATCGACAGTCTGCTTGACGTAGCGGGTGATCGGCTTCTGCTCGATGAAGATCACCGCCATGCTGCGACCGACGTTGCTGCGAGTAGCGCGGCTCATGAGCTCGCCGCCGTGACCGTCGAGGCGGATGTTCACCTGCGGGCGACCGTGCTCGTCGAAGCTGGCCTGGGCGTCGGTGACCTGGTCACCAGTGATGATCAGACCGCGCTCGACCGCAGCGGAACGGCCACCTTCACGGAACTCGAACACCTCGGAAGTCGCTTTCGAAGCGCCAGGCTCGGCACCGAAGCGGAACTCGAGGTTAGCGGTCTTGCCGAGAATACGCTTGGCTTCGGCCGTGTCCTGCACGCCCGGCAGCTCGACCACGATACGGTTGGCGCCTTGGCGCTGTACCAGCGGCTCAGCCACACCCAGCTCGTTCACACGGTTGCGAACGGTGGTGAGGTTCTGCTTGATCGAGTATTCGCGAATCTCGGCGACCTTGGCCTGGGTCAACGCCAGGCGCAGCACCGCAAGCTCGTTGCGCTCGGTGGTGGTCAGGTCGAAATCATTGAAATTCTTGCGGATCAGGCTGCGCGCCTGTTCGCGGGTAGCATCGTCGGCGAAGCCCAGCATGATGCCGCCATCCTGCTGAGGCAGGCTGCGGTAGCGGACGCGCTCTTTGCGCAGCAAGGTCTTGACCTCGCCTTCGTAGACTTTCATGCGGGCCGTCATGGCCTTGTCCATGTCCACTTCCAGCAGGAAGTGCACGCCACCGGACAGGTCCAGGCCCAGCTTCATTGGGCTGGCACCCAGGTTACGCAACCACTGCGGCGTGGTCTGGGCCAGGTTCAGGGCTACGACGTAATCATCGCCCAGCGCCCTGCGCACCACATCCTTGGCAGGCAGTTGGTCTTCCTGGCGGTTCAAGCGGATCAAACCGCTGCCCTTCTCGCCCAGGCTCGCACCCTTGACGGTGATGTTGGCATCGGCCAGCGCCTTGCTGACGCGATCGAGGTCTGCCTGGCTGACATGCAGGGCAGAACTTGCGCCGCTGATCTGCACCGCCGGATCATCCGGATAGAGGTTGGGTGCGGAATAAATGAAGCCGACCGCCAGTACCAACACGATCAGCAGGTATTTCCACAGAGGGTATTTGTTCAGCATCACGCCGCCCGTTCAAGACGCGGGGCGCTTTGCGCGCCCCGACTGGAAAAATGAAACCGGTAACTCAGATAGCCTTGAGCGTACCTTTTGGCAGGGTGGCCGCAATGGCACCCTTCTGGAACTTCAGCTCGACGTTATCCGACACTTCCAGAACCACGAAGTCATCCGAGACTTTGACGATTTTGCCGGCGATGCCGCCGTTGGTGACTACTTCGTCACCTTTTTGCAAGTTGCCGAGCAGGTTCTTCTGCTCTTTGGCACGCTTGGCCTGCGGACGCCAGATCATCAGGTAGAAGATGACCAGGAAACCGACCAGGAAGATCCACTCGAAGCCAGTACCGGCGGGGCCGGCGGCGGGGGCTGCTGCGTCCGCGTAGGCGGCGGGAATCAAGAAGCTCATTGGGCACTCCTAATGCAATATTTTCTAATAATGGATGCGGACAATCAGTCCAAAGGCGGCACGGCAAGCCCGCGTTTGGCGTAGAAGGCGTCGACAAAGGCGGCCAATTTACCCTGTTGAATAGCCTCGCGTAAACCGGCCATCAAGCGCTGGTAATGGCGCAAGTTGTGGATGGTATTCAGCATGCTGCTCAGCATTTCGCCGCATTTATCCAAGTGATGCAGATACGCGCGGGAGAAGTTGGTGCAGGTATAGCAATCGCAGGTCGGATCCAGCGGCGAATCATCGTGACGATGGAACGCGTTGCGGATCTTGATCACCCCTGTGTCGATGAACAGATGCCCGTTGCGCGCGTTGCGCGTGGGCATCACGCAGTCGAACATGTCGACGCCGCGGCGCACACCCTCTACAAGATCCTCCGGCTTGCCTACCCCCATAAGGTAACGAGGTTTGTCAGCGGGCATCTGCCCCGGCAGGTAGTCGAGCACCTTGATCATCTCGTGCTTGGGCTCGCCCACCGACAGGCCGCCGATGGCCAGCCCGTCGAAGCCGATGTTCTCCAGCCCTTCGAGCGAGCGCATGCGCAGGTCCTGGTACATGCCGCCCTGGACGATACCGAACAGCGCCGCGGTGTTGTCGGCATGGGCGTTCTTCGAGCGCTGGGCCCAGCGCAGCGACAGCTCCATCGAGGTGCGCGCGACATCGTGCTCGGCCGGATACGGGGTGCACTCGTCGAAAATCATCACCACGTCCGAGCCCAGGTCGCGCTGGACCTGCATGGACTCTTCCGGGCCCATGAACACTTTCGAACCGTCCACAGGCGATGCGAAGGTCACACCCTCTTCCTTGATCTTGCGCATGGCGCCCAGGCTGAACACCTGGAAACCACCGGAATCGGTGAGGATGGGGCCTTTCCATTGCATGAAGTCGTGCAGGCCGTTGTGCTTCTTGATCACCTCGGTGCCTGGGCGCAGCCACAGGTGGAAGGTGTTGCCCAGGATGATCTCGGCACCGATCGCTTCGATATCACGCGGCAGCATGCCCTTGACCGTGCCGTAGGTGCCCACCGGCATGAATGCCGGGGTCTCGACGGTGCCACGGGGGAAGGTCAACCGACCCCGACGGGCCTTGCCGTCGGTGGCCAGCAGTTCGAACGACATTCGACAGGTGCGACTCATGCTTGATCCTCTGGGCCGCGTGGCGCCGGATTGCGGGTGATGAACATGGCATCACCGTAACTGAAGAAGCGGTACCCGTTATCGACCGCTGCGGCGTAGGCAGCCATGGTCTCGGGGTAACCGGCGAAGGCCGAGACCAGCATCAACAGCGTGGACTCCGGCAGGTGGAAGTTGGTGACCAGGCAATCGACCACGTGAAACGGGCGCCCCGGATAGATGAAGATGTCGGTATCGCCGCTGAACGCCTTGAGTACGCCATCGCGCGCCGCGCTTTCCAGCGAGCGCACGCTGGTGGTGCCCACCGCGATCACCCGGCCGCCACGGGCACGGCACGCCTGCACCGCATCGACCACGTCCTGGCTCACTTCGAGCCACTCTTTGTGCATGGTGTGGTCTTCGATCTTGTCGACCCGCACCGGCTGGAAGGTGCCAGCGCCCACGTGCAGGGTGACAAAGGCCCGCTCGACGCCCTTGGCCGCGATCTTGGCCAGCAACCCTTCGTCGAAGTGCAGGCCGGCGGTCGGCGCCGCGACGGCGCCTGCGCGCTCGGCGTAGACGGTCTGGTAGCGCTCGCGGTCGGCGCCCTCGTCGGGGCGGTCGATATAGGGCGGCAACGGCATGTGGCCGACGCGCTCCAGCAGCGCCAGCACCTCTTCGTTGAAGCGCAGCTCGAACAACGTGTCATGGCGTGCGACCATCTCGGCCTCGCCGCCACCGTCGATGAGAATCTGCGTGCCCTCTTTGGGCGCCTTGCTGGCGCGCACGTGGGCCAGCACCCGATGGCTGTCGAGCACGCGTTCGACCAGCACTTCGAGCTTGCCGCCAGAGGCCTTCTGGCCGAACAGCCGCGCCGGGATCACCCGGGTGTTGTTGAACACCATCAGGTCGCCGGGGCGCAGGTAGTCGAGCAGATCGGGGAATTGCTTGTGGGCAAGCTCGCCGCTGGGGCCATCGAGCACGAGCAGGCGGCTGCCGTGACGCTCGGCCAGAGGGTGGCGGGCGATGAGGGAGTCTGGGAGTTCGAAGGAAAAATCGGCGACGCGCATGATGATGTTCGGTTCGACAGGGCCGGGAAGTTTAGCCCAACGCATGAAAATTGACCATGAAAGCCGATTGACCGACCTCACGAGCCTCTCTATACTGCGCGCCACAAGCCCTGATGGCGGAATTGGTAGACGCGGCGGATTCAAAATCCGTTTTCGAAAGGAGTGGGAGTTCGAGTCTCCCTCGGGGCACCATCACATAGTTCCAAGCGGTCCCTACCAGACCCGGAACACCAGAGAAACCGGCCACTTGGCCGGTTTTTTTGTGCCTATCGTTCCCAGTGATGCCCTTGTAAGCCCCAAAGTATGTGAGTAGGACGAGTTCGGTCCAGAATCCTACTCACACACCGGCACCTTCGCCGGTGCTGGCTACTGCAAGTGAAAAACAAAGATGCTCACCGATACGGCCGCCCTGCTGTCCGATGGCCCGAACTACTAGTTTTGGGATGTACAGCGACTGGAGAACGGCCAGCGGATCAAGCTCGACGGTGTGTTTCTCACGTAAGCGACCATGAACCCCACATTCAAAGCGCTTACCTGATCCCCGATGCTGTGGTCCCGATTTCTTTCTGGAGCCTGCCGACGATGATGCGCCCCGACGCCAAAGTCGAAAAAGCCTGTCTCTACCCCAAGCCCGTCGACTTTCGATAATCCATCGATGGCCTCACAGCCTTGGTTGAACTTGATATCAAGGTGGCTGTGTTCGACCCGGTTCTTTTCGCGTTCCTCAACAAGCCGCTCAATCGCGTGAAGATCCTCTATTGGGAGCGCAACGGTTTCTGTCTCTGGCTCAAGCACCTGGAATCTGAGCGCTTCAAAACCTCGCCCGACATCACTGACGAAGCCATTGTCCTGACTGTTCAGGAGCAGAAATGGCTACTCGACGGCTTCGACCTCTGGCGCAACCGTCCGCATCAGGTTTTGCCCCCTCGTTTCGTTACCTGAATCGGTATAATCCTCGGCATGAATTCCATGCCCGATGACCTTCCCGATGACCCTGTCCTGCTCAAGCAAATGCTCCTTGAGGCTTACGCAGCACGCTCGTGTAGCAGGAAGTCAAAGAAACCTACGCCACCCACATCGTTGATCTGAAAGTACAGATCAGCGAGGACATGAAGCACCTTCTGCCGTAGCCATCGTGGCAATTCTGAAATCGACCACTTCCCTTAGGCAACCTAATTGATGCTCTCAAGGCTTGCTGAAACTCGAGGGCACCTTGAGAGCGCCATGCTCCTACGGCTAGTGCGGCTCTACAACCGTAGCTTCCAAATACTCAGGAGAGTAGTCGGTGACCGCATCGTTATCGCATCCTATTATTAGTCGTGCAAACTTGACTATAGGAACAGTCTTGTCTTTGAAATCTAGTTTTTTTGCGTACTGATGAGCTGATAACGGCTTGCCTAGCTGCTTGTCGTGGACGTAACCGTGAGCGTGTTCGAAATTTCTTATTGATACGTAGCGTTTGGCAAAGCTCTCGACTTCATTGCAGATAAGCAGCTCATCCCAAATTGTTTGATTCAAAGTCCAGGCGCCATTTTTCTTGGGGGTCTGATCCTCTTTTAAGACAATTTTGCCTTTGTCATATATAAAGCGCTCATCTGCGTCATGAATTACATGCTGCTTGATGGAGAAGTGCCTCAGAATTTTGATAAAGAAAGGCATGTTGGTCTTTGAACCGGTATTTAGTACAAATACCTCACCATTCTTGTGATAAGTCTCCAGAAGCTCTCGCATGATGATAGCTTCAGTGTCCCCCTCAACTAAAACGACCTCGTCAGCGAAGAATGATTCGCAAATGTGAGGATTGAACCTATTAAGCATTTGTAGCCGATCTTTTGCATCGTCGTCTTCACAGAAAAGATCGTGGCCTGCCTGATGTATTTTGGTCTCACCATCGCTGCTCTTTACAAAGCGAGCTAGCGATATGTGAGGCTTGTTGAGATCAATCAACTGTGGGTCGTGAGAAACGCATATTATTTGATAGGCGTCCTGGCTTGCCAGATCGTACAATGTGTCGCGGAACCTACGCTTGTTGCTAGGGTGCAAGTAAAGCTCAGGCTCTTCAAAGAGGATAATGTGTTTTTTATCTGCTTGAGACTCTTTGAATATTCCTAATATATTAATAATCGCTTGTCTTATCAGCCCATGCCCATGGAGGTCAAATTGACGTCCGGTAACAGTGCCGACACGTTTGTCAGCACCTTCAGCTCCATCAGCTTCTGCCGTTAAGTCTTCCAGCGCCAGAACAGCAGCGGCTAAATTCTCCTCTACTTTTTCTTCATCAATAGGCGCCGACTTGTTTCCTATTGTTATATTAAAATCCTTTTCAATTGCTTTGGTGATATCGCTATCTCTATAAGGGTTGGTTGTTATTCGTAGCTCAAGCTCAGGAAAGGTTTTGGCGAAGTATTTGTTTGCTCCAGTACTTATCTCTCCTAGATAGTCAGCGCCCTCGACCTTTTCTTGCAGCTTTTTAATCGCTTCAAGAGCACTTCCATACTCTGCCGCATGGTTGTCTTTAAGTTTCTTTAATAGTTTTGACTTAATTTCTTTCTCTAGCCATTCAGTTAAGGACTTAATGCTAGGCATGGCCTCAATGAAAATAATGGCAGGAGTGGCATTGGTAAGTATCGGCTCTAGACCTCCAAAACCTCCGGAGACGTATTCACCTTTTTCCGGGTCTAGTGTTTGCTTGGTTGCAGCGGCATCAACAGCGCTCCAAGTTTTCCTAAAGTGTATCTCGCCCGTCTTTTTGCAAACCCATTTATTCAATCCCTTTTGATCGAAATTTTCTTCATCCAAGTCCTCCTTGATAAATGCAGCCTCGATTGTTATTTTGTTTTTTGGATCTTGCTCATAAAAGTCAGTAATTGCAGCCGCCTTGTTTGGGGAGGCGAAATACTCATACGCCCTGAGTATGCTGGACTTACCAATATTATTTTTTCCAAAAATAAAAACTATATTA
This sequence comes from Pseudomonas sp. NY15463, assembly GCF_048068415.1. Lineage (NCBI taxonomy): Bacteria > Pseudomonadati > Pseudomonadota > Gammaproteobacteria > Pseudomonadales > Pseudomonadaceae > Pseudomonas > Pseudomonas sp. NY15463. The sequence continues at coordinate 571,594 of NZ_JBLUQD010000002.1, forward strand.
TTATCTTCAAATCGAAGCACATTTGAATCGCCGCGTATTGCGCGAAAGTTTTCTATTCTTAGGCTTTTTAACTTCACTTCAACCCCTTCAGATAAAGTTGTGCTTGCTTTTCAATTTCCGCTAGTTTGGCGGACCTTGGATGTCGCCGAAAAAAACAGGCACCTCATCACAACCATCGACCTACCGCAGTCATAATTATCGCTATGAGAGAGTTCCCACTCCATGGCCGACTCCTTCAACACATTAGCAGGTGATCCACGCGTACATCGTTGATCCAGGCTGGCTGAGCAATAGGAAAAGTGCTATGGCTGACCAGACGGCTGGTCTCTCTAGCGCACTTTCAGATTGACAGCCTCCCCCTAAGGGAAAGCCCGCGTTCCACCTCAATCACAAAGTTGGTCACAGACAGCTGGGGCAATGATGGCATATTGCCCATAGGCAGGATTGATTTTCAAGGTATTGCTTGGACTCTGGACATCCCGAAGAAAGATCATAAAAGTCGGCTAGCCTGCTGCTAAGACACCCAATCGAAAGCAGCTAGGAGACAGGAAATGTCCAACATTCAAGTGTACCTGCCGGCCAAAGACGGTTCGGTTTATTGGCCGGTCTCCACGGGGGACTCATGCAAAGAGGCTGTCCACATCCTATACACAGACGACTTTGCCGCCCCTCCTCACCGACTCGTGATTGAAATCACTACTGAGTCAGGCAAAAAGGTCGAGGTGAGCATCCCGTATGCTGATGACGCTCAAGCATCAGTCCGAATAGACGGCACAACCGTGTGACGGCTTTGCAGCGCTTGCAAAAAAGTAAGTGGATTTGTGAGTAGGCTCCCACTCACCAAGACCTAGCCACCTGTAAATAAAGGCCAACATTGAGCAGTATGAGTCTCCCTCGGGCACCAATACCTGTAAGTAGCCGTCCAACGACGGCCACGCAACACCCAGAAAGCCCGCTAACTGCGGGCTTTCTGGTTTCTGGGGCTTCCCTCGCATCCGTTTTTCTGTGCGACTCGGCCCATCTCACCTGCTGGGAACACCGTTTCGACGCCAGAGCAGGCCTGTCCGCGCCAAAGGCGGCCTACCGGCTAATGCCCATCAGTTAAACCTTCGCTGCATTCCACTCCCAGACCGTGCAAGCCGGCATTCAAAGCGCTCACGCAGACTGTGTAGGAGCGGCCTTGCGCCGCGAAAGGGCCGCAAAGCGGCCCCATTGGCTTAACTGACCTGCACTAGCCTACAGGCCCCACAAGCACGCGAGATCAGCCTAGGCTCAGTTCGCCTGTGGCAAGGCCTGGACCTTCTCCGGTGGCTTGATAGAGCCGATGTACACGGCAAAGATCGTCAGCAGCGCACCGCACATCTGCAACGCCGAGCTGGCCTTGCCCAGGAAGGTCACGTCGATGAAATACGTGATCACAGGTTCAAGCAGCAGGATCAATCCAGCCAGGCCCAGGCTGATGCTGCCAATCGAACGGTTGACCAGCATCCACCCCACGAACTGCACCAACACCCCGTAGATGATCAGCATCACCCACGTCTGGCCATCGGCGATCGCCAGGCTCTCGCCGTTGACCACCGCGTAGGCCAGCAGCACCAGGGCAGCCCAGATACTCAGGTTGAGCATCTGCGCGACCTTGTCACCGCCGCCGTCAGGCAACTGCGTGTTGACCTTCAGGAAGTACACGCAGATGGCGTAGGCAAGGCCCGACAATATGCCATACACCACGCCTTTGATGCCGACCGCACTGGTCATTTCCGGGACCAGCAACAGATACAGCCCAACGAACGCGAGGGTAATGGAGATCAGGAAGTAAACCGAAGGCCGTTCCTTGAGCAAGTACATGCCCAACACAGTCATGAAGAATACCTGGCAGTTGGTCAGGATCGAGCCAATGCCCGGCCCTACCACATAGATACTCTGGTGCCACAGCACCAGGTCGATTGCCAGGAACACCCCTGCCAGCCCGGTGTACAGTTGCGCGCGGTAACTTTTCAGCAGGACCGGAATCCGCCGCACCTTGAGCAACAGGAAAAACAGCACCGAGGCGAACAGCATTCGGTAGAAGCCTGCACCGCCCGCGCCGATGTTGGCGAACGCCACGGCCAACGCCGAGAGGCTGAGCATCAACCCACCGACCGTCAGTTCGACAATCGCACGCTTGTTATTGATCGACATGGGCAACTCCATTGATGAATTCCAGCGTATCGGCCTCATGCCCCGGCGTACTGAACGTGGCGTGCTCCAAGACCTGCTGCATCGCCTCCAGAATGATATCCAACCCGTTCTGGAACACCTGCTCGGGGATATTCAGTGCAGGCATCAGTTTGAGCACCTGATCGTTCGGCCCGCAGCGCTCAATGATCAGTCGGCGCGCGAAGCACGCACGCATGACTTCGGCTGCCATTGCCGGCTCATTGAACTCGATCCCGTAGAACAGGCCGCGCCCGCGCACCTGCTTGATGTGCTGTGCGAAGCGCACGGTCAGCTCGGCCAGCCAATCTTTCAAGCGCGCCTCGGTGGCCTGGATATGCTCGATCAGGCCCTCATCGCTCCAGAACGCCTGCAACGTCTTGGTCGCCGCCACGAATGCCACGGTATTGCCGCGGAACGTGCCGTTGTCTTCACCCGGCGCCCATTGATCCAGCTCTGGACGGTGCAGCAGCAGCGCAAGCGGCAGGCCGTAGCCGCTGAGGGACTTGGACAGGCAGACCATGTCCGGGACGATGCCAGAAGGTTCGAAGCTGAAGAACGTACCGGTACGGCCACAGCCCGCCTGGATATCGTCGATGATCAACAGAATTCCGTGTTCGGCGGTCAGCGCGCGCAAGCGCGTCAGCCACTGGCTGGAGGCAACGTTGATACCGCCCTCGCCCTGTACCGTTTCAACGATCACCGCAGCCGGCAAATCCATGCCGGAACTGTTGTCGTTGAGCAGGCGCTCGAAGTACGCAATCGAGTCCAGACCCTCCAGGTAATCGTCGTAGGGCATGCGGAACACATAAGGGTCGATGCCCGGCTGACGATTATCACGATTGCCGGTCAACCCAAGGGAGGTACTGGACATGCCATGGAAGCCATTGGTGAATGCCACCACATGGCGCCGCCCGGTCACCTTGCGCGCAAGCTTGATGGCAGACTCGACCACACTGGTACCGGTGGGCGAGGTGAACTGCATCTTGTAAGGCAATGCCCGCGGCTCGAGAATCAGCTTGCGGAAGTTGAAGATGAACGCCTGCTTGGCCCGACTGTGCATGTCCAGTGCGGCTTGAATGCCGTCACGTTGCAGGTAGTCGATCACCGCAGCCTTTACGGCTGGCGGGTTATGCCCGTAATTGACCGAACCGGCACAGCTGAGAAAGTCGATGTACGAGCGTCCCTTGAAGTCGTACAGGTGGCTGCCTCGCGCTTGATCGAAGATCACCGGAAAGCTTCGGCAGTAACTGCGTGCCTGCGACTCTACGTTTGCAAATATGCCTAATTCATCCATTGCCGATGCTTCCATTGCCGCCTACTCACACAAAATATTGATGACCGTTCTTTGTCGCCGTCGCTCAGGCGATTTTTTCCGCAGTGCCGGCGTAGCCCAACTGCTCGTTGAGCGAATTGAAAATGTCGCGCGCACGCAGCGACAGCAGGCTGAATGAGCCGGCATCGCCATAGCCGTGTGAGGATTCGCACAGCCCGTTGAGGTAGAGCGCGGGCATGTCGTGGCCTTTGCGCGGCTCCAGGCGGTAGTCGCGACCGATGCGAATCACGCCATCGGCGCTGCATTCCAGGTGTGCTGCAACTCCCTGCAGAATCGCCGGGAACGGCTCGTCCTGCGCGCCGGTGCCCAGGTTGCGGAAGCCGGTGGCCAGGACAATCGCATCCAGCCCTTGAATATGCTCGACCGCTTGCTCCTGCACGCTATGCAGAACCACAGTATGGCCCTCGGCGGTGGGCAGGCAGGCCTGGATTTCGCTGAGGTTCTTGATGGTCACGCGCTCTTTGCCCTGCAACTTGTCCTCGTACATACCCACGTACAACTCGGAAATCACATCCGCGTCGGCAGCCGAATAGTTGGTGTAGTGCAGGTGGCGGTTGATGTTCTTCTTGGCGGCAGGGGAGCTGTTGTAGTACTGGTCCACAAATTCCGGGAAGTACACATGCTCGCTGAACTGGCTGGTGTCCTTGAGACGGAAGCCATAGCCGCGCTGGATATTGATGATCTCAAGTGCCGGGTAACGGTGGCGCAGGTGCAGGATAATCTCGATTGCACTCTGGCTGCCGCCCACCACTGCCACGCGTTTCAACTCGCCCTGCGCATCCAGTTGCGCAAGCCGCGTGAGGTATTGCGTGAGGTGGAAGACCCGCTCTGGTGCGCAGTCGGCGAACGCTGCCGGGATCACCGGCGTGCGCCCAGGGGCCACCACCAGGGCGCGTGCAAGGAACTGACTGCCGGCCTCGGTGACAATGCGATACAGGCTGCTGGCCGGATCGTAGCTGACCGCAACCACGGTCTGGTTGTAGGCCACTTCACGGGAAAAGAACCCAGCGACCCAGCGCACGTATTCCGCGAACTCGCTACGCAGCGGGAACTCGAGCCCCAGGTTCAGGTGCTCGAACAGGCGGTTGTTCTCGAACAGGAAGTTGGTGAAGGTGTAGCGGCTCCGCGGGTTACGCGGGGTAACGAGGTCGCGACTCGGATGGTTCTGGATATCACTGCCTGCCAGCATCATTTCCGGCTGCCAACGGGTACCGTCCTGACGCTCCAGGAACAGACGGCTGCCGCTAAAGCCCAATTCTTCAAGCGCAATGGCCAACGCAATATTGGCCGGCCCGAAACCGATACCGATCACATCATAAACGTGCTGATCAGCAGCACTCACACTACGGATGCTCATGTTCCCTTCCCTGTTGGACAGATAACGCCATAACCGGCAAACAGAAAAGTGCCCCGCGCTTTTCCATTTGCCGCAATTTCTAATTTTTTTGAGGTCTGCTTCGTTTATTCGCGTTGCGCTTCAAACTTCGGCCGCTGCTTTTTTCAGCCACTGCTGAACCGGGCCGTAAGCCAGTACCTGGTCCACATAACTTTGCAGCTGCGCCGGCACGCTGATGCCATAACGGCGCAAGCGGAACACCACAGGGGCGTACATCGCGTCCACGATGCCGAATTGGCCGCAGAGGAACGTGCTGGACTTGCTGGCTGCGCGCAGGCCACCCCAGATGTCGAAGATCCTGGCGATTTCTGCCTGGGTGTCCTCGGTCAACGGGCCAGCATCGTCGCCAGTACCCAGGCCGAACGACATCTGCGTGCGCAGGTGGGTGAAGCCAGCGTGCATTTCCGCAGCGGCGGCGCGCGCCAGCGCACGAAGCTGGGCATCCTGTGGCCACAGGTTGGCATTGGGGTGGGTTTCGGCGATGTACTCGCTGATGGCCAGGCTGTCGTTGATCACGACGTTACCCAGCAGTAGCGCCGGGACTTTGCCCGAAGGTGAGTACTGGCCAATCTGCTGGGGTGTATCGGGCTGCTCCAACTTGACCTGAACCGTGTCGAATACAGCGTCCGCCGTCACCATTACCAGCCACGCACGCAGCGACCAGGAGGACTTGTTGAAGTCCCCGATAACCAGTTTGTCCGTCATATCCTTTCCTAGCGCTTTTTGTGAAATAGGTGCTAACTTTATGGCCGCTTTTTTCAGCCGTATTGCACAAAACTGGACAGGTCATGGAAAAGACAGACGGCCTAAAAACCCCGCCCAAGGGTAAGGACTTCGTGCACTTCTGGCGTATTCCCGAAGGCAACTGCGAACTCTTGTCAGCGCGCTACACCACCCAGTCGTTCGGTCGGCACTCACACGACCGCTATGCCATTGGGGTAATCAGCGGCGGGGTGGAAAAACTCTACTACCGCGGCGGCTATGCCTTGGGTGGGGTTGGCAGTGTGGTCACCATCACCCCAGGCGAAATACATGACGGCTTGCCCGGCCACGACAATGGCTGGATGTACCGGATGCTCTACCTGGATCCCGACTGGGTTAACCGAGCGGTGTTCCAGGGGCGGGTGGTCAGCGATCACATCCACCTGTTTCAAGAGGCGCTCAGCTGCAATCCGGGCTTTGCCCAAACCTTCCTGCAACTGCACCAACTGATCGAACAAACGCCACCGGGCTTGCAGCGCGAATCCATCCTGCTGGAGCTGGTGTGCCAGGTTTTCGAACGCAGCGGCGCCCCCGTTCTGTCAGCCCGGCCCTCCGAGAAACAGGCGGTCAAACGGATCAAACACAAGCTCGAAGACGAGTTCGACCAGGACATCCCCCTGGAGGCCTTGGCTCAATTGGTCGACCTTGAGCCGCTGTACCTGATTCGCGTGTTCAAGAAGCACGTGGGTGTGTCGCCGCACAGCTATCAGATTCAAAAGCGCATCGCACATGTTCAGAAGCTGCTGCGTGCTGGTGCCAGCCTGGCAGAGGCGGCCTGTACCAGTGGCTTCTTCGATCAAAGCCATATGGCGCGAGCGTTCAAGAAAGTAGTGGGCATGACGCCTGGGAGTTTTCGCAACAGCAGCGGTTTGCGCACCTCCACCTGAGGCTTTTGCCAATCACGCCACGCTACCGACAGCCCCGGCCACCACCACCCGGTTACGCCCCGCGCTCTTGGCCTGGTACAACGCCATGTCTGCCTCGTGTAGCCAGGCATCGGCACTGTCCAGATGCGCCCCACACGCCGCCACGCCGATGCTCAGGCTCAGGCGCAACTGCGGCAAGGCCGCAAACCGCTGTCCTTGCACCGCCTCGCGCAACCGCTCCAGAATCACCCTGGCCTGCGCGGTGGTGGTCTGCGGCAAGAGCACGCAGAACTCATCCCCGCCATACCGCGCCAACGGGTCGCTCTTGCGCAGATAGGCCGGCAGCATCGCGCTCAACGTGCGCAGGATTTCGTCCCCCACCAAATGGCCATGCCGGTCATTGATGTGCTTGAAATGGTCGATATCGATCAGCGCCAGGCAATCTGCTCCATCGCCGCTGCCGTTACGCTGAAACGCCTTGAGCAGCAGTTCCTTGCAGGTGCCGTGGTTCATCAAGCCGGTCAGGCTGTCGGTCTGGCTGAGCCGCGCCAGTGCGCGCTTGTGCTGGCCCAACTGCACCGTCACCTGATAGCAGATCAGACCGATGGCCATCGGGTAGATGAACAAGATCGGCAAGCAGGCCAGCATCTGCGCCTGGGTGGTATCGGGAAACAGTGGCGCTGCGCCTAGCCACAACGCCAGCACGATGCCGAGCGCTTGCGCTGCCAGAGTCTTGAACAGCATGTGCCAGCCGCCAGCAGCGATCTTGTCCATCGCGATCATCGACAGGATGATCACGCTCGGCAGCGGGTTCAGGCCCATGGCACCGGCCCAGCAACCACCGGCGAAACCATCGAAGATCAGGTTGCGCTGTTCAGCCTTGAACGGTTGAGCCGACCTGCGAGCGATCAGGAAAGCCGCATGCGGCCACACAAAGCCGTGGGCCAGCAACAGCGCCCACACCCACCACGGCGGCTGCTGCGGCCAGAGGCCGATCAGCACGCAGAAAAAGCCGAGCCCGGTGCCAATGGCCCGGGGCGGGTACATGCGTCTGGCGAATGAGAGGCCACTGCCCCTGCGCTGGTTCATCGCGGGTCACCGAAAGGGAAAACGGTCCTTGGAGAAGCACCGGACAGGCGACAGGGCCAGTAGGTGCGCTGCGGTTCGGCGATACGGCATTCTGCCACCAGTAAAATCGCCCTGACAAACCGTCCTGACGAAAAACATGAACCAAACAACTAACGTTTTCGTAGAGTGCCGCAACCGGCCCTTGTGCGGCTAAGCTGAACCTCACTGTTCAAGGACGAAGAACGCATGCAGCTAACCTATCGCCCCGCCCGCACGGCCGACATCCCGACCATCTGCTGCTTCCCACAAGGCCCGGATGAGTTGTTTTACATGTTTCCCAAGGCCACTTACCCCCTGACACCGGCACAACTGAGCGCGGCGATCGCACAGCGCAGCGGCTCGACGGTGGTGGAAGGTGAGGGCGTGATCCTGGGTTTTGCCAATTTCTACAAGGCTGAGCACGCAGGCGTGTGCGCCTTGGGTAATGTGGTGGTGGCCTCGGCCGCACGCGGCCGCGGGGTGGCGCGCTACCTGGTACACAGCATGATTGCGCTGGCCCGCGACGAGTTCGCGGCGCGGGAGGTTTGGGTGTCGTGTTTCAACCATAACACCGCCGGGCTGCTGCTTTATCCACAGCTCGGTTTCCAGCCGTTCGCGATAGAAGAGCGTCAGGCACCGGATGGTCGTCGGGTCGCGTTGGTCCAGATGAAGCTGTGCCTCGACTGAGACGGACGCGACCTGGAAAACGCACCGGACGCCGTGAGCTTTTTTCGCCAGACACAGGCGAAAACCTTGAAACACTCCTCGACCAGCCACACCGAACCTTAGCTGACGCGCGGCGTCCGAAGCACATTGATGCTTCGAGGTTCACATCACGTGAAAGCCCTACTTCTGCAAAAGCTGCGCCTGGTCCACAAAACCATCGGCTACATCGGCTGGTCACTTTTCTGGCTGCTGATCTGGGACGTGCTAGTCACCATCGACTTCATGCTGTTCTTCAACAGCAAATTCAGCCTGCCGCTGATCCCGCTCACCCTGCTCGGCTCGGCGCTGGTGGTGCTGGTGAGCTTTCGCAACAGCAGCGCCTACAACCGCTGGTGGGAGGCGCGCACACTTTGGGGGGCGTTGGTGAACAGTTCGCGCAGCTTCGCGCGGCAGGTACTCACACTGGTCGACGATACTGACGACGGGCTGAACCCGGTCAAGGCCACCTTGCTGCGTCGGCATATCGCCTATGTGAACTGCCTGGCGGCGCACCTGAAGCACGAAAAGTGCCCGGACGAACTCATGGCGTTCATCCCGCCGGACGAGTTCGAGCGGCGTAACCGCTCCAACAATTTCGCCAACGATATCCTCAGTGGCTCAGCGGCGTTGCTGGCACGCGAATACCACGCCGGGCGGCTGGACAGCATTCGCCTGGCGCGGCTGGAATCGACACTGGTGGATTTGTCCAACGCCCAGGGCGGCATGGAGCGTATCGCCAACACACCGCTGCCCTACCCCTATGTGTACTTTCCACGGCTGTTCATCACACTGTTCTGCCTGATCGTGCCGGTGGGGCTGGTGGAGTCGTTGGAGTGGTTCACGCCGCTGGCCTCCACCGTAGTAGGCTTCATGTTGCTGGCGATCGAGCGGATCGGCACGGACCTGCAGAGCCCATTTCGCTTCAGCGAACACCAGATCCCGATGGACAGCATCTGCGAGACCATTGAGCGCAACCTGGAGTCGATGCAGCGCGAGGCGCAGTGTGGCAACCTGGTCAAAGGCCGATGAGCGGCCATCAGGCCTGCCCATAGCGCTGGCGCAGTCCGTCACGCAAGACGCGATGCCTGGTACTACTGCCCAGGGCTGAGCACACGCTCAAGCTCTGCGGCGCGGTCCTTGGTCATGTCCATGAGGCACACGGCGCCCTCGATGCGGCGAACGCTGCCATCGCTCAAATGGCCATGAAAGGCGCAATTGCCGTCGCGATAGCTGATCCAGCTGCGCTGCACCTCACGCAGGGCTTTTTGTTGGGGCCCGGCAAGCTTGGCCATCAATTGCGCATAGACGCGGTTCAAGCGTGCGTCCTGCAACTGGGTCTCGGCCTGGATGCAGGCCCCCATTGCCGCAGTGCTGGAGGCATTGTCCATGCACTGGGTATAGCGCGAGGAATAGTCATCGGCGTGGGCCGTGGCGAGGGCCAGCACGGCACTGCCGGCGAGCAGCGAACGTAGGCGCATGGTTGCTCCTTTGCAGAGGGAAACGCAGGCCAGACTAACAGCCGGCACAACATCAAGCCCATGGAAACGGACGACACGACATAGTGGAAGATTCTGTCAGCGCCCAGGCGGAGCGCGTCAACGACAAAACCCGATCACAGCACCTGCCGTTGCGCCGGAGGCATCACGACCTTGTGCGGGTCGAAGCGCAACGCAGGCATTTGCGTGCCGGCGTAGAAGGCCACCCCCAACGCCGCCATCAGCGCCACGTCGAACCAGCGCCAGCCCGGTACGTCCGCCGCCCGTCGGGCCTTCCAGCACCACCACCCCTGCCCTGCGCAGAACACCAGGATCGAGCCCAGCCACAGGTAGAAGCCGGCACCGAACCCGGTGACATCCTGGAACGCGTAGCTTTGGCTGTCGGGCAAGCGCTCGATGCCTAGGCTGGAAAACGCCAGGTACAACGCCAGCAACCCACACATCAACGCCAGCCAGCGGAACCGCCGATGGGCCAGGATGCCAAGGGCCAGCAGCGGGTTGGCGAACCATTGGTACAAGCCAAAGGCGATGCCCCACGGGCCATACAACAGCATCTGCAAGGCCGGCATATGCCAAGCCCCCATCAGCGCCGCGTCGAAACACAGGCTCAGCAGGTACAGCAACAGGCTGAACGTCAGATAAAAAGCAGGCAAGGCTACGGACCTGATCGGGCGGAACATGTTGCGACCATAACCCACCCTTTACGCGACCTCCAAACCCACGGGCGCTGACGCCTGTCACCGGCCTCAGACGACCGGTGGCTCCAGCAGCAACCCGTACAACCCTGAGTCGGATAACTCACCCGCCACGCACCAGCGTGCCCGCAGGGTGCCTTCGAGCACGAAACCCTGGCGCTCCAAGGTGCGTGCCGAGCCTTGGTTGCGCGGATCGATCTCCGCCTCCAGTCGGCGCAGATGCAGGGTGTGGGCAAGGTAGTCGATAAAGCAGGTCAACGCCTCGTCCATGTAGCCACGGCCCTGGGCCGTGCGAGCCAGGCAGTAACCAATCTCGCCACGGCGCGAGGGCTCGTCGAGATTGAACAGTTGCACCATGCCGATCAACTCGCCGTTGTCGCGGCGGTACATGCCTAGCTTGAGCAACTGGCCACTGGCATAGGCTTCGCGGTCGGCGGCCAGGGCGCTCTGAGCCTCGGCCAGGGTCTGCCAGGGGGCGTGGTACCAGTAACGCATGACCTCGGGGTCGGCCATGATCGTCAGCCACTGCTGCGCGTCCGCATGGCGCATGGGGCGCAGTTGCAAGCGTGGGCTGTCGAGACACAAATCGCTGGGGAAACGGCGGGGGTCGGGCACGCCGGGACTCCTGTCCGATGTGGGGAAGATGACAGTCTAGCGTCAGCCGCTGCCCGCAGGTACCCACTACCGCCTTTTGGCTAATGGGCGGCTTGCACCTGAGCAACGGCACAAGACCGCCCCACACATCGACCGCAATAAGGTCTTTGTGTGAGCGCGGCCTCGTGCCGTGACGCTCAGCTTGGCTCAGAAGCCCAGGCTGAAACTCACAACAACGCCGTGGTCGCGCGCTTGTTTGGAGAGCTGGCCGGAGTACCCGATCCCGAGCTTGCCACGCTCGCCCATCGACAGGTCCAGCCCCGCCTCGATCACCGCCGCATCCTTGGCAATCGGTACACCCGAGGTGGTGAAACTGCCACCGCCTTCGCTGAGGCGCAGGTCGGCTTTCGGATCGGTATCGCCGAAGGCGTGCCGCCAGCCCACCGACAAGCGCGGGGTGATCGTGGTGCCCTTGCTCAGCGCCATCCGTTTACCCACGCGCACACCCAAGGTCGAGTAGGTCACATCCTGCTCGACGCTGCCGCTCAAGCGCCCTGCCCCACCCTTCTCGTGGAAGCGGTCGCTGTCGTAGTTGACGTAGGCCAGGCCGGCGAACGGCTCGACGGCAAAGCCACCTGCTTCGATGGCGTAGCCCACTTCGCCGAACACCTGGGCGCTACGCGCCTGGTAGTTACCCTTGATACGGTCGTTGTAGGTGCCCACCACGACATCGCGTTTGCTCTCGATCTCGTGCCAGGTGTAGCCCACCCCCATGCGCGCGGCGAAGGCGTCAAGCTGGTAGTTGAGGTACGCGGCCAGGTGATAGCTGTCCACCGACGCATCCGAGCCACGACGCTTGGCGTCGATACTGGCATTGGTATAGCCCGCAGCGACCCCGACTTTCCACTGGTCATCCAACGCCTTGTCGACGCCGAGCAGGAAGCCCTGCAACTGGCGGTCGACACTGGCAGCGCCGTTACTCGCGTCGTAATCGCCCCAGCCGCCGATGGCGCGGATCCAGCCGACGGCCTGGCCCTGGCAACCTTCGCTGGTGAGCTGCTGGTTGGCGGTCGGTGCCAAGGTGCGGCGCGGATCGTCCTGATGGGTGCAATCGGCCTGACGCAGGCGATCATTGACCGCCTCGCGCAGATAGCGCGAGTCCTCCATCAGCACTGTGGCGGTACTGGCGTGGATTTCGCCGGACAGGCTGTCGAACGCTGCCTGGGCTTGGCTGGTGCTCATGGGCAGGATGTTGGTGGTGATTACCGTCGGCGCCCCAGGACCGCTCAGGGCAGCGGCCACCCCGGCCTGGTTGGGGCTACCGGCGGCACGCCCGAAGCCGGTGCCGTTACGGCTCACCGACAGGGTGACCTCGTTGCCCGTGTAACTCAGCGCGCTGGTGAGGAACGCCGAGTTGCTCAGGTTGGTACTGGCAAACGTACCATTCACCCCACCGGTGGCGCTGACCACGGTGTACTGCCCGCTGCCGGTGAAGCCGGTCAGGTTGACCACCTGCAGGCTGCCGCCCAGGTTGGCGGTACCGCCGACGTTGAGGTAGCTCACCGGGTTGGCGCCCAGGTCGATGGCCAGGGTGCCGCTGGCGGCATTGGTGAAATTGCCAGTCACCGTCAGGTTGCCACCTGCGCCCGGCATCACCCGGCCTTGGTTGATCAGGCTGGCGACGCTGCCGGTGCCGGTGAGCATGGCCCCGGAGGCGACCGTCACCGCCGCCGCCAGGCTGGCACCGGGATTGGTGCGGTTGCCCACTTCAAGCACGCCTTGGTTGACGTTGAATGCACCAGTGGTCTGGTTGCCGGTGAGCAGCAGGGTGCCCAGCCCGGTTTTGCTGGTGGTGCCGGTGCCGGTCAGGCTGCCATTGAAGGTGCCGTTGCCCGACTGCACGAACACCAGGCTGGCGTTGTTAAGAATATTGCCCTGCAAGCTGGTGGTGTTGCCTGCCAGGGTACCGCCGCTGACCGTGGTGCCACCGGTATAGGTGTTGGCACCGGACAGGATCAAGGTTCCGGCGTCGAGCTTCTCGATACCCCCACTGCCAACGATCGGCGCGCTGACCAGCGCGGTGGCGCCGGCATCCACACGTACCGCCGCCAACGCGCCGCCGCTGCCGTTGGTGGCGGTCAGGCTGGCATTGCTGCCGGCCACCAACTGGTAGCCATTGGTGAGGAACTGCATGCCGGTAAAGGCCTGGTTGCCCTGCACGGTGACAGTGCCGGCCTGGCCACCGAACACGGCGAACTGCCCGCCCCAGCTTTCGCTGTTGATACCCGTGGAGTTGGTCCAGTTGGTGTTCGAGTTCCAAGTGCCACTGCCACCGACGATGGTGCCGTCAGGTGTGGTCTGGCTGCCGTTCCAGAATTGCAGCGAACCGGCCGCGCCCTGGACCACCAGGTTGATCTGGTTGGCAATCGCAGTCTGCAAGCTCAGGTCGCCCAACGCCACGCTACCCGGCACGGCGCCGAACACCAGGCCATTGTCGCTGAGCACACCGCCATAGCTGAACAGGCGGTACACGCCTGGGCCGAAACCACCGGCATCGGTGACGTTGAGGGTACCGTCCAGGGTCAGGTTACCGGCTACCGCGACCACGGTGGTGGACGCGCTGGGCGCACCAAGGATGAAGTCCAGGGCACTGCCCGAGGCCAGGCTCAAGCTACCCACCGACAGCGGCGTGCTGCCAGGCCCCGCGGCCAGGGTCGCGCCGTTCTGGATCTGTACCGCACCACTCAAGGTGCCACTGCCACCCAGGCTTGCGCCATTGCCGACGCTGACCGTGGCACTGTCGAGGCGACCGTCGACCACCAGACTGCCAGCGCTGACCGTGGTGTTTCCGGTCAGTGTGTTGTTGCCGGTTAGCAGCAACTCGCCAGTGCCGGCCTTGGTCAGGGTGCCGCTGCCGGTGAGGTTACCGGTGTAGCTGCCATCGCTGTTCTGCTCGAAGGTCAGCGCGGCGTTGTTGGCAATCGCACCTTGCAAGCTGCTGCTGTCGCCCACCAGGCTGCCGGCGTTGATCAGGGTGCCACCGGTATAGGTGTTGGTGCCACTGAGCAGCAACTCGGCTGCACCGTTCTTGATCAGTCCGCCCGCACCGCTGATATCGCCAGCCAGTTCCAGGTCGTTGCTGCCTGCAACAGCCAGCGCGCCGTTGAGCACGGTGTCGTTGGCCAGTGTGACGCTGGTGTTGCTGTCCAGCGCCGTGTTGGCCGCGGCGGTCAGGGTGCCCGTACCCAACGCCGCGGCGTTGCCGACCACCAAGGTGCCACCGTTAAGCGCAGTACCACCGGAGTAACCGTTGGCGGCGTTGAGCACCAAGGTGCCGGTGTCGTACTTGACGATGCTGCCAGTGCCGTTGATGGCCAGGTTCAGGGTTGCCGTAGCGCCGGGATCGACACGTAGGTTGGTGGTGCCGCTGGTGAGCAGCTCCGCGCCGGTGCCAGCATTGAGCACATAGCCATCGCTGACGAACTGCAGGCCACTGAGCGACTGCGAACCGTTGACGGTGACCGTGCCCGACGTGCCCTGGAACACTGCGAAGGTCTGGTTCCAGGGGGTATTGAGCACACCGTTGGCATCGGTCCAGTTGGTGTTGGTGCTGTCCCAGGTGCCGGTGCCGCCCTCGATGACCCCATCGGCCACGGTCTGGCTGCCGTCCCAGAACAGCACGTTGCTGGCGCCGCCGACCACCAGGTTGACCTGGTTGCTGACGCTGGTCTGCACAGTAAGGTCGCTGGCCGGCACGGGCGTGCTGCCAATCGCCATGCCATTGTTGGTGAGGCTGCCGCCATAGGTGAACAAGCGATACACGCCAGCGCCAAAGCCGCCGACGTCGGTAATGTTGAGGGTGCCGCCGAGGGTCAGGTTGTTGGCCACGTTGACCAGCGGCGTGCTGCCGATCGGTGCGCCAAGGGCCGCGTTGAAGCTAGAGCCACTGCCCAGGGTCAGGCTCGCGACATTTAGGGTACTGCCCGTGGTTCCTGCCAGGCTGCCGCCATTGGCCACCACCACGTTACCGCCCAGGGTACCGGTGCCGCCCAGGCTGGCGCCACTGCCGACGTTGACCGTGCTACTGGCCAAGCTGCCGTTGACCGTCAGGCTACCGCCCTGCACGTTGGTGGTGCCGCTGTGGCTGTTACTGCCGGTCAAGGTCAGGGCGTCGCTGCCCTGCTTGTCGAGGGTACCCGTACCGCTGATGTCGCCATCGAACACCCCGCCCTGCACGCCCAGGCTGTTGCCAGCGGCCACCTGGACCGCGCCACTGCCAGTGATCTGGCCCAAGGTGGTGTTGCCATCGAGGTTGAGGCTGGCGCCGCTGCTGACGTTCAGCGCGCTCTGAGTACCGAGGGCCGTAGTGCCCACGGTACTCAGGCTGCCGGAGATCAGGTTGATGATCCCGCTGAAGGTGTTGTTGCCCGCCAGGGTCAGGTCAGCCAGACCGGTCTTGTTCAGGGTGCCGTTGCCACTGAGTACGCCCGCCAGTTGCAGGTCGTTGCTACCCAGCACGTCGAGGATGCCGCTGACGGCCACGTTATTGGCCAGGGTCACGGCACTGTTGCTGTCGAGGCTGGCGATGCCGGTGACGCTCAGGGCGCCACTGCCCAGCGCGGTATCGCTGCCCACCACCAAGGTACCGGCTTGCAACTCGGTGCCGCCGCTGTAGGTGTTGGCACCGTTCAACTCAAGGATGCCGCCGCCACTCTTGCCCAGTTGCCCGGCGCCAGCCACCACGCCATTGAGGGTGATGTCGTTGCTCCCGGACACGTTGAACAGCCCGGCCAGGTTGACGTTATTGCCCAGGGTCACGCCCTGGCTGCTTTGCAAGCTGGTGTTGGCGGCGGCATTCAGCGCGCCACTGCCCAAGGCGGTATCGCTGCCGACGATCAAGGTGCCTGCGTTGAGCGTGGTATTGCCGCTGTAGCTGTTATTGCCACTCAGTTGCAGGCTGGCGCTGCCGGCCTTGACCAGCCCGCCGCTGCCACTGACGTCGCCTTCCAGCACCAGGCTGTTGCTACCGGCAATATTCAGCACGCCGCCGAGGACGACGTCGTTGCCCAGGGTCACCGCCGAGTTGCTGTCCAGGGTAGTGCCGGCGTTGGTGCTCAGGACACCGCTGCCCAAGGCACTGTCGCTGCCCACGATCAGCGTACCGCCGCTGAGCTGGGTACCACCGCTGTAGCTGTTGCTGCCGTTGAGCACCAAGGTGCCGGTGTCGAGCTTGTTGAGCGTGCCGCTGCCGGTCAAGGCCAGGTTGAGGGTGGCCACGGCACCTGGGTCGACCCGCACGCTGGTGTCGCCGCTGCTGCCGTTGATCAGGTTCAGCGAGCCACCGGCACCGGCATTGAGCTGATAACCGTTGCTGACGAACTGCATGCCGTTGACGGCTTGCGCGCCCACCACGCTGATTGTGCCGGCGCTGCCCTGGAACACCGCGAAGGTGTCATTCCAGGTGGTGTTGCTGGTGCCGTTGAGGTCGGTCCAGTTGCTACCGGCAGCGTTCCAGGTCCCGCTGCCGCCGTCCACCTGACCGTTGCCGGTGGTCTGGCTGCCGTCCCAGAACAGGATGTTCTGGCCGGTGCCGCCGACCAGCAGGTTGATTTGGTTGCCGATGGCGGTTTGCAGGTCCAGGTCGCCCACGTTGACACCCAGCGGCAGGCTGCCAAAGTCCAGGCCGTTATCAGTCAGGTCACCGGTGTAGTCGAAGATGCGGTAAACGCCGTTGCCGAAGCCGCCGATGTTGCTGACGTTGAGCGTGCCGTCCAGGGTCAGGTCGCCGTTCACACTGAACAGCGCCGTGCCGCCCGTGGACGGTGCAGCCAGGCCAACATCGACGAGCGAACCGCCGTTGAGCACCAGCGAGCCAAGCCCGAGGGTGGCGCCGCTGTTGCCGACCAGGTGGCCACCGTTGGCCACGGTCACCGGGGCATTCACCGTACCCGTACCGGTCAGGCTGCCGCCATTGGCAACGCTGAGGCCGGCACTGGCGAGGCTGCCGTCGACCTTGAGGGTGCCGGCGCTGATTTGGCTGGTGCCCAGCAGGGTGCTGGCGCCGCTCAGGGTCAGGGTAGCGCTGCCGACCTTGATCAGGTTACCCGCACCGCTGAAGGCGCCGGCAAACACGCTGTCGGTGTTGTTGCTGCCGACGCTCAGGGTGCTGCCAGCGCCGATCTGCGCCACACCGCTGCCGGTCAGGCTGACCAGGTTGGCGTCGCCGTTCAGGTTGAGCGCGCCAGCAGCGCCGATGTTGATACCCGCCAGGCTGTCGAGGATGGCGCTGCCGAGGGTGGTGACGGAGCCGGCCTGGATGTCCAGGCTACCGGTGATGCTTTTGCTTCCAACCAGGGTGGCGTCCTCGGCGCCAGTCTTGATCAGGTCGCCGCTGCCACTGAGATTGCCGCTGATCACCAGGGCGTTGTCCACCGCCAGGGTCAGCGTGTTGCCAGCGGCGACATCGACGGTGTTGCCCAGCACCATGGGCGCTGCGTTGGCCAGGGTAGCGTCGCCGGTCACGTTGAGCATGCCGGTACCCAGGGCACCACTGTTGCCCAAGGTGAGCGTGCCAGCGGCCAGTTCAGTGTCACCTTGGTAGCCGTTGTTGCCAGCCAAGGTCAGGTTGCCGCTGCCAGCCTTGACCAGCCCGCCGCTGCCATTGATGACGCCTGCCAGGGTCAGGTCGTCGGCAGCGTCAACGGTGAGGCCGGCGTTGAGACTGAAGTTGTTGCTCAGCATCACCGAGCCGATGCTACCCAAGCTGGACGCGCCGGCCACGGTCACGCCGCCCAAGCCCAGGGCATTGCTGCTGCCCACCAGCAGGCTGCCGCCATTGAGCGTGGTGCCACCGGTGTAGCTGTTGCTGCCGTTCAGGGTCAGGCTGCCGCTACCGGTTTTGCTCAACCCGCCGTTGCCATCAATGGCGCCGTCCAAGGTCAGGTCGCCGCTACCCGGTACGCTGAGGTTGCCGTTCAGGTGCACGTCGTTGGCCAGGGCCACGCTGCCGTCAGCCGCCAGGCTCGCGCTACCGCCGACGGTGAGGCCGCCAGTGCCCAGGGCCGTGTCGCTGCCGACGATCAGGCCGCCGGCATTGAGCGTGGTGCCGCCGTTGTAGCTGTTGTTGCCATCCAGGGTGACGGTGGCCGCGCCATTCTTGACCAGTCCGCCACTGCCGTTGATCACGCCGCTCAGGGTCAGGTCGTTGCTGCCAAGCAGGTTCAGGGTGGCTAGGTCGAGGTCGACCGCGTTGGCCAGGGTCATGGCCTGGCTGGTGTCGAGGGTGGCGTTGCCGGTGATGCTCAGCGCACCGCTGCCCGGGGCGTTGGCACTGCCCAGTACCAGCCCGCCAGCTTGCACTTCGGTGCCGCCGCTGTAGGTGTTGGAGCCATTGAGGGTCAGCACACCGCCGCCTTGCTTGACCAGCGCGCCCGCGCCGCTGATCACGCCGCCCAGGGTCAGCGCCTGGGCGTTGGTCAGGTCCAGGGTGGTGCCAGTGCCGAGGCCGATGGCATTGGCAAGGCTCATGGCGCCGTTGCTGGTCAGGGCGCTGTCGCCAGTGACCGTCAGCGCGCCGCTGCCCAAGGCGCTGCCGTTGCCCAGTACCAGGGTGCCAGCGCCGAGGCTGGTACCACCGGTATAGGTGTTGGCTGCACCCAGGGTCAGGGTGCCGCTACCGATCTTGGTCAGGCCGCCAGCGCCGCTGATCACACCGTTCAGGGCCAGGTCGTTGGGGCCGGTGAAGGTCAGGCCGGCGTTGAGCACGACTTGGTTGCTGACGTTGTTCAGCGCGCTACTAGTGGCCAGGTTGGCTGCGCCGCCCACGGTAAGAGTGCCTAGGCCCAGGGCATTGTTGTTGCCCAGGGTCAGGGTACCGGCGTTGAGGGTGGTGCCACTGAGGTAGCTGTTGGCGCCGCTCAGGATCAGGTTGGCGGCGCCGTTTTTGGTCAGCCCGCCCGCACCGTTGACCAGCCCGGCCAGGGTCAGGTCGTTGCTGCCGGTCACGTTGACATTACCCGCCAGATTGAGGGTATTGCCCAGGCTCACCGCAGTGCTGCTGTCCAACGTGGTGCCGGCTGCGGCGTTCAGCGCGCCGAGGCCAAGGGCGGTGTTGCTGCCCAGCACCAAGGTGCCGGCGTTGAGCGCGGTGTTGCCGAGGTAGCTGTTGCTGCCGGCCAGGGTCAGGCTGCCAGCGCCGGTCTTGATCAGCCCGCCCGTGCCGCCAAGGGTGCCGTTGAGCACCATGTTCTGCGCAGCGGCCAGGGTGAGGTTGCCGAGCAGGTTGATCTGGTTGGCCAGGATCAGGTTGGCGCTGTTGCCCAGGGTGGTGCCACCCGAAGCACTCAAGGCACCACTGCCCAGCGCGTTGCTGTTGCCCAGGATCAAGGTGCCAGCGGTCAGCGCAGTGCCGCCGCTGTAGGTGTTGTTGCCGTTCAGGGTCGCGGTGCCGCTGCCACTCTTGGTGAGCTGGCCGGTACCGCTGATCACGCCGCCAAGGGTGAGGTTGTTGGCCCCGGTCAGGCCGAGGTTGCCGTTCAGGGCGATGGCGTTGGCCAGGCTCAGGTTACTGCTGCTGGCCAGGCTGCCAGCGTTGACGCTCAGTGCGCCGGTCCCCAGCGCCAGGGCATTGCCTACGGTGATGGTGCCCGCATTCAGGATGGTGCCGCCGCTGTAGGTGTTGACGCCGGACAGGGTCAGGTTGGCGGCGCCGTTCTTGATCAGGTTGCCGCTGCCTGCGACCACGCCGCTCAGGCCCAGGTCGGCGCTGCCGCCAAGGGTGAACGCCCCGGCCAGGGTGAACACATTGCCCAGGGTGACAGCCGTGTTGCTGTCCAGACTGGTGTTGGCCGCAGCGCTGACGGCGCCGCTGCCCAGCGCGGTGTTGCTGCCCACCACGAGGGTACCGCCCTGCAGCATCGTGCCGCCGGTGTAGGTATTGGCGCCATTGAGCACCAGGGTGCCGGTGTCGAGCTTGCCGAGCATACCGCTGCCGCTGAGGGCGACGTTGATGCTGGCGGTAACGTTGGGGTCGACACGTACGGCGAAGGCGCCGTTGCTACCGTCGATCAGGTTCAAACCACCACTGCCGATCAGACGATAGCCATCGGTGACGAACTGCAGGCCGGTGGCCGACTGAGTACCGGCGAGGGTGACATCGCCCGCAGTGCCCTGGAACACCGCAAAGTTGCTGCCCCAGTTGCTGTTGAGAACACCGTTGACGTCGGTCCAGTTGGTACCGCCGCTACTCCAGGTGCCGTTACCGCCGTCGATCACGCCATTGGCGATGCTGTTGTTGCCGTCCCAGAACTGCACGCCACCCGCCGCACCGCCCACCAGCAGGTTGACCTGGTTGCCGATGACGGTTTGCACTTCGAGATCGCCAGGCAACACGCTGCCGGGCACGGCACCGATCAGCAGGCCGTTGTCCACCAGCGCGCCGGTGTAGTCGATCAGCCGGTAGATACCCACGCCGAAACCGCCGAGGTCGGTGACGTTAAGGGTGCCGTCGAGGGTCAGGTTGCCGTTGACGCTGACCAGCGCGGTGCCACCTGTGGCCGGGCTGCCAAGGCCTCCGTCGAAGATCGAAGCGCTGTGCAGGGTCAGGCTGCCCGTACTCAGCGTGGCGCCACTGCTAGCGGCCAGGTGCGCGCCGTTGGCGATGTCCACGGCGCCAAGAATGCTGCCGCTACCGGTGAGGCTGGCACCGCTGTTGACCTGCACGTTGGCGCTGTTCAACGAGCCGGTGACGTCCAGCGCACCTGCGTTGACTGTCGTGTTGCCGCCGATCACGCTGATGCCCGACAGCTCCAGGCTGCCAGTGCCGTTCTTGATCAGCCCACCGCTGCCAGCCAGGGCGCCGCTGAACACGCTGTCGAGGTTGCTGCTGCCAACACTCAGGTTGGTGCCGGCGCCCAGGTTCACCGTACCGGCACCGCTCAGGCCACCAACGCTGGTGCTGGCGCCGAGGTTCAGGCTGGCACCGGCACCAACATTGAGTGCCGAGGCATTGCCAAGCGCCGTATTGCCCACCGTGGTGAGGCTGCCGGCAAGCAAGTCGATGGCCCCGCTGAAGGCGTTGGCGCCACTCAGGATCAGGTCGGCCAAGCCGTTCTTGATCAGCCCACCGCTACCGCTGATGTCGCCGCTGAGGGTCAAATCGTTGCTGCCGCCTAGGGTCAGGGTGTTGCCCAGCGCAATGTCGTTACCCAGGTTGACCACGGCGCTGTTGTCCAGACTGGCGGCGCCGGCCACAGTCAGAGTGCCGCTACCCAAGGCGTTGTCGTTGCCGACGATCAGGCCACCTGCGTTGACAGTGACGCCACCACTCAAGGTATTGGCGCCGTTGAGGGTCAGGGTGCTGCTGCCGCTCTTGAACAGTTGCCCGGTGCCGCTGATTACGCCAGCAAGGCTCAGGTCATTGCTACCGGCCAGGGTCAGGTCGGCGCCCAGGGCGATAGCGTTGCCCAGACTGAGCGCCGCGCTGTTATCCAGGCTGGCAGCGCCGCCGACGCTGAGCGTACCGCTGCCCAGCGCGTCGTCGTTGCCCAGCAGCAGACTGCCGGCGTTGAGCAGGGTGCCGCCGCTCCAGGTGTTGTTGCCGTTCAGGGTCAAGACGCTGGCGCCGCCCTTGATCAACTGCCCGGTGCCGCTGATCACGCCATCGAGGCCTAGGTCGTTGCTGCCGGCCACGGTCAGGTTGGCGTCCAGTGTGATGGCATTGCCCAGGCTCAGTGCCGTGTTGTTGTCCAGGCTGCTGGACCCGGCCACGGTCAGCGTACCGCTGCCCAGGGCGTTGGCATTGCCCAGCAGCAGGCCGCCGGCATTGAGCGTGGTGCCACCGCTGTAGGTGTTGCTGGCAGAAAGGGTCAGGGTAGTGGTGCCGTTCTTGACCAGACTGCCAGTGCCCGCGATCACGCCACCGAGGCCAAGGTCAGCGCTGCCATCGACGGTCAAAGCGCCTGCCAGGTTGAGCGCATTGGCGAGGCTGAGCGCAGTGCTGGTGTCCAGATGGGTGCCGCCCGCAGCATTCAGTGTGCCACTGCCCAACGCGCTGGCGTTGCCCAGTATCAGGTTGCCGGCGTTGAGGTTGGTGTTGCCGAGGTAGGTGTTGGCGCCGTTCAGGGTGAGGGTGGCCGAGCCATTCTTGGTCATTCCGCCGACGCCCGCAATCACGCCGCCCAGGGTCAGGTCGTTGCTGCCGGCCAGGTTGAGGTTGCCCGCCAGGTTGACGTTATTGGCGATATTCAGTCCGGCAACGTTGCTGTCGAGGGTGGTGTTGGCGGCGGCATTGAGGGCGCCGCTGCCCAGCGCGGTGGCGCTGCCCAGCATCAGGGTGCCAGCGTTGAGAGTGGTGTTGCCGCTTTGGGTGTTGTTGCCACTTAGGGTCAGGGTGGTGCTGCCGTTCTTGATCAACCCGCCGCTACCGCTGACGGTGCCCGTCAGGTTGAGGTTGTTGGCGCCCGCCACGGTGAGATTGCTGCCCAGGTTGACGGCGTTGTCCACGCTCAACGCGGCCGTGCTGCTCAAGGTTGACGCGCCACCGACGCTCAGCGCGCCCGTGCCGAGGGCGGCCGCGCTGGCCAAAGTCAGGGTACCGGCGTTGAGGGTCAGGCCGCCGCTGAAGGTGTTGACCCCACCCAGGGTGAGGTTCGCGCTGCCGTTCTTCACCAGCGCGCCGGTACCGCTGATGATACCGCCCAGGGTGGTGGCACTGGTGCCGGCCAGGGTCAGCGTGTTGGCGGCCAGATCCACCGCGTTACCCAGGTTGACCGCGGTATTGGCATCCAGACTGGCGTTGCCGGTCAGGCTCAGCGCGCCGCTGCCCAGCGCGTTGTTGTTGCCCACGGTCAAGGTGCCGGTGTTCAGGGCAACGCCGCCACTGAAGGTATTGTTGCCATTGAGCGTGAGCCCCGCCGCGCCGGTTTTGACCAGGCTACCGGTGCCGCTGATCACGCCGCCCAGGGTGGTGGCGCTGGTGCCCAACAGGTTCAGGGTGTTGGCGCCAAGGTTGACCGCATTGGCCAGACTCACGGCGGTGTTGGCGTCCAGGCTGACGTTACCGCCCAGGGTCAACGCGCCGCTGCCCAGGGCGTTGTCGTTGCCTACGGTCAAGGTGCCGGCATTGAGCGTGGTACCGCCGCTGAAGGTGTTGTTGCCATTGAGCGTGAGCCCCGCAGCGCCGGTTTTGACCAGGCTGCCAGTGCCGCTGATCACGCCGCCCAGGGTAGTGGCGCTGGTGCCCAGCAGGTTCAGGGTGTTGGCGCCCAGGTTGACCGCGTTGGCCAGGCTCACGGCGGTGCTGGCGTCCAGGCTGACGTTACCGCCCAGGGTTAAAGCACCGCTGCCCAGGGCGTTGTTGTTGCCGACGGTCAGGGTGCCAGCGTTCAGGGTCAGACCGCCGCTGAAGGTGTTGTTGCCGTTCAGGGTCAGGCCTGCGGCACCACTCTTGATCAAGCTGCCAGTGCCACTGATCACACCGCCCAAGGTGGTGGCGTTGTTGCCGGGCAGCGTAAGGGTGTTGGCTCCCAGCGCGATGGCGTTGGCCAGACTCACCGCGCTGCTGGCGTTGAGCGTGGCACTGCCGGTGAGGCTCAGGGCACCGGTACCCAGCGCCGCATTGTTGCCGACGTTGAGGGTGCCGGTGGCCAGCGTGGTGCCGCCGCTGTAGGTGTTGGCGCCACTGAGGGTCAGATCGCCGCTGCCGCTCTTGACCAGCGAGCCGGTGCCGCTGACCACCCCGCTCAAGGTCAAGGCGTTGCTGCCCGGCAGGGTCAACGCTGCGCTCAGCCCCACGGCATTGCTCAACACCAAGGGCACACTGCCCTGCAGCGTGGAGGCAGCAGTCACGCTCAGTGCACCGCTGCCCAATGCGGCAGCGCTGCTCAGGTTCAGGCCACCGCCGCTCAAGGTAGTGCCGCCACTGAAGGTATTGGTGCCGCTCAGGGTCAGCAGGCCGGTTCCGGTCTTGACCAACGAGCCGGTGCCGGAGAGCACGCCGCTCAGGGTCATGGCGTTGGCGCCACCAGCGGAAAGCGCACCATTGAGGGTGATGGCATTGGCCACGGTCTGTCCGGCCACACTGGCCAGCAGACTACCGCCGTTTGCGATGATCGCGCCGGTGCCGAAGGCAGATCCATTGTTGAAGTTGATCACGCCGCCGTTGAGGGTGGTCTGCGCCGCGCCGCTCATCAGTTGGCCAACGAGCGTCCAGGTGCCACTGTCAACGATCAGGCGGTTGAAGTTGATGTAGTTGGCCGCATTGATGGTGCCGCTGCCGGCACTGCCGCTGCCGCCGCCAATCGCATTTTGCAGCGCCAGGGTGTTGGTGCCGCCGGCACCACCGTCGACCACACCGGCGGCGGCGAAGGACAGCAATGGGTTGCTGGTGACCAACAGCTCGACGCCCACGCCCAATCCGGCACTCACCAAGGAGCCGGTAATGGCGTTGAAACGGTTGGTGCTGTTGGCGCCCATCGACAGGCTGCCGGTCAGGGTGCCGGCGTTGGTGAAGGTGTTGCCGGTAGAGGAAGCCTGAAACGCCGTACGGCCCAGGATGGTGCCGGTGTTGGTGAAGTTCACCGTGCCGCCGCCCGTCACGGCGATGACCGGGGTGTCCTCGCTGAGCAGGCTCAGGCTGGCCAGGGGCGACGAACCGATGCTGCCGGCGTTGCTGATGTTGGCCGTGCCGCCTGAGGCGATACGCGCGTCCATCGCCATGCCGGTGAGGTTCAGCAGGTTGGTGCCCAACAGCGCGCCAGTGCCCTTGATCACGCCGGTGGCGGTATTGTTGATGGTGAGCGTACCACCGGCACTGGTGTTGCCGATCTGCAACGCAGTCGACTGGATACTCAGCGCGCCCAACAACGTTGGGTCGATCGTACCGGAGTTGTTCAACGTGTTACCGCCACCGCTGAGTGTAAGCGAGGTACCGCCCACACCCAGCAACGTCCCCAAGGTTGCGCCGCTCTGCACGTTCACCGTCAGCCCGCCAGTGGCGTTACTGTAGCTTGGCGCGAGCGGGTTGGCGGCCCCGGTGCAGGTCACGGTACTGCTCGCCAGGCTGCATGCAGCCAGCACTTGCTCGCTGGTGAAGGTAAAGGCCAAGGTCCCTACGGCCAAGCTTACGGCCAGAGACAGCTGAGACACACGGGCAGGCAAACGAACGGCAACACTTCTGTCCACGGGGCGCTCCTTCGTGGATCAGGCGTTCAGTCCTTTGAGGCGTGTGAAGCGTCGTTTTAGAAACTGCGAAACACGCATTGGCCGAAAACCTGACCCCTGGCTACAGATTTTCCTTTGAGGGAATGTGTAGCCGGTCGGAGTCAGGGGAGCACAGCGCAGGCGCAGGTCAAATAGTGTTAATACTTTTTCTAGCCACCCCGTATTCATTGGATTATCTAGCGCAACGGATTGGATCCAGCCGACGAAAGGTAGTGGCTAAGTGCTAGACCAGACGGGCTTTAGGCGTGTTTTCGAGCGCACGCGCGGGCGCGGTTCACGCCACTTGCGCGCCGTCATCGGGCCAGTGCGGCTCGTTGGCCTCCGGTGGTGTCAGCGGTGGCAAGCCATAGGCTGCACGGGCGTCGTCGCAGCTGGGATTGTGTACACCGTTTTCCCAGGACGCCTCGAACTCGCGGCAAGGGCTCGAACGGTTCTCATAGATCGTGCAAGCCACTTGGGTGCCGATCTCGCCGCCCAGGCTGACGCAGCGGCAGGGTTTGGCGTCGGTACCGATCATCGCGACCCGGGTGGGGTTGATCTGCACCACCAGATCGTCGGGCACCAGCCCGCCGGCAGACTGGCACTCACCCCAGAAGAAAGACACACGAAAGTAGCCGCAGCAGGCGCCGCAGGTCAGGCAAGGGTTCTGTTCGGACATGATGGCCAGGAGGGAAAGTTGTTGTTGTCGGGCCGGGTGGCCGCGGCGCTATTTGTAATCCAGGCGCGAACGGCTGAGAAGAGGGGGGAATGAAAAAAACACGGCCGCTGGTCGCGGCCTCAAGCGGCTAGCCACAAGCGGCAAGAAAAAGCACTGTGCTCTCCCCTGCCACTGATAGCGAAAGCCACAAGCAGCCGGTATTGCACCGTTCAGCTGGCGGCTTGCGGCTTATTTGCTGGTCAAGCCATCGGCGCGGAACATCTGCCGAATACCGCGAATGGCCTGGCGAATGCGGTCCGGGTTCTCGATCAGGGCAAAACGCACATGGTCATCGCCGTAATCGCCAAAACCAATGCCCGGCGACACGCAGACCTTCGCCTCAGCCAGCAGCTTCTTGGAGAACTCCAGCGAGCCCAGGTGTGCATAGGCCTCGGGGATCTTGGCCCATACATACATCGAGGCCTTCGGGTTCTCGACCATCCAGCCCATTTCATGCAGGCCCTTGACCAGCAGGTTGCGGCGCTGGCGGTACTGCTCGGCGATGTCGCGCACGCATTGCTGGTCGCCTTCGAGGGCCGCGATGGCCGCCACTTGCAGCGGCGTGAAGGTGCCATAGTCGTGGTAGCTCTTGATTCGTGCCAAGGCGCTGACCAACTCGGGATTGCCGACCATGAAGCCGATCCGCCAGCCGGCCATGTTGTAGCTCTTGGACAGCGTGAAGAACTCCACCGCGATGTCCTTGGCCCCCGGGACCTGCATGATCGACGGCGCCTTCCAGCCGTCGTAGACGATATCGGCGTAGGCCAGGTCATGCACTACCAATACATCGTACTGCTTGGCCAGGGCCACCACGCGCTCGAAGAAGTCCAGTTCGACGCACTGTGCGGTCGGGTTGGAGGGGAAACCGAGGATCATCATCTTCGGCTTGGGGATCGACTCGCGAATCGCCCGCTCCAGCTCGTTGAAGAAATCCACCCCCGGTACCAGCGGCACCGAGCGTACTTGCGCCCCGGCGATCACTGCGCCGTAGATGTGAATCGGGTAGCTGGGGTTGGGGACCAGCACGGTATCACCCTGGTCGAGGGTGGCAAGCATCAGGTGCGCAAGGCCTTCCTTCGAGCCGATGGTGACGATGGCTTCGCTTTCCGGGTCGATCTCAACCGCGTAGCGCTCCTGATACCAGCGCGAGATGGCGCGGCGCAGACGCGGAATCCCGCGGGAGGTGGAGTAACCGTGGGTGTCTTCACGCTGGGCGACCTGCACCAGCTTCTCGACGATATGCGGCGGGGTCGCGCCGTCGGGATTGCCCATGCTCAGGTCGATGATGTCCTCACCGCGGCGGCGCGCGGCCATCTTGAGCTCGGCGGTGATATTGAAGACGTATGGGGGGAGACGATCAATGCGCGCGAAACGGCGCGGCGAACCTGGATTGGCCATGCTTTCCTCTGGGGACGTAAGCGCCCGGAACCGTCCGAGCGACGCTGATCGCTGCGGCGACCAAATCAGACGATAGTCCCGCAGCAGTTATTTAGTAAAGAGAAATTTCCTGTTTTTATAAATTTTTTCAGGCCTATACGTCGTATTTTTATGATTTACACGAACACAAAAACATTCAACCCCCTCATACAGGGCTGCAACCCATTGATTTGCAAGCCGCCATGACGCTCGACGCAGGTCAAATCATCAGGTGCTCAGCGCAAGGCGTTGTAGGTAGCCCCATCGACCTGTGACAGCGCCAACCCCTCACGCGGCTCGAACCCCTGTCCGGTGATGGCGCTGAAGCTTGAGCTCTGGTTGCCGTAGTGGGCAGTCCGGTCATCGACGCTGCCTTCGGTCAGCAGGGTGTACGAATGCTTGCGCATGGCCACGTAACGCGCCTCTTGCCTGGCCATGGTGTTGTGGTACTCCATCAACTGGCCATCGCTGAGCTTGACGGTCTTGGCCAGCGACACGCCCCAGCGCGACAGGCACACCTCGGCGAAATGGCGCACGACCAAGCCGGGCTCGACCAGATCCTGGCCGCTACCTGCACCGTCGGCCGAGGCATTTCCTACAAGCGTCGCATGGCGTCCGGGCATCGGAAAAACATGCACGCGCGTGCCCGCAACGCAGCGCGGCACCACGCAGGCGAAGCCCTTGGAGCGCTCGTCGCGGGAGTAGAAGCCGACATACTCCTTGACGTTATCTTGCAGTAGCACGCGATGCGGCTGTACCTGCAACACCCCCGGCACCGGGTCGATGACGAAGATGTTGACCGGCACGTGCATAAGCTGCGGATCATTGGCCATGGCATTGGCGAGCATGTGGCAACTGATACCCCCCCTGCTCCACCCCACCAGGTTGACCTGAGTCGGGATACGCGGCTTGCGGAACAGGCGAATGATCTGCTCCTGCAAGTCCTGGGAAGTGAGCAGGCGACTGCCATAGTCGTAGGTCCGCCAGAACCACGAAGCGGTCGCGGTGGCATCCGGGATAGGTACACCCGATGCCTTGAGTCGGCTGTACTCGGCCTCGCTGAGGTTCGTGCGCTTCCAGTTGCTCTCACCCTTGATGAGTTGCAACACGTGACTGACGTTCTCTTCCCAGCCTCGGCCAAACAACTGGCCGGTCCAGTTGAAGTATCCGCCAGGTTCGACGAACAAGTCATCATCCTGCAGGTTGCCGCTGCCTGGACCATCGACTGCGATCCAATGGGCGAACTCCCTGCCCTGATCGTTGCTGGCCAGGGTCGAGACCAGCTCGCCGTTCCAGAAATGCGGATGGCGGTCGTCGAAACGGTGCGAACCGGTGCCACAGAAATACGCCGTGAATACGCTCATGCCAAAGGCTCCTGAATGATCGGAGCCCAGAGGATGAATAGCCGCAGGCTTCACCAACAGCCGGAAACCCGACCGCCAGATAAAGAAAAACCCCGGCACGAGGGCCGGGGTTCTCCGTATAACAGGCGTCTGTATCAGCGCGCGTAGGTCATCAGCACATCGGCTGCGGTCTGGCTGTCCACCCCCATCATCACGCTCAAGGCAGTGACGAGGAGAATGGAGAAACCAAACACTTTGCGCGCCCACTTGCTGTCGTCCTCGGCCTTGTAGCCGCCCCAGGCCATGTACAGCCAGTACAGGCCCATGGCAGCGGCAACGGCGAGGTAACCCAGGCCGGCATAGCCGCCCAAGGTCAGCATCAAGGTGGCGAGCACGAAGGCCAGCACGTACAGCACGATCTGCTTCTTCGCCGCCAGGATACCGCGCGCCACCGGCAGGACCGGAATGTTGGCAGCGCTATAGTCCTTGAAGCGGAAGATCGCGATGGCGAAGCTGTGCGGCATCTGCCACAGGCTGAACATCACCAGCAGGGTCACGGCAGCCAGGTCGAAGCTGTTGCTCACGGCGCAGTAGCCAATCACCGGAGGCATGGCACCGGACAGGCTGCCAACCAAGGTGCCGTGCACCGACTTACGTTTGAGCCACAGGCTGTAGAAGCCGACGTAGACGATGAACCCAACCAGCGCACAGAACGCCGCCAGCGGGTTGGCCTGGACATACAGCAGGCTGAAGCCCACCACCCCGAGCAGGGTGGCGTAGACCAGCGCGAGGGTCAGCGACATGCCGCCCTGCACCATGACGCGGTTCTTGGTGCGCTCCATCTTGTGGTCGATGTCACGGTCGATGCAGTTGTTGAACACGCACCCGGACGCCACCACCAGCGAAGTACCGATCACCACTGCCAGGAACAGGGCGAAGTCCACATGGCCCTTCGAGGCAAGGAAGAAGCCGCCTGCCACGGAAAGCACGTTACCGAAAATGATCCCCGGTTTGGTGATTTGGATAAAGTGCTTAACGGACATGCAGGCTTACCTCACTTGGCCATCATTTCGAAGTGGATGCTGAACATGATCCACAGCGACAGGCCGACCAACAGAGCGATCACCAAAGTGGTGAACAGGAACGTCGACACGTTGGAACGCTGCTCTTTCGAGCGATCCATGTGCAGGAAGTAGACGAGGTGTACTACTACCTGGATGACGGCCATGGCCACCACGATCAGAACGGTCAGGTTCTTCGGCAGGCTTGGGAACATCACCAGGCCAAACGGGATCGCGGTCAGGATGATCGACAGTACGAAGCCGATCATGTAGGACTTCACGCTGCCGTGATTGCCTTCGTGATGAGTGTCGTGTGCGCTAGCCATTACAGAACCCCCAGCAGGTAGACGACGGTGAATACGCAGATCCAGACCACGTCCAGGAAGTGCCAGAACAGGCTCAGGCAGCTCATGCGGGTCTTGGCGGTCGGCGTGATGCCGTGCTTGTTGATCTGATACATCATGACCGACATCCAGATCAGACCGGCAGTCACGTGCAGACCGTGGGTACCGACCAGCGCGAAGAACGCCGACAGGAAGCCACTGCGCTGCGGGCCGAAACCTTCTGCGACCAGGTGATGGAACTCGTAGATTTCCATCGCGATGAAGCCGGCACCGAACAGGAAGGTCACGGCCAACCAGCCCAGTACGCCTGCCTTGTTACCGGCGAACATCTTCAGCATGGCGAAGCCGAAGGTGATCGAGGACAGCAGCAGGAACGCGGTCTCAACCAGCACGAAGTCGAGCTGGAAGATGTCGTGACCCGACGGGCCGCCGGCAAAACTGCCGGACAGCACCGCGTAGGTGGCGAAGAGCGACGCAAACAGGATGCAGTCGGTCATCAGGTAGAGCCAGAAACCGAGGACGGTCATCTGGCCCGAGTCGTGGTGGTGATCGTCGTGCCCATGGTCGTGACCATGTGCATCACCGTGCATTACTTGAGTGGACATTGATTACACCCGTTCAAACGATTCGACACGTGCGCCGGCAGGCAGAGCACCTGCTTGAGCCAGCGCTTTCATGCGCTCGCCCTCGATGCGCGCCACTTCTTCGGCCGGCACCATGTAGCCCTGGTCGTCACGCGCAGCGTGGCGAACGAAGACCGCGATGGTCGCGACCAGGCTCGCGCCAACCAGCCACCAGATGTGCCAGATGAAGGCGAAGCCGAACACGGTCAGGAACAGACCCATGAACAGGCCGGTAGCAGTGTTGCTCGGCATGTGGATCGCTTCGTACTTGGCAGGTGCCTTGTAGGCAGCACCGGCTTGCTTGGCTTCGTGCCAGGCGTCCAGACCAACGTGTTCTGGCATGTGAGCAAAGTTGTAGAACGGAGGTGGCGACGAAGTCGACCATTCCAGGGTACGACCGCCCCATGGGTCGCCGGTCACGTCCAGGTTCTGCTTGCGGTCGCGGACCGACACGTAGATCTGGATCAGCTGGCAAGCGATACCGAACAGGATCAGCACGGCGCCGACGACGGCCACGTACAGGTAGGGTTCCCACAGCGGGTTGTCGGAGTGGTTCAGGCGACGAGTCATGCCCATGAAGCCCAGCGCGTACAGCGGCATGAATGCCACGTAGAAGCCGGAGATCCAGAACCAGAAGGCAGCCTTGCCCCACTTCTCGTTCAGGGTGAAGCCGAAGGCTTTCGGGAACCAGAAGGAGAAACCAGCGATGTAGCCGAAGACCGCGCCACCGATGATTACGTTGTGGAAGTGAGCGATCACGAACAGGCTGTTGTGCAGGACGAAGTCAGCACCTGGAACGGCCAGCAGAACGCCGGTCATACCACCGATCGAGAAGGTGACCATGAAGCCCAGGGTCCACATAATCGGCGCGGTGAAACGCAGACGGCCCTGGTAGATGGTGAACAGCCAGTTGAACAGCTTCACACCGGTCGGAATGGAGATCAGCATCGTCGCCAAGCCGAAGAAGGTGTTGACGCTGGCGCCGGCACCCATGGTGAAGAAGTGGTGCAGCCAGACCGCGAAGCCGAGCACGGCAATCGCGCCCGAGGCGTAGATCATCGAGTGGTGACCGAACAGGCGCTTGCCTGCGAAGGTCGAGGTGACTTCCGAGAACACACCGAAGGCCGGCAGGATCAGGATGTAAACCTCAGGGTGACCCCATGCCCAGAACAGGTTGACGTACATCATCGGGTTCCCACCAAGCTCGTTGGTGAAGATGTGGAAGTCCAGATAACGGTCAACGGTCAGCAGGGCCAGTGCAGCAGTCAGGATCGGGAACGAAGCGACGATCAGCACGTTGGCCCAGGTGCAGGTCCAGGTGAAGATCGGCATGTCCATCAGCTTCATGCCAGGGGCGCGCATCTTCATCACGGTGACGAGGAAGTTCACGCCGGTCAGTGTCGTACCCAGGCCTGAGAGCTGTAGCGCCCAGATGTAGTAGTCGACACCCACCCCAGGACTGTACTGAATACCCGCGAGCGGCGGATAGGCAACCCAGCCGGTCTTGGCGAATTCACCAACGCCCAGCGAGATGTTGACCAGCAGCACGCCTGCCAGCAGCAGGTAGAAGCTCAGGGAGTTCAGGAACGGGAAGGCAACGTCACGTGCACCGATCTGCAGAGGAACAGCAAGGTTCATCAGGCCGGTGAAGAACGGCATCGCCATGAAGATGATCATGATCACACCATGCGCGGTGAAGATCTGGTCATAGTGTTCAGGCGGCAGATAGCCTTCGGAGCCACCGGTGGCGGCGGCCAGCTGGGTACGCATCATGATGGCGTCGGCGAAGCCGCGCAGCAGCATGACCATCGCGACGATGATGTACATCACGCCGATTTTCTTGTGGTCGACAGTGGTCAACCACTCGGTCCACAAGTAGGTCCACTTGCGGAAATAGGTGATGGCACCAACGACGGCGATACCACCGAGCGCGATCATGGCAAGCGTCACCATGACTATCGGCTCGTGATAGGGTATCGCCTCCAGGCTTAATTTACCGAACATCTCTTACTCCTCTGCACCGGCAGCTGGTTGCACACTCGATTCCACACCGTGGGTAGTGGCCAGATCTTTGCTGCCAGCTTCTTCGTGGACCGGCTTGCCGCGGTTCATGCCTTCGTACTTGTCGACGATGGTCTGGAACAGCTCAGCTGGCGCCTCGCTGTACAGCGCGACTGGGTTGTATTCGCTAGGCTTGGCCAGGGCTTCGTACTCGGCCTTGCCCAGTTTCAACGGCGACTGCTTCACTTCGGCGACCCACTTGTCGAAGTCTTCCTGGGAAGTAGCAGTAGCCTTGAATTTCATGCCGGTGAAGCCGGCGCCGCTGTAGTTGGCGGAGATACCGTCGAACTCACCGTTCTCGTTGGCGATCAGGTGCAGTTTGGTGGTCATGCCGGCCATGGCGTAGATCTGGCCGCCCAGGCCCGGGATGAAGAACGAGTTCATCACGGCGTCGGAGGTCACACGGAAGTTGACCGGGACGTTGGCTGGGAAGTTGATCTTGTTGACCGTGGCGATACCCTGCTCCGGGTAGATGAACAGCCACTTCCAGTCCAGTGCGACCACGTCGATCTGGATCGGCTTGACGTCCGAATCCAGCGGACGGTAAGGGTCCAGCTTGTGGGTGGAGTGGTAGGTGAAGTAGCCCAGGGCAATGATGATCAGGATCGGGATGATCCACACCGCGGCTTCAATCTTGGTCGAGTGCGACCAGTCCGGGGTGTAGGTGGCAGCCTTGTTGGAAGCACGGTACTTCCAGGCGAACGCCAGGGTCATGATGATGACGGGCACGACCACCAGCAGCATCAGGCCGGTAGCGATCAGGATCAGGTTCTTCTGCTCAATGCCCACCTGGCCCTTCGGATCGAGCAGGGTCCAGTTGCACCCACTGAGTAAAAGCATGCCTAAAAAGGGCAATATGCCAAACAGTCTGGGGTAACGCTTTTTACTCATCTCACGACCTCTAGATCAGCTTGCTTCAATGCAATTTGTGTTTTGGTAGCCAACACTTCGTCCTGCCAAGTGCGGCACTGCGCGCCCGTACTGGCTCCTGCCCGTGGTCTGACTGCAGGACCTTGGCGTCGAAGCGCGGTAGCGGTGCGTATGGTTTCGTAGGCAACAGGCCTGTACTTCAGACCAAGTCCATTTGGTGCGGGAAAACGCGGAGGGGGGTCCGCCCGGTATCGCCGTTGGGCGAAACTTGACGAAGTCAGCAAAAGGGAGCGCTGCGGCTTCCTTCAATCCTGCGACTTGCAAGCAGTGCCGAACGGAAATTGGGGGCGATTGTAGTGAGGTCGCCCACCATTGACTATGACTTATTGCGCAACAGTCTTTTACAGAATGCGTAACAATACTGGTCAAAAAATCAACTTCGCGACAGTTTGTCGCACCCCGTCCAATAGCCCTCAAACCCGCATTGCGCAAGGCCTGAAGCTTGATGCTGATCAATTATTCGACAGGGTTCGCGCCTTCTCTCTCACTGCAATAGACCTGGGTCAAAAAAGAACTTTGGTCTAAGCCTGACGACGGTTGCGGTAGATCCCCAAGGGCACCAGCGCCGCAGTCAGTACGAAAGCCACCAATGCCCATTGCGCGAGCGAAAGCCCCAGGATCGGCGGGTACGGCGTCGAGCAGAAACCGTCGACCTGGAATGCCAGCGGCCACAGCTTGGCCAGCGGCAGGTCGTCGACGATCGGTTGCAGTGTATCGATGCCGCAGCTGACCATCGGGTTGGCGAGTATATACACATGGTTGCCAGCCGCAATGATTCCCCCAACGGCACTGAGCACGACCAGCGCCTCAAAGAAGGTCAGGCTGCGTCGCCCCGGCATGGCAGCGGCCAGGAACGCGAAGATCGCGATGAACAACAGGGCGTAGCGCTGCAGGATGCACAGCGGGCACGGAGCCTCACCCAGCACCACCTGCATGTACAACGCACCGCCGATCAGCGCCAGACAGATCAGGCCCAGTAGCACCAGGAAGCGCCGCTCGCGGTTCAGGCGCGATGAGAGTTCGTTCATAGCCGATTCCTTCGATGGAGAGTGGCAGCGCAGGCTGCCCGACGGGCGCCAAGTCTACACGCTGGATCAAACAGGGAAAGCGTCGAAGAAAGGCATACGCGGCTATCCACCGATGCTCTAGGACCGGATAGGCCGGTTTCGGTTCACTGCTCAGCCTGAAAAAACACCCCAGCCCACGCCTGGGACAAAGGCAAGCCCCTCGACAATCGGAAGTGAAGGATAACCTGATTAATGCAGGATTAAAGATGAAGGAAGGTGTAACCGCGTTCATCTCTTTTGCTATATAGAAGAAGCGGCCAAAACCCTCGCGGTGCACCTAGGCGCACCGCGAGAGGCAGAGCACGTTACACCAAAGCCGCCGCTGGCCCGAAGAATTCATAGCGGCTCTGCCCTGGCGGCACGCCAATCGCCTTCAGGTGGCGCTTGATCGCGGCCATGAAACCCTTCGGCCCGAGGAAATACACCTGTACGTCACGCTCGCGTGGCAGCCACTCGGCCAGCAGTTCCTGATTCAGCACGCCCAGCGCATCGGCATGCTGGCTGCCGTCATCCTCGGCATAGCAATAGAAGCGCTTGAGCTGTGGATGGCGCGCCGCCAGTTCATCGACCCAGTCACCGAAAGCGTGCACCGCGCCATTGCGCGCACAATGAATGAAATGCACCGGGCGTGTGGTCTTGAGCGCCGCCTCCAGCATCGCCAGGGTCGGGGTGATGCCCACGCCACCACTGATCAGCACCAGCGGCTTGTCACCGGCCGCCAGGGTGAAGTCACCGGCCGGTGGGAATAGTTGCAGGGTATCGCCCACCTTCAACGCATCATGTAGGTAGTTGGACACCTTGCCTCCCGGCTCGCGCTTGACGCTGATGCGGTACTGCACACCGTCGCACAGCGCCGACAGCGAGTAGTTGCGCCGCTGCTCCTGGCCATCGACGAACAATTGCAGGCCGATGTATTGACCAGGCTCGGCCTTGAGCACGGGTTGGCCATCGACTGGCGCGAAATAGAACGAGACGATCTCGCAGCTTTCCACCTCGCGGCGCACCAGACGGAATTCGCGGGTGCCGCGCCAACCACCGAGCGCCTGCGCCTTCTGTTGGTAAAGGCTCTCTTCAGCGCCAATGAGGATATCGGCCAACTGGCCGTAGGCGGCGCCCCAGGCGTCGATCACTTCGGGGGTGGCGATGTCCTTGCCCAGCACTTCCTCGATGGCCCGCAACAGGCAACTGCCGACGATCGGGTAGTGCTCGGGCAGGATCTGCAAGGCCACATGCTTGTTGATGATCTGCCCAACCAGCCCACCGAGCTGATCGAGCTGGTCGATGTGCCGGGCGTACATCAACACGCCGTTGGCCAAGGCACGCGGCTGGTCACCACTGGCCTGGTGCGCCTGGTTGAACAGCGGTCGCACCTCGGGGTGCTCGTTGAGCATCATCTTGTAGAAATGCGTGGTCAGCGCCTCGCCACCGCTTTCCAGCAGGGGGACGGTGGCCTTGATGATTGCACGTTGTTCGGCATTTAGCATTGCAACGACTCCTGAGCCTTGGGCTTCGAATGGTTGCCTGAGGTATTTCAGCAATCGTGCCAAGTCAAAACACCAATGAATTCGGGGCCTTGAGCGACAAGGTGTCAAAATGACAAGGCTACAGGTATAGTCATTAAGACCAATAGGAGTCATTATGACTGCAAAGCCCCTGCTCACCGCCCTTCTGCCACTGGTCAGCGACCTGTCCCGCGACCTGCCCGACCAGGAGCGCTATCGCCGGCTACTGCAAGCCATGCGTGGCTTGCTGCCATGCGACGCCGCCGCGCTGCTGCGCCTGGACGGCGAGTGGCTGGTGCCACTGGCGGTAGACGGACTGTCAGCGGACACCCTGGGCAGGCGTTTTCGGATCAGCGAGCATCCGCGTTTCCAGATTTTGCTCAGCCGCCCCGAGCCCACGCGTTTTGCCAGTGACAGTCCGCTGCCAGATCCGTATGACGGCTTGGTCAGCGCAGCGCATGTGGACCTTGAAGTACACGACTGCATGGGCTGCCCGCTGATGGTCGACGAGCGGCCCTGGGGCCTGTTGACCCTCGACGCCCTCAGCCCCGGACAGTTCCAACGTCTGGAGCTGGACGCGCTCCAGGCTTTCGCCAGCCTGGCAGCGGCCACCGTGACCGTGGCCGAGCGCATCGAGCACCTGGCCCTTCGCGTCGAAGACGCGCAACAGCGCGTGGAGGTCTACCGCCAGGCCAGCGGCCAGGACCGCGAACTGATCGGTCAAAGCAAGGCACACAAGCATGTGGTCGAAGAGCTGCGTCTGGTCGCTGGCAGCGACCTGACCGTGCTGATTACCGGCGAGACCGGCGTTGGCAAGGAGCTGGTGGCCCAGGCCCTGCACCGCGCCAGTCAACGTGCCGACAAACCGCTGATCAGCCTGAACTGCGCCGCCCTGCCCGACACCCTGGTGGAGAGCGAGCTGTTCGGCCATGTGCGCGGCGCGTTCACCGGCGCCCACGGCGAACGTCGCGGCAAGTTCGAACTGGCCAACGGCGGCACGTTGTTCCTCGACGAAGTCGGCGAGCTACCCCTATCGGTCCAGGCCAAGCTGTTACGGGTGCTGCAAAGCGGCCAGCTGCAACGCTTGGGCTCGGATCGCGAACACCGGGTAGACGTGCGCCTGATCGCCGCCACCAACCGCGACCTGGCCGAAGAAGTGCGCAGCGGCCGCTTTCGCGCCGACTTCTATCACCGCCTCAGCGTCTACCCATTGCGGGTCCCGCCACTGCGCGAGCGTGGTCGTGACGTGCTGTTGCTGGCCGGCTATTTCCTGGAACAGAACCGCTCGCGCCTGGGGCTGGGAAGCCTGCGGTTATCCGCCGAAGCGCAGCACGCCTTGCAGGCCTACGACTGGCCGGGCAACGTGCGCGAACTGGAACACCTGATCGGGCGCTCGGCACTCAAGGCGCTGGGACAACAGGCGCAGCGCCCAAAAATTCTGACCCTGGAAGCGGCAGACCTGGACCTGCGCAGTACGCCCTCCCCTGTATCGGCGCCCACCGCGCCGCCCTCAACCGCCGCCACATTGCCAACAGGCGGCCTGCGCGAGGCGTTGGATGCTTATCAGCGCCAGGTAGTCCAAGCCTGCCTGCAACGCCATGGCGACAATTGGGCCGCAGCGGCGCGCGAGCTGGGGCTGGATCGCGCCAACCTGAACCGGCTGGCCAAACGCCTGGGGCTACGCTGAACGGCGCTCGCCTAGCGCGGCCCCGCCAGCAGACACGTACGTTGCAGGTGCGGCGCCGACGTCCCCCCGTTACGCTGGGTTACAAACTCATCTAAAGCACCAGCCGCACAGGCCGATAACCCGGCATACTCTCTTTTTCGGTAACGAAGGTCCCCCATGGCCACGCAAAAAGCCCGCGCGGACTCGTTGTCCCTGCTGCTCTTCACCCTGCGCAGCGGCAAGCTGATGGCAATCAACTTGCTCAAGGTCAGCGAGATCATTCCCTGCCCGCCACTGACCAAGCTGCCCGAAGCCCACCCGCACGTCAAAGGCGTCGCCACCCTGCGCGGCAATTCGCTGTCGGTGATCGACCTGTCACGCGCCATCGGCGAAATGCCGCTGGCCGACCCGGACGGCGGCTGCCTGATCGTCACCGAGATCAGCCGCTCGCGCCAGGGTCTGCATGTGCAGGCGGTCAGCCGCATCGTCCATTGCCTGAGCACCGATATCAAGCCGCCACCGTTCGGTTCCGGCAACCGCTCGTTCATCACCGGCGTGACCCGGGTCGACAATACCTTGGTGCAGGTGCTGGACATCGAGAAGGTGATCCACGGCATCGCTCCGCCCCATCACGAACCGCATCCAGGCGAGGTGAACGAAGAAGACGCAAGCCTGCTCGCGGCAGCCAACATCCTGGTGGTCGATGACAGCCAGGTGGCCCTGCAGCAATCGGTGCATACCCTGCGCAACCTGGGCCTGGAATGCCACACCGCGCGCAGCGCCAAGGATGCGATCAACGTGCTGCTGGAGCTGCAAGGCACCGACAAGGAGATCAACATCATTGTCTCGGACATCGAAATGTCCGAAATGGACGGCTTTGCCTTCACTCGTACCCTGCGCGAAACCCCGGATTTCCAGCACCTGTACATCCTCCTGCACACTTCGCTGGACAGCGCCATGAGTGGCGACAAGGCCAAGGAGGCCGGTGCCAACGCCATCCTGACCAAGTTCTCCTCGCCAGAGCTGACCGATTGCCTGGTGGTTGCCGCCAGGGCCGTGGTGTTCGCCGAACGCTGATATATTCAGCGACAAACTCCCTGGCTTGATGCCGGGGAGCGTTCGGGCATAATTCGCACCCCTTGGATGTTCGACGGCGGTGCCGCTCATGAAACTTCTCAGCTCCTGGCTGATGGCTTGCGCGCTGTTCAGCGGCGCAGCCCTCGCCTCCAGCCCGCAAGCCTGGAACGACCAGCGCCAGCACATGCTCAAGGCCTGCCTGAAGGCCAGCCAGTTCAACAATGCGCATGCCCTGGGCAAGCCCGCCGAGTTCGATGACCGGGTTGGCTATAGCGCCTTGCTGATCGAAGGCGTCTACCGGCAGAAGCACATGAACAAGCGTACCGGCACCGAACTGTGCCTGTACGACCACCAGCGCCAGCAGGCCTTCGTTACCGAGTGGAATGCAGGCAAGCCGTGAACCACAGCATCCATTTCAGTTGCACCGGCTGTGGCCGATGCTGCACCGGCCACCATGTTCCCCTCACCCTTGCTGAAACCCACCGCTGGGCGGCGTCCGGCGGGCAAGTGGTGGTGCTCATCGAAGGCTTTATCAGCGATGGCCCCGGGATGCCGCTGGAGCAACGCGAGCATGTGCTACGCCGCTCCCACCCCGTGCGCTGCGGCGACGGCGAACTACAGGTGTCGGTGACCTTCGCCGCGTTCAACCCTGGTCGCTGCCGCAACCTTGACGACGACGACCGCTGCACGATCTATGCGCAGCGGCCACTGGTATGCCGTATCTATCCAGCCGAGATCAACCCGCACCTGCCGCTGCGCCCAGAAAACAAGGACTGCCCAAGCGAAGCCTGGCAGCAGGGGCCGGCGCTGATCCTCGGTGGGCAGTTGCAGGATGCAGGGCTCATCGCGCTGATCGAGGCATCACGCCGGGCCGACCGTGAAGATATCGCCAGCAAGGTCGCCATCTGCCAGGCACTGGGGATGACCACCAGTGCGCTCAAGGGCAACGGCTTTACCGCCTGGCTACCCGACATGGGCGCCCTGCTTTCGGCGCTGGAGACGCAGACGCAGCCTGTGGATAACGCCACGCAATCGCAGTGGCAAGTACACATGACTGACGAGGCCCTGGCTGCCAGCCTGCACCTGCATGGTGTGCAGACCACCGCCGAAGCACCGGTGTACTACGCCTTTATCGGGTTTTGAGCGCGAACGCCACTAGGGGATACTCACCAGCAACGTGACCCCGGTCGGCTGCATCGCCCGCGCCTGGGCGCCATCGGTGAGCGCAATGACCTGCATGTTCAAGGCAGCGGCCTTGCCACATGCGGGGTCACTGAGATCGTAGCTTAACCGCAGCGTGACCCCGTCGACGCTGATCAAGCGGCCCTGCGCTGGCGGACTGCGCCGCGTGAGGCTGGCGTCGCCGACCTGTAGCGCGCAGGTAGGCTCGACAATGCGGCCGCGGAACTCGATCACGCCTTGGGCCATCGTGTGCAGGACAACACCCGAAAACGTGATGACCACAAGCCAGAGGGTGAACATGAGCTTTTTCATGGTGTGCGCCTTGCCTCGGTGGGTACACCCTCAGCATGCCGCGCATCAGGCGTTAGCCAAATGGCGAAACTGCGCCACATGGCGTCGTCGTTTTCCCATTCAAGATCAGAAAAAGCCGCATCAATGCCTAACTGACAGCCATGACAGCTTGCTGTCACGCTGCCGACCCCCATGACACGCTATAAGAAACCTATCCCCACGCCACCGCGAACATCCCATGACCGCACGCCCGATGCGTTACTTGCCGATCATCCTGGCCGCTGCCGCCCTCTTCGCCGTAGCGGGTTGGCTACTGGACAAACCTGCGGCCCCGAGCACGGCCAGCGCGGGCATTCCGGTACGCGTGGTGGCGGTGGCCCAGCAAGACGTGCCGCGCTACCTGGGCGCTATCGGCTCGGTACTGTCGCTGCACAGCGTCGAAGTGCGACCGCAGGTCGAAGGCGTGCTCACGCAAGTCCTGGTGAAGGAAGGGCAATGGGTGAAACAGGGCGACTTGCTGGCCACCCTCGATGACCGGGCGATCCGCGCCAGCCTTGACCAGGCACGCGCACAACTCGGCCAGACACAGGCGCAACAGCAAGTGGCCAACGTCAACCTCAAGCGCTACAAGCTGCTGAGCAGCGACGACAGCGTGTCGAAACAGACCCTCGACCAGCAGCAGGCGCTGGTCAATCAGTTGCAGGCAACGCTCAAAGGCGACCAGGCGGCCATCGACAACGCCAGCGTGCAGTTGAGCTACACGCAGATCCGCTCGCCGGTCAGCGGCCGCGTGGGTATTCGCAACGTCGACCCGGGCAACCTGGTGCGCACCAGCGATACCCAGAGCCTGTTCAGCGTCACCCAGATCGACCCGATCGCGGTGGAGTTCTCACTGCCACAGCAGCAGTTACCGACCCTGCAAAACCTGCTAAAGGCCAGTACCCCGGCCCAGGTCGAGGCTTACATGGACGCCGACGGCGAGCGCAGTCTGCTGGGCACGGGGCACCTAGCGCTGATCGACAACCAGGTATCGGCCACCACCGGCACGGTGCGGGTCAAGGCCGAATTCGACAACCAGGACGGCCACCTGTGGCCTGGCCAACTGGTCACCGTGCGCCTGCGCACCGCCGTGGATGAGCACGCCCTGGTGGTGCCGCCGCCGGTGGTGCAGCGCAGTATCGACGGCCACTTCGTCTACCGCCTGGACGGCGACAAGGTCACCAGCGTGCCGGTGAAAGTGCTGTATCAGGACAGCACGCTGAACATCGTCGCGGGGGTCAAGGCAGGCGATTGCCTGGTGCTCGACGGACAATCGCGACTCAAACCGGGCAGCCGGGTGGCCCCAAGCGATGAGGCCGCATGCAGGCCCGCACAGCGCTTGGCCGAGGGTAGTGTGGCCAGTGACCACCTGGAGCCCCAGCCATGAATACCCGCAACGGCATATCGGCCTGGTGCATCGACCACCCCATCGCCACCGTACTGCTGACCTTCGCCCTGGTACTGCTAGGCGCCATCGCCTTCCCGCGCCTGCCGGTGGCACCGCTGCCAGAGGCCGACTTTCCGACCATCCAGGTCACCGCCCAGTTGCCCGGTGCCAGCCCCGAGACCATGGCCTCTTCGGTGGCCACACCGCTGGAGGTGCAGTTCAGCGCCATCCCCGGCATGACCCAGATGACCAGCAGCAGCGCTCTGGGCTCGACCAACCTGACGTTGCAGTTCACCCTCGACAAGAACATCGATACCGCCGCCCAGGAAGTCCAGGCGGCAATCAACACCGCCACCGCGCGCCTGCCGCAGGACATGCCCAGCCCGCCGACCTGGCGCAAGGTCAACCCGGCCGACAGCCCGGTGCTCATCCTCACTGTCAGTTCCGCGCAGATGCCCACCAACGCACTGAGCGACTATGCCGAAACCCTGCTGGCACGCCAGCTCAGCCAGATCGACGGGGTCGGCCTGATCAACATCACCGGGCAACTGCGCCCGGCCATTCGCGTGCAAGCCCAACCTGAAAAACTCGCCGCCATCAGCCTCACCTTGGCCGACATCCGCCAGGCCATCCAGCAGACCAGCCTGAACCTGGCCAAGGGCGCGCTGTACGGCGAGCACAGCGTCTCGACCCTCGCCGCCAACGACCAGCTGTTCCATCCCGAGGACTACGCCAAGCTGATCGTCAGCTACCGCAACGGCGCACCGGTACACCTGTCGGATGTGGCCAAGGTGATCGACGGTGCCGAGAACGCCTACGTCAAAGCCTGGTCGGGCGACCAGCCGGGGCTGAACCTGGTGATCTTCCGCCAGCCCGGGGCGAACATCGTCGACACCGTGGACCGGGTACTCGACGCACTGCCACGCCTTCAACAGATGCTGCCAGCCTCGGTCGAGGTGTCGGTGCTGCAGGACCGTACCCAAACTATCCGCGCCTCGCTGCACGAGGTAGAGCTGACCTTGATGATCGCCGTGGCGCTGGTGATCGGGGTAATGGCGCTGTTCCTGCGCCAGTGGTCGGCGACCCTGGTGGTGTCCAGCGTGCTCGGTGTGACGCTGATCGCCAGTTGCGCCCTGATGTACGTGTTCGGCTTCAGCCTCAACAACCTCACACTGGTGGCCATCGTCATCGCCGTGGGCTTTGTGGTGGACGATGCCATCGTCGTGGTGGAAAACATCCACCGCCACCTGGAAGCCGGCGACGACAGCCGTACCGCCGCGCTCAAAGGCGCTGGCGAGATCGGCTTCACCGTGGTCTCGATCAGCGTCTCGCTGATTGCCGCGTTCATTCCGCTGCTGTTCATGGGCGGCGTGGTCGGCCGGCTGTTCAAGGAGTTCGCCCTGACCGCCACGGCGACCATTCTCATCTCGGTGGTGGTATCGCTGACCCTGGCACCAACCCTGTGCGCGCTGTTCATGCGCAAGCCGCCCCAGGAGCCGCACGATGGTTTCGGCCAGCGCCTGCTGCGCGGGTACGAAAAGGGCCTGGACAAAGCCCTGGCGCACCAGCGCACCACCCTCGGTGTGTTCGGCGTGACGCTGGCGCTGGCGGTGGCGGGCTACATCGCGATCCCCAAGGGCTTCTTCCCACTCCAGGACACAGGCTTCATCCTCGGCACCACCGAAGCCGCCGCAGACGTTTCGTACAGTTCGATGATCGAGAAACACCTGGCCCTGGCAAAGATCGTCGGTGCCGACCCGGCAGTGCGTGCCTTCTCGCATTCAGTGGGGGTCACCGGCAGTAACCAGACCATCGCCAACGGCCGCTTCTGGATCTCGCTCAAGCCACGTGGCGAGCGCGATGTGTCGGCCAGCCAATGGATCGACCGCATGCGCCCTAAACTCGCGCAGGTGCCGGGTATCGTCCTGTACATGCGGGCCGGCCAGGACATCAACCTCAGCTCCGGGCCCTCGCGCACTCAGTATCAATACGTGCTCAAGAGCAACGACGGCGTGGCGCTGAACATGTGGACCCAGCGCCTGACCGAGCGCCTGCGCCAGGTCCCGGCGTTGCGCGACCTGTCCAACGACTTGCAACTGGGCGCCAGCGTCACGCGGATCGACATTGACCGCCAGGCTGCGGCACGCTTCGGTCTGACCACCACCGACGTCGACCAGGCGCTATACGACGCATTCGGGCAACGTCAGATCAGCGAGTTCCAGACCGAGACCAACCAGTACAAGGTGATCCTCGAACTGGACGCGCGCCAGCGTGGCAAGGCCGAGAGCCTCAACTACTTCTACCTGCGCTCGCCGCTGTCGGGCGAAATGGTGCCGTTGTCGGCGCTGGCCCACGTCGCCGCGCCCAGCACCGGGCCGCTGTCGATCAGCCACGATGGGCTGTTCCCGGCCGCCAACCTGTCGTTCAACCTGGCCCCTGGCGTGGCCCTGGGCGATGCCGTGCAAA
This sequence comes from Pseudomonas sp. NY15463, assembly GCF_048068415.1. Classification (NCBI taxonomy): domain Bacteria; kingdom Pseudomonadati; phylum Pseudomonadota; class Gammaproteobacteria; order Pseudomonadales; family Pseudomonadaceae; genus Pseudomonas; species Pseudomonas sp. NY15463. The sequence goes on from NZ_JBLUQD010000002.1 coordinate 616,116, forward strand.
TCATAGAACGCACCCAGCGCGAAATGGGCATGCCTGACGCGATCAGTGGCAACTTCCAGGGGGCCGCGCAGGCCTTCCAAAGCTCGCTGTCGAGCCAACCGTACCTGATCCTCGCCGCACTGGTGGCGGTGTACATCATCCTCGGCGTGCTTTACGAAAGCTTCGTACACCCGCTGACCATCATCTCGACCCTGCCGTCGGCAGGCTTGGGCGCGATCATCTTGCTGTGGGCCAGCGGCCAAGGCTTCACCATCATGGGGCTGATCGGCGTGGTACTGCTGATCGGCATCGTCAAGAAAAACGGCATTCTGTTGATCGACTTCGCCCTCGAAGCCCAGCGCAATCAGGCAATGACGCCCGAGCAAGCGATCCGCCAGGCCTGCCTGGTACGTTTGCGGCCGATCATCATGACCACCCTGGCAGCGTTGCTGGGCGCAGTGCCGCTGATGTTCGGCTTCGGCACCGGTGCCGAGTTGCGCCAGCCGCTGGGTATCGCGGTGGTTGGCGGGCTACTGGTCAGCCAGGCGCTGACGCTGTTCACCACCCCGGTCATATACTTGGCCCTGGAGCGCCTGTTCCATCGCCGCCACGCCGCCGCCACGGCCGCGCCGACCGCCAGCTGAGACAAGACCATGCGTGTGCTGATCATCGAAGACGAAGAAAAAACCGCCGATTACCTGCATCGGGGTCTGACCGAGCAAGGCTTCACCGTCGACCTCGCGCGCGACGGCATCGACGGTTTGCACCTGGCACTGGAAGGCGACTACGCGGTGATCGTGCTGGATGTGATGCTGCCGGGCCTGGATGGCTACGGTGTGCTGCGCGCCTTGCGCGCGCGCAAGCAGACCCCGGTGATCATGCTCACCGCCCGCGAGCGGGTCGAGGACCGTATCCACGGCCTGCGCGAAGGCGCCGACGACTACCTGGGCAAGCCGTTCTCGTTCCTCGAACTGGTCGCCCGCCTGCAAGCCTTGACCCGCCGCAGCGCCAGCCACGAACCCTTGCAGGTGCAGATCGGCGATTTGTGGATCGACCTGATGGCGCGCAAGGCCACCCGCGCCGGCCAGCGCCTGGAACTGACGGCCAAGGAGTTCTCGCTGCTCAGCGTACTGGCTCGCCGCCAGGGCGAAATCCTGTCCAAGACCGCGATTGCCGAGTTGGTGTGGGACATCAATTTCGACAGTGACGCCAATGTCGTGGAGGTCGCCATCAAACGCCTGCGCGCCAAGCTCGACGGGCCGTTCGACAACAAGCTGCTGCACACCATCCGAGGCATGGGCTATGTCCTGGAAAACCGCGCCTAGCAAAGGTGCGTCACAGCGGGTGTGTGCTGGCCTGGATGGGATTGGGATTCGATGAGCGTAAAACACCATTGGCGCGGCAAAACCGGTAACTCCATCGCCTTGCGCCTGTCGCTGCTGTTCGCGCTGGTGGCGCTGGGGGTGTTCGTGCTGATCGGCAGCGCCCTGTATCGCCAGGTGGACCGCAGCCTGGATTTGCTGCCCCAGGCCGAGCTGGACGCACGCTTCAGCGTGCTGGAATCGGCACTCAACCGCTATGGCACCCCCGAGCACTGGGCCAAGATCCGCACCAAGCTCAACCTGCTCAGCGAGGAAGACCGGCGCATCCGCTTCTGGGCGGTTGGCAGCGACCCGACCTACGACTACGGCCACCCCAGCGAGCTGGTACGGGCCTTTGCCGAGGGCCCGCCGGGCATGCGCGACCTGCGCTTGCCTGATCGCCCCTACCCTTACAAGGTGCTGGTCAGCGAGCTGCCGGCGCTGGGCGAGCGCCCGCCGCTGCGCTTTCTGATCGGCATCGACACCGAATCGTTCTGGCAGGCCCAGCACAGCCTGCTGGTGGCCATCGTCGGGCTGGCTGCGCTGGGGGTGCTGCTGGCCTCGCTGTTGGGCTACTGGGTCGCACGGATCGGCCTCAAACCCTTGCAGGCGCTGTCGGACGAAGCCCAGCAACTGGCCCTGCCGCGCCTGGAGGGGCGCTTGCAAACTCAGCACCTGGCACCGGAGTTGGCGCAGTTCGCCGACGCCTTCAACGCGACCCTGGCACGGGTCAACCAAGCCTATTCGCAGTTGGAGGCGTTCAACGCCGACGTGGCCCACGAGCTGCGCTCGCCCCTGACCAACCTGATCGGCCAGACCCAGGTGGCCCTGACCCGTGGGCGCAGCGCCGAACACTACTTCGAAGTGTTGCAATCGAACCTGGAGGAGCTGGAGCGCCTGCGCAGCATCATCAACGACATGCTGTTCCTGGCCAGCGCTGACCAGGGCAGCAAGGCCACGGCCCTGACCCGCGCGTCGCTGGCCGAAGAGGTCGCCACCACCCTCGATTACCTCGATTACATCCTGGAAGACGCGCAAGTGCAGGTCCGTGTCAGCGGCGATGCCCAGGCGCAGATCGAAAAGGCGCAACTTCGCCGGGCTCTGATCAACCTGTTGAACAACGCTGTGCAGCACACCGCGCCCAATGCCGTGATCCAGGTGCACATTCAGGCTGACGAGCAGCAGGTGAGCATTGCCGTGACCAACCCCGGGCCTGGCATCGCCGACGAGCACCTGCCGTTGCTGTTCGAGCGGTTCTACCGGGTCGATGCAGCTCGCGCCAACAGCAGCGGCAACAACCACGGCCTAGGCCTGGCGATCGTCAAGGCCATCGCGCTGATGCACGGCGGCACGGTGTTCGTGCGCAGCCAGGGTGGTGCAAACACCTTCGGCATCCGCCTGCCGAGCGTCAACGACGCGGGTTTGCGGTAAAAACTCAAGGAACTTCCTTGGGATAATTACTTTTTGCGCAACAGTGCTTATCCAAACAGCCTCTGTTTCCCACGCCCTTGGAGGACTAACTTTAGCCCTGTCTCCATTAGCACTTGCCCCGCAAGAAGGTTGTATCAAATGTCCAACAGTATGGGTTTTGCCAGCGTATTCGTCCTGTCGTCCCTGTTGTTGTCGCCCCTGGCCATGGCCGAAGAATCCCAGGCTTTCGTGGCCCGTAATGCAGCACTTACCGAAGTGCATCAAGAGGCTCGCGAAGCCTTCGCCGCGCAGCACTCCGGCGCCGTGAAAGACGCACAGCAGACAGCTTCAAAAGTTCAAGCAGGCGATAATGCCGACAGCTGATCGACTGCTCCGGCGTTTCCAGTTTTCCCTTGGCTACGCCATGGGCACCGCCCATGTTGATATGTTAGCCTTTCAAAGCCGCTGCTAATCAGCGGCTTTTTTATGTGCAGGAAATATCAGCCAGGTTGTTACGTCTCACTATAAGAAACTTGCAATCCCGACAATAAAAACTGCCCCACCGCCAGACCAAAGGAGCTTGTCCCGGTGCCTTACGCGTTCCGTTTTACCCCGTTGTTCGTTGCATTGGCTGCAACGATGCCTTACGCCGCCCAGGCCGATGAAGACAAGGCTGATGGCTTCATCGAAGGTTCGACCCTCAACCTGCATTTTCGTAATGCCTACTTCAATCGCAACGAGCGCAACACTGACGTGCGTGACAAGCGCGAGTGGGGCCAGGGCGCCGTGGCGCGCTTCGAGTCCGGCTACACGCCCGGGGTGATCGGTTTGGGCCTTGACGCCCACGCCATGCTCGGCCTGAAGCTCGACGGCGGCGACGGCCATGCGGGCACCTCGATCCTGCCCAGCGAGCCGGGCGACAAGTCGCGCCACGCGTTCTCCACCGCTGGCGGCGCCATCAAGCTCAAGGGCTTCGATACCGAACTCAAGGCCGGTGACCTGTTCCTCACCAACCCGGTAATCGCCGGTGGCGAGACGCGCATGCTGCCGCAGACCTTCCGCGGCTTCGCCCTGAGCAACACCAGCATCGACGGGCTGATGCTCGAAGGTGGCCAGGTCAGCTTCACCAAGCCTTACAACCAGAGCGGCCATCGCCGCATCGACACCTACTACGGCGACCTGCAGGGCGAGAAGAGCAAGCACCTGAACTGGGCCGGCGCGTCGTGGAGCGGGACCGAGAACGTCACCGCCAACCTGTATGCCGCCGAGCTGAAGGACATCTGGAACCAGTACTACGCCGATTTCGACTACACCTACGTGGTCAACGATCTGGTCAGCCTCAACCCTGGCGTGCACTTCTATCACACCCAGGACACCGGCCAGTCGCTGCTCGGCAAGATCGACAACAACACCTACAGCGTGCACTTCACCGTGGCCGCAGGTCATCACAGCGTCACCGCCGCCTACCAGCGGGTCAACGGCAACACGCCGTTCGACTACATCAACCTGGGTGACAGCATCTACCTGGACAACTCGCGCATGTACTCGGACTTCAACGCACCCAACGAGCGTTCGTGGAAGCTGCAATACGACTACGACTTCGCCGGCCTCGGCGTGCCAGGGCTGACCAGCTCGGTCTCGTACTCGCGCGGTGAAGCCGACCTGACCAAGGCCACACAAGATCTCAGCCACTACGCGTACTACAACCCCGAAGGCAAGAACGCCAAGCACTGGGAGCGTGACCTGGACGTGAAATACGTGTTCCAGCAAGGCGATCTGAAAGACCTGTCGGTGCTGGTGCGCTACGCCACTCATCGCGCCGGCCAAGGCTACTCGGAGGTCGACGACAACGACGAAATCCGCGTGATCGTGGATTACCCGTTGAACGTCTTCTAACCTGAAGCCGCGAGCCAGAGGCCTTGCGGGGCACGTCCGAACCCAGCGTTGGTGCCATTGACCACGACGCTGCGGGCGCGCCCCGTGCACCTTTCCGCCAGACGGAAACGCATATTTCTTGTTCGACAATCCGACGTTCCCTAGAATACCGCCGCCGCGTAATGGCCCACCCCCAAGATCCAGGGGGCTTATGCAGTAGCGAGCATGACGTCACTGATCCGATTACCAAGCACCGCCCTGTACAAGTCACACCCTGAACGGGTCCTAAACCTGGGCAGTTGCCTGGCTGTGCTCGCCATCGTCGCTATCGTCGGCTACCTGCTGGCACGCGAACGGGACAGCGTCGAGCAATCAGCCATTCGTGCCTCGCGCAATATCGTTCAGTTGATCGAAAGCGACATCCTGCGCAACGTCGAACTCTACGATCAGTCGCTCAAAGCCGTGATCTGGGCCGTGCAGCACCCTGAGCTACTGCAGGTCGCCCCCAAGCTGCGCCAGCAGATTCTGTTCAACCAGGCCTTTTCCACCCCCATACGCGGTGACATCCTCTGGCTCGACGCCAAGGGTGATGTGGTGGGCGACTCCACCAGCGCAGTGCCACGCCAAGCCAACTTCGCCGACACCGCGCCCTTCCAGGCCCATCGCGACAGTCCAGGGCTGGGCCTGCTGATCAGCCCGCCGTTCAAGGCGCGCCTGGGGAACCTGGACTGGTGCATCAGCTTCAGCCGACGCATTTCCGGGCATAACGGCGAGTTCATGGGCCTGGCCGCCGGCGCCTTACGGCTGTCGTACTTCAACCAGCTGTTCCAGCGCCTGGACATCGGCGACGACAGCAGTATCAACCTGCTCAATACCGACGGCCAATTGCTGGCGCGCCAGCCAACCCGCCCGCAAGACCCGCTGATCGGGACCAACTTCGCCGACTACCCCAACTTCAAGCGCATCCTGGGCGAACACGCCGGCAGCTTCTCAGCCCGTTCGGCCCTGTATGGCACCCAACGCATCTACACCTTCGCGCGGGTGGCGGACCTGCCGCTGATCGTGCTGGTGGTCCATTCGGCCGACGAGGTGTACAAGCCTTGGCGACGCACCGCGCTGCTGGTGAGCGTGGCCACTGGGGTACTGTGCCTGGGCATTCTGTGGCTGACCGTGCTACTGGGCCGTGAGCTGCGCCGACGCCACGACGCCGAACAAGGCCTGGCGACCCTGGCAGCCACCGACAGCCTCACTGGGCTGGCCAACCGGCGTCGGCTCGATCAAGCCCTGCGCCTGGAATGGAGTCGCGCCCAGCGCAACCGCAAGCCGCTGTCGGTACTAATGGTGGATGTGGATCACTTCAAAGCGTTCAACCAGCGCCATGGGCATGCCGGTGGCGACCATGTACTGCGCGAGGTGGCCAAGACGATCGAGCGCTGTATCCGTCGTCCGGCGGACTTGGCGGCGCGCTATGGCGGCGAGGAATTTCAGGTGGTGCTACCGGAAACCGAGCTGGCTGGTGCCATGCTGCTGGCCGAGCGCATCCGGTCGAGCGTCGAGAGCATGCCGCCGTTCCACGGTGATGAGCGCTCGGTTACCGTCAGCGTGGGGATCGGCCTGCACGTACCCGGCACCCAGCAAGACCTCACCGGTCTGCTGGGTGCCGCGGACGAAGCGCTCTACCGGGCTAAGGCCAAGGGCCGCAACCGGGTCGAGGGGCCGGCGGATTAAGAACGCGCGCGAGCAGCGTTACGCAGCGCCTTGACCTGGTCATGGTTGCGCTGCACGCCCTGCAGCTGCTTCTCGACAAGTTGGTAGGTCGGGTCGCTGGCGCTACGGCCCAGCTTCACCAGCTTCTCACGCCCTTCCTTGTAGGCCTTCAGCGCGTGGTCTTCACCGCGCTCCACCTCATTGAGCACCGCTTCTTCATCCTTGCCGGTGACCAACGACTTGAGGTTGACCCAACCACGGTGCAGGTCGCCGCTGATGCTGGTGCTGGTTTCCGGGTCGCCACCCAGGCGACGTACTTCGCTCTGCAACTCGCCGGCAGCGTTGGCGCATTCACCGGCGCGTTGCACGAAGAACGCCTTGAGCTCAGGGTTCTTCACGTCGTCGGCAGACGACTTGAAACCCTTCTCGCCGTCCTTGCTGTACTCGATCAGGTCGTTGAGAACATCGATCACGTCTTTGTTGGGATTGCTCATGGGTAAAACTCCTTGGCAGATGGAAGTCAACAGTACTGGAGCATCCTCCGTGCCAAGCTTGACGATAAAAAAATAAACCTTATAAATCAATAAGTTAAAAACAATAACCAGCCCTGCCTAGCCTGCGTTCTGCATGATCGCCGCTTGGGCCTTCGTGCAGATTGCAGTATGGTCGGCGCATCACTTGCGACAGGCCAAGCCCACGATGAAACCTGAGTCCCTGCAACTGCTGGTCACCCGCAGCATGCCATTTGGCAAGTACCAAGGCCGGCTGATCGCCGACCTGCCCGGCGATTACCTGGCCTGGTTCGCGCGCAAGGGGTTTCCGCCTGGCGAGCTGGGCGGCTTGCTGGCATTGATGCACGAGATCGACCACAACGGACTGGGGGATCTGCTCAAGCCGTTGCGCGGCAAGGGTCGCAGTTGAACACGTAGGCCCTCTGCAGGAGCGGCCTCGCAGCCCGTTCGCGACGCGAGGCCGCTCTCATAGAACTACACATAACTTGTTGATTTAGAAGGAATCTGTGGGAGCGGGCTTGCCCGCGAACACCGGCAAAGCCGGTGCCATACACCGAGTCGCCTGCTTAGCGGGCAAGTCGGGGCGCCGAACCGCCGCTCCCACAGGGTACGCGGAGCGCTTGCGAAATCAGTTCTCTGCGCGACAGCGCAGCCCAAAGGGCTGGGTGATCTCCTATAGAACTGCACATAACTTGTTGATTTAGCGGGGACCTGTGGGAGCGGGTTTACCCGCGAAACAGGCGACTCGGTGTATGGCACCGGCTTCGCCGGTGTTCGCGGGTAAACCCGCTCCCACAGGGTACGCGGCGCGCTTGCGAAATCAGTTTTCTACGCGACAACGCAGCCCAAAGGGCTGGGTAATCTCCTACAGGGTTTGCTGCTTGGCGGGTCAGCCCTTCACCGGCGTCACTGCCAACTCAAACTGCTCGCCCTTCTTGATGACCGCGTACACCACCGCCGTCACCAGGCTACCGGCGAGGATCGCCAGCAAGTACAGCAACGCATGGTTGATCGCGTTGGGGATCAGCAGCACGAACAGTCCGCCATGCGGGGCCATGAGTTTGCAGCCGAAATACATCGATAGCGCCCCGGTCAGGGCGCCACCGGCGATACTCGCCGGAATCACCCGTAGCGGGTCCTTGGCAGCAAATGGAATCGCGCCTTCGGAGATGAAGCACAAGCCCAGCGCCAACGCCGCCTTGCCGGCCTCGCGCTCGCTCTGTGCGAACTTGCGCCGGGCGATCAAGGTGGCGATGCCCAAGCCAATCGGCGGCACCATGCCGGCGGCCATCGTGGCGGCCATTGGCGCATAGCTCGACGACGCCAACAGCCCTACCGAGAACGCATACGCCGCCTTGTTGATCGGTCCGCCCAGATCGACGCACATCATCCCGCCGAGCAACAGCCCAAGCAGAATGGCGTTGGTGGTGCCCATGCTGTCGAGGAAATGGGTCAGCCCCACCAGCATCGCCGCCACCGGCTGGCCGACCACGTAGATCATCACCACCCCCGTGAACAGGCTGGCCACCAGTGGGATGATCAGGATCGGCTTGAGCGCATCAAGACTGCTGGGCAGGCGCACCCAGCGGGCAATGGCCTTGGCGCTGTAGCCGGCCAGAAAGCCCGCGACGATGCCACCAATGAAACCCGCACCCAAGGTACTGGCAAGCAAACCGCCGATCATCCCTGGAGCGAGGCCTGGGCGATCGGCGATCGACCAGGCGATGTAGCCGGCCAGCAGCGGTACCATCAGTTTGAAGGCCGCCTCGCCACCGATCTGCATCAGCGCAGCCGGCAAACTGCCAGCCTCTTTGTAGGCTTCGATGCCAAACACGAACGACAGGGCAATCAGCAGTCCACCGGCCACCACCATCGGCAGCATGAACGACACACCGGTCAACAGGTGCTTGTAGACCCCGCTCTTTTCGGCCTTGGGCGCAGCGCCGGTGGCCTCGGCGGCACTTTCCAGCTTGCCTTCGAACAGGGCCTTGTCCAGCGTGGCACGGGCCTGCTTGAGGGCGATGCCAGTACCGCAGCGGTAGATACGCTTACCCGCAAAGCGCGCGGTAGGCACTTCGATATCGGCGGCCAATAGCACCACGTCGGCCTCAGCAATGGCCTCGGCCGACAATGGATTACGTGCCCCCACCGAGCCCTGAGTCTCTACCGTGAGCTGGTAGCCCAGGGCCGTCGCGGCTTGCTGCAACGCTTCGGCGGCCATGAACGTGTGGGCGACGCCCGTAGGGCAGGCTGTGACCGCGACAATCTTGGCCGCAGCCCCCGGCACGGCAAGCGGTGCTGTCTCGGCCAGTACCTGGGCATTGGCGGCGGCTTCGTCGAGAAAACCCTCGCGGTCGGCCAAGGCTTGGGCGGGCGAGCTCTGGTACAGGCGTTTACCCGCGAAACGGGCCAGATCGACTGGACCTGTGCTGACCACCAGCACCCAGTCGGCCTCGGCGATCTGCGCTGCACTCAGGCGGCGCTCGGGATGCTCGGTGTCCTGCACCTCGACACTGGTGCTCCAGCCCCGGCGCTGTGCAGCCGCCGCCAGCAAACGCGCGCTGAGCACGCTGGAAACCTGGCCGTTGGGGCAGGCGGTGACAATGGCAATGTTCATCAGCGGCCCTCTTGTTGTTGTTCTGTTAGTTGCACGCCAGCTTCCAGTTGCGCCAGTTGCGCGTGGTCGCGTATGCCGAAGCCCACTTGCGTGACCGCCTGGGCCGCGATGGCAGTGGCGCGGCGTAGCGTCGCCGTGGGCGCTTCGCTCAGCAGCAGGCCATGCAGCATGCCCGCTACCAGCGAGTCACCCGCACCGACGGTGCTGGCGATGCGTACCTGCGGTGGCTGCGCATGCAGCGCCACGCCTTTAGCGAACCAACGCACGCCCTGCTCGCCTTGGGACACCACCACATGTTCGACCCCGCTGGCCAGCAGGCGCTCGGCAGCTGCACGTTGCTCTGCCACGGATTCGACCGCCACCCCGAGCACCTCTCCAAGTTCTTCGGTGTTGGGCTTGACCAGCCAGGGCGCGGCCTGCAAACCCGCACGCAGGGCTTCGCCGCTGCTGTCCAAGGCCACCTTCAGGCCAAGCGCCTTGAGGCGTTCGAGCAATTCGCGCAGCCACTGCGGGCTGACGCCACGCGGCAAGCTGCCAGCCACCACCACCGCGTCATGCCCCGGCGCAAACTGTTCCAGGCGATGCAGCAGCGCGCTGCGCGCCGCCTCATCCACCTGTGGCCCCAGGCCATTGATATCGGTGACCCGGCCATCGGCCTCGACCAGCTTGATGTTGCTGCGCGTCTCGCCCGGCACACGCACGAACGCATCCGCAAAACCGCGCCACTGGATCAGGTGCTCGAACGGTTGCAGGTTGTCCTGACCGAGAAAGCCGCCGACGCTGACGCGATGGCCAAGGTCAGCCAATACCTGGGCAACGTTCAGCCCCTTGCCAGCCGCATGAGTGTGCTGGTCCTGGCTACGATTGACCGCGCCTGGGCGCAGTTGGTCGAGGCTGACGGTCAGGTCCAGCGCCGGGTTGAGAGTAAGGGTGAGGATCTTGGCCATTTCAGTAACGCTCCACCAACGCCCGAACCGCTTCGGCGCTGTCTTGTTGCAGGGCCTCGCGCGCCAGGGCGCGGGCCGTCGAAAGGTCAGCCTGGCGCACCAGGGCCTTGACTTCAGGGATGCTGCGGGCCGACACGCTCAGTTCGTCCACCTCCAGCCCCAGCAGCAGTGCCACGGCCTGTGGGTCAGCGGCAAGCTCGCCGCACACGCCGACCCACTTGCCCTGGGCATGCGCGGCGCGCACGGTCATGTCGATCAGTTGCAGCACGGCCGGGTGCAGGCCATCAGCCTGGGCCGACAGGCTCGGATGGCCACGGTCGATGGCCAGGGTGTACTGAGTCAGGTCGTTGGTGCCGATGCTGAAGAAATCCACCTCGCGCGCGAGCTGCCCGGCCAACAACGCGGCCGACGGCACCTCGACCATGATCCCGACTTGCAGGTCGCGCACTGGGATCTCGATACGCAGGCGCTCAACCATGGCCTTGGCCGCCCGCCACTCATGGACCTGCCCGACCATCGGGAACATGATCCGCAGCGGCCGGTCATCGGCGGCGCGCAGCAAGGCGCGCAACTGGTCTTCCATGATCTGCGGACGCTGCAAGGTCAGGCGTACGCCACGCACACCGAGGAACGGGTTTTCTTCCGCCGCGATCGGCCAGTACGGCAGCGGCTTGTCACCGCCCACATCGAGGGTCCGTACCACCAGAGGGCGACCGGCCAGGCCATCGAGCACGCGGCGGTATTCAGCCTCCTGGGTGGCGACATCCGGCGCCTGGGAATGCGCCATGAAAATCAGCTCGGTACGCAGCAGGCCAACGCCCTCGGCGCCCTGCTCCACCACCTTGTCGAGGCTACTGCTGTCACCGATGTTGGCGAACACCTCCACAGCATGGCCGTCACGCGTCTGCGCCGGTTCATGACGCTTGGCCCAGGCGGCCTGCAAGCGCTGCTCACGGGCATCACGCTCGGCCAGCGCGCCTTGCAGCTCGTCGGCAGGCGGCGCGATGGTCACCCGGCCACGCTGGCCATCGAGCAGCAGCGGCGTGCCACTGGCCAGCAGCAGGATCGACTCGCCAGCACCGACCACCGCTGGAATGCCAAGGGCGCGGGCGACAATGGCGCTGTGCGCGGTGGCGCCGCCGTGGGCGGTGACGATGCCAGCGACGCGCGCGGGATCCAGGCGCGCGACATCGGACGGCCCGACTTCGGCCATCACCAGTACGTAGGGTTGCTCGGGTTCGGCGCTTTGCTGCACGCCACACAGTTGCGCCAGCACGCGCCGGCCAATGTCGCGCAGGTCGGCTGCGCGCTCGGCCAGCAGGGTGTCCTGCAGGGCCTCCTGGCGGCGCGCGGCAGCGTCAACCACTGCCATCCAGGCGGCGGCGGCGCTCTCCCCTTGAGCCAGGCGCGACTCCACGTCGTCAGTCAATGCCGGGTCGCCGAGCATTTCCTGGTGGGTGAGGAAAATCTCGCCGATGGCTTTGTCGCTGCGCTTGATCAGGGCGTCGAGGTCAGCGTGTACCGCCTCAAGGGCCGCACGCAGCTTCTGGCGCTCCAGGGCAGGCGACTCACCCCGCAGCGGATAGTCGATCTCGCGCTCCACACACACATGCGCCGGGCCGCTGGCGATGCCCGGCGCAGCCGCCACCCCTTGCAGGCTGCTACCAGCGGCAGGCGCCGCCAGCACCGGCGCTGGGGCTTGAGCCTCCACAGGTGCGGCGTGCGGCAACGGTTCCACGTCTTCACCCAAGCCTTGTTCGATGGCCGCCCGCAACGCAGGCAACGCGTCGGCTGCAATCGCAGGCTCGGCGATCAGTTCGAGGGTCTGACCACGCCGGGCGCCCAGGCTCAGCAATTGACTCAGGCTCTTGGCCGACACCGCAGGTTCGGCACTCTCGAGCACGCGCAGGCGAATCTCACCATCGAAGCCCTTGGCCAACTGCGCCAGTTCCTTAGCCGGGCGCGCATGCAAACCATGCGGGTTGGCCAACATCACCTGCGTGCTGGGCCAGTCGGCAGGGACTTCGCCGCCCAGCACTTCGAGCACGGCGCGGCTGCTGGTGGCCTGATAGAGCATCTGGCCGCGCCCTTCGATCAGCACTTCGCACAGGCGCTCAAGCAGCGCCTGGTGCGCAGCGCCAAGGCTGGCCAGGCAGAACAGGCCATTGAGCGGCTGGTCGCGATAGCGCAAAGGCTGCTGCGGGGTGATGAAGGCCAGGCCTGGCTGGCGCACCTGGCGCTCGCTGTGCAGCCACCACAAGCCTTCGCCCAGCGGCAGTGGTTCGGCCTGTTGCAGCACGGCGGCGAAACCCGCATCAACGCACCCGGCACGTTGCAGCAAGCGCGCACCGCGCCAGGCCAATTCGTCGAAATCTTCGGCGGGCAGGTTCAAGCCCACCAGTTGCGCATCCAGTGCCAGCGCCTGCGGCGCCCCCTGCAACAACTTGAGCAGCGCCTCGGCGGAGCTGGCGCGGCGCAGGGCCTCGGCCAGGTCGGTTTCGCCCAAGGCGCGGGTGAGCAATTGCAACAGGCGCAGGTGCTCGTCGGAGCGCGCGGCGATGGCAATGGCCAGGTAGACGATCTGTCCGTCGCCCCAGTCCACCCCTTCGGGAAACTGCATCAGGCGCACGCCGGTGCTGAACACCAGCTCGCGGGTCTGCGGGGTGCCGTGGGGAATGGCGATACCCTGGCCGAGGAACGTCGAACCTTGCGCCTCACGGGCGCGCAGGCCATCGAGATAGCCCTCGGCAACCAGACCGTCGGCTACCAGGTGCGAAGCCAGCAAGTGCAGCGCCTGGTTTTTATCGGCGGCCTTCTGGCCCATGGCAATCTGCTCCACGGCAAGCTCGAGCATGACCTTCTCCTTTGCGGCGCCGTGCTGGCGGCCGAGGTATTGTTGTGAAATTCGATGACGAAGGTAGACAAGCCTTCGACACCTGGGCGAAGTATGCTTTCGGGGCAGGAAAATTCGCCTGGCTGAAACGTTTAATCTGACTAAGCGGCCACGTTACTCGATAATCTGCCGGCGAAAAAGCCCCATCCTGTCGGACAATTGCGACAATGGTCGCCTGCGCGCAAGCCTGCCTATGAGTGAAACTATCCCGTCAGGCAAGCAGCCAGCCCCGGAAATAACAAGGAAAATTCGGTGAAACTCAGCGATATCGCCCGTCTGGCCGGAGTGTCAGTGACCACGGCCAGCTACGTCATCAACGGCAAGGCGGAACAGCAGCGCATCAGCAACGGTACGGTCGAGCGCGTGCGCGCAGTGGTCGAGGCCCACGGCTTCACGCCCAACCCACAGGCCGCCGGCCTGCGCAGTCGGCACACACGCACCCTGGGGTTCATTCTGCCGGACCTGGAAAACCCCAGTTACGCACGCATCGCCAAGCAGCTCGAACAGGGCGCGCGCGCGCGCGGCTATCAGTTGCTGATCGCCAGTAGCGATGACCAGCCCGACAGCGAACATCAGTTGCAGCAGTTGTTCCGCGCCCGCCGCTGCGACGCACTGTTCGTGGCCAGTTGCTTGCCGCCGCAAGACGACAGCTACCGCGCCCTTCAGGACAAAGGCGTGCCGGTAATCGCCATCGACCGGAGCCTGGACCCGGCACACTTCTGCTCGGTTATCAGCGACGACCGCGATGCCAGCCGCCAGCTGGCGGGCAGCCTGCTGGCCAACCGCCCACAGAGCATCGCCCTGCTCGGCGCACGCCCCGAACTGTCGGTAAGCCAAGCCCGCGCCGAGGGGTTCGAGCAGGCGCTGCAAAGCTATGCCGGCCAAGTGCGTCGTTACCAAGGCGAGGCGTTCAGCCGCGCATGCGGCCAGCGCCTGATGCAGCAGCTGATCGATGAGCACGGCGGCCTGCCTGACGCGCTGGTGACGACCTCCTACGTGCTGCTGCAAGGGGTGTTCGATGCCCTGCAAGTGCGTCCGGCAGGCTCACGGCACTTGCAACTGGGCACCTTTGGCGACAATCAATTGCTGGACTTCCTGCCGCTGCCGGTCAACGCGATGGCGCAACAGCACGGCCTGATCGCGGCCACCGCGCTGGAACTGGCAGTGGCCGCTATCGAAGACAAACGCTACGCGCCCGGCGTGCACGCCATCGCCCGTACCTTCAAGCAGCGAATCCCGACCGTCTGAGCATGCGCCTGATCGACACCCACACCCACCTGGACTTTGCCGACTTCGACGCCGACCGCTCGAAGCTTTTGGCCAATGCCGCAACGCGCGGTGTCGAGCGCATGGTTGTGCTGGGCGTGCATCAGGACAATTTCCAGCGGGTCTGGGACCTGGCCTGCAGCGAGACCTGCGTGCGTGCAGCGTTGGGCCTGCACCCGGTCTACCTGGAGCAGCACCGCCCCGAACACCTGGACACCCTGCGCCAGTGGCTCGGGCGCCTGCACGGCGACCCGCGCTTGTGCGCGGTGGGCGAGTTTGGCCTGGATTACTACCTGCCGGCACTCGACCCGACTCGCCAGCAGTCGCTGTTCGAGGCGCAGCTACAGATAGCCTGTGATTTCGCCCTCCCTGCGCTGCTGCATGTGCGCCGCAGCCACGCCCAGGTGATCGCCACGCTCAAACGCTACAAACCTGTGCGCGCAGGCATCATCCATGCCTTCGCCGGCAGTTACGAAGAGGCGCGCGAGTACATCAAGCTGGGCTTCAAACTCGGGCTCGGTGGCGCCGCCACCTGGCCCCAAGCGCTGCGCCTGCGCAAGACAATCACCCGCCTGCCGCTCGAAAGCGTGGTGCTGGAGACCGATTCGCCAGACATGCCGCCTGCGATGTTTCCCGGTGTGCGCAACAGCCCCGAGCACCTGCCGGCCATCGCCGAGGCGTTGGCACAGGTGATCGGGATCGATGTCGAGCAGCTGGCCGAGGTCAGTAGTCGCAATGCCGATGAGCTGTTTGGTTGGTAGCGCGGCTATATCGAGCCAGTGACCTGGGCTAGCGGCTTTAGCCGCGAACACCGATGTAGCCGTCGCCATCCACCGCGTCGTTTGCTTCACGGTGCTCCAGTATTCCGGCACGCCTGCACAAGTCGCGGCACTAAACCCTGAATGCTCCAATCATGCGTTTGAGTTCCAGCACCTGCGCCGACAGCGCGCGGCTGGCATCTTCGGTCTGGCAGGCGCCGTCAGTGGTGTCCTGCGCCGCGCGGTTGATCGCCACGATGTTCTGGTCGATGTCATGCGCCACCGCCGTCTGTTGCTCAACAGCGGCGGCAATCTGCTGGTTCTGCTCGACGATGCCGCCTACCGCCCCGAGGATATTGCCCAGCGCCTGTTGTACCTGATGCGCCTCCTCCACCGTTCCTGCGGCCATCTGGTGGCTGCTGCCCATCACCCGTACCGCCGCCGCCACGCCCTCTTGCAGACGCTGGATCATTTGCGCAATTTCGGCGGTCGAGTCCTGGGTGCGCTTGGCCAGGGTCCGAACCTCGTCGGCGACCACCGCGAAGCCCCTGCCCTGTTCGCCCGCCCGCGCCGCCTCGATGGCGGCATTGAGCGCCAGCAGGTTGGTCTGCTCGGCGATACTGCGGATCACCTCCAGTACCCTGCCGATGGCCAAGCTATCGTCGGCCAACTGGTTGACCGCCACCACACTCTGGTCGATCTCGCCCGCCAGTCGGGCGATGCTGCCCTGCTGGCTTTCGACCAAGTCGCGCCCCGAGGCGCTCTCATGGTTGACCCGCTCGGCACCTTCTGCGGCCAACGCAGCGCTGCGGGCCACCTCCAGGGCGGTGGCGCTCATCTGGTTCATCGCCGTGGCGACCTGCTCGATCTGCTCGCGCTGACCACTGACCGCCTGGTTGCTGCGGGCCGAGACCGACAACACCTGCCCGGCCTGCTCCTCGACCGTGGTCACGGTCTGCCCAACCTGCTCGATCAGCCCGCGAATACGCCGCACGGTTTCGCTGAAACCACGGCCCAGCTCGCCCAGTTCATCCTGGCTCTGGGCCTGAAAGCTCACCGTCATGTCGCCGGCAGCCACCTTGTCCATGGCGCTGCCCAGGTTGCGCAAGGTCTTGCGGGTGGAGACATAGAAACCGCTGTACAGATAGATTATCAGCGCGAACACCATGCCCAATGCCGCCACCAGGGCAAACATACGCAGGCGGTGCTGCTCCAGGCGAACCTCCAACTGGCCTTGCACATAGCCCAGTACGGCGTCGTTGAGCCGATAGGTCTGGGCCATCAGCTCGCTGGTCTGCTGGTAGAAGCCGGTCCACGGCGCATCCAAGGTTTCAGCCACCACCACTTGGTCTTCGAACAAGGTCGCGGCCTGGCGCACGCTTGCCCGGCTGGCCTGGGCGCTGCTTGCCAGTGCGCTGTTGGCGCCTGGATCGAGGGACAGCGCGTCGTCGAGGCGGATCGCATAATCGGCCGCCAGCCGCTCCAGGCGTTGCAGCAGATCTTCGAAGCGCGCGCTGCCGGCCGAATCCATGAAACCACGGCCCAGCGCCACCGCGCCCATCGCCCGGCCCTCGCCGAGCGTCTGGGTCACTTGTGCGGTGGCGGTGCCAAGCACCTCACCTAACTGACGAACCGAGGCCTGACTGTCCTGATTCAAGCCCGACTGGCTGGCAATCAGCTTGCTCAACAGCTGGGCCTGGGTCAGCAGCTTGTCGAACAGCGCCGCCTTGTTCTGCAGTGAGGTTTCGCCGCGCGCGCTGGCGAAGGCCTGGGCCAGTTCCGCGCGCTTGGCCTCGATCGCCGGATCGCCGCCCTCAAGCGCCTCCAACCGGGCCTGGACCTTGTCCTGCAGCGCGCTGATGCGCGCTTCCACGTCACCGGCCTGGCCCGACTGGCCAAGCACGGCGTTGATCTGCAACAGGTTACCGAGGCTCTCCAGATCGCCGCGCAGCACCAGGCTTTCAGCCAGCGGAGCCAAGCCCTGCAACTCGGCTCGGGTCGCGTGGAACTGGTTGTAGGCGTCGCGCACCAGATAGAAGCTGGTGATCGCCATGGGCAGGAAGAACAGGACACTGATCAGGCTGAACTTCATGCCAAAGCTCAGCCGATTCATCAGTGCGATGGCCGGATAGAGCAGACGCTTCACAGGTCACCTCCTTGAATTCTTGTTGTTCTGCGGCGTAGCACAAGGCCATCTATGCCGTGGGCCTTTGTATAACGCAGATTGAATTCAAGGTTTGTAACTTAAGGTTAAAGCATCCGCCTGTGGCGCAGAGCGTCGATCAGACCAGTACCGTCCATAGCGCAAAGCACGCGTACCACAGCACCGCACACCGCAGCAGCAGCTCCCACAAGCTGTCCAGGTGCTCCAGGCCCTGCTGACGGCTCTCCTGCTCCGGGATATCGTCGGCCACCCGGCCCACTTGGGCGACCAGCTGCGCGGCGCTGGCCTGCCAATCGAGCAGCGCATGCAGCATCACGCGGGTGACAGCCACGAAATTACCGACCAACGCGAAGCTCAATGCCACCACCCGCACCGGCAGCCAGTCAAGGGCGTGACGCAGTTGCCCGGCCAGCCCTTGCAGCCCCGGCTGGCGGCTGTTGTCAGCGCTCAAGGCAAGTAGCCGGTAGGCCAGCGCTGCACCCGGCCCCAGCAGGAAGTACCAGAAGATCACGGCGAAAAAGCTTTGGTAGGCCTGCCACAGCAAGTGCCCCTGAACCCGTTTGATCAAGCCCTCAGAGTCATCGGCGGCCAGCCCCAGGTCACGCTCGGCAACATGCAGCGCAGCCTGGTCATCGCCACGGCGCCAGGCATCGCGAAACGGCCCAAGTGCGGCTTTCACATCGCCCCGACCGAGGCTGTAAAGCAGCACCAGCAGGTGCAGCGGCAGCGCCAGCAGGCCGTAGGCGACCGGCTCCAGCACATGCAGCAGCAATACCAACAGTGCCACCGGAGCGAGTACCAGCAGCGCCAATGCCCACGCGGGTTGCGTCTTGCCAGTGCGCTCCAGGCGCGTCAGCTCGCCCAGGAAAAAACCGTCGCGCTGAACGCGCTGGCGCAGCGCCGAGAACTTTTCGATCCACAGCACCAGTACCAACACCAGAAAACTCATGCGTAGTCCTCATTGCTTTGCACCGCAGCGCGGTAGCGCGGCCAGTCGAAGGCCGGACCCGGATCGGTCTTGCGGCCAGGGGCGATGTCGCTGTGTCCTTGGATACGTGCCAGGTCGATAGCCGGCCAGGCCTGTCGAATCTGCCCGGTCAGGTGCGCCAGGGTCGCGTACTGGGCATCGGTGTAGGGCAACTCATCGGTGCCTTCCAGCTCGATCCCAATCGAGAAATCATTGCAGCCCTCGCGCCCCTCGAAGCGCGACACGCCCGCATGCCAGGCACGATCGAGCAGCGAAACGAACTGGGTGACCGCGCCGTCGCGCTCGACGAACAGGTGCGCCGAAACGGTCAGCTGGCTGATGCCCTCGAAGTATGGATGTTCGGACGGGTCCAGGCGGTTCTGGAAGAACTGCTGCACCTTGCCGGTGCCGAAACAAGCCGGGGGCAAGCTGATGTTGTGAATCACCAGCAGCGAGATGGCCTCACCTTCGGGGCGGGTATTGAAGTTCGGCGAAGGGCAGCGGGTGACGCCGCTGAACCAGCCAGTGGCACGGTCCAATTGCATGAAGCAGATCCTGAAGAATGCCTGGGACAGGCCATCAGTATGCCTGTGTGTCGCACAAGGTTCGAGGGCGGGCTCAACGGGCCTGTTGGCCGCGTAACTGATCCAGCACGCCCTCAAGTGCGCGCTCGAACAACAACCCATCGTCGAGCGGGCGTACTTCGCCGCGGCGCAGGGCCATGGCCAGCCCGGCGCGATTCCATTCGCGTACTTTCATCCCCGTGCGGTTGGCGAACACGTAGCGATCGCTGCTGTCGATCCGTGCCACCAGCTTGCAGCGCAGCGGCTCTTCATCGTCCATCACTTCGACCCAGGTCCCCAAGCGCAGGCGCTCGACCTGACGCAAGGCCGGCTCTTGCTGATCGGCCACAAGATTAGGTGCGCAGGCCGACTCATCGGCGATGGCCAGCACGATATCCGACTGCACCCAGACATCGGGCAACGCGCTGTCATCGACCTGGGTTGCGCCACAGGCACGCAGGTGTAGACGTTCGAGCTGCTGGAAGAAATCGCGGGTGGCGGCCGAGTCCAGCGCCACCCCGGCCAGGCCTTCACGCAGCGCCTTGAGCAGCCCTGGCAAGCGCTCCAGCAACTGCCCAGGATGCGCGTGCGGGGCGATACTGGCGAGCAGTGCATCGACCGTCGCCAGGGCCTCGGTCCACGCCGGCGAGTCCTCGCCCTGCTTGAGCCAGGCCAGCAATAGCACTTGGCTCCAGGCATGTTCGAGCATCTGCACCACTACCAACGGCAGGACCCGACCTCGCAGGCGCTGGTTGAGCACTTCCTGCACCCGCAGGCGCGCCTGGAGCGTGCGCGCACGGCCCTCCTCGGCGTCGCGAGTGCGCTGCTCAAGCAGTTCGTTGCGCCGACGCTCGTCCTGGCTGAAGGCCAGAAATTCGTCAAGTAGCTCGTTGAACAGGCCGCAATCATCGGAGAAATCGTTGAGCAGGCGCTGTACCACACGCTCGACGCGCAGGTGCAAGCTGTCGCGCAGGCCTTCGCCATCGGCCTCCCAACCGATCGCCACGGCCGCGATCTCATTGACCAGGCGGCGCGCCGGATGGCTGGCACGGCTGAACAGCGCCTTGTCGATCAGCGCCACCTTCAGCAGAGGGATATGCAGACGTACGATCAGCGCACGCAGGCTGGCGGGCAGGTTGTCGTCGGCCTGGATGTAGTCGAACAGCAAACCGACCAGGTTGATCATGTCCTCGTCGCCAGGGGCGATGCGGCGGCGTGTACCACTGCGCACACTGACGCGTAGCAGCAGTTGCTCAAGCTGCTGGGCAAGGTTGAAGTCGTCGG
Source organism: Pseudomonas sp. NY15463 (assembly GCF_048068415.1). Taxonomy (NCBI): domain Bacteria; kingdom Pseudomonadati; phylum Pseudomonadota; class Gammaproteobacteria; order Pseudomonadales; family Pseudomonadaceae; genus Pseudomonas; species Pseudomonas sp. NY15463. Next base: position 636,419 of record NZ_JBLUQD010000002.1, read on the forward strand.
GCTCGCCAGGCGAAGGCACGTAATGTTGCAGGTGGGTGAGCAGACGCAGCAAGTCGCCGGTGCTGATGGCGTGCGCCGTGCCTGCGCCCAGGCGTGGGGCAAGTTGGCCACGGGCCGGGGCCAACAGTTCACCCAGCGAGGCGATGAAGGCTTCGCCTGCGCTGTCGGTCCCGCCGTTGTCGGCCAGATCCACGCTGGCGGTGGCGTGCGTTGAGGCGTGGCGCCGGTCATCGGCGCGGCGCCGTGGCGCGGGCAACAGCTCGGGCAGCACCTGGGCGCTGGCCAACAACTGGTTGGCGTCTGCGTAAAGCAGGTCCAGATCACGCAGCACATAGCGCTCGAACAGCTTGAGCAACACCAGCTTGACGTTGATGCCCACACCCAGGTTGCGCCCGGCAGCGAGGAAGTACCGGCACAGATTAGCGGGCCCGAGCGGATTACGGGGCACGTCCAGATCCTGTTCGAGCAGCGCAGCCAGACGCACGGTCAACTGTTCAAGCACCAAGCTATCACGCGAGAGCACGCGGTCGACCATGCCTTGCACCGCCACCACGCGCGCCAACGGGCCATTGCCCGCAGCCAACGGCACCATGCCGGGCAACTCGAAGGCATCGACCTGGCCGATGCGTGCGAACGCTTCGTAGAAGGTATCGAGAAAACCCCGTTCGATGCTCTTGCGCTTAAGGCGCAGGTCGCGCATGGCTTCGAAATAGAGGTTTTGATCACGACGCCCCGTGGCCTTGTCGGCCATCTCGAAGAGGGTGTCGTCAGCATTGTCGAACAGCGCTTGCAAGCCCTGGCGCAGTTGCAGTGCGGCCTTGTCACGCACTTGCAGCAACAACACGGGAAGGCAGGGCGAGAGCGCTGGCGCGCCTCGTTCGATGGCCCCCGCCAGGGGCACCACCTTGCCTTCTTTACGCATCCGGGACTCCTTGCTGGATGTTGCACTGTTCAACGGGCTTAAAGATCGTCAAAGCTATGACGCCAAATACTAGACGCCATTATCAGCGAAAAATCTTACTCCCGCTAGCTCGCGTTTCTCACGCGGCTAAAGACAGTGCATTTGTCGGATTGCTCACCTGGCCTGACCAAAGGTCATCTGCGCCATGGCTGTACAGCTCGCCCCCCTGCCCTATAATCGCCGCCATCTAGCTTGTGGAGCCGACCATGCCGAACCTACGCCTCGCCGACTTGACCGCCGAAATCGAAGCTAACGTGCGCCGCGCGTTGCTAGAGGATATCGGTGGCGGCGACATTACCGCCCAGCTGATTCCGGCCGAGCGCCTGGCCAAGGCAACCATCATCACCCGCGAGGACTGCGTGATCGCCGGTACTGCGTGGGTCGATGCGGTATTCCGCCAGCTCGACCCAAGGGTGGCGGTGCACTGGCAGGTGGCCGATGGCGAACGGGCATCGGCCAACCAAGTGTTGTTCCACCTCGAAGGCCCGGCGCGCTCGCTGCTCAGCGGCGAGCGTTCGGCGCTGAACTTCCTGCAACTGCTCTCGGGCGTAGCCACCCGTGCAAGGTTCCTGGCCGACTTGGTCGAAGGCACCCAGGTGCGCCTGCTGGACACCCGCAAGACCTTGCCGGGGCTGCGCCTGGCGCAGAAGTACGCAGTCACCTGCGGCGGCTGTCACAACCACCGCATCGGCCTTTACGATGCCTTCCTGATCAAGGAAAACCACATTGCAGCCAGTGGCGGTGTGGCCCAGGCCGTAGCGGCAGCGCACCGCATCGCTCCGGGCAAGCCGGTGGAGATCGAAGTGGAAAGCCTGGATGAGCTGCACGAGGCGCTGGCCGCCGGGGCCGATATCGTCATGCTAGACGAGCTGAGCCTGGATGAAATGCGCGAAGCGGTGCGCATCACCGCCGGCAAGGCCAAGCTCGAAGCCAGTGGCGGCGTCAATGAGACCACCCTGCGGGTAATCGCAGAAACCGGCGTGGACTACATTTCCATCGGTGCCATGACCAAAGACGTCAAGGCTGTGGACCTGTCGATGCGCCTGAGTCTCTGAGGTATTGCTCAGACACAAAAAAACCGGCCAGATGGCCGGTTTTATCGTGAGGCCCGCGCGAATTGGGCGGCGGGCCCACGATGGCTCGGTCAGAACGAGGCGTTGGCCAGGCCGTCCAGGTAACGCTCGACGTCCAGTGCGGCCATGCAGCCAGCACCGGCCGAGGTGATCGCCTGGCGATACACGTGGTCGGCCACGTCGCCTGCGGCGAACACGCCTTCGACGTTGGTGGCGGTGGCGTTGCCTTCACGGCCGCCATTGACCACCAGGTAGCCGTCCTTGAGGGTCAACTGGCCTTCGAACAGCGAGGTGTTCGGGGTGTGGCCAATGGCGATGAACACGCCGTCGACCTTGATTTCGTCGCTGCTGCCGTCGTTGTTCTTCAGGCGCGCACCGGTCACGCCCATGTTGTCACCCAGCACTTCGTCCAGGGTGGCGTTGAGCTTCAGCTCGATCTTGCCTTCAGCCACGCGGGCGTGCAGCTTGTCGATCAGGATCTTCTCGGCGCGGAACGTATCGCGGCGGTGCACCAGGGTCACCTTGCTGGCGATATTGGCCAGGTACAGCGCCTCTTCAACGGCGGTGTTGCCACCACCGACCACGGCCACTGGCTTGTTGCGGTAGAAGAAACCGTCGCAGGTCGCGCAGGCCGAAACGCCCTTGCCCATGAAGGTTTCTTCCGACGGCAGGCCCAGGTAACGGGCGCTGGCACCGGTGGCGACGATCAGGGCATCACAGGTGTAGGTGCCGCTGTCACCGCGCAGGGTGAACGGCTTGTTGGCCAGATCGACAGCGTTGATGTGGTCGAAGACGATCTCGGTCTCGAAACGCTCGGCGTGTTCCTGCATGCGCTGCATCAGGGCCGGGCCGGTCAGGCCGTGGGGATCGCCCGGCCAGTTGTCGACTTCGGTGGTGGTGGTCAACTGGCCGCCTGCCTGCATGCCGGTGATTAGCAGCGGCTTGAGGTTGGCGCGCGCAGCATACACCGCAGCGCTGTAGCCGGCAGGGCCGGAACCGAGAATGATGACACGCGAATGACGTACTTCGGACATGACGAACTCCTGTCGAGCGGGCCGCACCGTCAAGGTGGCGGTTGCGCCAGCTGGAATTAAAAAGGGCCTACGCAGCACTTGGGGAAGGCTACAACGCGTCGGCCCTGAAACGAGAAAGTGAGCGCACTGTAGCGAGGCCGCAGAGATTAAGGAAATATCCTTCGACAATCCACCTTATAGACAGTCTCTATGTGCAGAACACGCCGATAGCAAAATCCTAAACGCTTTGTTACACCCCGTTTCCCCAACCCTGTTCACCTTTCGTCGAAACGGCAAACTCGGTATGGTCAGCGCGTTTTCCTTCTGCGGAGCATGCCGATGCAAACCCCCGTCCTTTCCGGCCCACAGTACCTGCGCGAAGGCCTGAAACTGGTGCTCAGCCCAGGTCTGCGCCTGTTCGTGCTGCTGCCCCTGGCGGTCAACCTGCTGCTGTTCGGCGGTCTGATCTGGTTCGCCGGCCATCAATTTAGCATGTGGGTCGACCACCTGATGCCCACCTTGCCCGACTGGCTGAGCTTCCTGAGCTACATCCTCTGGCCGCTGTTCGTCGCCCTGGTGCTGCTGATGGTGTTCTTCAGCTTCACCCTGCTGGCAAACGTGATCGCCGCGCCGTTCAACGGCTTCCTGGCGGAAAAGGTCGAGGTCGTGGTACGCGGCCAGGACACCTTCCCGCCGTTCAGCTGGAGTGAGCTGGTAGCCATGGTGCCGCGCACGTTCAGCCGCGAGATGCGCAAACTCGGCTACTTCCTGCCCCGCGCCATCGGCCTGTTCATCTTGTCGTTTATTCCGGTGGTCAACGTGATCGCCGCGCCGCTGTGGCTGGTGTTCGGTATCTGGATGATGGCCATCCAGTACATCGACTACCCGGCCGACAACAACAAGATGAGCTGGCAGGACATGCTCGCCTGGCTGCGCAGCAAGCGCTGGCAATCGATGGGCTTTGGCGGGATCACCTACCTGGCGCTGATGATACCGCTGGTCAACGTGCTGATGATGCCCGCGGCAGTGGCCGGGGCGACGTTGTTCTGGGTGCGTGAGCGCAACTGATCAGGCTGAGCGCCACAGGCGGTGGGAGTGGCCCAAGTAAAGGGCCGCTCGCACCTGCCGGAACACTCAGGCAGACAACTGGCTGGAAAACTGCCCCACCGCATCCACGACCTTCTTCGCCCCTTCCTGGATCTCCACGATCACCCCGCCGGTATCGGCGGCCAAGGCCAGGCCTTGCTCGGCCTGGCGCTTGCTGGTGTCGATGATGTCCACCGCTGCCTGGGCGAGCTGCTCGTTTTGTTGCACCACCTTGGCGATTTCCTCAGTGGCGCTGCTGGTGCGTGAGGCCAGTTGGCGTACCTCGTCGGCCACCACGGCAAAGCCACGGCCTTGCTCGCCGGCGCGCGCGGCCTCGATGGCGGCGTTGAGCGCCAGCAGGTTGGTCTGGCCGGCGATGTCGCTGATGGTCTTGATGATCGCGCCAATCACCTTCGACTGCGTATCCAGCGCCTGGATACCCTCGGCGGCCTGCTGCATCGACCCCTCCAGGCCGCGCATCACTTCCACGGTCTGGGTCACCACATCGGTAGCCTTGCGCGCGCAGCCGTCGGTTTCGATCGACGTGGTGTAGGCGATATCCGCCGCCTGGGCCACGGCCTGTTCCTGGTTGACCTGATCGGTGATGACAGTGGCGAACTTGACCACTTTGTAGAGTACATCGTGGGCGTCGATGATCGGGTTGTACGAAGCTTCCAGCCACACCGTACGGCCATGGGCGTCAATGCGCTTGAAGCGGTCGGCAATGTACTCGCCACGGCGCAGCTTTTCCCAGAATGTCTTGTACTCGGCCGAAGCCGACGTTTGCGGCTCGCAGAACATCCGATGATGCTTGCCACGCACCTGCTCCAGGCTGTAGCCCATGCTCTGCAGGAAACGATCGTTGGCGGTAAGGACCTGGCCCTCAAGATCGAACTCGATCACCGCAGTAGAACGCATCAGCGCCTTGATCAGGCTTTCATGCTCGCGGGAAGCTTCGATGGTGCGGGTCAGGTCGCTGGAGTGCAACGAAAAATGCCGAATGCGCCCGCTGCTGTCCTTGACCGGTTGCAGGATCGAACGCAGCCAGGCCTCTTCACCATTGCCGCGGAGCAAGCGGAAGGCGCCATTGAGATGTTCGCCACGAGCGATGGCGGTCTTCATGCGCTGGTAAAAATCGAGCTTTTTCACATGGGCCGGGACGATCTCTTCGATGTTGCGGCCGATCAATTGCTCGGCGCGGTAACCCATTTCGGCCTCGAAGTTGGAATTGACCGACTCGATGCGCCCCTGTGGGTCTAGCTGCAACACCAGCATTTCGCTGTCGAGGCTGTTCTTGACCTGCTCGACGGACAGTAGCTCCTCACGCAGTTGCTGAACTTCTTGCTTCAATTTGCTGTTGAACATCAACGGTCCCAGAGCGCATACCCAAATTCGAATGCTTCTGCATCGGCCAACAGGGCGGGGTTCTTGAGCAACCGACAAGGAAATATTCAGCCGGCTGAAAACGCCGGAAACCAGGCGTCATCTAGCCGTCACACAACCGTCACATGACCGCAATTGGGGCAGCGGAGACTTTTTTCCATGAACACACCGCCCCTGCACATCACCCTGGTCAGCGAAACCTTCCCACCCGAGATCAATGGCGTGGCCAATACCCTTGGGCGCCTCTGCGATGGCCTGCGCCTGCGTGGCCATCAGGTAGAACTGATCCGCCCGCGCCAACTCGCCGACGCACACTCGGTCGCGCCTGCCGATCTGCTGTTGTGCCGGGGCTGGCCGCTACCGGGCTACCCCGGGCTGCAATGGGGTGAAGTGTCGATGCACAAACTGCTGCGCCGCTGGCGCAGGCAGCGTCCAGATGTGCTGTACATCGCCACCGAAGGGCCGCTGGGCCTGAGTGCCCTGCGCGCCGCGCGACGCCTGGGAATTGCAGTGGTCAGTGGTTTCCACACCAACTTCCCGCAATACTCCGGGCAGTACGGCCTGGGCCTGCTGGCACGCATGCTCACCCACTACCTGCGCTGGTTCCATCGACGGACCGCGATCACCCTGGTTCCCAGCGCCAGCCAGCGCCTGGAGCTGGAACGTCGTGGGTTCGAGCGGCTTGGGCTGATGGCACGAGGCGTCGACGCCTACCTGTTCAACCCGGCCCGGCGCAACGACGCCTTGCGCGCGCAATGGGGGCTGGGCGCAGACGACATCGGCGTACTCTACGTCGGGCGCCTGGCGGCGGAAAAGAACCTGGCGCTGCTGCGCCCGTGCCTGGAGGCCTTGCAGCGCAGTTATCCACAGCGACGCCTACGCCTGATCCTGGTCGGCGATGGCCCACTCAGCGCACGCCTTCAACAGCAGTTGCCCGACGCGCTGTTCTGCGGCGCGCAGCGTGGCGAGGCGCTAGCCGAGCACTATGCCAGCGCCGACCTGTTCCTGTTCCCCAGCCTCACCGAGACGTTCGGCAACGTGGTGCTCGAAGCCTTGGCCTCGGGGCTGGCGGTGGTTGCCTACGATGAGGCCGCCGCCGCCCAGCACATCTGCCATGGTCACAGCGGTGCCCTGGCGATGCCGGGCGACCAAGCCGCGTTCATCGACGCCGCATGCTGGCTGCTCGAAGAGCGCGAAACCTTGCGCCGGGTACGCCTGAACGCCCGTCAGCACGCCAGCCGCCAAGGCTGGCCAGCGATCGTCGAGCAGTTCGAGGGGTATCTGTACAGCGCCTGTCGCGGCGCAGTCGCCTCGACAGGCCAGATCGCGTCTACCGGGCTGCCGATCAAGCCAGGCTCGCCAGCGCCTGACGGCTGAACGGCAGCACATCGGCCTCCCGCCCATCGCGAACCTTCTGCGCCCACTGGGCATCGACCAGCAAGGCGCGGCCCACCGCCACCAGGTCGAACTCCTGGTCTTCAAGGCGGCGCAGCAGGCCTTCCAGGCTGGCCGGCTTGGCCACCTTGTCGGTGTCGACCATGAACTGCAGGAACTCCCCATCCAACCCCACGCTGCCCACGGTGATGGTCGGCTTGCCGGTGAGCTTACGGGTCCAGCCGGCCAGGTTGAGGTCGCTGCCGTCGAACTCAGGCTCCCAGAAGCGACGTGTGGAACAGTGGAAGATATCCACACCCGCCTCGGACAACGGCGCCAGGAACGCGCCCAGTGCCTCTGGGGTGTGCACCAGGCGCGCGGTGTAGTCCTGCTGCTTCCACTGCGAGAAGCGCAAGATGATCGGGAAGTCCGGCCCCACTGCGGCGCGTACTGCGCGAATCAACTCGATGGCAAATCGCGAGCGACCAGCCAGATCGCCACCGTAGCCATCGGTACGACGGTTGCTGGCGTCCCAGAAGAACTGGTCGATCAGGTAGCCGTGGGCGCCATGGATTTCCACACCGTCCATGCCAATGGCCTGGGCGTCGCGGGCCGCCTGGGCGAAGGCGGCAATGACCTCGTCAATGTCATCCTGGGTCATCTCGTGCACCAGCACCTTGCCGTCCTTCTGCTTGCCGCTCGGGCCGTAGGCCGGCACATCGCCGTCCGGCTCGGTGCCCAGGCGACGCACGCTACCCACATGCCACAGCTGCGGCACGATGCGCCCACCTTCTGCATGCACCGCATCCACCACACGCTTCCACCCCGCCAAGGCATCGTCGCCATGAAAACGCGGCACATTCGGGTAACCGTTGGCAGCGCGGTGCGCGACCGTGGTGCCCTCGGTGACGATCAGGCCAACCCCGGCCTCAGCGCGGCGACGGTAGTACTCGACCACGCCGTCGTGGGGCACGCCGCCAGGGCAGAAGGTGCGGGTCATCGGCGCCATTACCACGCGGGTCGGCAGCTCGAGCGAGCCGAGGGTGAAAGGCTGGAACAGGGGGTTGCTGGACATGCGGCGCTCCCGGCATGGCTGAGGAATCGCCAGAGCTTAGGCGGCGCAGGAAGGTGGGCACAGCATCATTGATTGGGGTGATTGTCCGGTATCGCGGATGAGCGCGGGACACGCCCGCGCCCTCACTGGCACACCAATCAGGCCAAGGCTTTCTCGATCGCCTGCACCACGCTTGGATCGTCCGGCGCGGTACGTGGGGCGAAGCGGGCCAGTACGCGCCCATCCTTGCCCACCAGGAACTTCTCGAAATTCCAGCTGATGTCGCCAGGAAACTCCGCGCCCTCGCCCGCCAGCAGGCGGTACAGGGAATGCCGGTGCGGGCCGTTGACTTCAAGCTTGGCGCCCAGCGGGAAGCTCACCCCGTAGGTGAGGCGGCAGAACTCCTGGATGTCCTTTTCACTGCCGGGTTCTTGTCCAGCGAACTGGTTGCACGGCAGGCCCAGCACATTGAACCCTTTGCCCTTGAACTGCTGGTGAAGTTTTTCCAGCGAGGCGTATTGCGGCGTCAGGCCACACTTGGAGGCGACATTGACCACCAGCACTACCTGGCCCTTGAACGGTGCGAGGGGCAGGTCCTCGCCGTTCAGCGCCTTCAATGTCAGGTCGTGAAATGCACTCATGATGAATCCCCTCTCAGGTTCCCAATGGTCGCTGGGGCGAATCACGCCCACTAAAAAGGCGCGCGGCCAAACCGTTCACCCTCCCTAGGAGGGCAAGTACGGCTTGCCCGAGCGCCTGGCGACTCTCTGAGCGTAGCGCAGAAAATCAGTGGTGGTGGCCACCTTCACCGTGGATGTGGCGGTGAGCGACTTCTTCGTCGCTGGCATCACGCACGTTGACCACCTTCACTTTGAAGTTCAGGCGCTGACCGGCCAGTGGGTGGTTGCCGTCGACGGTGATGTCGTCGCCATCGATGTCGCGGATAGTGACGATCTGCATCTGGCCATCCGGCGCCGAGGCGTGGAACTGCATGCCGACTTCCAGTTGGTCGACGCCCTCGAACAGGCTACGGTTCAGGGTGCTGACCAGCTCGGCCAGGTATTCGCCGTAGGCTTCTTCCGGCTCGATGGCAACGTCCAGCTCATCACCGGCCTGCTTGCCTTCGAGGGCCTTTTCCAGGCCCGGAATGATGTTGGCAGCACCGTGCAGGTAGACCAGCGGCGCACCGCCGGAGGAGCTGTCGATGACCTCACCAGCGTCGTTGGTCAGGGTATAGTCGATGGAGACAGCCTTGTTGGCGGCGATCAGCATGGGGGCAAGACCTTTTGCAAAAGAATGTAGAACGGGGAAGTGTAACCAAGGCACCGCCCGATTGCGAACCGACCATGGACGAAGGGGCGCCCGTCAGTCTGATCACAGGCTTCAGCCAGGACGAAGACGGCCATTGGGTGGTCGCACTGTCCTGCGGGCACACCCAGCACCTGCGCCATCAGCCCCCCTGGCAAGCCCGTCCCTGGGTGCTCGACGCCGAGCAGCGCCAGCAGCGCATTGGCCAAGCCTTCAACTGCGGCTGGTGCGCCCAAGGGGCGGTTAGCGATACCCTTGGCCGTTGATTCTTTTGCACCGCTTATTTCGAGAAGCACGCATGCAGACATTTTTCATTGCCCCGACCGACTTCGGGGTCGGCCTGACCTCCATCAGCCTTGGCCTGGTGCGCACCCTGGAGCGCGCAGGATTGAAGGTCGGGTTCTTCAAGCCAATCGCCCAACCGCACCCCGGCGACACCGGGCCTGAGCGCTCCAGCGAGCTGGTCGCGCGCACCCACGGTATCAAGCCCCCCACGCCGCTGAGCCTGGGCCATGTCGAGCGCATGCTCGGCGACGGCCAATTGGACGAGTTGCTCGAAGAGATCATCCGCCTGTACCAGCAAGCCTGCGTCGGCAAGGATGTGGTCGTGGTCGAGGGCATGGTGCCCACCCGCCACGCCAGCTACGCCGCGCGGGTCAACCTGCACCTGGCCAAGAGCCTGGATGCCGAGGTGATCCTGGTGTCGGCGCCCGAAAACGAAGTGCTCAGCGAACTGTCCGGGCGGGTCGAACTGCAAGCCCAACTGTACGGTGGCCCACGCGACCCGAAAGTGCTCGGTGTGATTCTCAACAAGGTACGCACCGACGAGAGCATGGCCGACTTCGCCACGCGCCTGCGCGAGCATTCGCCGCTGCTGCGCGGCAACGATTTCCGCTTGCTCGGCTGTATTCCCTGGCAAGCGGAGCTGAACGCACCACGCACCCGCGATGTGGCTGAACTGCTCGGTGCCCAAGTGCTCAACGCCGGCGACTATGAGCAACGGCGCATGAACAAGATCATCATCTGCGCGCGTACCGTGGCCAATACCGTGCCACTGCTCACCTCCGGCACCTTGGTGGTGACCCCAGGCGACCGCGACGACATCATTCTTGCGGTCAGCCTGGCGGCGATCAATGGCGTGCCGCTCGCCGGCCTGCTGCTGACCAGCGACAGCAAGCCCGACCCACGCATCCTCGAACTGTGCCGTGGCGCGTTGCAAGCCGGGCTGCCGATCCTGTCGGTGAGCACTGGCTCGTATGACACCGCCAACCAGCTCAACTCACTGAACCGCGAGATCCCGGTAGACGACCGCGAGCGCGCCGAATTCATCACCGACTTCGTCGCCACTCACCTGGACGCTGCCTGGCTGCACCAGCGCTGCGGCACCCCGCGTGAGCTGCGCCTGTCGCCTGCGGTGTTCCGCTATCAACTGATCCAGCGCGCCCAGCAAGCCAACAAGCGCATCGTCCTGCCAGAAGGCGCCGAACCACTGCTGGTGCAGGCCGCCGCGCTGTGCCAAGCACGCGGCATCGCCCGCTGCGTGTTGCTGGCCAAGCCCGAGGACGTCGCCGCCGTTGCGCGCGCCCAAGGCATCAACCTGCCAGCGGACCTCGAAGTGCTCGACCCCGAGCTAATTCGTGGACGCTATGTCGAGCCGATGGTGGAACTGCGTAAGAGCAAGAACCTCAACGCCCCGATGGCCGAGCAGCAACTGGAAGACCCCGTGGTGATCGGCACCATGATGCTTGCCCTGGGCGAAGTGGACGGGCTGGTGTCGGGCCTTGTGCACTCCACCGCGAATACCATTCGTCCGGCGTTGCAACTGATCAAGACCGCGCCGGGCAGCAGCCTGGTGTCGTCGGTGTTCTTCATGCTGTTCCCCGACCAGGTGCTGGTCTATGGCGACTGCGTGATGAATCCGCACCCCAGCGCCGAGGAACTGGCCGAAATCGCTCGTCAGAGCGCCGAGTCAGCCGATTCGTTCGGTATCGCGCCAAGGGTGGCAATGCTCAGCTACTCCAGCGACTCGGCTGCCAGTGACGAAGAAGTGGAAAAAGTGCGCGCCGCCACACGCCTGGCCCAACAGGCCGAACGCAGCCTGCTGATCGACGGCCCGCTGCAGTACGATGCCGCTGCCAACCCGGACATCGCCCGCCAGCTCGCACCTTCGAGCCCCGTGGCTGGGCGCGCGACGGTGTTCGTATTCCCCGACCTGAACACCGGCAACACCACCCACAAGGCCGTGCAGCGCAGCGCCGACTGCGTAAGCCTCGGGCCGATGCTGCAAGGGTTGCGCAAGCCGGTGAACGACCTGCCCCGTGGGGCGCAGGTCGACGACATCGTGCACACCATCGCACTGACGGCGATTCAGGCCAGCCACGTGCGCTGAAACGCAACGCGGGGCAACCCCACGTCCAACGCCACCAAAGGCGTAGGGCGCGCGATTGCCCCGCGAGCGGCGCAGGCCCGATAGCTTATGGGTACTGCTGCACAGTGCCCTGCTGGTCGTACTGCTGGCCTGGAATAGGCTTGAGGTTGACCTCTACGCGGCGGTTCTGCGCACGGCCATTGGCGTCGTCGTTGCTAGCGACCGGCTGGTCCGGGCCCATGCCACGCACACTCACCCGCGAAGGGTCGACACCTTGCGAGGTCAGGTAGGTGCTGACAGCCTGGGCACGGCGCTGGGACAGGTCCATGTTGTGCTGGCGGCTGCCGGTGCTGTCGGTGAAGCCGACCACTTCAATGGTGTTCTGGTTGAACTGCTTGAACGAACCGGCCAGGTTGTTCAGCGGCGCATAGAAACTCGGGGAGATGTTCGCCGAGTCGGTGGCGAAGGTGATGTTGCCCGGCATGATCAGCTTGATCTGATCGCCCTGGCGCTGCACCTCGACACCGGTGTTGGCCATTTTCGCGCGCAGCTCGGCTTCTTGCTTGTCGGCGTAGTAGCCGTAACCGGCTGCGGCGGCGCCCACGGCCGCTGCACCGATCAGCGCGCCCTTGCCACGGTTGTTGTGGTCGATGGCAGCGCCGGCGATTGCACCGGCCAGCGCGCCCAAGCCACCGTACTTGGCGGTCTTGCTCATGCCCGTGGAGCCCTGCGCATCGCCCTGGCTCTGGCCATCATAAGGATTCTGGCCTGCACAACCGGACAAAACGGCGGCGGCGGTAGCGACGATAATCAGACGACGCATCATGGACAAGCTCCTACTGAATTCATAAGTGCAGCGGATCACGTACGGATCTGTGCCGGCCTTGGATCCTGGCGAGGCGAAAAAATTCCATGAAACTTCAGGCCCGTACGAAAGGGTTCTCACGCATCTCTTCGCCGAGGCGGGTATCCGGGCCATGACCGGTCACCACGACGGCCTGTTCATCCAAGCGGTACAGTCGCTCCTTGATGGAACGAACGATAGACCGCTGATCGCCACCCCACAAATCAGTACGTCCGATACCACGCCGGAACAGCGTGTCGCCGGCGATCAGCAGCTTGTGCTCGGCGAACCAGAAACTCATCGAGCCAGGCGTGTGCCCCGGGGTGTGCAACGCCACGCCGCAGCCGCAGGCCAATTCTTCGTCGTCGGCCAGCCAACGGTCCGGCGAGGGCACAGGCGTATAAGGCACGCCGAACGCCTGGCACTGCATTTCGAGGTTGTCCCACAGCGGTTGGTCGGCCTTGTGCAGGTGCAACGTGGCCCCCGTCAACGCCTTGAGCCGACCGGAGGCGAGGAAGTGATCGAAATGCGCGTGGGTGTGAATGATGCTGACCAAGGTCAGCCCGTGGTGTTGCAGGCGGTCGAGGATCTTCTGCTCGTCGCCGCCCGGGTCGACGACGATGGCTTTCTTGCTCAGCGGGTCGCCGATCAGCGTGCAGTTGCACTGCAACGGGCCGACGGGAAAAGTTTCGCGGATCAGCGATACCGATGGGTTTTCCATGAGCCCTGCCCCTCAATCAAAAAGTGTCCGGCCAAAGAGACTCCAAGGACGTCTCCAGGCATGCTTGGGGAGCAGGGTAACGAAAGAAACACCGGGCGACATCCTGGGCGGATGCGCGCCAGCGAATTCAGGGCAAATACAGCCGGAACAACCCGCCACCCAACGGCCCACCATTGGCGATCTCGATCCGCCCTTGCACGCCGTTGCGCTCGTGCAAGGCGGCAATACGCGCCGCGAAGTACAACCCCAGCCCGGTGCTGCCGCTCTGCTGATCGATGCCCTGCACATAGTCGCTCTGGCGCTCGAGCATACGCTGTGGATAACCCGCGCCGTCGTCGTTCACGCAGATGACCAATTGCTCGCCCTGCTCCTCGATGCTGATCAGCAACGCGTGACCGGCGTAGCGGATGGCGTTGCTGAGCACATTGGCTACCACCGAGGCGACCAGCTCGCGGTCGAAGAAACCCAACGGGTTATCGGTGTCGATGCGCCAAGTGGCGAGAATGTCGCGGTGGCGCAGCACTTCCTGGTGAGCGGCGAGCTGGGACTCGATGAAGTCGTCCAGCTCGTGGTAGTCAGGGCACACCGGCAACTGGTTGACACCCAGTTTGTACAGCCCCAGCAGCTGCACCAGCATGCCATTGAGGTGGCTGAATTCATGCTCCATGACCCCTTGCTCGGGGCCACCCTGCAACGCCTCGGGCAGGCGTGCCAGCCACTGGTTGTGGGCCTGGATCAGCGCCGACAAGGAATTCTTCAAGTCGTGCACGGTGGAGGCGATCACCGTGGAAAAATCCAGCCCCTGATTGTCCTGGTTCATGCGCCGAATACTCGCACGTGCAGCTTGCGGTAGCGATCGAAACGACTGTCGCTGCTCGGGATGCCAGCCACACAGGTCAGGCAACTGCGGCACTCCTGCATCAACTCGGGCGGTGGATTCTCGCCACCAATGCGCAACAGGGCCTGCGCGGTATTCAAGGCAATACTGATGTTCTTCGGCTGTAACGACAGGGCCTTGCGGAACATGCCCAACGCTTCGGCGAGCTGCCCACCCTGGTAAGCGCGCACGCCCTGGCGGTTGAGATCGACGGCTTCGGTCACCGCGCCAAGTACCGTAGGGTCATCGGTCAGTTTGGAGACGCTTTGCATCACCTTCGGGTCGTCGCCGTAGGTCTCCACGCACCCTTTGAGAATCGAGGTGCCCGCCCCTTCCTGGCCCAGTTGCTGCAATTGCTTGGCGACGGTTAGCGCCGCATCCACCGAGAAGAACTGATCCATCTTCTCCAGGCGCTGCATGGCCTGTTCGGTGAGCTTGGCGGCGGTGTCCGCATCGCCCGCCTGCTGCAGGCTGGCGGCCTTCATCAGGCGCGCGCGCACTTGCAGACCCTGGTCCTCGACGTGCTCCTTGGCCACTTCGCTGAGCACAGTATTGATCTCCACGCGGGTGCGCGCGTCCAGACCAAAACCTGCGTTCTTGTTCATCAGGGCCTGGGCCAGGCCCAGGTTGCTCTCGGCATCCTTGTAGCGCGAACTCTGCCCTTGGTTGACCGAGTGCCGATAGGCCTTCGAAGCGGTCTCGAAATCCGCGTTCTCCAGCGCCAGCTTGCCCAGCGCCGCCTGCCGTCGCACCGCCAACGGCGAAAGACGCACCGCTTCTTCAAGCATGTGCTGGGCACGGCGGCTCTCGCCTTGGGCCACCAGCACTTCGGCCATGCCGTCGTACAGGCTGGGCATGATCGGGAAAGCCTTCAGCGCCTGCTCGTAGACGCCTTGGGCCTGTGCATGCTGACCGCGCTTGTGCAGCAGGCTGCCGAGCGCCGCGTACACCCATGGCTGCGGGCGGCTGGCGAGGATGCTCTTGAGAAACTTCTCAAGCTCGTCGAAGCGATTCAAATCGCGCAGGGCGTCGGCCCGATAACGCAGGCACAACGGCGCAAAGCGCGGGTCCTTCTTGCACAGCTCGGCGCATGCGGCCAGCACCTGAGCCGGCTGGCCACGGTCGAGGGCTTGCAGGATCGGCTTGAGCAGCGTCTTGCGCTGCTCCAGTTTTTCCAGGCGTTGGGCCAGGCCCACACGGTTGAAGGGCTTGGTCAGATACGCATCGGGCTCATGCTCGATGGCGCTGAGGACGATGGACTGGCTGCTCTCGGCGGTGACCATGATGAACACGCACTCATGGCTGATCAGCTTGTCGAGGAGCAGGTCTTCGAGCACTTGCTGGCCATTCTTCTTGCCATCGCCGAGGTGGAAATCCTGCAGGATGAAGTCGTAGCGTTTCTGCCCACACATGCGCAACGCCTGCTCACCGCTGTCAGCGGTATCGACGTCGCGAACGCCCAGTTCGCGCAGCATGGAGCGGGTCGACGTTCGGAAATCGGTGAAGTCGTCGACGATCAGAAAGCTTTTTTGCCCGTACTGCAGCATCAGGACAACCTGTCGTGGAAAAAGGAGAGATGGCGCATGGCGACGTACGCCACCGAAAGGGGTATCGGCAACGCTACGGGAAAGATGAGCCCAAGAGGCAACGCAAATGATGGCCTATGGCCGCCATCTTAACGGGCAATGCGCCAGGTCGCTACCGTTAGGCTAGCAACCCCAAGGCCTTGGCCCGCGCCACGGCCTGTGTGCGACGCTCGACGCCAAGCTTGCTGTTGATATGGCTGGCGTGAGTCTTGACGGTGTGCAGGGAGATGAACAAGCGCTCGCTGATCTGCTGGTTCGAGCATCCCTGGGCGATCAGCTCCAATACTGCAAGCTCGCGCCCGCTCAAGTGTTCGCTGGGGCCTGCGAGGGTGTCGGGCACCTCCGGCAGACGGGCCAGCACTTGGGCGTGGATCGAGCATGGCATACGGCTGGCGAGTTGCTCACGCAGCCACGCCGGATGCTCTTCTATCAGTCGCTGGAAAGCCTGCAACCCTCCGCCCTGAGCCGCCTCAAGCGCTTGCGCGAACAGCTTGCTGGCTTCGACTTCACGTCTCTGCGCCAGGAGCAGCCCCACGCACTGGCACAGCGCACAGACCACCAGCATCATGCCGCCACTGGCGCGCCCCCTGGCGATCAAAGCCTGTAGCCGCGCCTCGGCGTCGCTCGGGCGCTCAAGCACCTGCTCGAGCAGGGCTTGTTGCAACTCGATGTGCAGCGGCAACAGTGGGTGGAACTCGGGGGCTGCGGCCGGCTGCTCACCACCGTAGGTCTGGCCCAGGCGCAGCAGCCAGGATTCGGCGAGGTCGGTACGCCCCTGGGCCAGCCACAGCTCGCATTTCACCAGGGTGATCATGGCCAGGTAGAAAATCGGCGGCACATCCCAGATGTGCATCAGCCGCTCGGCCTCGGCCAGTTCCGAGAACGCCTCGGCGTAACGCCCTTCACGTCCATCCAGCGACGCGATCACGCAATGGCCGATCAACACGCTGATATCGCGACAGGCGCGTGCCTCGCTCAGGCCGGCACGCAGCCGAGCGCGTGCCTGAGCCGGCTGCAACCGGGTGGCCAACAGGTAGCCTTCATACAACGTCAAGCGGGCACGTACGGCATACAGCCGCTGCCCGGACAGGCCTTGCAACCGCTGCATGCCATGGCGAACCTCATCGAGCGCCCTGAGCACCTCGCCACGCGCATGCAGCACCCGAGCCCGATCATAGTGGGCCAAGGCTTCAAACAACGGGTTGCCGACCCGCTGGGCCAGCTCCAGGGCTTCGCGATTCCAACCCCGGGCTCGCCAGAAGTCACCATCGGCGATGGCCAGGTTGGACAAGGTCGACAGGCACACCAGACGCTGCCCGTAGCGCTTGTCGGGCAAGCTCTGCAAGGCTTCGCCACAGTACGCGAGGGTGCGCTGACGATCGCCACGGCCACGCGCGATGATCCCGCTCAAGGCCAACCATTGGGCAAGCATCGAACGCTGCGCGGTGGCCGACGGCGCCGGCAGGAAACGGCTCAGGTAGGCGGCAAGCTCTTCGGCCGCATCCAACTGGCAAGCAAGCCCCAGCGCCCAGCTGTACAGCACGATCAGCCGCGGCGTGCTGATCAGCAAGCTGTCGGGCAAGTCCATTTTCCAGCGTAACAGCATGCCGACGTTCTGTTCGGCCAGCAGTTGCTCCTCGGACAGGCTTTGCACCAGGTCGGCGGCTACGTCCAAGTGGCCAGCTCGCAGTGCCTGCTCCACGGCCTCATCGAGCAGCCCCTGCCCCTCGAACCAGTGGCAGGCCCGCAGATGCAGGTCATTCAATGGCTCGCTAGCCTGACGACTGCGCAAAAGGTCAGAGAACAAGTGGTGATAGCGGAACCAACGGCCATGCTCATCGAGCGGCACCAGAAAGACCTGATGGGCCTGCAAGTAACGCAGGACATCGGCACTATCATGACGCTCGCGCAAGGCGTCGCACAGCTCGGCGCAGAAACGCTCCTGGCAGGCGGTGTCGAAGAGGAACGCCTGCACCGGCGCTGGCAGTATCTCGATCACCTCTTCGAGCAAGTAATCGCGGATCAGCCCTTCACCGCCATGCAAGGCCTGGGGCAAGGCGCCGTCATCGCCCGCCTCGCTGGCTGCCAGTTGCCAGAAGCGCAAGCCCGCGACCCAGCCGTCGCTACGCTGGATCAAATTGTCCAACGCCTGCCCGCGCAGGCCCGTGGGTTGGCGGCCAATTACCGCCAGCGACTCGTCGGGGGTCAAGCGCAAATCCTGCTCGTTGAGTTCGACCAGTTGGCGCGACAGGCGCAGACGTGCCAAGTGCCAGTCCGGGCGCTGCCGACTGGTGACCAACAGGACCAGCCCGGCGGGCAGGTGATTGAGGAAGAACTGCAAGCAGCGATCGAGTACCGGGCCTTGAGCCAGGTGATAGTCGTCGAGCACCAGCAGCAGCGGCGTATCGGCGTGCAGGTACTGCGCCAACTCATCCAGCAGGCTGTCGAGCCATTCCTCGAAGGCGAACGGTTGGTGGCGCTGGCGCATCTTCAACAGCCCCAATGCTTGGCCACCCAACGCCGGGCAGAATTGCTGCAAACCCTCCAGCAGGCGCTCGAGAAAACGCCCGGGATCGGCATCCCGCTGGCTCAATCCCAACCAGAGGCTGCGCCAGTGGCTGGGCAGCGCCTGACAGAACTCGATCGCCAGTGAACTCTTGCCGAAGCCCGCTGGCGCATTGACCAGTAACAGCCGCCCGGCCAACCCACCGTTGAGACGCTGGCACAAGCGCGGCCTGGGCACATGGGCTTCTGGCAACGGTGGCCGGAAAAAACGACCGTCCAACAGGCCCAGGGCCTGGCTGGCGACTCCATGCATACGGGACAGGTCTGTCATGGCCGGCTCGTTCTATTGGAAAGACTTCGGCAATACGGATCTTTGCGAGACTAGCCGCAAACGCGACCCATTTGAAGGCGATGGGCTCGATTTGCGCAAAAAGACTACGACAAAAAGAAACAACGCCGGCCAGCATCAGCCGCGCCGATGATGCGCTATAAACCAACCCTGGCCGGTAGCGGCCTGCGCAAACAGAAACGCCCCGGCAAGCCGGGGCGTTCTGGGAGTTTACAAGGAGCCGCAAGGCGTCAGGTCAACGCACCCCCGCCTGGCGCAGCGCTGCTGGCTGGAAGTCGGCCTTGCTGGCGCTGAAGCCGAAGTTATAGGCGCTCTTCTCTTCGTTCTTCATACCCAAGGCCAGGTAGCGACCCGACTGCAAGTCGTAGATGGCTTCGAGGGTGTACCACGGCACCTGTACGTTGTAGTAAGGCTGGGCATGGGCCTCGGACACGCGCCACAGCTGATTGCGACCGTCGTACTGGTCAATCACCGCGGCTTGCCAGGTGTCTTCGTCGATGTAGAAGTCACGCTTGGCGTAGATATGCCGCTGGCCTGGTTTGAGGGTCGCGACCACATGCCACACCCGACGCAGCTCGTAGCGGGCCAGATCCTGGTTGATGTGGCCAGCCTTGATGATGTCGGAGTACTTGAGCTTCGGGTCGTCCAGCTTGAAGGCGTTGGAGGCGATGTACATCTCCTTCTTGCCTTCGAGTTTCCAGTCGTAACGATCCGGTGCACCGTTGTACATATCCAGGTTGTCGGAGGTACGCAGGCCGTCGGCGGCAGTACCCGGACCGTCGTAGGACACCTGTGGTGCCTGGCGTACGCGGCGCTGGCCGGCGTTGTAGATCCATGCCTTGCGCGGCTCCTTGACCTGGTCGAGGGTCTCGTGCACCAGCAGTACAGTACCGGCCAGACGTGCCGGTGCAGTCACTTCCTGCTTGAAGTAGAACAGGATGTTGCCGGGGTTGGCCGGGTCGTAGTCCTTCATCCGGTCACGGAAGACGAACTGATCCTGGAAATACACCAGGCTGTAGGAGCCGTTCTGCTGCGGCGTGGCCTGGGTCACCAGGCGTGTGACGCTACCACCGCGGTAGCGGGTGATGTGGTTCCAGATCACCTCCAGGCCGTCCTTGGGAATCGGGAACGGCACGGCGGTGCGGAAGTTGTTCAGGCCGTTGCCGCCTTCGACCAGGGTGGTCTTGGTGGCGTTTTCCTTGATGGCGGCAAACACCTCATCCGGGACCGTGGCGCCACGGTGGGTCTTGTACACCGGGATCTTGAAGCTATCCGGGTAGCGCTTGAGCATCGCCAGTTGGCCTGGCGAAAGCTTGTCCTTGTACTGGTCGGCGTTCTGCGCGGTGATGGTGAACAGCGGTTTGTCGCTGCCGTAAGGGTCGGACAGGAAGCCCTTGGCATCGACGCTACCCGCCGACTTGGAAAGCGGCTCCCAGGCACCGATGGAGCCGTCGGCGTTGCCGGCTTTTTCGGCGCCCATCGGCGTAAGCGTGCTGCCCAACTTGGCCGCTTCATCGGCAGAAACCGCAGCCATGACGCTGGTCGCCAGCAGGGACAGGCCCAGTACACCGGCTTTCAGCAGACCTTTGGTCATATTCATTCTGTGTCGTCCTGAATTAGAAGTTCATGCCGAAGCTGAGGGCGATGAAATCGCGGTCATCCACGGTGGTGTACTTGCCATCGAAGAAGTTGGTGTAGGACAGGCTGGCCGTGTAGGTGTTCTGGTACTCGGCATCCAGACCCAGGCTGACGGCCTTGCGGCCCTCCTCGAAGTTACCGCCAGGGCCCGGCGAGTAGCCCTCGACGTCGTGGGACCAGGCAACGCTAGGCTTGAGGTTGACCCCTGCGAAGAAGTCCGGGTACTCCCAGATGGCGCGAGCGCGGTAGCCCCAGGAGGTGCTGGTGGTGAAGCCGTCGCTGTTGCAGTTGCGCGACAGGTTGGCCGTCGAACTGCCCAGGCCGGAGCCGCCGATGGTGCTGCCGTTGAGTGCGACGCACGTGCCATTGGGCAACTCGCCCGGGCCGTAGACCGGGTCACGCCCGTAGCGGACCTTGCTGGTGCTTTCCAGCCCTCCGACATGCGTCACACCGACCTCGCCAACGACGGTAAGCCTGCTGGCCCCCATCACTTGATCGAAGAAGTGGGTGAAGGTCGTTTGGAACTGGGTGATTTCCTTACGGCGATACCCGTGCAGGTCCTGGCCTGGAACGCCATCGAGCAGCGAAGCATTACCGAACACCGGGCCGCCCAGCGGCTTGACGCCAGCGAAGAGAATATCGGTACTGTTCAGTTGTACGGGCGCATTCGGACGGTAGCTGAGTTCACCGCTCCAGGCCGTCCCCGTGGGCAAGGTGGTGGAGAAGCTCAGGCCGTACAGGCGAATGTCTTCTGGATACTCGACGAAGTACTTCGAATTACCCGCGATGACCAGTGGTGCCAATTGCCCGAAACCGCCGCCGTTGGCGATGTCGAACAGCGCCTGTGGCGCGCCGGTGGCACTGAAGATCGGCGCCCGGCTGTGGTAGTTCATGAAGTAGGCACCGAACTCGGTGTCCAGCGGTTCGAACATGTAGCGGAACGCCACACCGAACTGACCGCCATCGCGCGCATCACGATCGGCAGAGCGACGCACCAGCACACCTTCATCGTTGTAGTCGACGCCGCTGGCAGCCAAGGCGGCCTGGGCACCGGCCGGCAACTGACCGAGCACACGGCCACTGTTCAGTACCCGCAGGTTGTTGGTGCAACCATCGGCGATGATGTCTGGCTGCGAGAAGAACGTGCCGCAGTTGTCGACGACGGTCTGGTCCCATTCGATCTGGTAGAACGCTTCTGCCGACAGGTTATCGGTCAGACTCTGGGAGATGTAGAACATGTTGACCGGAATCAGGCCTTCCTTCACCTCCGAGCCCGGACGGCGGAAGGCGGACACGTCGATCGGGTTGATCGAGTTGATGCCGCCGCCGATGAAGGTACTCTCCCCCCAACTGACCACCTGCTTGCCGAAGCGCACAGAGCCCGGCATGTCACCGATGGAATAGTTGTGATAGATGAAGGCGTCGAGGATTTCCCCGCCCGACGATTTGGCCCCTTCCTTGCGGTTGGAGTCGCTGATGTCCTTGAACTCACGATGTTCGTCCTTGAGTTCGAAGTCATACCAGTACTTGCCGCGCACGAATACGCCGGTATCGCCGTACTTGAGTTCGAGATCGTGGATGCCTTTGAAGATCTTCGAGAACGTCTCACCTTTCTTGAAGTTCAGGTGACCGTCGTCGGAGGTCTGCGACAAGCCCTTGCCACCGTTGTTGACCCCAATGAGGTTCTTGTTGGGGCTGGCGGTCGACCAACTGGCGCCAATGGAGAGCGACGAGTCGAACTGGCCTTCGATTTCACCGATATTGAAGCTGACAGCGAAAGCAGGACTTGCGAGCGTGGAAGCGAGGCTGACGGCCAAGGGCAGTCTTGCCCGACGCCAGAACGGGTTTGCAGATGTCATCGACGCTACTCCATGTACTTTATTGTTATGGCAGTGAGTCCCTTCAGAAACGGCCCGAGCGCCCGGTGACACCGGCTCCTGCGCTTGGCGCCACGCGAGTTGCGTGTCGCCTTCCCCATTCCTGAAATTCCCCTGACCCGACTATAGCCAGCGGTCTCAGGTGCATGATCCCTCTAAAGTGTGATTTGTGTTCCGAGGTGACCGCAGCGACCCGCCTGTGCGCTGACCGCTCACAAGCATGGACCATTTTTCTCGTTTGACAAGGCGCCAGCCGCTCTAGCGTAAGGTCCGGGCCCGAATAGGCCCAGACCTTACCCGCATCACAGGGTCGAGAGAAATGCGCTGTTGCTCGCCTGCCAATCGCTGATATCCACGCGAATGCGCTTTTTATCGAGTTTGCCGACACTGGTCTTGGGAATTTCAGTAACAACGGCAATCTGGCTGGGAATCGCCCATTTATTGATATGCCCCTGCTCGACAAACGGTTTGAGGTGCTCCTTCAACACGCGCGCATCGAGGGCGTGCCCCTCGCGCACCACCACCAGGGCAAACGGGCGCTCGCCCCACTGCGGGTCAGGCACCCCCACCACCGCCACCTCGCGCACCGCCGAGTGGCGGCTGATCAGGTCCTCGAGGTCCAGCGACGAGATCCACTCGCCACCGGTCTTGATCACATCCTTGATGCGATCGCGGATGTCGATGAAGCCCATGCCGTCGAGCGTCGCGACGTCACCGGTATGCAGCCAGCCGCCCTGCCACAGCTCCTCGCTCTTTTCGGCTTCCTTGAAGTAGCCCATGGTCAACCAGGGTGCGCGCAGCACCAGCTCACCCTGAGTCTCACCATCGGCCGGCAGGAACTGGCCGTTGCCATCGACGATGGCGGCCTCCACCAGCGGCACCGGCACGCCGGCCTTGATTCGATACGTGACGCGCTCATCCTCGCTGCCGGCCTGCAGTTCGTCGTTCAGGTGCGCCGCGCTGATCAGCGGGCAGGTTTCGGACATGCCATACGCCGCAGTGAGCTGGATGCCACGTGCCAGGGCGGCTTCGTAGAGGGCGCGGTTGAGCGCACTGCCACCGATGATGATCTTCCAGCCGCCGAAATCCTGTCCCTGCGAGGCAGGGCAGTGGAGCAGCATTTGCAGGATGGTGGGGACGCAGTGAGAGAACGTGACCTGCTCTTCACGCCACAACTTGACCAGCATGTCGGGCTCGTAGCGCCCCGGATAGACCTGCTTCATACCCAACATGGTGGCGGCATACGGGATACCCCAGGCGTGCACGTGGAACATCGGCGTGATGGGCATGTACACATCATCGCTGCCCAGCAGGCGCACGCTGTCGATACTCCCGGTCACCGAGGTTTCGGCGAGGGTGTGCAGCACCAATTGCCGATGGGTGAAATACACACCCTTGGGGTTACCGGTGGTGCCGGTGGTGTAAAAGGTGGTGGCCACGGAATGCTCGTCGAAGTCGGGGAAGTCGTAGTGCGGGCTCGCGGCGGCCAGCAGTTGCTCGTATTCGCCCACCAGATCGGGCAAATCGGCCGACTTTTGCGCAGCGTCAGTCAGCAGCAGCGTCTTGTCGACGGTGGTCAACTGCCCGGCGATGCTCTGATAAAGACCGACAAAATCGCTGTTGACCAGCACCAAGCGGTCTTCGGCGTGGTTCATGGTGTAGAGGATCTGCTCGGGCGAGAGGCGCACGTTGATGGTATGCACCACTGCCCCGATCATGGGGATGGCGAACATGCACTCCAGGTAGCGATGGCTGTCCCAGTCCATCACCGCCACGGTGTCACCGGCCTTTACCCCGGCGGCGGTCAGTACGTTGGCCAGCCGTGCGATACGCTCGACCAGCTGTGGATATGTCAGCCTGACCTGGTCGCGATAGACGATCTCGCGGGTTTTCTCATAGCGGCTGCCCGACATCAGCAGGCGCTTGATCAGCAGCGGGTATTGGTAGGCGCCTTCGGCTGGCTTGATGATGCGCGTCTGCAACATAGATATCCCTTTTCTCGAAAACAGGCCGGACATTTCAGACAGTTACTGTAGATCGGTGACGCACCGGTCAAATCAGCCGAAGGAATGATTTGCCGCGCCAAGGTATGACTGGCGGCCCTGGCGTTGACGAGCGGCGCCTGTGGAACGGACACTCGCGTAACCGCTTGAAGCGAATGCCACCCCACTTTCGTTCCGCCATGCCATTGGAGGGCACCATGCCCAGCTTGCGTCGCGCCGTGTTTCTCGACCACCACTCCCTCGACCTTGGGGACCTCGACCTGTCGCCACTCAAGCAGCAGTTCGATGCCCTCGAACTGTTCGCCGCCACTGCCCCCGAGCAGGTCGCCGAACGCCTGCAAGGCGCCAGCGTGGTGATCAGCAACAAGGTCATGCTCGACCAGCCGACCCTCGCCGCCAACCCCCAGCTCAAGCTGATCCTGGTGGCCGCCACCGGCACCAACAATGTCGACCTGGCCGCCGCCCGCGCCCAGGGCATTACCGTGTGCAATTGCCAGGGCTACGGCACGCCGTCGGTGGCCCAGCACACCATCGCCTTGCTGCTGGCACTGGCCACGCGCCTGTGCGACTACAACCAGGCCGTGGCTGCCGGTCAATGGGCCAAGGCCAGCCAGTTCTGCCTGTTGGACTTCCCCATCGTCGAACTGCAAGGCAAGACCTTGGGCCTGCTCGGCCATGGCGAACTCGGTGGGGCCGTGGCGCGCCTTGCCGAGGCGTTCGGCATGCGCGTGCTCAGCGGGCAGATTCCGGGGCGGCCGCCGCGTGCCGACCGCTTGCCGCTGGAGGAGTTGCTGCCGCAGGTCGATGCGCTGACCCTGCACTGCCCCCTCAACGCACAAACCCGGCACATGCTTGGCGCCCGCGAACTGGCGCTGCTCAAGCCCAACGCCTTGGTCGTCAATACCGCACGTGGCGGGCTGATCGACGAGCAGGCCCTGGCCGATGCGCTGCGCCGTGGTCATCTGGGTGGTGCGGCTACCGATGTGCTGAGCGTCGAGCCGCCGGTCAACGGCAACCCGTTGCTGGCAGCGGATATCCCACGCCTGATCATCACCCCGCACAGCGCATGGGGGGCGGTGGAAGCACGCCAGCGCATCGTCGGCCAACTCGCCGAGAACGCCCAGGCCTTCTTCTGCGGCGACGCGCGGCGAGTGGTCGGCTGATCAACGGGCGGCTCTGCTACACTGCGCCACTTTTTCAGGAGGCGTCGTCCATGGACCCGCGCAGTGAAGTGTTGCTCCGCCAGGCGGACCTGTTCCAGGGTTCGCTGCTGATCGCCGGCCTCGCCGCCGACAGCTTGCTCGGCGAGCTGCCCCAAGCCCAGGGCTGGACTTGGCACGCCGGCGATCAAGCGCTGTTGCAGAGCCGTTTCACAGCGCGTGTTCACCACGGCGTCGAAGTCCCCGATGTGGCCTTCGACAGCGCCGTACTGTTCTTGCCCAAGTCCCGCGAGCTGACCGCCTACCTGCTCAACGCCCTGGCCTCGCGCCTGGCCGGCCGTAGCCTGTACCTGGTCGGCGAAAAACGCGGCGGAATCGAGGGCGCCGCCAAACAACTGCAAGCCTTCGGCAAGCCGCGCAAGCTGGACAGCGCGCGGCATTGCCAGCTGTGGCAGGTAACGGTGGACAATGCGCCGGAGGCCAAACCGCTACAAAGCCTGGCTGAACGTTTCGAGCTGACGCTCGCCGATGGCCCGCTGCACGTGATCAGCCTGCCCGGTGTGTTCAGCCATGGGCGCCTGGATAAGGGCAGCGCACTGCTGCTGGAACACCTCGACGCGCTGCCGAACGGCCATGTGCTGGACTTCGGGTGTGGCGCTGGGGTGCTGGGGGCGACGGTCAAGCGCCGTTATCCACAGAGCCGGGTCACGCTGCTGGATGTTGACGCCTTCGCCGTGGCGGCCAGCCGCATGACCTTGGCAGCCAATGGCCTGGAAGGCGAGGTGATCAGCGGTGACGGTATCGACGCAGCGCCGACCGATCTGGACCTGATCCTGAGCAACCCGCCGTTTCACACCGGGGTGCACACCAACTATCAGGCATCGGAAAATCTGCTGAAAAAATCGGGGCAACATCTGCGAAAAGGGGGCGAAATACGCCTTGTCGCAAACAGTTTCCTGCGCTACCAACCGCTGATCGAGGGCGCCTTGGGCAACTGCGAGGTGCGCGCCGACGCGCACGGTTTCCGAATCTATCGCGCCACCCGCACTTGAAAAACAGCGCTTGCCTAATGCGCTGGGCGTAGGCAGAATCCGCTCCGTCCTAGGGGAGTAGTCTCCCGCGAGCGTCCTGCTCGCCCGGTACGCGTCAACATACTTGGCCCACAGGCCATGGCGCGTGCGACCCACGATCCACGTAGATGGATCCAGGGTTTGACAAGACCTATGACACGCACACCTTACCCGGGGCGGGGAGGCTGTTCGTGTCATAGCCGTGTCGACCCGCCCCCGTAGGAATCCTGATGCTGGAATCGCTGCTCGTCCCCACCGCTATCGTTGCCCTCGCTGAAATCGGCGACAAGACGCAACTGCTTGCCCTCATTCTCGCAGCCCGCTTTAGAAAGCCCTGGCCGATCATCGCCGGTATCGTTGCCGCGACCTTGGCCAACCATGCCGCCGCAGGTGCCGTAGGCGCCTGGGTCAGCGGTTTCTTCAGCGAATCGGTGCTGCACTGGATCCTGGCCGCAAGTTTCACCGCCACCGCACTGTGGACCCTGGTGCCAGACAAGATGGACGATGACGAAACCAGCAATGCGCGCCGTTTCGGGCCTTTCCTGACCACGCTGATCGCGTTCTTCCTAGCCGAGATTGGTGACAAAACTCAGGTCGCCACGGTGATGCTTGCTGCACAGTACCCGCACCTGATCATGGTCATCATCGGCACCACCCTGGGCATGCTGATCGCCAACGTGCCGGTGGTGCTGGCAGGCAACTTCGCTGCCGAGAAACTGCCGCTGACCTTGATCCGTCGCCTGGCGGCTGCGGCGTTCTTCGTACTGGCCGTGGTGGCCGTGTACTCGGCCATGAAGACCAGTGGCTGGGTCGGCTGAAGGCTGCGAGCTGCAAGTGACTTGCCTCAAGCTGCAAGAAAAAGCAGATTCGCTTCGTCTTGCAGCTTGAAGCTTGAAGCTTGAAGCTTGAAGCTTACTTCTTAGACGCCTGATACAGCGGCATCACCTTGGGAATGGCTGCCTGCAGCGATGCAATGCGGCTGCTGGAAGCCGGGTGGGTACTCATGAACTCGGGCGGTGCACCTTCGGACGCCTTGCTCATCTTGTTCCAAAGGGTGATCGCGGCGTTCGGGTCATAACCGGCGCGGGCCGAAAGCTCAAGCCCGATCAGGTCGGCTTCGTTCTCGTTGGCACGGCTGTTGGGCAATGTCATCGCGTAATTCACCACAGTGTCGGCCATCGCCATGCTGTCCTGGCCCAAACCGAACAATGCCCCCGCCCCCTGGCGCGCCATTTCCACGCCATAGGCCTTGGACATCGCCTCGCGGCTGTGCTCGCGCAAGGCATGGGCAATTTCGTGGCCTACCACGGCAGCAATTTCAGCGTCGGTCAGTTTGAGCTGATCGATCAGACCGGTGTAGACGATGATCTTGCCGCCAGGACCGCAATTGGCGTTAAGCTCGTCGCTCTTGATCACGTTGACTTCCCACTTCCACTGCGCGGCATCCGGCCGGAACTGCGGAGCCTGGGCAATCAGTCGGTCAGCGATGGCTTGCACGCGCTTGGCATCGGCACTGGACTTGTCCAGCACACCCTTGTTGGACGCTTCGCTCAACGTCTGCTGGTACGACTGGGCATACATCTGGTTGACCTCATCGGTCGAGAGCATGCTGAACATGTACTGCTGGCGCTGTACGCCGACGGCACCACCACTGGTGGTATTGACCGCCTGGCAGCCGGCGAGTAGGACGCTTGCAGTCAGCAGGCTGACAACGAATGACTTACGCATAAAACACTCCCTATTTACGTGCCGCGTATCCTAGGCGCTGAGGCCAGGCGCCGCCAGAGCCCCGAGGGCATTTTCCGACACGCGCTCAGCGTCATGCCTCTAACTCTCAGCCTCAGGCCGGCGTCAGGCACTCCGGCCCGTCAAGCTTCGGATCGTTGACGAACAGCGCCAGCGCCCGTTCGCGCAAGCTCGCCGGCGGCTTGGCCAGCAGCTCGTGCAGGCGCGCCAGGGGCGTGTCGGGGTCTAGCCAAATGGCCTGTTCGGCCTCATCCAGTATCAGGGGGCGGCGCTGGTTCATCGCCGCCTGGGTGACCACCGCGCAGCTCAGCCACACATGCTCCTGCACCGGATACGCCTCCCACACGGCGGCAAAGAACAGCGAAGCGCCCTCCCCCGGCGTGACCCAATACGGCCGCTTGCGCACCGTGCCGCGCCACTCGTAGAAACCGTTGGCCGGCATCAGGCAACGCCGATGGCGCAAGGCCTCACGAAACATCGGCTGTTCGGCCAAGGTTTCGGCGCGGGCCTGGGCGGGTGTGCGGGAGAGGTCGGTCAGCCAGGCGGGGGTCAGCCCCCAGCGTGCACTGGCCAGTTGCTGCAAGCCGTCGAGCTGACGCAGGATCAGCACCGAGGCGCCGGGCGCGATGTTCCATTGCGCTGGCTGGCCAGCGGGAAAGCCGGGCAAGCCAGCAAAGGCCTGGGACCAGCGGAAAAGGGCGTAGCGTCCACACATGGGCGAAATCAAAACCTAGCAGATCAGGGTTCCCGGATAACTGTCCGGTTCGTCGCCGACAAGGGGCTGGGCAGCATTGTACGCATCGATCAGCTGCCGTGCGTAACCGGCTTGCTCGTCAGGCACCGCCAGCCCCAACAGTCCCTGCATCGGCAGTTCCCCGACGCCGCCCATCAGGTCGCGGCCCACCAGATGCACTTCGATCCCCTCGCTGACCAGCATGCCTACCAGCATTTGCGCCTCCAGCAGGCTTTCCGGCTCGTAGATTCGCTGCATCAGGCGTCATCCTCGCGGCGCACTTCAATCATCCATTCGTCATCATGCACCTGCAGCCTGATCACGACAGGCCGGCAACAGACCTGGCAGTCTTCGATATAGTCCTGGTCCCCGCCGGAGATGTCGACGGTAGTCTCCACAGGCTCACCGCAATACGGGCAGTCGTAGAAGTCAGTTTCCAGCATCGCGGCCTCCGCAGTGACTTGTGCGTATAATTGCCGGTCTGATTACAGGGCCCGAGTGTGTCCGAGCCATTTTTCGGACCCCGTCCCTACCTATTACCCTAGCCGTTTCCAACAAGAGAGCATGATGGGCGAATTCGATGCCATCCGACCGTACGACGACGCTGAAGTGCCTGCCGTTCTGGCACGCCTGCTCAGCGACCCGGCATTCCTCGATATCCTCACCCACTTCCGCTTCCCGCGTGCGGCAGGTGCGTTCGGCTGGCTACTCAAGCCGCTGATCGCCCGGCGCCTGCGCCAGGAGTTCGCCGGCGTCACCTGCGTCTCCACCCTGCAGGACAAGGTCGAGTACTACGTCGATCGCACCATCGACCGCGCCACCGACGGCGTCACCTATACCGGCGTCGAGCAGCTCAAGGCGGGCACTGCCTACCTGTTCCTGGCCAACCACCGCGACATCGTGATGGACCCGGCCTTCGTCAACTATGCGGTGTACCACGCAGGCCTGCCCACCCCGCGCATCGCCATTGGCGACAACCTGCTGCAAAAGCCGTTCGTCAGCGACATGATGCGCCTGAACAAGAGCTTCATCGTGCACCGCTCGATCAGTGGCCGACGCGAGAAACTGGCCGCTTACCAATTGCTGTCGGCCTACATCAATCATTCGATCCGCAACGACGGCGCCTCGATCTGGATCGCCCAGGCCGAGGGCCGCGCGAAGGACGGAGACGATCGTACCGACTCGGCGATCCTCAAGATGTTCCACATGAGCCGCAAGGACGAGCCGTTCGGTGCGGTGATCCAGGGTTTGAACCTGATTCCGGTGTCGATCAGCTACGAATACGACCCGTGCGACCAAGCCAAGGCCCGCGAGCTTTATATACGCGCCACCACCGGCAGCTACACCAAGGTACCTGGCGAGGACGACAACAGCATCGCCCAGGGCATCACCGGTTACAAAGGCCGGGTGCACATCAACTTCGCCCCAGCGGTGACCGAGTACCACGAGGACACCAAGCAACTGGCGCAGGCGATAGACCGGCAGATTCTCGGCGGCTACCGACTGTTCCCGGTGCACTATCTGGCTTACGCGATGTGGGCCGAGCAGGACGAGGCACTGGAGGTGCCGAGCGCCGAGAAAGTGTTCCCGTCCGAAGAGCTGCAAAAAGCCCGGGAAGAATGGCAGCGCCGCCTGGACGCCTGCCCGGCGGAGTATCGACCGTATCTGGTGCAGCAGTATGCGACGCCGGTACGCAACCAGTACCAGGTCAAGCAGCAGGCGCCGGTCGCCTGATCAGTCGGGGCCGCAAAGCGGCCCCTGTTCGTTCAGATCCAGGTACTGAACCAGGACAGCAGCAGCGCCATCGCCAGGCACGAAAAACCGAGGATGTAATAGTAGCGAGGCACCCGCAGGTCGAAGGCCTCGAGCATGCCCTCATCCGCTGCCAAGCGCTCGCGAGCCATGGCAGCTCTGCGCCGGGCGCTTTGCAGCAAGAGCCCGCCCGGGCAGGTGATCAGCAGGGCCAGCAGGTTGATCAGCTTGGCGGGATGGGCGATCAAAAAGCCCATGAGCACTTGCAACGACATCGACACGACCTCGGTTACGCTTCAGCAAAGCCTGGCATTCTACCTAAGCCAAGCGCTCAGCCCCGCGCTTTGCCGACCAAGTGTCACTCGATTTCATCTGTCACACGCCCGTCATCAAGACAGGCCACCCTGTCGGCCTTCAACCGAACCGGAGCTTGTCATGCTGCACGCCGAAAACCAGGACCGCCTCTACCTCGTGGCCCAGAGCGACGAACAGCAGGCGCTGATCGACGGTTTCGCCATCAATGTCCAGGACCGCCAGTGGCTGGTGTACTGCGCCCTTGGCGGGCACAGCCACGACGACCTGCCCGAAGTCGACACGCAGACCGGTATCAGCCTGCTGGATTTCCACGTCCAGGCCGCGTGAACCCAAGACGTGCGCCAGCCCTGCGAGACGTTCACAAAAAAGCCCGCTGCCTGGTACCCAGGCAGCGGGCTCTTGCATTGCAGCTGAGTGCTTACTCGCCCAGTACCTGACCGATGGTCGGGTCCTTGAACAGGCGAGTCAGGGCGTCGCTCAGCACGTCGCTGACCAGCTTGGTGTTGGTTTCCTGATTAGGCGCCATGCCGAAGCGCTGGTCCAGGGACGCGCCGTAGCGACCGCTATAGCGGCGGTTGGCGTTGGACACATCGGCCCGGAAGGTGGCGCCAATCGTGGCCTCGGTCACGTACATCTTGTCCTTGGGCGACTGGTACTTGAGTTCTGCCAGGGTCACGGTCAGTTGCGGAGCGTTGTAGGCGCTCGGCGTCGGGGTGAAGCCAAGCAAGCGCACCGCCGCCTCGGCCTGGGCCTGCAGCTTGGGCACGACATCGTTGCCATTGACCGTGATGGTGCTGGTTTCAGGGTACATGCCACCGCGGGTGCCCAGCGACTGCGAAGCCCGGCCATCGACCACCTTGACCACCACCGGCTGGCCATGACCGACCGGCGCCAGTTGCTGGGTGAGCTTGGGCTGCGGGCTGAGTTGTTGCGGGCTGTGAGCACAACCGGCCAGGCTCAGGCTGGCCACCGCGAACAAACCGAACAACAGACGTTGCAACATGCGCGTTTCTCCAGAAAAAGCGGCAAAGGTCCACAGTATAC
Organism: Pseudomonas sp. NY15463; assembly: GCF_048068415.1. Lineage (NCBI taxonomy): Bacteria > Pseudomonadati > Pseudomonadota > Gammaproteobacteria > Pseudomonadales > Pseudomonadaceae > Pseudomonas > Pseudomonas sp. NY15463. The sequence continues at coordinate 668,259 of NZ_JBLUQD010000002.1, forward strand.
CCAGCGGTAAGCTGTAAGCGGCAAGCTACAAGAAAAAGCCGCCCAACCTGCGCTCTGCTATCAATTGCCGCTTGCCGCTCAAAGCTTGCCGCCGCCCGTTGTCACAATGGTTTCATGGCCTGGCGCTTACTCTTGCCTCAGCCCGATCCGAACAGGACACCCCGCCATGACCTCGCTCTGGAACCTGCTGCTGCAACGCCCTCGCCCCGCCATCTACGCCCGCCTTGACGGCAACGGTATCTGCCTGGGCTTCAAGCAATGCAACCAGCCACCGGCCGGGGCTGGCTGGGTCCAGGTCAGCGAAGCCTACCTGGGCTGGCTCGGTCAACCTCTGCCGGCCAACGCTCGGGTTTGCCCTCGCGCAAGGCGCCGTTGGCAGCAACGCATCCTGCCGGCCTGACAAACGCTGCAATAAAAACCAAGAAGAACGACATTTCTGCCCGCGACCTCGTTATAATCTTCCCCCGATTATAAGGACGTCTCCTGATCGGGCCCCGCATTCGCCGATTGACCCCGGCACCCTCGACGCTTCGCCCACAGAGAGCCTTCCACTCAGGTCTTGCATTGGCTGTCGTGCCTGCTGTTCCCGGCCTTCACCTCGCATGAACCTGCGGGTTGCCATCGCGCAGTCCACTTTTGAGGTTCACGTCTCCAAAAGAGCGTGAAAAAACGGTTTTTCACTACTTCACAAGAGTGTGGCGAGCAAATGAACAGTCTGGCATGTGCAAAAGCGGCAGATGTGTCCCTAACAGCCCTGAACAGACGGCAAAAGCGCTCCAGCTGGATAGGAGCCTGAGGCCGGTCCATGACGCACGACGGATCACTTGACCATAAGTCGAATTGCCGCACCGGCGGCAAACGGCGTTCAATAGCTGAACACCCGAGACTGATTGGCGGTATCCGCGGAAGTTGAAAGAACTGCGAAGAGTCGGACATGGCGATCCTGGCAACCCCGGAGATCCTATGCTGTCAATTAGGTGCTGTAGATTGTGGAGACGCGTTAAATGGCGCAGAACGAATCGGTTGATGTAGTACTGGTAGGCGCGGGCATCATGAGTGCCACCCTGGCCGTACTGCTCAAGGAGCTCGACCCGACCTTGAAGCTTGAGGTCATCGAGGCCATGGACTCCGGGGCCGCGGAGAGTTCCAACCCTTGGAACAACGCCGGTACCGGCCATGCCGGCCTGTGCGAGCTGAATTACACCCCGCAGGCCGCCGATGGCAGCATCGACATCAAGAAGGCCGTGCACATCAACACCCAGTTCGAGGTTTCGCGCCAGTTCTGGGCCTACCTGAGCAAGAAAGGCAGCTTCGGCTCGCCACGTGCGTTTATCAACCCAGTCCCGCACCTGAGCTACGTCGAAGGTGATAAAGGTATCGACTTCCTCAAGAAGCGCTTCGAGCTGCTCAAGCAGCACCATGCCTTCGCGCAGATGGAGTACACCGACGACAAGGCACTGATGAACGAGTGGATGCCGCTGATGATGCCAGGCCGCCCGGCCGACCAGCGCATCGCCGCCACCCGCGTGCTCAAGGGGACCGACGTCAACTTCGGCGCGCTGACCAACAAGCTGCTCAAGCAACTGGGCAGCAGCCCGGACGCCCAGGTCAAGTACAGCAAGAAGGTCGTCGGCCTGCGCCGTAACGGCAGCGGCTGGACCGTGAGCATCAAGGACATCAACAGCGGCAGCAGCCGCGAAGTGGACGCCCGCTTCGTCTTCCTCGGTGCCGGCGGCGCGGCACTGCCGCTACTGCAAGCCTCTGGCATTCCAGAAAGCAAAGGCTTCGGCGGCTTCCCGGTCAGTGGCCAGTGGCTGCGCTGCGACAACCCGGAAATCGTCAAGCAGCACCAGGCCAAGGTCTACAGCCAGGCGGCCGTCGGTGCACCGCCCATGTCGGTGCCGCACCTGGACACCCGCGTGGTCGATGGCAAGAAATCGCTGCTGTTCGGACCCTACGCAGGCTTTACCACCAAGTTCCTCAAACACGGCTCGTTCCTCGACCTGCCACTGTCGGTGCGCATGGGCAACATCGGCCCGATGCTGGCGGTCGCGCGCGACAACATGGACCTGACCAAGTACCTGGTCAGCGAAGTGATGCAGTCGATGGAGCAACGCCTGGAATCGCTGCGTCGCTTCTACCCTGAAGCCAAGGCCGAAGACTGGCGCCTGGAAGTGGCCGGCCAGCGCGTGCAGATCATCAAGAAAGATCCGAAGAAAGGCGGCATCCTGCAGTTCGGCACCGAGCTGGTTTCGGCCCAGGACGGTAGCCTGGCTGCACTGCTGGGCGCATCGCCTGGCGCTTCGGTGACCGTGTCGATCATGCTCGAGCTGATCGAACGCTGCTTCCCGGAGCAAGCCAAAGGCGCCTGGGCCGCCAAGCTCAAGGAGATCTTCCCTGCGCGTGAGAAGGTCTTGGCGACGGACGCTGCGCTGTACCACAAGATCAGCGCCGACAACGACGTGGCACTGGAGCTAGTGGAAAGCAGCCCGGCCAAGCACTACGCCTGACCCGGCAGCAACGAAAAAACGCCCCTTGGGGTAATGCCAGTCAGTTAAGCCTGTGTTGCAGTAGTTGGGGCCGCAAAGCGGCCCCATTGGCTTAACTGACGGGCATTACCCCTCGGGGCGTTTTTTTGTGCCTGTAGCTGAGCAAGGCCCACCCCTGTAGGACGGGCCGCAAAGCACTGCGAGCAGCCCCGGCGATTGTGCAGCATGCCGATTTCCGGGGGCCGCTGCGCGCCCCTTTCGCGGCGCAAGGCCGCTCCTACAGGGAGCAAATCAGGCGAAGCGGATCAGCCGCGGGCGTTATCGATGATCTCGATGTACTCCGGCGCGTTGCGCTGGTCGGCGATCACTTCGACGAAGGTCTTGCCGTGTTCGTCCTTGCCGTCCAGGTCCAGGCCCGCCTCGACGAAGAAACCCACGAAACGCGCGAAATCATCGACGCGCAGGCCACGATAAGCCTTGATCAACTTGTGGTGCGCGGGCGAGGTCAGGCCATCGGCCGGCTCGAACTGCAGGAAGGTCTTGATGTAGTCATCGCTGATTTCGTCACCAATAACCTGTTTCTTGTCTTTACGCATCGCCGACTCCAACTAAGCCATCACGGAATTTCGAAGGCCGGCAGTGTAACCCCCGGCCCCTCGCGCCTCAACGCGTACGTACGGTGCCGGTGTGCAGGTCGGCCCAGACATGCCCGTTGGGGTAGCTGAGGAACTGCACGTAGAGCGTCTCGTTGCGCAGCAGGTCCATGATCACCCGGTAGTCGGCCATCGGGTAATTGAGCGTAAGGGTGCGGGTCTTGTCGTCGTACACCGGCTTCTTCAGGCTCTTGCCGCCCTCGCCATCGAACGTCAGCAGCACCTGGGCGATGCTCGCGCCCTTGTTCATGGGCTTGCCTTTCAAGCGCATCTGCAACGACGAGGTAATCGGGATCGGTTGTTGGTCTGACTGACGCTGGGTGCCGACCACCACCGAATAGTCGGTGACCTGCAACAACTGCTGCGCGCTTGGCGCTTGCTGACGCAGGGAAAGGTCATCGGGCGGCAGGAACTGGCTGTGCAGCGGTGCAGCAGACAGCGGCAGGCTCACGGCCAGCAGCAGGGGAATGAGTGCGCGCATGTGAGGCTCCTTGGCAAGAGCAGGCACTCTAGCACGCCCGATTTGCCGGCACCGACCTGATCGCGGTCAGTCGAACTGCGCGCGCATCCAGGCCTGGTACTGGGCAACACCCGGCTCGCCCTCGCGGGGCGCCCAAGGGGCAAGTTCGCCCTCGCCAATCGGCCGATAGGGGCCGGCCTTGCACTCGAACAGAATGCTGTCGGGCTCCAGCACCACCAGGCCATGGTAAGTACCTGGCGCCAGATCGACGCCCAGGCAATCGCCACCGGCTTGCAGCACCCGCGTATCCAGCACACGGCCCTGTGCATCGAAGATCAGCAGGCCCAGCCGGCCCTTGAGCACGATCAACACCTCGGCCTTGTCTTCGCTCAAGTGGCGATGAGGCGGGATGTAGGTATCCGGCTGCAATCCGACGGCCATGCGATGGCAGGGCTCGTCCATCGTATGGAAGTTATGGTGCTGGCGGCCTCGGGGATTGGCCGCCGCTTGAGCGGCCAGCCCGGCGAACAACGACTGGTCGAGAAACGCGGGCTGGCGCATGCTCACAGGCCTTTGACAGCAAAGATGCCGTTGGCGTTGCGCCAGTAGCCTTTGTAGTCCATGCCGTAGCCGAAGATGTAGCGGTCCACGCAAGGCAGGCCCGCGTAGTTGGCTTTCAGGTCAGGGCTGGCCTTGCGGTCGTGTTGCTTGTCGATCAGCACGGCAGTGTGCACCGAGCGCGCACCAGCGTGCTTGCAGAACTCGATGATGGCGCTGAGGGTATGGCCTTCGTCGAGGATGTCGTCGACGATCAGGACATCACGGTCGATGAACGAGACTTCCGGCTTGGCTTTCCAGAACAACTCACCGCCGCTGGTCTGATTGCGGTAGCGCGTTGCGTGCAGGTACGAGGCCTCCAGCGGGAACTGCAAGTGGGTCAGCAACTTGCCGGCGAAGATAAGGCCGCCGTTCATCACGCAGAAGACCACCGGGTTCTTGTCGTGCAGATCCTTGCTGATCTGCTTGCCGACCTCGGCGATGGCCGCCTCGACCTGGGCTTCGTTGTACAGGCAATCAGCCTCGTGCATCACTTGACGGATGTGCTCAAGATCGGCGGACATGGCGCTCTCCAGGGGGGGCAATTTGGAAAAGCGGGCAAAGGTACGCATCCGCTCGCCCCAGATCAAGCCTTTATGGACTAACGTGCACAATGACTGCACGACAGGCTGGACTGAATAGATTAATCTAGCGCGGTTTTTTTGCCCGCCTTCCGGAGCCCCCCTATGCCCACTCGTGAGATCCGCCATCCGCTGATCCGCCACAAGCTCGGCCTGATGCGCCGCGCCGACATCAGCACCAAGAATTTTCGCGAACTCGCCCAGGAAGTCGGCGCGCTGCTGACCTATGAAGCTACCCAGGACCTGCCCCTGGAAACCTACGAGATCGATGGTTGGTGCGGCAAGGTTCAAGTCGAGAAAATCGCCGGCAAGAAGATCACCGTGGTGCCGATCCTACGCGCCGGTATCGGCATGCTCGATGGCGTGCTCAGCCTGATTCCGGGCGCCAAGGTCAGCGCTGTGGGCGTTGCCCGCAACGAGGAAACCCTCGAAGCGCACACCTACCTTGAAAAGCTCGCCCCCGACATCAACCAGCGCCTGGCCCTGATCATCGACCCGATGCTGGCCACCGGTGGCTCGATGGTCGCCACCATCGACCTGCTGAAAAAAGCCGGCTGCAAGGAAATCCGCGCCATGGTGCTGGTCGCCGCACCCGAGGGTATCGCCGTGGTGGAAAAAGCCCACCCCGACGTGCAGATCTACACCGCATCGATCGACCAACGCCTGAACGAGCACGGCTACATCGTCCCAGGCCTGGGCGATGCGGGCGACAAGATCTTCGGCACCAAGCAGAAGGACGCCTGATCATGCAGGACGGCTTCAACGACCCGCTTTGGCGCCAGGTCGTCTCGGGCGCACAGATGCTTTTCGTGGCATTCGGCGCGCTGGTGCTGATGCCACTGATCACCGGCCTCGACCCAAACGTGGCGTTGTTCACCGCCGGCCTCGGCACCCTGCTGTTCCAGCTGGTCACAGGGCGTCAGGTGCCGGTGTTCCTCGCCTCGAGCTTTGCCTTCATCACCCCGATCATCCTCGCCAAGGGCCAGTTCGGCCTGGCAGCGACCATGGGTGGGGTAATGGCCGCCGGGTTCGTGTATACCTTCATGGGCCTGATGGTGAAAATCAAGGGCACAGGGTTCATCGACCGTATGCTGCCGCCGGTCGTGATCGGCCCGGTGATCATCTCAATCGGCCTGGCCATGGCACCGATCGCCGCCAACATGGCCATGGGCAAGGCTGGCGATGGCAGCGTGCTGCTGCCTTACAAGACCGCCATGCTGATTTCGATGCCGGCCTTGCTGACCACGCTGGTGGTCGCGGTGTTCGGCAAGGGTATTTTCCGCCTGGTGCCAATCATCGCCGGCGTACTGGTGGGCTTTGCCCTATCGTTCGCCTTTGGTGTGGTCGACACCGCCAAGATCGCCGCCGCGCCATGGCTCGAACTGCCGAAGTTCACCGCGCCTGAGTTCAACTGGCAGGCCATCCTGTTCATCGTTCCGGTGGCCTTGGCCCCGGCGATCGAGCACATTGGCGGCGTGATCGCCGTGGGTAGCGTGACCGGCCGCGACTACCTGAAAAAGCCCGGTCTGCACCGCACGCTGTTCGGCGACGGCCTGGCCACCACTGCCGCCGGCCTGTTCGGCGGCCCGCCCAACACCACCTACGCCGAAGTGACCGGTGCGGTGATGCTGACCAAAAACTACAACCCGAAGATCATGACCTGGGCAGCGGTGTTCGCCATCACCCTGGCGTTCATTGGCAAGTTCGGCGCGCTGCTGCAGAGCATCCCGGTCCCGGTGATGGGTGGCATTCTGTGCCTGCTGTTCGGCTCCATCGCCGCAGTGGGCATGAACACCATGATCCGTCACAAGATCGACCTGTCTGAAGCGCGCAACCTGGTAATCGTCTCGGTGACCCTGGTGTTCGGCATCGGCGGCGTACTGATCGGCAGCGGCGACGGCCCGGACGACTGGGGCCTGAAGGGCATCGCGCTGTGTGCGGTGGTGGCCATCGCCTTGAACCTGCTGCTACCAGGCAACGATGGCTGGAAGAACAAGAAGCTGGACGATCAGTTGCCTTGATTCGCCCCTAGCCTGAGCGCTTCGCGGGTCCGCCCGCCAGCACCGGTACTCACCGCCCTCACGGCCTGGGTGATACCGGTGCCAGCGGGCAGGCCCGCGCCAGGCCAGCCAACGATCAAGCCTGCTCGCACATCCCCGCCAACACCCTCACCCACTCAGGGTGATCATTCAAGCACGGCACCAGCACCAGTTCCTGGCCACCAGCCTCGACGAACTGCTCGCGACCACGCATGCCGATCTCCTCTAGCGTCTCGATACAGTCGGCGACGAATGCCGGGCACAGCACGAGCAATTTCTTCACACCGGCTGCAGCCAATTCATCCAGGCGCGTCTCGGTGTAAGGCTCGATCCACTTCGCCCGGCCCAAACGCGACTGGAATGCGGCTGACCAGTTGCCAGGCGCAATGCCCGCGGCCTTGGCAAAGGCCTCGGCGCTGGCCAGGCACTGCGCGCGATAGCACACCTTGCGTACTTGGCTGCACGCGGTTTCGCAGCAGTTCGCGCTCTTAAAGCAATGCGATCCGGTCGGGTCGAGCTTGGTGAGATGCCGCTCCGGCAAACCGTGGAAACTCAGCAACACATGATCGTAGCCTTGATCCAGGTACGGCCGCGCACTGGCGACCAAGGCATCGATGTACGCAGGCTGGTCATAGAACGGCTGCAACACGCGGGTTTGCAGAGGCAGGTTGCGTGCCGCGATGGTCTGCCGGGCCAGCTCCACAACAGTGGTCACGGTGCTGTCGGCGAATTGCGGATACAGGGGCGCGAGGGTCACTTGGCGCACCCCTTGGGTGGCCAGACGCTCCAGTACCTCGGGCAACGCCGGCTGGCCATAGCGCATGGCAATCTCAACCGGGCCGTGGGGCCAATGGGCCTTGATAGCCTCTTGCAAGCGACGGGTCAGCACGACCAGGGGCGACCCCTCATCCCACCAGATCGAGGCATACGCATGCGCCGACTGCTCAGGGCGCTTGATCAGGATCAGCGACACCAGCAAGCGCCGCACCGGCCAAGGCAGGTCGATCACGTAAGGGTCCATGAGGAACTGGTTGAGGTAGCGGCGCACGTCGGCCACCTTCGTGGAGGCCGGCGAGCCCAGGTTGACCAGCAGCAAAGCGTGATCGGTCATGCAGCGTCCTATGTTCAGAGGCGACCAGACAGCTCGTCCAGCGCCGATTGCAGATCGTTGTAGCGGAATGTGAAACCCGCCGCCAGCAAACGGACAGGGCGGGCACGCTGCCCACCGAGCAGCAGCGTCGAAAGCTCACCCAGCCCGGCCTTGAGCAAAAGCGCCGGCACTGGCAGCACAGCCGGGCGATGCAGCGCACGCCCCAAGGCCTTGGCGAAGTTGCGGTTGCGTACCGGCTCCGGTGCGCACGCATTATAGGGACCGCTGGCATCCTTGTGCTGCAAGAGAAAATCAATCAGGGCGATCTGATCGTCGATATGCACCCACGGCATCCATTGCCGACCATCGCCCAACGGCCCGCCCAGCCCGAGCTTGAAGGGCACGCGCAGGCGCGACAAAAAGCCGCCGTCATGCGCCAACACCAAGCCGGTGCGCACCAGCGCCACGCGTATACCCAATGTCTGGCCACGACTGGCGGTTTCTTCCCAGGCGATGCACAGCTGGCTGGCAAAATCCTCTTTCACCGGCGGCGAGGCCTCGGTCAACTCGCGCTCGCCACCATCACCGTACCAGCCCACGGCCGAGCCCGAAATCAGCACCTCAGGACGCTGCTCACGGTGCCCGATCCAGGCCAGCAACTGCTCAGTGAGGGTGATTCGGCTGGTCCACAAGAGGGACCGGCGCGCGGCGGTCCAATGACGATCAGCGATCGGTGCACCGGCCAGATTGACTACGGCATCCACCGGATCGTCCGGGTCAATTTCATTCAAGCGCGCGATGCCGCGCACACCCGTGCCACACACCGCCGGCACGGCCTCAGGGGTACGGCTCCAGACAGTCAGGCGATGGCCCTGTCCGCGCCACAACTGGCACAGGTGGCGGCCGATCAGTCCCGTACCGCCGGTCAGCAAGATATGCATGGCTGTGTCCTCACAGTTGGCGGCCGTGGTCTATTTTTAAGATCAAGGCACTTTTTTGACCGAACGCTCTCGGATAAACCATAGGCGACCCTGCACCACAGAGCAGCATATACTTATACAGTTTTTCTGCATTGTACAGGTTTGCCTGGCAGCGTAAGCTGCACACAGCAAGGTTCGAAGAGGCCATCATGACAGTACCTATTGCCATCATCGGGGCCGGAATCGCCGGCCTGTCAGCCGCCCAGGCCTTGCAAAAGGCCGGGCACTCCGTCCACCTGTTCGACAAAGGCCACGGCAGTGGCGGACGCATGGCCAGCAAGCGCAGCGACGCCGGCGCCCTTGATCTTGGGGCTCAGTACTTCACCGCGCGTGATCGACGCTTCGTCGAGCAGGTGCAGCAGTGGGTGGCCGCCGGCTGGACGGCGCAATGGAAGCCGCAGCTGTACAACTACCGCGACGGTGCCCTGAGCCCCTCCCCTGATGAACAAATCCGCTGGGTGGGCGTACCCCGCATGAGCGCCATCACCCGTGGTCTGCTCAAGGACGTCACGGTGAATTTCGGCTGCCGCATCGCCGAAGTGTTCCGTGGCAAGCAGTATTGGCACTTGCAAGACACCGAAGGTTGCAGCCATGGACCGTTCAGCCGGGTGGTGATCGCCGTGCCAGCCCCTCAGGCCACACCGCTGCTGGCGGCCGCGCCCAAGCTAGCCGCTGTAGCCGCGGGCGTGCAGATGGAACCTACCTGGGCGATTGCCCTGGGCTTCGAGCCGCCTTTGGAAACCCCAATGCAGGGCTGTTTCGTGCAGGACAACCCGCTCGACTGGCTGGCCCGCAACCGCAGCAAGCCAGGCCGCGATGAACAGCTCGACACCTGGGTGCTGCACGCCACTTCCAACTGGAGCAAGCAGCACCTGGACCTGCCCAAGGAAGAGGTAATCGAGCTATTGCGCGGCGAGTTCGCCGAACTGGTCGGCTGCGTCGTTCCACCGCCGGCTTTCGCACTCGCCCATCGCTGGCTGTACGCGCGCCCCGCAGGCAATCACGAGTGGGGTGCACTGGCCGATGCCGACCTGGGCCTTTACGCCTGTGGTGACTGGTGCCTGTCGGGCCGAGTGGAGGGTGCCTGGCTCAGCGGCCAGGAAGCAGCAAGGCGTCTGCTGGAACACTTGGAGTAGTGGCAGAGAACTTATACACAAATCACTATTTGTATAAGTTTATTTTTGTGCTGAAATTGACTTGTACATTGGTTGCTAGCTGTACAAGTCAATTTCGGAGATCGTGATGAACGCTTCCACTGCCGGCCACAAGCCACGCCTAGCCATTAGCGCCTGCCTCACAGGCATGGACGTGCGATACAACGCCGGGCACAAGCACTCCGACCTGTGCCATGAGCTGCTGGGCGAGCACTTCGACTGGGTGCCGGTGTGCCCCGAAGTCGCCATAGGCCTCGGCATACCGCGTGAACCGATTCGCCTGGTGGGCGATCCTGAACGTCCTGCGGTGACCGGCACGCATAACGGCAGCACCGACTTTTCGGGCCCGCTACGCGCTTACGGCGAACAGATGGCCGGCGAGCTCGGCGACATCTGTGGGTATGTCTTCATGCAGAAATCGCCCTCCTGCGGCCTCGAACGGGTCAAGGTGTACCAGGAAAATGGCTACCCAGCGCGTCAAGGCGCACGCGGCGTGTATGCCGAGGCATTTTGCCGGGCCCGCCCGGACCTGCCGGTCGAAGAAGAAGGCCGCCTGCACGATCCGGTGCTGCGGGAGAACTTCATCAACCGCGTGTACGCCTATGCCGACTGGCAACAACTGCTGCGCCAGGGACTGAGTCGCGGCGCTCTGATCCGTTTCCACTCACGCTACAAGTACCTGCTGATGGCGCATAACCCCCAGGCCTACCGCGCCTTGGGCAAGCTGCTGGGCAACATGACCCGCGACGACGACCCACAGCAGTTCGGCCCGCAGTACTTCAGTCAGCTGATGCAGGCATTGCGCCGCTGTGCCAGCCGCGGCACCCACGGCAACGTGCTGCAGCACCTGAGCGGCTACCTGCGCAACGCACTGGACGAGGGCGACAAGGCCGAGCTGCGCCAGGTCATTGACCAGTACCAGAGCGGCGTGGTGCCGCTGGTGGTGCCCTTGACCCTGCTCAAGCATCACCTGCGCAACCACCCCACCCCTTACCTGATGCAGCAGGCCTACCTGCAGCCCCACCCAGAGAACCTTGGACTTCGCAATGCCATCTGACGATCTTCTACCCATCGGCGAGGTGGCCCGGCTGACCGGTGTCAACCCGGTCACCCTGCGCGCCTGGGAACGCCGCTATGGCCTGATCAAACCTGAGCGCACGGCCAAGGGCCATCGGCTCTACCCCCACGACCAGGTACAGCGCGTACATGATGTACTGCGTTGGCTCGAACGCGGTGCGGCGGTGAGCCAGGTGCGCGAGCTGCTGGACAATGCTGCGCATGCCAGTACCCCGGTGGAAGGCGAATGGGCCGAGCGCATCGCCCACATGATCGATGCAGTCAGCCGTCTAGCCCAGCGCCCACTCGACCACTTGCTGAACCAAGCCATGGCGCTTTACCCGGCAGTGACCGTGTGCGAGTACCTGATGCTGCCGCTGCTCGACACATTGTCCCAGCGCTGGCAGTCGCACTTCGATGCGCGGCTGGAGCAAGCGTTCTTCAACACGTGGCTGCGCAGCAAGCTGGGCGCACGGGTGTACCACGACACGCACTCCTCTGCCGGGCCCTGCGTGTTACTTGCGCGCACCGACGAGGCTCCGTTCGATGCCGAGTTCTGGCTCTGCGCGTGGTTACTCAGCAGTAACGGCCAGCCTTTGGAGATCCTCGAATCGCCGGTAGAACCGCGCCAACTGCGCCAAGCGGTCGAGCTGCTGCAACCGCGGGCTGTGCTGCTGCATTTGGGGCGCCGCCCGGACCTCGCCGCCTGGGCGCGTAGCCTGCGCGAACTCACCGTACCCAAGGTGCTCGGCGGGGCCTCGTTGAGCCTGCACGCGAACGAGTTGGAGCAATTGGCGCTGCCCCAGACGCAATTCTTCGATACCCCCCCGGCAGCCCTGCGCTGCCTGCTACACCCCTGACAGCCAACCACTCGCGGGATGCCCCATGCAACTGATCTGGCTGCGCAGCGACCTGCGCATCGATGACAATACCGCCTTGGCCGCTGCCTGCCAGCGCGGCCCGACCCTCGCCCTGTGGATCGCCAGCCCCGGTCAATGGCAGGCCCACGACGACGCACCTTGCAAGGTAGATTTCTGGCTGCGCAACCTGCATCAATTGAGTCAGTCGCTGCGAGAGCTGAACATCCCGCTGCTGATCCGCCACACTGAAACCTGGCAACAGGTGCCCGAGACGGTACTCGCACTGTGCCGTCAGCATGGCGTCGAAGCCGTGCACTGGAACGACGAGTACGGTGTCAACGAGACCCAGCGCGACCAAGCGACCGCCGGCTTGCTGCAACAACACGGGATCGACGCCTGTGGCTATCTTGACCAGTTACTGTTCAAGCCCGGCAGCATCCTTACCCGCAGCGGCCAATATTTCCAGGTCTTCAGCCAATTCAAGCGGGTGTGCCTGGAGCAGTTGCACCTGGGCCTACCGGCGCGGGTACCGCGCGCCCAGCTTCAAGCGCCGCTGGCTATCGCCAGCGACCCGATTCCCACACACATCGACGGCTTCGACGCTCCGCCCCAGGCCCTGCGCGAGTATTGGCTAGCCGGCGAAGACGAAGCGCATCGCCGTCTGACCCATTTCGTCGATGCGAGCATCGAAGACTACCAGCAACAGCGCGATCTACCCGGCCGCGATGGCACCAGCCAGCTCTCGGCATACCTGGCAGCCGGCGTGATCTCGCCACGCCAGTGCCTGCACGCAGCATTGGCGCGCAATCACGGCGAATTCGACAGTGGCAATGCCGGCGTACAAACCTGGATCAACGAGTTGCTGTGGCGCGAGTTCTACAAACATATCCTGGTGGGTTATCCACAGGTGTCGCGCCACCGCGCCTTCCGCGCGCACACCGAAGCGCTGCCTTGGCGCCAGGCCCCCGACGAGCTGCAAGCCTGGAAAGACGGGCGCACGGGCTTTCCGATCATCGATGCCGCGATGCGCCAACTGCTGCACACTGGCTGGATGCACAACCGCCTGCGCATGATCGTCGCAATGTTTCTGAGCAAGAACCTGCTGATCGACTGGCGCGAGGGTGAGCGGCACTTCATGCGCCATCTGATCGATGGGGACCTGGCCGCCAACAACGGTGGCTGGCAGTGGAGCGCCTCCACAGGGACCGACTCGGTGCCGTACTTCAGGATCTTCAACCCGATCACCCAATCGCAACGTTTCGACCCACATGGGCAGTTCATCCGGCATTGGATACCTGAGCTGCGGCACCTGGATGCGAAAACCATCCACGCCCCCAAGAGGCCCTCGGGTCTGTTCGATGCCGCCCCCTACGCTGCGCCCTTGGTGGACCTCGACAGCACGCGCCAACGCGCACTGGACGCTTTCAAGAACCTCTAGCGCTGACGACTCAAAGCGCATCGCGCAAAATGCAGGTCACCCTCTCGGCTAGCAGGCCAAGACCGCACAAGCGCGATGCGCCCCACTCTATCCCCGCATTTGCATGCTGGGCGGGCGCAGCCCTGCCCGTGCTGACCGCTTTTTGGCCATTACATACTCGACTTGCGCCATGTAACACAGAACTGTGTACAGCCCGCCGAACTCCTCGTGACTATTTGATACAACTCTATAATGTTGCTACTCGATAATTGATCCCGAACGTAGTCGTCGGCACGCCTGGGCACAAGTGGTCTGTCGGGCTGACAGGTCAGAGGCATAAACGTGAATACGCGACGTAGTATCTGGGTGACAGGGGCAAGTTCCGGGCTTGGCGTGGCACTGGTCGAACGGCTGCTCGAACAGGGCCACCGAGTCGCCGCCAGTGGCCGGGAGAGCCAGCAGCTTGATCAATTGAACCAACGCTTTGGTAAGCAGCTGTTGCGCCTGCCGGGCGCGTTGCACAAGGCCGAACAGGCACAGGCCGCTGGCCAGCGCTTGCAAGAGGCCTGGGGGACACTCGACACATTGATCATCAACGCCGGCACTTGCGACTATCTTGACGCAAGCCTTGGCGTTGACCGGCTGTTCGACACGATCGTCACCAGTAACCTGCAGGCCAGCGAACACTGCCTCGGCGCGGCGTTGGGCTTGCTCAAGGCAGGAAACAGGCCGCAGGTGATGGCGGTGCTCAGCCGTCATGCCGCGCAACAGCTGTACAACCCCAACCAACCGACCACAGCCTGCAACAGCCTGCACCATTGGTTACGCGAACAGCGTCCGGCGCTCAGCGTCCTAAAGATCGACCTGACCGTGGTGGCGCCGCAACCACTCAAGAGCCCGTTGCCGCTGGCCATGCCAGAAGACTGGGACCCACAGCGCACGGCCCAGGAGCTGGTCGCACGCCTGGACGTGCGCGAGCGTGAGTTGGTGCTTGAAGTACTCAATACGGACAGCCTCTGGCCGTTGCCGAACTGAAACCAGGCGGCCGCCTTACGCTAATCGGCCCGTTTACAACGGCATGCGGTGCACCATGCCTACAATGATTTCGGCGTTGCTCCACGCGCTTTTTACATCGGGAGACGTTGAACGCTGTCGGCTCGATTCCACAGGAGCGGCAATATGGCGTGCAGGCGCTCAGGCTCGCCGCTGCTCCAGAAGCGCGTGTCCTGGGCGGGTCCGGCAGCCAACAGGTCGCGCGCATCCAGCAGGCGTTGCAACTGGCGCGCTACCGCCGCGCCAGTGTCGATGATCGCCACCTGCACTGGAACCATACCGGCCAGCAGTGGGCGCAGGAAGGGATAGTGCGTGCACCCCAGGATCAAGGTGTCGCACCCCGCTGCCAGCAACGGCTGGACATAGCCCGCCAGCAATTGGCGCACGGCTGGGCTGTCCAGGTCGCCGCCCTCGATGCACTCCACCAGCCCCGGGCATGGCTGGGTCACGACCTGCACATCGTTGGCGAAGCGGTCGAGCAGAGCTGCGAACTTGGCGCTCTGCAGCGTGCCCGTGGTGGCCAGCACGCCGACCACGCCAGAACGGGTAGCCGCCGCCGCCGGCTTGACCGCAGGCTCCATACCCACCAACGGCCAGTGCGGGTAGCGTTCGCGAAGGTCAGCGACCGCCGCCACGGTGGCGGTGTTGCACGCCAGCACCATGGCTTTGGCGCCCTGCTCACGAAAAAACCCAGCAATGTGGCGCAGGCGCTGGCGAATGTAGTCGGGGGATTTTTCGCCATAGGGAACATGGCCGCTATCGGCCACGTACAACAGCGATTCACTGGGCAGCAGGCGCTGGATCTCGGCAAGCACGGACAAGCCGCCGACCCCCGAGTCCATCACGCCAATCGGCGCCGCGCGCTCAGCCATGGCGGTTCGCGCACACTGCGCAGGCCGGGTCACGCTTGACGCGCAACTCACGCAAGCGCGTACTCAAGGCGTCGATCAGCAGCAGGCGGCCGACCAGCGGCTCGCCGAATCCGGCCAGCAGCTTGAGTGCTTCCAACGCCTGCAAGCTGCCCACCAGACCAACCAGCGGGCCGATCACACCGGCCTCGCTGCAGGTCAGCTCGGCCTCGGTGCCATGCCCGTACAGACAGTGGTAACAGGGGCTTGTGTCGCGGCGGGTATCGAACACCGACAACTGGCCTTCGAGGCGGATCGCCGCGCCGCTGACCAAGGGTTTGGCGGCGACCACGCACGCGGCGTTGACCGCCTCGCGCGTGCCGAAGTTGTCGGAGCAGTCCAGAACCACGTCCACTGCGGCGACTGCGCCGGCCAGGGAATCTTCATCCAGCGCCTCGCGGTAGGCGATCAAGCCGATCTCTGGGTTGATCGCCTTTAGCCGCTGAATCGCCGAATCCACTTTGCTCATCCCAACGCTGTCGCTGTCATGGATGATCTGGCGTTGCAGGTTAGTCAGGTCAACGGTGTCGAAGTCCGCCAAGTGCAGCTCGCCGACGCCCGCCGCCGCCAGGTACAACGCCACAGGCGAGCCCAGGCCTCCGAGCCCGATGACCAAGGCCTTGCCGTGTTTCAGGCGCAACTGACCATCAATATCCACCTGCGACAACAGGATTTGTCGGCTATAGCGCAGCAGCTCCGCATCGCTCAGCATGGCCGGCGTCCCAGGCTGACACGCTCATGACCACCGAGGTCGACCCGGCTGCTAACCTCGACGAAGCCACCGGCAACCAGCAACTCGCGCACCGTCGGGGCCTGGTCGTAGCCATGCTCGAGCAGCAGCCAGCCACCAGGCAACAGGTGCTGCGCAGCTTGGGCGACGATCACCCGCAGGTCATCGAGGCCGTCTTCGCCGGCAACCAGGGCGCTGCTGGGCTCGAAGCGTACATCGCCAGCCACCAGATGCGGGTCGTCAGCCCGGATATACGGAGGATTGCTGAGGATCACATCGAAGCGCTCACAGGCCAAGGCGTCATACCAGTGGCTCATGCGCACCTGCACATTGCCCAGCCCCAGGCGTTGGCGATTACGCTCGGCCAAGGCTACGGCCTCTTCTATACGGTCCACGGCGCTCACCTGCCATGCCGGACGCTCACTGGCCAAGGCCAGGGCAATAGCGCCCGTGCCGGTGCCCAGGTCGAGCACTCGCGCAGGCGTGGCAGGCACCAACTGCAAGGCCGTTTCCACCAGCAGCTCAGTGTCTGGGCGCGGAATCAACGTGTGTGGCGCCACTTCCAGATCGAGCTTCCAGAAGCCCTGCTGACCGAGGATGTAGGCCACCGGTTCACCGCCACGCCGACGATCCAGAAAACCTTCGAAGGTTTCGGCCGCCTCTCGGCTGACGATGCGCTCGGGCCAGGTGTGCAGGTAACTGCGCGACTTACCCAGTGCCGCAGCCAACAGCAGTTCGGCGTCCAGGCGCTCGGTCGGCGACTGGGGCAGCTGCGCGTTGCGCAGCAGGCTGGCGATGATGGTCATTTCAATCCCCCAGCGCGGCCAGCTGATCGGCCTGGTATTCGGCCAACAAAGGCTCGATCACCGCCTCTACGCCACCGGCCAGGATATCGTCCAGGGAATACAGGGTGAGGTTGATGCGATGGTCCGTGACCCGACCCTGTGGGTAGTTGTAGGTGCGGATGCGCTCGGAGCGATCACCCGAGCCCACCAGCAACTTACGCTCGCTGGCAATGGCGCTTTGCGCGGCGCTGGTCTGCATGTCGTTGAGTTTGGCCGACAGCCAGGACATGGCACGTGCGCGGTTCTTGTGCTGCGACCGCTCTTCCTGGCACTCGACCACGATGCCGGTAGGCAAGTGGGTGATACGAATCGCCGAGTCGGTCTTGTTGACGTGCTGGCCGCCAGCGCCGGAGGCGCGGTAGGTGTCCACGCGCAGGTCCGCTGGGTTGATCTCGATCGCCACGTGCTCGTCAGGCTCAGGCAGCACCGCCACGGTACAGGCCGAGGTGTGGATACGCCCTTGAGACTCGGTCTCAGGCACACGCTGCACGCGATGCGCCCCGGACTCGAACTTGAGCTTGCCGTACACGCTCTCACCCTCGACGCGGGCGATGATTTCCTTGTAGCCGCCATGCTCGCCCTCGTTCTCCGAGAGGATTTCCAGGCGCCAGCCACGCTTTTCGGCGTAGCGCGAATACATGCGGAACAAATCGCCGGAGAAGATCGCCGCCTCGTCGCCACCGGTCCCGGCGCGTATTTCGAGGAACACGTTGCGCCCATCGTTGGGGTCCTTGGGCAGCAGCATGCGCTGTAGCTGCGACTCCAGGCCGACCAGCAACTCCTTGGCCTCGCGCACCTCCTCTACCGCCATCTCGCGCAAGTCCGGGTCGGCGTCCTTGAGCAGCGCCTGGGCACCTTCGAGGTCATCCTGGACCTTGCGCCACTCTTTATAAGCAGTGATGACCGGCTCCACTTCGGCGTACTCGCGGGAATAGGCGCGAAAGCGGGTCTGGTCGGAAATGACTTCGGCGTCACCGAGCAAGGCGGTGAGTTCCTCGAAGCGATCCTGGAGCGTGTCCAGTTTGTTCAGCAGCGACGCTTTCATTGCGGGAATTTGTCCGTCGAGCCCTCGTGGAGGGCAAAGAGTTCCTGGGCCATGGCCAGCGCATCAAGGCGGCCCTCGGCAGAGAGCTTTTTCAGCTGTACGCTGGGGGCGTGCAGCAGTTTGTTGGTCAGGCCCCGGGCCAGCTGCATCAGCACCTCCTCGGGGTTACCGCCATTGCCCAGCAAGCGCAGGGCTTTTTGCAATTCTTCATCGCGCAGGCGTTCGCTCTGCTGGCGGTAGGCCTTGAGCACATCCACCGCCGCCAGCTCACGCAGGCGCACCATGAAATCGTCGGCACCGGCCGAAACCAGCTCTTCGGCAGCCTGGGCCGCGCCCTGACGACTCTTGAGGTTTTCCGCAACCACTTCATGGAGGTCGTCGACGGTATACAGGTACACGTCGTCCAGCTCACCCACCTGCGGCTCGATGTCGCGCGGCACGGCGATGTCGACCATGAAAATCGGCTTGTGCCGACGCTGCTTCAGCGCGCTCTCCACCGCGCCCTTGCCCAGAATCGGCAACTGGCTGGCGGTGGAGCTGATGACGATATCGCTGTTGGCCAACTCTTGCGGGATATCCGCCAGCAGCACCGCATGGGCACCGAACTGCTCGGCAAGGATGCTCGCACGCTCCAGCGTACGGTTAGCCACCACGATGCGACGCACGCCCTGCTCGTGCAGGTGGCGGGCCACCAGGGTAATGGTTTCGCCCGCGCCGATCAGCAGCGCCTGGCTGCGGCCCAGGTCGGAGAAGATCTGCTTGGCCAGGCTCACTGCAGCGAACGCCACCGACACCGGGTTCTCGCCGATTGCGGTATCGGTGCGCACTTGCTTGGCGGCGCTGAAGGTGGCCTGGAACAACCGACCGAGCAGCGGCCCGACGGTGCCGGCCTCGCGCGCCACGGCGTAGGCGGACTTCATCTGGCCGAGGATCTGCGGCTCGCCCAGCACCAGCGAGTCCAGGCCCGAGGCCACGCGCATCATGTGCTTGACTGCATCATGCTCTTCATGGACGTAGGCGCTGGCACGCAGTTCATCCAGGCTCAGTTGGTGATAGTCGGCCAGCCATTGCAGCACGGCGTCGGCGGCAAGGTGGTCCTGCTCGATATAAAGCTCGCTGCGGTTGCAGGTCGACAGGATCGCCGCCTCGCGGCTGGCGGTCAGTCGGCAGAGCTGCTGCAGGGCGTCGACCAGCTGCTCTGGCGTAAACGCCACGCGCTCGCGTACGTCTACCGAGGCAGTCTTATGGTTGATACCAAGTGCAAGAAAGGCCATGCAAGGTCGCTGGTTGGGACGTGAAGCCGATAATTGTCCTACTTCGCAGGTTCCAGAACAACCACCGTTCGCTATTGTCGTCATGGCGTCAAACGATTCACCCACACGTAGCAAGCGGCTTCGCAGGGGCAGTGCCCCGGAACCTCCCCCTGCTCACGATGGTCGCAATTAACCAGATGCTGCGCGGGTGGGTTTGCCACGGCGCTTGTGTCATCATGCTCCGACCGCCGGCTGAGCCCTTCTATTAAGCCTCTTTTATGAACAAATCCTACGCATTGTTGCTTGCCCTCGCCCTGCTCCAGGGTTGCCAGAGCCTGGCCCCGAAGACGGACGCCCAGCCGCCCGCCGATGCCGCCGGCAAAAGCGCGGAAAAGCCCGTGGTGTATGGCTCGTTCAAACAGGACACCCTGTACAGCCTGCTGGTAGCGGAGCTGGCCGGCCAGCGCAACCGCTTCGACATCGCCTTGGCCAATTACGCCGACCAGGCGGAAAAAACCCAGGACCCAGGGGTTTCCGAGCGTGCCTATCGCATCGCCGAATACCTGGGTGCCGACGAACCTGCACTGGACACCGCGCTGATCTGGGCCCGCAACGACCCGGACAACCTCGACGCACAGCGCGCCGCCGCCATCCAACTGGCCCGCGCCGGTCGCTATGACGATTCCATGACCTACATGGAAAAGGTCTTGCAAGGTCAGGGCGACACGCATTTCGACTTCCTCGCCCTGTCTGCCGCCGAAACCGACCAGAGCACCCGCGACGGTCTGATGCAGAGCTTCGAGCGCCTGCTCAAGAAGTACCCTGACAACGGCCAGCTGGTGTTTGGCAAGGCGCTGCTACTGAACCAGGACAATAAGCCCGAGCAGGCCCTGGAGCTGCTTGAAGCCCATCCGCCGCAAAACGGTGAGATCGCCCCGATTCTGCTGCGCGCACGCCTGCTGCAAACCCTCGACCGCGGCCCCGAGGCCCTGCCCCTGCTGCGCGGTGCGATTCGCGACAACCCCGACGACAAGCGCCTGCGCATCACCTATGCGCGCACACTGGTCGAGCAGGACCGTATCGACGACGCCAAGGCCGAGTTCGAAAGCCTGCTGCAGCAATACCCTGAAGACGACGAAATTCGTTACTCGCTGGCCCTGGTGTGCATGGAAACCAAGCACTGGGACGAAGCCGAGGGCTACCTGCAGGAAATGGTCGAGCGCGACGCCAACACCGATGCTGCCCACTTCAACCTTGGCCGCATCCGCGAAGAACGCAGCCTGCCAGCTGCCGCCCTGCGCGAATACGCACTGGTCGGCGCCGGGCCAGACTACCTGCCAGCACAACTGCGCCAGGCCGATATCCTGATTGCCAACGGCCGCAGCGCCGAGGCCTCGCGACTGCTCGCCGAAGCCCGCGAAGCCCAGCCCGACTACGCCATCCAGCTGTACCTGATCGAGGCCGAAAGCCTGGGTAACAACGGCAAGGAGGCCGAGGCCGACCATGTGCTGCAACAGGCGATCAAACGCTATCCCGACGACCTGAACCTGCTCTATACCCGCGCCATGCTTGCCGAAAAACGCGACGACTTGCCGGAAATGGAGAAGGACCTGCGCGCAATCATCGCTCGCGAGCCAGAGAACGCCATGGCCCTCAACGCCCTGGGCTACACCCTGGCCGACCGCACCACCCGCTACGCCGAGGCCAAGGCCCTGATCGACAAGGCCCACCAACTCACCCCGGACGATCCGGCTGTGCTCGACAGCCTGGGCTGGGTCAACTACCGCATGGGCAAGCTCGACGAGGCCGAGCGCCTGTTGCGCCAAGCCTACGAGCGCTTCCCCGACCACGAAGTCGCAGCCCACCTGGGCGAGGTGCTGTGGGCCAATGGCAAGCGCCGCGAAGCCCGCCAGTTCTGGGCCAAAGGCTTTGAAGCGCAACCCGACAGCCCCATCCTGCGCAAGACCTTGTTGCGCCTGACCGGA
Organism: Pseudomonas sp. NY15463; assembly: GCF_048068415.1. Taxonomy (NCBI): domain Bacteria; kingdom Pseudomonadati; phylum Pseudomonadota; class Gammaproteobacteria; order Pseudomonadales; family Pseudomonadaceae; genus Pseudomonas; species Pseudomonas sp. NY15463. Next base: position 689,454 of record NZ_JBLUQD010000002.1, read on the forward strand.
TCCGAGAGCCTGTAAACCATGTTCCTGCGTCATTGCATCACCTTCACCCTCATCGCCTTGCTGGCCGGTTGCGCCGGTTTCGGCACCCAGGAGGCCGTGCGCGGCCACGGCGACCCGCAACTGTGGCGTGCACACAAGCAGCAATTGAGCACGCTCGATGGCTGGCAGATCAGCGGCAAGGTCGGCATCCGTGCCCCCCGCGACTCCGGTAGCGGAACGCTGTTCTGGCTGCAACGCCAGGACTACTACGATATCCGCCTGGCCGGACCGCTCGGCCGTGGCGCCGCGCGCCTGACTGGCCGCCCCGGCGCGGGTGTCACGCTGGAAGTCGCCAACCAGGGCCGCTACGAAGCGGCGAGCCCCGAAGCGCTGCTCGAAGAACAACTCGGCTGGCGCCTGCCGGTGTCGCACCTGGTATGGTGGGTCCGCGGCCTGCCGGCCCCGGACAGCAAGAGCCAACTGACGCTGGACAACGACAGTCGCCTGGCCGCACTGACCCAGGATGGCTGGCAGGTCGAGTACCTCAGCTATAAAGAGCAGAATGGTTACTGGCTGCCCGAACGCCTGAAGCTGCACGGCGAAAACCTCGATGTGACCGTGGTAGTCAAGGACTGGCAGCCGCGTCAGTTGGGGCATTGATACGATGCAGAAACTGGTACTCCCCGCCCCGGCCAAGCTCAACCTGTGGCTGCACATCACCGGTAGGCGCCCGGACGGCTACCATGAGCTGGAGACGGTGTTCCAGTTCCTCGACCACGCCGACGAGCTGAGCTTCGCCCTGCGTGAAGACGGCCAGATCCGCCTGAATACCGAGATCGACGGCGTGCCCCACGACAGCAACCTGATCGTGCGCGCCGCGCGCACCTTGCAGGCGCAGTCAGGCACGGCATTGGGGGCCGACATCTGGTTGCACAAGATCCTGCCCATGGGCGGCGGCATCGGTGGCGGCAGCTCCGACGCCGCAACCACCCTGGTGGCACTGGCCCACCTGTGGCAACTGGACTGGGACGAAGATCGTCTGGCCGCCCTCGGGCTTGCCCTGGGTGCCGACGTGCCGGTGTTCGTACGTGGTTTTGCAGCGTTCGCCCAAGGCGTCGGCGAGCAACTTACCCCGGTCGAGCCCGCCGAGCCTTGGTACGTCGTGCTGGTGCCGCAAGTGTCTGTCAGCACAGCGGAAATTTTTTCGCATCCAGAGTTGACACGTGATTCCCTCCCCCTTAAGATGCGCCCCGTTCCCGAGGGAAACAGTCGAAATGACTGCCAACCGGTGGTAGAGCAACGTTATCCAGAAGTTCGCAATGCGCTGAATTCACTGGGCAAATATACGGAAGCTCGAATGACCGGCACTGGAAGTTGTGTGTTTGGGGCCTTCCCAAGCAAAGCCGAAGCTGATAGAGTTCTGGCCCTTCTTTCAGAGACCCAAACAGGGTTTGTGGCAAAAGGAAGCAATATTTCGATGTTGCATCGCAAGCTGCAAAGTCTGATCAAGAAGTCGAGCGCCTAGCGTTCGCAGCAACAGATACAGGGGCGTCGCCAAGCGGTAAGGCAGCAGGTTTTGATCCTGCCATGCGTTGGTTCGAATCCAGCCGCCCCTGCCATTTCTTATACTCATCCAGGTTACCCTCAGCCTTCAGGTACTGCGCGTGTCCAAGATGATGGTCTTCACGGGGAATGCAAACCCCGATCTGGCTCGGCGTGTAGTACGTCAGCTGCATATTCCACTGGGTGATGTTTCTGTCGGTAAGTTCTCCGACGGCGAAATCAGTGCTGAAATCAACGAAAACGTTCGTGGTAAGGACGTCTTCATCATTCAGCCAACCTGTGCCCCTACCAACGACAATCTGATGGAACTGGTAGTGATGGCCGACGCCTTCCGCCGCTCCTCAGCGTCGCGAATCACCGCCGTGATTCCTTACTTCGGATACGCCCGCCAGGACCGCCGTCCGCGTTCGGCACGTGTAGCCATCAGCGCCAAAGTCGTCGCTGACATGCTCACTGTCGTGGGTATCGACCGTGTACTCACCGTCGACCTGCACGCTGACCAGATCCAGGGTTTCTTCGATATCCCGGTCGACAACATCTACGGCTCGCCCGTACTGGTCGACGATATCGAGGACCAGCGTTTCGAGAACCTGATGATCGTCTCCCCGGACATCGGTGGCGTGGTACGTGCGCGTGCCGTCGCCAAGTCCCTGGGTGTTGATCTCGGGATCATCGACAAACGTCGCGAAAAGGCCAACCACTCCGAGGTGATGCACATCATCGGCGACGTCGAAGGGCGCACCTGCATCCTGGTAGACGACATGGTCGACACCGCGGGGACTCTGTGCCACGCGGCCAAAGCCCTGAAAGAACACGGCGCTGCCAAGGTTTACGCCTATTGCACGCACCCTGTCCTGTCGGGCCGCGCGATCGAGAACATCGAGAAGTCGGTACTGGACGAGCTGGTGGTGACCAACACCGTTCCGCTGTCCGCCGCTGCTCAAGCCTGTGACCGTATCCGCCAGCTGGATATCGCACCGGTTGTCGCTGAGGCGGTACGCCGCATCAGCAACGAAGAATCGATCAGTGCGATGTTCCGCTAAGCGGAACACCGGCTGACGAAAAGCGCCCCGCCCCAACACTGGTTGTTGGGGCGGGGCTTTTTTGCCATCCCCGCCTGGCGCTGGTCGCAAACGCCTTGCGGGAGGCTAATTTGGAGAAACAAAATGACTGACTTCATCCTGAACGCCCAAGCGCGTACTGACCTGGGGAAAGGTGCGAGCCGCCGCCTGCGTCACTCCGCGAGCATCCCTGCCGTTGTATACGGTGGCGATAAAGAAGCCCAATCCCTGACCATCGTGGCCAAGGAAATCGCCAAGCTGTTCGAAAACGAAGCGGCCTTCAGCCACGTGATCGAACTGAACGTCGACGGCGCCAAGCAAAACGTCGTGGTCAAGGCCATGCAGCGTCACCCGGCCAAAGGCTTCATCATGCACGCCGACTTCGTTCGCGTCGTTGCTGGCCAGAAGCTGACCGCCAAGGTTCCAGTTCACTTCGTCGGTGAAGAAGCTCCGGTCAAGAAAGGCGGCGAAGTTTCGCACGTCGTTTCCGAGATCGAAGTGTCCTGCGAAGCCAAGGACCTGCCTGAGTTCATCGAAGTCGACCTGTCCAAGGCCGAAATTGGCACCATCATCCACCTGTCGGACCTGAAAGCGCCGAAAGGCGTAGAGTTCGTCGCTCTGGCCCACGGTGATGACAAAGCGGTTGCCAACGTCCACGCCCCGCGCGTAGCCGCTGACGCTGAAGAAGGCGCTGCCGAGTAATCCACTCGCACGCCGGTGTTGATCGGGTTACAGTGCCGCGCGCACGGTAACCCACCAACTCCAAGGAAGAGCCCCTGACGTGACCGCCATCCAGTTGATCGTCGGCCTGGGTAACCCCGGCCCCGAATACGAACAGACCCGGCATAACGCAGGGGCTCTTTTCGTTGAACGCATTGCCAGCGCGCAGCGTGTCTCGCTGTCCGCTGATAAAAAGTATTTCGGCCTGACGGCTAAGTTCAGCCATCAGGGCAACGACGTTCGTTTGTTGATACCCACCACCTACATGAACCGCAGCGGCCAGTCCGTGGCGGCCTTGGCGAATTTTTTCCGGATCAAACCGGACGCCATCCTGGTGGCCCACGACGAACTCGACCTGCCTCCAGGCGTCGCCAAGCTCAAAAAGGGCGGCGGGCATGGCGGGCATAACGGCCTGCGCGACATCATCGCGCAGCTCGGCAACCAGAACGACTTCCACCGCCTGCGGCTTGGCATCGGCCACCCGGGCGACGCCAAACTGGTCTCCAACTTCGTCCTGGGTCGTGCGCCGCACGCCGAACAGGAGAAGCTCGACGCCAGCATCGATTTTGCCCTCGGCGTGCTGCCGGACGTGCTCGCAGGCGACTTCGCCAAGGCGATGCGCGAGCTGCACAGCCAGAAGGCCTGACATCTCTACAAAGGGGAATTCCCATGGGTTTCAATTGCGGCATCGTCGGCCTGCCCAACGTCGGCAAGTCCACCCTGTTCAACGCCCTGACCAAGTCCGGTATCGCGGCGGAGAACTTCCCCTTCTGCACCATCGAACCGAACAGCGGCATCGTGCCGATGCCCGACGCGCGTCTGGCTGCACTGGCCGAGATCGTCAAGCCTAACCGCATCCTGCCGACCACCATGGAGTTCGTCGACATCGCCGGCCTAGTAGCCGGTGCCTCCAAGGGTGAAGGCCTGGGCAACAAGTTCCTCGCCAACATCCGCGAGACCGATGCCATCGCCCATGTGGTGCGCTGCTTCGAAGACGAGAACGTAATCCACGTCTCCAACAGCGTCGACCCCAAGCGCGACATCGAGATCATCGACCTCGAACTGATCTTCGCCGACCTCGACAGCTGCGAAAAACAACTGCAGAAAGTCGCGCGCAACGCCAAGGGCGGTGACAAGGACGCCCTGGCACAGAAAGCCATCCTCGAGCAGCTCATCCCGCACTTCACTGAAGGCAAGCCTGCGCGCAGCCTGATGAAGCACATGAGCGCCGACGAGAAGGCCGTGATCCGTGGCTTCCACCTGCTGACCAGCAAGCCGGTCATGTACATCGCCAACGTTGCCGAAGACGGCTTCGAGAACAACCCGCACCTGGACGTGGTCAAGGCCATTGCCGAGGAAGAAGGCGCGGTCGTGGTGCCGGTGTGCAACAAGATCGAAGCCGAAATCGCCGAGCTGGACGACGGTGAAGAGAAAGACATGTTCCTCGAAGCCCTGGGCCTGGAAGAGCCTGGCCTGAACCGCGTGATCCGCGCCGGCTACGAGCTGCTGAACCTGCAAACCTACTTCACCGCAGGCGTACAGGAAGTCCGCGCCTGGACCGTGCGCGTCGGCGCCACTGCGCCACAAGCCGCAGGCGTGATCCACACCGACTTCGAAAAAGGCTTCATCCGCGCCGAAGTGGTGGCCTACGACGACTTCATCCAGTTCAAGGGTGAAAGCGGTGCCAAGGAAGCCGGCAAATGGCGCCTGGAAGGCAAGGACTACATCGTCAAGGACGGTGACGTCATGCACTTCCGCTTCAACGTCTGATCAACGCCGAAGCCGTTGTCGAACAAAACCCCTCGGGCTCGCGCCCGAGGGGTTTTGTGTTTTTGGGACCGTCCCACGCTGGCCGCTCAAGCCGCACGGTGATGCCCAGCTCACGGTCACCGCATCAGTTCACAATTTCCTGAACTGATTATTTGCCCCTAGCGATTTTTCCCATCTGCGCCCCCCACCAGAATCGCTTCACCACAATCACAAGAACCGTGAGGCCACTCCCGTGGACCAGACACTTCAGGTACGCCAGGCCGCCGCCGACCTGGTTGCTGCTTTCGCCAGCAACGACACCGCACGCTACTTCGCCTGCTTCAGCGAAGACGCCACCTTCCTCTTCCACACCTTGCCGCACCCTCTGCTGTCTCGCCGCGCCTACGAAGAGGTCTGGGCCGGCTGGCAGGCCGAAGGTTTTGCCGTGCTCGGCTGTACGTCCAGCAACGTGAAGGTGAGCGTGCAGGGCGAGGTGGCGATCTTCATGCACGACGTAGCCACACGCCTGCGTGTCGGCGGCGAAGAGCTGGCGCTGAACGAGCGCGAAACCATCGTGTTCCGCCTGTGCGGCGAGCGCTGGCTGGCGTGCCACGAGCACCTGTCGGTCGTATCGCCAGCCTGACCCTTTGAAACGCGGCCCTGCCGCACTGCCATCGCACCCACAACAAGGCCTGCCACAGGCCGACAACACACGCGCTGGAGCACCCCATGAGCCACTCGACCGGTATCGAGACCAATGGCGTCGAACAGATCCCTGACGATCAACGCGATGCCTCCCCCCTGGACCTGTTCCGCCTGATCTTCGGCGGCGCCAACACCTTCGCCACCGCCGTGCTCGGCAGCTTCCCGGTATTGTTCGGGCTGTCGTTCCAGGCCGGGGTCTGGGCAATTCTGCTGGGGGTCGGCATCGGCGCGCTGATCCTCGCGCCGATGGGCCTGTTCGGCGCCCTCAACGGCACCAACAACGCCGTGTCCTCAGGCGCGCACTTCGGCGTACATGGGCGTATCGTCGGCTCGTTCCTGTCACTGCTGACCGCCGTGGCGTTCTTCTCGCTGTCGGTATGGAGTTCGGGCGACGCCCTGGTCGGCGGAGCCAAGCGCCTGGTCGGCCTACCGGAAACCGACCTCACCCTGGGCCTGGCCTACGGCCTGTTCGCCGTCCTGGTGCTGGTGGTGTGCATCTTTGGTTTCCGCTTCATGCTGTGGGTGAACAAGATCGCTGTGTGGGCGTCGAGCCTGCTGTTCCTGCTGGGCATCGTGGCCTTTGCCGGGCCGTTCGATGCAGGCTTCGCCGGCAGCGTCAACCTCGGCCAGGCGGGCTTCTGGGCGGCGTTCGTGGGTGCAGCGCTGCTGGCCATGAGCAACCCCGTATCGTTCGGCGCCTTTCTCGGCGACTGGTCGCGTTACATCCCGCGCGCCACGCCCAAGCGGCGCATCATGCTGGCGGTGATCGCCGCCCAGGCCGCCACGCTGATCCCGTTCCTGTTCGGCCTGTGCACCGCCACCTTGGTGGCCAGCCAGGCGCCGGACTACATTGCCGCCAACAACTACGTGGGCGGGCTTCTGGCGGTTTCGCCAGGCTGGTTCTTCCTGCCGGTGTGCCTGATCGCGGTGATCGGCGGCATGTCCACCGGCACCACCGCGCTGTACGGCACGGGCCTGGACATGTCCAGCGTGTTCCCGCGCCTGCTCAGCCGCGCCGCCGCCACCCTGCTGATCGGCGTGCTGGCCATCGGTTTCATTTTCATCGGTCGATTCACCTTCAACCTGGTGCAGAGCGTGTCGACCTTCGCCGTGCTGATCATCACCTGCACCAGCCCGTGGATGGTGATCATGATCCTCGGCCTGATTACCCGCCGCGGCTTCTACCATGCCGACGACTTGCAAGTGTTCACTCGCGGCCAGCAAGGCGGGCATTACTGGTTCAGTCACGGCTGGAACTGGCGCGGCATGGGCGCATGGATCCCCAGCGCAGCGATCGGCCTGTGCTTCGTCAACCTGCCGGGGCAGTTCGTCGGCCCGTTGGGCGAGCTGGCCGGGGGTATCGACCTGAGCCTGCCAGTCACCTTGGGTATCGCCGGCGTGCTGTACCTGATCCTGCTCAACCTGTTCCCTGAACCCGCTGGCGTGTATGGCCCCAACGGCCCGCGCTGGGTGCGCTGCAAACGCGTGCCCGTCAAGCCTGTGACCACGGCCGAAATGGCCTGATTGGAATCTGTTCATGACCACTCCTCACTACATCGACGGCCGTTGGGTCGAAGGCCAGGGCAACGACTGCATCGTTGTCCACAACCCCGCTGACGGTCAGCCGTTCGCCGAACTGATGGCCGCCAGTAGCGCCCAGGTCGATCAGGCCGTAGCCGCCGCGCGCCGCGCCCTGGCCAGTTGGAAGCAGGTCAGCGCCGCCGAGCGCGCCGCCTACCTGCGGGGTTTCGCTGAACAGCTCGGCCAGCGCCGCGAGGCCCTGATCGCCCTGCAAATGCGCAACAACGGCAAACCGCGCCACGAGGCCGAGATCGACCTGGACGACGCCATCGCCACCTTCGCCTACTACGCCGAGCTGGCCGAGCAACTGCCGGCCAAGAACCGCGACGTGCCCCTGGCCGCCGCAGGTTTCAGCGCGCGCACCCGCTTGGAGCCGGTGGGCGTGGTCGGCCTGATCGTGCCGTGGAACTTCCCGCTGGTGACCAGCGCCTGGAAGCTCGCCCCGGCCCTGGCCGCTGGCTGCACCGTGGTGCTCAAGCCTTCCGAGGTAACCCCGCTGATCGAGCAGGTCTACGGCCAGATCGCCGAGCAGCTGGGCCTGCCCGGTGGCGTGCTGAACATCGTCAATGGCAAAGCCGAGACCGGCGCCGCCCTAAGCGGCCACAGCGGCCTGGACAAGCTCTCGTTCACCGGCAGCAACGGCGTCGGCAGCCAGGTGATGCGCGCCGCCGCCGCGCAGTGCCGCCCGGTGACCCTGGAGCTGGGCGGTAAGTCGGCAATCGTGGTGTTCGACGACTGCGACGTGGATCAGGCGGTGGAGTGGATCGTCGCCGGCATCACGTGGAACGCCGGGCAAATGTGCTCGGCCACCTCTCGGCTGCTGGTCCAAGAAGGTATCGCCGAGACCCTGCTAGCACGCCTGCAAGCTGCGCTGGAGCAACTGCGGGTAGGCAACCCGCTGGTCGAAGAAGTGGACATGGGCCCGCTGACCAGCCAGGCGCAATGGCTCAAGGTGGCCAGCTATTTCGCCACCGCTCGCGAAGAAGGCTTGCAGTGCCTGGCAGGCGGCACATCGCTGGACCGCAATGGCTGGTTCGTCAGCCCGACGCTGTACGTGGATGTACCAACGAGCAGCCGCCTGTGGAACGAAGAGATCTTCGGCCCCGTGCTGTGCGCCCGGCGTTTTGCCACTGAAGCCGAAGCGATTGCCCAGACCAACGACAGCCGCTTCGGGTTGGTGGCCACGGTTTGCTCTGCCGACCTGGAACGTGCCGAGCGCGTGGCCGATGCGCTGGAGGTGGGGCATGTGTGGATCAACTCGATCCAGGCGGTATTCGTCGAGACCTCGTGGGGCGGCACCAAGGGCAGTGGTATCGGCCGCGAGCTTGGGCCTTGGGGGCTTTCGGGGTATCAGTCGGTGAAGCATGTGACGCGGTGTTTGGGGTGAGTTTGTAGGTATTCCTTTCACGGGCTCGGGGAGACCGGCAGGTGTTCGCCGAAAGGGTTTAGGCGCCTGTGAGATCGAGCGCCGCGCGGGCGGCGCTCGATCTCACAGGCGATGCAAGGCTATCGACGAACACAGGGTCGGTCGGTGGCAAATCAGACCTAGCTGTCAGACATTTCCGAACCCGCAACAAAGTGCTTCAAAGCTAGATCGCTTGGGAATTACCCTACGCGCGCTGCCGACGTGTCTGAATTGTCGAAAACCACCAGCAGGACTAACTTCCCCGAGTCGCCGTTTCGGCGACCGGGTGTGAGAGCCTGATATCTGGTTTGCAGCCTTTGCGGCAGCTGTACGCGGGCAGGATTCGTCCTGGCCGGGTTCCCAGGTCTCCGGTCTCTCACCCCGCGTCCAGCTGCCACCCAATCCTGTGAGAGGGATCAGCGTGCAGCTCCTGACCAATCTGGGAGATTCACAATGGAAAAGTTTGTACCCGATTCATCACCACCAACATCCCCAAACCGCCCCTTCTACACCATCAACGACGACATGCCCGCCCCCGAGGCACTGGTCCACGCTATCCAACTGATGCGCGGCATCGAAGACACCCTCGACGAATACTGCTGCGCCATGGCCGGCGAACCCGGCCTGGGCATGCTGGTCAACGCCGCGCGCAATGTGCAGATGGGGCGGGCACTGGCCGAACATGCGTTGAAACGCAACGGCGGCTGATCCACACGCACGCCACCCGAGGGAGCAGGCCGCTCTCTCGATCGATCCGGTGATTTTTCCCCCTTGCCGCAGAGTCCCACTTCCTGGCAGCCCAATAATCACAAGACCAGGCCGAACCTCCATGCACCCTCAACGTATCGCCCGGCACACAGAACTGCACGCCCGCCCGTCGCTGTACTTCGACGGCCCGGCCCATGTGTTTCACCTCGCCCTACTCGGCGGCCATGCTGCCTGCCAGGCGCTGCTGCCCCGAAGCGCCCGCCGCGATGCGGCGCAGGTGATCAACTCGGTGCTGGTGCTGCTGGTGATCCTGCTGAGGATCCACAAAGCCAAGCAGCACTGATCACGCTGATGCAACACAGTCGCTGTAGGAGCGGCCCGGCACACAGGATTTACGTAGGCTCGGCAGGCTTCGTACTGTCCTGCAACAACACCATGCTCGCTGGCGATGACAGGGCGATGCCTTCGTCGCGCAAATGCCCAAGGATGGTGAACAACAGGTCGCTGCGCGTGCTAGACACCTGGCGTGGCGATGCCACGTAGCCGCTGACGGCTATCACCATGCCACTGCTGGTCAAGTCCTTGAAGGTCACGGAACTGGCCGGTGCATCGAGGATGTTGTCGTGCTCCTTGTACGCCGCCAGCAATACCTCGCGCACTTTCGCAGGGTCAGTCTCCAACGGCAGGGTCAGGGTGATGCCGACCACGCCCAGGGCATTGGCCATGGTCACGTTGCGCACGTTCTGCGAAATGAACTGCGAGTTGGGCACGATCACCGTCGAGCGGTCGGACATCTGGATCTCGGTGGCGCGCACGTTGATGCGACGGATATCACCTTCCACACCGGCCAGGCTCACCCAGTCGCCCACCTTGACCGGACGCTCGGTGAGCAGGATCAGGCCCGAGATGAAGTTCTGCACGATCTGCTGCAAGCCAAAACCGATACCCACCGACAGCGCACTGACCACCCAGGTCAGGCTGGTGAGGTTGATGTGCAAGGTGGACATCACCAGCATGGCCAGGAACAGGAAGCCGAGGTAACCGACCAGGGTCACCAAGGAGGCACGCATGCCCGCGTCCATGTCGGTTTCTGGCAACAGACGCTCGCTCAGCCAGCGCTTGACCACGCGGATCGCGAACCAGCCGCCGAGGAAGATCGCCACCGCCAGGAAGATGTCCTGGGGCACGATGTTCAGGTTGCCAAGCACCTTGCCACCGGTGCCATCCCAGTCCGACAGGCTCATCAGCAGCTCACCAGGGCTGGTGCCGGAAGGCATGAACACCAGCAGTGCGGCGACGAACAGCAGCAGCGTACGCCCGATCCCGGCCAGTACCGTGCTGGCCTGGGCCTGGTGACGTTGCTGCAACCCCAGCGCAGAGGCCAGCGCCAGGCCACCTGGCTGACGCGGCGACAGCAGGGTTTCGCACACGTCGCCGAACACGCTGGTCAGCAGGTAGGCGCAGGTGGTCACCACGCTGACCCACAGCAGCTTGGCCGTGAGGAAGTACGCCAAGGTCAGGTAGCCCGTCAGCAGGGTCAGCAGTATCGCCAGCACCCACACCACGATCACGAACGGGATCAACCCAGCCAAGCCTTTGGGCCGCTCCAGGCCATGCGCACGGCGGGTACGGCGGTAGCCCACCAGGGCGGTGACGAACAACAGCGACACCACCAACGCGGTCAGGCCATTGGTGGCCAGGGTCAGCGCCAGGCTGGTGCCGATCACACTGTTGATACGTTCCTGGGTCAGCAGCACCATCAGCGCCAGCGCCAGCACCTGCGGGAACCAAGCTAATGCGCTTGCCACCTGGTCAGGGATCGGCGGCAGGCGCCAGGACGGGCGCTGTAGCATCAGCATGGCGCGGCCAAGGCCCGAAATGAATGCGCTGAACACCACCAGGGTCAGAATGTGATTGGTCAGGCTCGCCAGGTCCGTGCCCAGCTCGGCACTGCTCTCAAGCCCCCAGCGCAGCAGCGACACAGAACCGGCAATGGTGCCGAGGGTGGCGAGGGCAACGCTCAGTGCCAGGGCACTGCGGCGTAGGCGCCCCTCGGGCAGCCAGCGAATCATGGCATCGGCCAGCAGGCGCTCGAAGAGCCGTCGCACCAGGGTCCAGACCAGCACCGCCGCGACCAGTGCGGCGAGGAACAGCCAGCGATGCTCGGGGCTGAAAGCGCTGGCCACGGCGTCGGCGACTTCCCCACGCAAATCGCGCAGGCGCGCCACGTCATCGTCGGTAGGGCGAATCAGGCTCGACCAGAATGCCGGGCTCAATGGGCTGGCGGCGCGGCTGGTGATCTGCGAGTTGAACAGGCTGCGGCGCAGGTTGACGATCTGTGTGGACAGGTCGCGGGCCGACTGGGTCAGCGTGGTGGCGTCCTTCTGCTCAGCAAGCACCGCGTTTTTCGCATCCGTCAGTTGCTTGCGCTGGCGGGTGAGGCTCTCGGCCTCCTCCGGCAACGGCGCGCCGAGCACGTTGAGCTGGTCGTCCAAACGCTGCACATCGGCGGTGCGCTGGGTGGCCAGCGCATCGGCCTGGCGCTGCACCTGCAAGGCCGACTGGCGCAACTGCGCCAGCAGATCATCGTTGGCGTTGCTGGTGACGCCCTGGCGGATCTGGTCGAGCCGTTCACTCAGGTCTTCCAGACTAGCGTTCTCGTCCAACACCTGCTGTTCGGCCACCGCCAGGCGCGATACCGGTGTAGCCGGCGCGGCCCAGGCTGGGGAGACCACCCACAACAACACGGCCAGAATCCCCACATAAAATCGCTTAAGGCTGACACGCCTCATCGAAACTTCCTCTATACAACTCGACAGGGCGTGAATTCTACGCGGTCCGTGCGCTCAGGAGGATGCCGTTTCTCGGTCCAGCAACTGCTGCTTGCGCTCGATGCCCCAGCGATAGCCGCTGAGGTCGCCGTCGCGACGCACCACGCGGTGACAGGGGATCGCCACCGCCAGGGTGTTGGCCGCGCAGGCCTGGGCAACGGCGCGTACCGCCTTGGGTGCGCCGATGCGCTCAGCGATGTCGGTGTAGCTGACCCGCGTGCCAGGTGGGATTTCACGCAGCGCCTGCCAGACCCGTTCCTGAAACGCCGTGCCTCGCACGTCCAGCGGCAGCGCCAGGCCCAACGCCGGGGCTTCGACAAATCCGATCACCTCGGCCACCAGACGCTCGAACGCTGCATCGCCGCCGATCAAGCACGCCTTGGGGAAGGTATCTTGCAGCTCGTTGAGCAACGTTTCAGGCTCATCGCCCAGCAAGATCGCGCAGATACCCCGCTCGCTCTGCGCCACCAGGATCGCCCCCAGCGCGCATTGAGCCAGGGCGAAGCGGATCACCGCCCCGGTGCCGCCTGCGCGGTACTCTCGCGGGCGCATGCCCAGGCGTTCGCCGGCACTTTCGTAGAAGCGGCTGTTGGAGTTGTAGCCGGCGTCGTAGATGGCCTCGGTGACGCTGTCAGCAGCGCCCAGGCGTTCACGCAGGCGCTGGGCACGGAACGCCGAAGCGTAGGCCTTGGGGGTGAGGCCGGTCTCGGCCTTGAACTGGCGATGCAGATGAAACGGGCTGATGTTCAGCGCTTCGCCCAACTGATCGAGGCTGGGGGCGATGTCCTGCGCCTCGATCAAACGACAGGCCTGGGCCACAAGGTCGGTGCGCCTAGGGCTGGCCATGCAGCGCTTGCAAGCCCGGTAGCCGGCAGCCTCGGCCTGCTCGGCTGCGTCGAAGAATTCGACGTTCTCGCGCTTGGCCAAGCGTGCCTTGCAGGCCGGCTGGCAGTACACGCCAGTGGTGCGCACGGCATACACGAAATGCTCACAGGCTGCGGCATCACGGGCCTGCACGGCATGCCAGCGCTCGGCGTCGGTGGTATAGGCTCGGTTCATGATGGCCTCTGTGGGTAACGATAGGCTCAGCCTGACAGGCCAGGTTGGCGCGATCACTCCGATTCTTGCAAGTAACTCTACGTCGGCATCGCAGATCCTTATCGACTGCCCTATCAGGCCCGCCATAGATACCACGCCGCCAAGGTCCGATACGGGCTCCAGCCCTGCCCCAGCACCCGCATCTGCGCAGGTGTCGGGGCCTTGCTCAGCCCCTTCATGCGCCGATACCCCTCGCGCACGCCAAAGTCATCCACCGGCAGGATATCCGAACGCTCCAGGCTGTAGATCAGCAGCATCTCTACCGTCCAGCGCCCGACCCCACGCAGGCTCACCAAGCGCTCGATCAATACCTCGTTGCACAGAGTCAACGCCTGTGCCCGACTGGGCACGATGCCGTCGAGGCTCGCCTGGGCAATGCCATGCAGGGTCGCAGCCTTGCTCGCCGAAAAGCCACAGCTGCGCATCACTTGCGGGGTCACCTGGAGCAGTTGTTCGGGGCTGGGAAATGCCTGCGCGGGGAACATCGCCAGCAGCCGTCCAAGAATCGCCTCCGCTGCCCGGGCGTGCAACTGCTGGTAGGCAATTGCCCGCACCAGCGCTTCATAAGGCTCACGGCCTGGGGTGGCGGCGTGCAGGCATGGTCCGATCGCGGCGATATGCCGCGCCCAGTCGGGATCTTGCCTGGCAAGAAAACAGGCGCCGTCTTCCAGGGCCTGCGGTGCAAGGTCTGCAAGGATCATCGAAGGTGTCGCACACAGGTAAAGGGACAAGCCTAGTCCAACCGTTTATCGGTGAAACCCTGGATCTTGCGCAGTGATTCCTTGGCATACCGTTGATCTGGCCATACCGCCCGCATAGAATTGAGAACAATTAACAATCACATTCTCCAGGCAAGGCGCTTCCGACGATGCAGATCGATGACACGCTGAAACCGGCCGAGGTCGATTTGCTCTACCACGCCCATCACCGCTGGCTGCGCAGTTGGCTGGGCGCACGGGTCGGCTGCCGGGAGCAGGCCGCCGATCTGGCCCAGGACACCTTCGTGCGCCTGCTCAAAGCTCGCCAGATATCGCCGCTCAAAGAACCCAGGGCCTACCTGAGCAGTATCGCGCGCGGCCTGATGATCGATCAGTACCGCCGCCGCGCCTTGGAGAAAGCGTACCTCGAAAGCCTGGCCAGCCTGCCTGAACTCGAAGCGCCAAGCGCAGAGCATCGGCTGCTGCTGCTCGATGCCCTTGAGCGCCTCGACCACGCGTTGCAGGGGCTCAAGCCGCGTACCCGACAAGCCTTCCTCATGGCGCAGCTCGATGGCCTAAGCCTGCCGCAGATTGCCCTGCGCCTGGGCGTTTCGCGGGCTACCGTCGAACGCGACCTGACCAAGGCATTGGGCGTCTGCTATCGGTTGCGCTATGCCGATGCCTGATCAAGCCCCCTCCCAGGCGCGCGTCGACCAAGCCATCGACTGGATGGTCAAGTTGCGCTACGACAAACCAGGGCCGTGCCTTGAGCGGCAGTTCCAGCAGTGGCTGGCCGCCGACCCGCACAACGCGCTGGCCTGGCAACGGGTCAGCGACCTGGGCGACGAACTGGCCAGCCTGCCCGGCGAACTCAGCCGACGCACCCTCGCCGGCAGCGAACGCCGACGCATGGGCCGACGTGAGCATCTCAAGTTCCTGTCGTTGCTGGCCGCGGCCGGTACGCTTGGCTGGACCGCGCGTGAGCCGCTGGGCCTGTCGGCCATGCTCGCCGACAGCACCACCGCCACGGGCGAGTGCCGCGAACTGCAAGGCAACGACGGCAGCCACATTCACCTGAACACCGACAGCGCCATCGATCTGCGCTACAGCGCCAACCTGCGCCAGCTCACCCTGGTGCAGGGTGAAATCAGCCTGGACAGCAACGCCAATGACAACCGCCCGTTTCGCATCGACACGCCAATAGGCGCGCTGGCCACCCAGGGCGGCCAGTTGCTGTTGCGGGAAAACGCCTCGGGTATGCTGCTGGCGGTGCGCCGGGGCGAGGTCACGCTGTTCCCCGCCTCGGTAGCCGAGCAGCCGGTCATAGCGGGCGAAATACTGCAGATTTCCCGCCAGGGCAAGGTCCAACCCGCCCACCTGCGCGCGGATCCCTGGGGGTGGACGGAAGGCGTGCTGAGCGTGCAGCAGATGCCCCTGGGCGAGTTCGTCGACGAGCTGTCGCGCTACCGCCCAGGCCTTGTACGCTGCGCTGCGGCGGTTGCCGGGCTGAGGGTGTCCGGCACCTACCAGTTGGCCGACACCGACCAGATCCTGCTGCTGATTGCGCGCAGCCTGCCGGTGCGCATCGACTACCGCACGCGTTACTGGGTGAGCATCGACGCCGCCTGACGGCGCGAGCGGCAATAGGCCTGACGGGCAAAGCACACGAACACACCGGCCATCAACGCCAGCGCCATGGGCAGGCCATGTGGGGCCACGTCCATCGCCGCGCCGCTGAGCAGTGGCCCGACCAGGCTGCCCACGCCCCACAGCAAACCGACGCTGGCGTTGGCGGTCACCAGGTCCTGGCCTTTGAAACGCTGCCCAATCAGCACCAGCGCCAGGGTGTAGATGCCCCCTGCAACCGCGCCCAGCACCACCAGCAGCGGCCACAGCAGCCACGTCACTTGCAGCAGCCACGGCAAGGCGATACCGATGCTCATCGCCACCAGCCCGCAAACCAGGTGCAGCCCAGTGCGCTCGACCCGGTCGGCCAGCCATCCCAGCGGCAACTGGAAAACCATGTCGCCGGCGAACACCACTGTCACCATCAGCGCCGCCACGCCCACGGCAAAACCGTGGCTGCTGGCGTACACCGGCAGCAGCGAGAGCACTACGGCATCGAAGAACGAGAAGAACAACACCGCCACGCACAGCGTCGGGGCCACACGGAAGAAGCCGCCCAGGCCGAAGCTCTTTTCGCCTTCTGCGTGGGCGACATGGTCGTTGGGCACGGTGAACAGAATGCACAACAACGCCAGGCCATAGCAGGCGCTGACCACACCCACCAACCACGGGCTGTCGGCGCCCAGCAGCGCCAGCAGCGCCGGGCCGAGCACCTGGAAGCCGGTGAAACTGGTGGCGTACAGGGCCATGATCTTGCCGCGATTGTGCTCCGGGCACAGCTCGTTGACCCACGACTCGCCGAGAATGATCGCGATGCCCATGCCAATGCCCAACCCCAGACGCAGCGCGGCCAGCCACAACAGCGAGTCGAAAGCCCATTCGAGCCCGGCAATGCTGATAGCGCACAGGCTGAAGCTCAGCAGGTAGATGACGCGCCGGGTCAGGTGCTTGCAGCAGGCATCGACCATGAACGCCGAAAGCATCATCCCCGCTGCGGGGATCGCCGAGATGATGCCGATTTCAAGTGTGCCGGCACCGGCCTCGTGCAGGCGCAACGATACCAGTGGCAGGCTCGCCCCCAGGCTGAAACCCACCACCGACACGGCGAACAGAAGGCCGACCAGCAAACGCATGTTCATGTACCACTCCTTGCAAGCCGGCGCGCAGGGGCACAGGGCCCTGGCCGGCTGAAAAACCGCTGAAAGATGTTCGAACACAGGCGCCCGCCATGGCGCGGGACAAACGCGGCACGCAGGGGCGCGGATCAGTTCAGGGCAAGGTGTGGCGAGAAGGTGAAGGCAAACAGCACGCTGCGCCGACGCTTGAGCACCGTGTCGCTCGGCCACGCGCGGCGCGCTGTCGGGGCGACAGGCTGGCGGGGGGAGCTGAACACATCGATACGGCGCATCGCTTGAACTACGCAGGTGGGGAAATGGTGCAGGCACTCTAGGGCAGGCGCTTGCACCGCGTCAATCATCGTCCGCTACAGTGCCCGACCTGGGCCCCCTGTAGGAGCGGCCTTGTGCCGCGAAAGGGCTGCGTAGCAGCCCCAGGATTTCAGCCTCATGCAAGATCGCCCCCTACAGAGGCAGCGGTGCAGCACTCAGCGCTTGCCAGTAGACGGCAGGAACACCGCCAGCAGCCCGAACAACGGCAGGTACGAACACACGCCATACACGTATTCGATGCCGCGCAGATCAGCCACATACCCCAGCAGCGCCGCGCCGATCCCGCCGAAGCCGAACATCAGGCCGAAGAAGATCCCGGCGATCATCCCCACGTTGCCCGGCACCAGTTCCTGGGCATACACCACGATGGCCGAGAACGCCGAGGCCAGGATGAAACCGATCACCAGGCTCAGCACGGTGGTCCAGAACAGGTCGGCATACGGCAGCGCCAGGGTGAACGGCGCCACACCAAGAATCGAGAACCAGATCACCGCCTTGCGCCCGATGCGATCACCAATCGGCCCGCCGAAGAAGGTGCCGGCGGCCACTGCGCCGAGGAACAGGAACAGGTGCAGTTGCGAACTGGCCACCGAAAGCTGGAACTTCTCGATCAGGTAAAAGGTGAAGTAGCTGGTGAAACTGGCCATATAAAAGTACTTGGAGAACACCAGCAGGCCCAACACCACCAGCGCCAACTTGACGCGCCGTGGCGAGATGCCGTGGCTCGCCTGCACTGCCTTGCGCGCCTTGGCCTGGTTGAGATGCTCGATGTACCAGCGACGCAGCATCAAGGTCACGCCGAAGAAGAACAGCGCCGCTAGGCCGAACCACGCCACGTGGGTCTGGCCGAACGGAATGACGATGGCTGCGGCCAGCAACGGGCCAAACGCGGAACCTGCGTTCCCACCCACCTGGAAGGTCGACTGGGCCAGACCGAAGCGCCCACCCGACGCAAGCCGCGCGATGCGCGAGGTTTCCGGGTGGAAGGTCGACGAACCGATGCCCACCAGCGCCGAGGCCAGCAGAATCATCGGGAAGCTGCCGACGAATGCCAGCATCACGATCCCCACCAGGGTGCACAGGGTACCCAGTGGCAGCAAGTTGGGCGTTGGACGCTTGTCAGTGAAAAGCCCCACCCACGGCTGCAGCAGCGAGGCGGTGACCTGAAACGTCAGGGTGATCAGGCCGATCTGGGTGAAGCTCAGGTCGTAGTTGGCCTTGAGCATCGGATAGATCGCCGGGAGCACCGACTGGATCAGGTCGTTGATCAGGTGCGCCAGGGCGCAGAAGGTGATGATGCGCATCACCAGCGGGCTGGCCGAGGAACTGCCGGGGAGGGTCGAGGTACTGCTGTTAGCCATGGGCTAGGAGTCCGTGCGCAGGTTGGGATCCGATTATCCTGAAACGAATAGATACGAAGCTACCTTTTTATTCCCCCGCCGACCTTCCATCCGACACGCACTTGTAAATGGTTCTCAATATATTTAGCATCCTCTGTCTATTCCCCCTGTGAACGCTGGGCCTACCCGCCCCGACCTTGCGAGCAGCCCGATCCATGAGCCCGATGCCCGCCTTGCAGCAGCCCGACCCCGAGCAGGAAGCCCTGGACTGGTTCTCGCGCCTACGCCAACCCGGTTGCAGCGAGGCCGTGCGCCAAGCCTTCGGCCATTGGTGTCAGGACCCGCTGAACGCACACGCTTATGCCCAGCTCGAAGCTTACTGGCAACAGGTACAGGCCCCTGCTGCCCGGCCGCGCCCGCGGATCACCGCACTGCGCCGCAGCCGTGTCGGACTGTGGTTGGGTGCCGCCTTCCTGGCACTGTTGGCGGGGCTGGCCTCACTTTACTGGCCCATGCTGCAGCGCCTGAGCTGCGAGCTGCACACCGACAGCGGCGAACGCCGTAGCGTGCGCCTGGCCGATGGCTCCACCCTGCACCTGGACAGTGCCAGCGCCATGAACGTCGACCTGCGTGGACGTACCCGTCTGCTGCACCTGATACAAGGTCAGGTGTACGTGGAAGTGATGCTCGACGGCCGGGCCATGGACGTGCAAGTGGACGACGCGCGCATCCAGGTATTCGGTACGCGGCTGCAAATTGCCCGCTACCGCGACCACGATGAACTGGTGGTGCTCGCCGGCAAGGCGTCGGTATCCCTGGGCGGCGACCAGCGTATGGTCAATGCCGGCGAGCGGGTGACCTTCACCGACATGCGTATCAACGCCACGCAAAAGATCGATGCCGGAGCCGCCGATGCGTGGCGGCGCGGCCAGCTGGTCGCCCGCGACATGCCGCTAGGTCAAGTGCTGGAGCGCCTGGCGGGCTACCACGGTCAGCGGGTGTGGCTGCTCGATGAGCACAGCGCGGCCCGGCGCATCAACGGCAATTTCACGTTGGATAACCCGGCCCAGAGCCTGGCGCGGCTGGCCAGCGAACAACATCTGCGCCTGCAAGGCGTACTTGGCCACTGGCTGGTCGCTTACTGACGTGGGCTGCCCGGCTAAGTTTTTGAAAGGTTGGAAATTTTTTTTGGAATGAGTGTTGACAGCTTAGCGTTTCGAGCTAATAATGCGCGCCAAGTTGGCTACATAGCTCAGTTGGTTAGAGCATAGCATTCATAATGCTGGGGTCCGGGGTTCAAGTCCCTGTGTAGCCACCAATTTCAAAAGGGCTTATCGAAAGATAAGCCCTTTTTATTTGTGCGCGTGAAAGTCCTAGCGTCCTGTCTCGGAAATACGTTCGTTTTTGGCGAGTGGCTTGGGTGTTCGGCCAAGGCGCTGCCAAAAGTGAGCCGCTTATTTCCGAGACAGGGCACTAGCGCACCCCCGCCACTGCGACGGCCACCCCCAGCCCGATCAAGGCCGCACCGATCACCCGATCCACCAGCACCTGGCGCTCGATCATCGCGCGGCGCAGCGCACCGCTCGAAAAGAACACCGCTACCAGACTGAACCACAACCAGTGGGCCAGCGACATGAATGCGCCGTAGGCAAAGTTCAGCGCCAGCGCACTGCCCGGCTGCACCACCTGGGTATAGGCACTGACCACGAAGAGCATGGTCTTGGGGTTCAAGGCATTGGTCAGAAATCCGCTGCGCAAGGCTTGGACGAGGCTTGCGTACTCCCCCTGGGACTGCCCCTGCAGGCTGATCCGGGTGGTGTTGGTCAGCGACTTGTAGCCCAGGTAGATCAGATAACCCGCCCCCAGCACTTTCATACCCAGAAACAAGGCCGGGCTCTGGCGGATGATCAAGGCGATGCCCAGTACCGTGTACAGCACATGCACCTGCACGCCCAGGGCGATGCCCACGGCGGCAGCCAGCCCGGCCTTGCGTCCCTGGGCGTAGCTGCTTCGAGTGACCATGGCGAAATCGGCGCCGGGGCTGATGACCGCCAGCAGGGTGAACAGGGCAACTGCGATGAGTTCGTGCACAGCGAATATTCCTCGATGAAAACTGACTGAAGTGAAAGTATCGAGGCCAACGCTGCTGGGAAAAATCGATTTATAGTCGCGTAAACCTGCTAGTTTTGCTCACACATCACCCCGCTACTACGCCCGATCATGATCAAACTGCCGCCACTTGCCACACTGCGCTACTTCGACCTGGCCGCCCGCCTCGAAAGCTTCGTACGCGCCGCCGAACAACTGCACGTCACCCACGGCGCGGTCAGCCGTCAGGTTCGTCTGCTTGAAGAGGACCTCGGCGTGGCGCTGTTCGAGCGGCGCAACCGCGCCGTGCACCTGACCCGCGCCGGTCGCGACTTGCACGACACCACCCGGGCGATCTTCGAGCAACTCGAAGACAGCGTGCAGCGCCTGCGCCAGCCACCTCACGACAACGTGCTGGTACTCTCCTGCGAGCCAACCATCGCGATGCGCTGGCTGATACCGCGCCTGCCACGCTTTCACGCCGCCCACCCGGACGTGCAATTGCACTTGGTCGCCGCAGGTGGCCCGGTGGACTTCGCCCGTGGAGGCATCGACCTGGCGCTGCGCCGCGATGACTTCGAGTGGGACCGCCAGTTGCACAGCCTGAAGATCTGCGATGAATGGATCGGCCCGGTGCGTACGCCAGGCGCCACCGGCGAGCGCCTGCTGCACAGCACCACCCGCCCCAGTGCCTGGGCCACCTGGCAACGCCTGGGCGGGCAAACCCCAAGCTATCCATCACGTAGCGACTTCGAGCACTTCTACCTGTCGATCCAGGCGGCCAGCGCCGGGCTTGGCCTGGCCATGGCCTCGGCGCTGATGGTCAGCGACGAGTTGCACAGCACTCAGCTAGAAGCACCGTTCGGGTTTCTGCGCGACGGCTCCAGCTACCACCTGCTCAGCCCTCAGCCACTGCACGACAACGGCAAGCGTCAACGCTTCGCCGACTGGGTCACCAACGAATGCCAGGTATGCCTGACTCAGCTGGGCCTGGGGCAAAACGTCGAGCCGCCCCATGTGCGATAGCCTGCCGTATCGATATGAATCCGCCCTGACGGATATCGCCCCAGCCCCATGTTCCACGCCTGCCCGTGCCGCTGCCAGAACTGGCATAGCCGCGTGGTGTCTGTCCCAGGCGCCAGCAACAGGTCGACGGCGAACGCGCGCAGATGTGCGCTTCCCGGCACTCCGCCCGCACAGCGATTGAGCGGCCCGTCACGGTAAGCCGAGACCACCTCGTACTCGCGTATGACGCCTTGCTCACCGAGCACTTTTAACAACGCTACGGTCGAGCGGACTGCCGACCATTGGCCGGCCGGCGGCACTGCGAAGGGCTCGGCGCGGCACTTGCGCCAATCCGACGCAGAGCGCAGCAGTTGATGGATCGGCACCACGCCGTACAGCCGCGCCTGCACCAGCATCTGGCGAAACGCACCGGTTTCATGATCCCCGGCCCACGCAGCGAAGCGCCGTACATCACGCTCGTCAGCCTGGGCCGAGAGCGCCCCGGCCAAGCCGATGGCCAGTAGCCATGCCTTGGCACTTTTCATTCGACCACCTCTTCATCCACCATAGGTCGCCCGCCGTTCTGGCGGCCACACACAAGGAGTTAAGCATGCACAAGATTGCAGCAACCGGCCTGGCCGCCCTCGCCTTCAGCAGCCTGGCCTGCGCCGATGCGCAGATCGACCTCGGTGACGCGCAGCGCGTCACTCGCCTGTTCGCCTTCCCCAACAACTGCCACGTGATCTGCTACCGGGCCTGGACGCTGGAGCAGACCGTCGAACACTACCTGACCCAGAGCGTGCAGCGCGACGGCTACAGCACCGCCCAGGTCAAGGTCGAGCGTGAACACGACACCCTGCGGGCGCGCATCAGCGGCGTGCCCGACGGGTACACCGAGCCGCTGCGCAAGCTGCTCGACACTGGCGAGCTGGCCTACCAAGGCGCCAGCAAGCTGAACCAGGACGGCAAGTGGTCCTACGACTGGTACCTGTTCCTGCCCCTGGGGATGGCCTTGGAACAACGCCGCAGCATCGAGCTGCTGCACTTCCCACCGGACTATTCGCTGACCCGCTATCAGGACTACCTCAAGTCCAATACCACCGACCGCTGGGCCGATCTACTGACCTTCAACGGCGTCGAGGCGGCCAGCACCCCGGCCTACCAGACCATTATCGACATCGCCCCCATCGCCGCCCCTGCCAGTGCAGGCAGCACCCTGGAAGGCACCTACGACTACTTCCGCGACTATCAACTGCGCATGGTCAAGGAGATGACCCTCACCCACAACGATAGGACCGCGCTGCCGATGGTCGCCTTCGGCGCGCCGGTGCGTGCCTGGATCGCACAACAATATGGGCCGAAGCTGGACGTGCTCGGCCTGGTGTCGATCAGCCCTGAAACAGGCGCAGCCCAGGTGCCGGTACTCGGCGCCAACCACCCGAGCGCCATCTGGTACGCCGCCGACCCGGCAAACAACGGCGGCGATCAGGACAAGGCCGATGCTGCCGGCCTGAAGATGATGGGCCAGGACTTGTCGGCCGCCTGCTGGCAAGCCGGCATGGGCCGCAACCCGCAGGCCGACGCCAAGCTGACCCTGCAGGCCTGCACCGGCAAATGGCAGGTGACCCAGAAGAAACAGACCTGCGAGCTGTTCTACCGCAGCATACGCAAGATGACGCCCGATCAGGCAGCGGCCAAGTGCAATACCGGCGTGGTGACGCGCAGCTTGAGGGACTTGCGCAAACCGGTGGAGATCGAGCCGAGCATCTGAGCATCCCGCTTCCTTGATGCCTGACTCCAACCTCTGTGGGGGCGGCCTTGTGGCCCATCGCGACACAACGCTGCGCCCACAGAAACGCAGGCGTGCCCATGGGCATTGCCGAACCTGAAACCAAATGCTTCATGACTGCCGGCCTTAGGAATTACCCTACGCGCGCCAAAGAAGCTTCTCCGTTGTCGCTAAAGGTTCTCAGGGCTAACTTCCTCGGGTCGTCACCAAATGCCCTACGAAACAGAAGCACCGCTCTCAATGGCTACCGTGCGCGGGAGGCTCATGCCTGCCGGAGTTGTCTGTTCGCCGGTCTCTCACCCCGCGTTGCGGTTGCCACCCCTTGTCCCGTGAGAGGGACCACGCCAGCGGCCTTTCCCCTGAACAGGAGAAGCATCATGAGCAAGCCCGCCCCCGATCCGCACCCTGGCAAACCCAACCGTGATTTTTTCACCATCAACGACGATATGCCCGGCGCAGATGCGCTGGCCCACGCCATTCAGTTGATGCGTGGGGTCGAGGACACCATCGACGAATACTGTTGCGCCATGGCCGGCGAGCCCGGCCTGGGGATGCTGGTCAACGCCGCGCACAACGCCCAGATGAGCCGGGCACTGGCCGAACATGCGCTCAAGCGTAGCCGGGCAGATTGAACCGACTGCAAGCGGTTCACGCGACCGCAATCAGTCTTCGAGCAATGTACAGGCCATCACCAGCGCGTCTTCACGACCACCCGCCAGCGGGTAATAGTCGCGACGTCGGCCGATCTCGTTGAAACCGTAGCGTTCGTAGAGGCGATACGCCGACTGGTTGCTGGCCCGCACCTCCAGGAAGCACTCACGCCCATTGAGCTGGTAGGCCCGCGCCATCAGGTGCTCGAGCAGGCGCAAGCCCAGGCCGCGGCCCTGACTCTGCGGCTTGACGGTGATGTTGAGCAGGTGCGCTTCATCGATGATCACGTTGATTACACCGTGGCCGACCTGCTGCTGGCCTTCGAACATCAGCCACACTTCGTAGGACTTCAGGGCATCGGTGAAGATGCCCCGGGTCCAAGGATGGCTGAAGGCTGCATATTCGATTTTAAGCAGGGCATCCAGATCCGCTTCGGTGGCCGGGCGGAAACTGATCGAGTCACTCATCTACACGCTTCCAGCGCGCCATCAGCTGGCGCATGGCTTTCCAGACGTGGGCCTTGCGCTGCGGCTCGTCCATCAACAGTTCAAGACCCGGCAGCGCCCAGGCGTCACCCAGCAGGTCGACCTTGAGTTCTTGGTAATAGGCATCCGCATCGGCCTGGCCGGCAAAACGCACGGCCGGCAGGCCAACCAGCCACAGACAGGTGCAGGGGGCGTCTTCCAGGCGCGCGGCAATGAAGCCTTGCACGAAGTCCCGCGCTGCCTCCGGTCCCTGGTCCAGGTTGCCGCGCACCAGCAACGGCCAACGCACCGGCTCGCCGACCAACTGCGGCGCATCCGGCAGGCCGGCGGCGCGCAGCAGGTCCTTGAGCAGCAGGTACGAAGGGTCGCGGCTCTGGAACGGCTGGCCGGTGGCAAGCTCCACCAGTATCAGGCAACTGCCGGCACGCAGCAGTTGCAGGGCGAAACGCGGCGGCGGCACACGCACCGGACGCGGCGCAGGAGCTTGCTGCTCGGTTTGCACCGGCTTGACCGCAGGTTTCGCCACGCCAGGGCGAGGCACCTCGATTTTCGGCCGCTCCAGCGTACGCGCCTGGGGCGCTTCAGCAGGCGTCGCAGCTGGAGCCTGCGGGCGCACCTCGAAATCCACATCCTCGACCGGCGCCACCGGCAGCAGCAGCTCCGGGCGCGAAGGTGCAGCGAATGGCAGTTCGGCACGCGGCAGCCAGTGCACCACTTGCATGGCAGACAGGTAGGCGCGGCGACGGGATTCGATCAGCAAGGGGTGGATATCCGGGTGGGCGAAATCAGGCGGGCATTCTAACGCCGTTGGCGGCATAGCGCCGCAATGGGGCGACGGAAATTTATCGGCAACTTCGGCCTCTTCGCGGCAAGCCGGCTGCCACAGGTACCGTACCAGCCGGACGGACGGCGCCACGCCCGCGAAGAGGCCAGTGAATCCCCCACACAAACCAGGGTAATCCCCCATTACAGACCAAGGGGTGAAATCCTCCCCCTCGGATGCAGTACAATCGCGCCTTTTATTTGGCAACGAGTCGACCCGCCAATGATCGAACCCAAGCGCGTGCTGCGCGCCCTAGCCGAACACTGGGCCTTGATCGAGCCGCTGTGCGAGCGCTTCGACCAGGGCACCCTGAGCCTGATCGAGCTACGCCAGCAACTGGCCCGACAGCAGGTAGAAAGCACCCCGCAGGACATTACCCAGCTGCTCGACATCTGGATTCGCCTGGACATCCTGGTCCCGGTGGCCAAGAGCCCGAACCGCTTCGAACTCAACGCGCAAATCCACGATTTCCTCGCCTATCTGCGCCGCGAGCACCGCCTGGGCTTGTGCCTGGAGATCGAAGCCTACCTGCGCCACCTGGAGCGCCTGGCCGGGCATATTCAGGATGCCTTCGACAACCGCGACAGCGACGATTTGGCGCGCCAACTGCGCCTGCTCGACATGCGCGTACGCGATGTACTGAAGAAGCTCGACAACGACGAGCAAGCGCTGATTGCCGTGGCCGAACGGGCCAAGACCAGTAACCGGCAGATCCCGCTGCGCCAGCGTTACGCCGAAGTCCTGGCGACCTGGGACGAATACGTCGAGCCGATGATCCAGCTGGTCAACGCTGACGGCGCCTTCGAGCAGGGCGTGCGCAAGGTCGAGACCGTGCTGCTGCGCCTGCTGGGCGAACAGGCACGACTGGGGCACCTGGTCGACGACGACATGCTGCTGCGTACCCACGCGCGTATCCTCGAGATGCAGACCAGCGCCCAGCTCACTCTGCGCCATGCCCGCGAGTTACTGCTGCCGTTGCGCGAAGAGGCGCGTCGGCACAATGCCGTGACCCGTGGCGCGGCGCTGGCCCTGTCGGTGATCCGCAAGAAGGGCATCGATGCCGTGCCGCAGGCGGCCATGCCGATGTTCACCCGCCCGCAGAGCACCTTCCTCGGCAGCGCCAGCCAGGTCGAGGCCTACGTCTACGCCCTGGCCCGCTTCGAGCCCAAGCCTGCGCGCTTCCCCAAGGCGCACAAGACGCAGAAAGGCCCTTTGCCGCGTGCGCCGCGCACGGTCAAGGAAATGCTCGAACGCTGCGAAGATGCCTTGCCGCTGCCGGACCTGATGGTCTGGCTGCTTGAGCAAGAGCCCGAAGGCGCCACCGACGAATTGCTGTACTGGTTCTCGCGCCTGTCGCGCGAGAAGCGCTTCAGCCGCGAACGCCTCGATCGCCAGCAATACCTCACCCGCGAACATATGGTCAGCCTGCGTTCCTTCGCCCTGACGTCCAGCCGCGAGCCAAAACCTGCTGCCACCGAATCCACCGCGAGCCCAGCCAATGCATCTTGATCTTTCCGAACTGTCCCAGCTCGCGCCGATCTTCCGCGAGCTGTTCAAGGGTTTCCACGTCAGCCGCCGCGACCCGGAGCTGTACGCCCAGCTGTCGAACTTCCAGGACCAGTACCGCACCCTGTTCAAGGCGCTCGGTTTCGAGCTGGTCTGCGATACCCGTGGTTTCTACTACTTCGTCCCCGAGCAGGCTGCCGCGCAGGTCAACAAGACCGCCCAGCGCCTGTCGCTGTTCACCTTCATCCTGGTCGAGCACCTCGCCGACCAGGGCCGCGACCCAATGGCCGTGCTCGACGGCGGCAGTATCGGCCGCGACGAGCTGCCTTCGCTGCTAGAGAAGTACCGCGACCTGTTCCTGCAAGCCGAAGTGCAGAGCGTCGAGGAACTCGAAGAGAAGATCCTGCGCCGCATGACCCAGTTGGGCTTCGCCCATGAAGAAGGCGGTATCTACCGCTTCCTGCCGCCGATGCACCGCTTCCTCGACGTATGCCTATCGGTGCAGCAGGACCGCGACCTGGCTGCCACGCTGCACAGCGACCTGCCGCTGCCAGTCCCGGTGCTGGTGGTCGAAGAGACCCCCGAAGAACTCAACCGCACCGACGATCCGCTGGACCTGTCGCCGTTCGACGGCGAAGAGAGCGAAGAAGACGCCCTGGCCCGGGCGATCCGCGAAGAGCAACAGGAGATTGACGCATGAGCCAGGAACGCTACGGCATTCGCCGCTTCGCACTGCTCAACACCGCCGGCTACAGCCTGGGCCTGTTCCCCCTGGAACACCCGCTGTCGGTCTATGGTGCCAACAACCTGGGTAAATCGGCGTCGATCAACGCGCTGCAATTCCCGATCCTGGCGCGCATGTCGGACATGAGCTTCGGCAAGTACAGCCTGGAACAGTCGCGCCGCTTCTACTTCGCCAGCGACACCAGCTACATCCTCTGCGAACTGAACCTGCCCCACGGCCCGCACGTGATTGGCGTGGTCGGGCGTGGCCCGGGCGGCGGCTTCGGCCACCAGTTCTTTGCCTACCAGGGCGAACTGGACCTGGCCCACTACCAGAAAAACGACACCTGCCTGCGCCAGAAAGAGCTGTTCACCAACCTTGAGCAGCATGGGCTCAAAGCCTATGAACTCAAGCCGGACGAACTGCGCCGGCTGCTGGTCGGCGGGCACACCTCGGTGCCACTGGACCTCACCCTGATTCCGCTGCGCTCGACCAGCGAACAGAGCCTGAAGACCTTCCGCGCGCTGTTCATCAACCTGCTGCACATGCGCGAGATCACCGCCGCCAAGCTCAAGCAGTTGTTCCTCGATGCCTTCGAGCACAGCCTGCGTTCGGGCAGCGTCGACTACATCGCCGCCTGCGAGGAAGCGTTCCGCGACGTGCGCCGCATGGAGGGCGACTACAACGCTCTGGTTGCCGCAGGCCCGTTGGTCGAGGCCCTGGCTGGCGGCGTGGCCCAACGTGACATCCTGCGCGGCAAACTGCACCGCATCTCGCCGGTGCTCGACAACCTGCTGGGCACCTGGCAGGAATACGGCATGGCACGCAAGGAAGAGCTGACCATCCAGGCCGAACACTACCGCAGCGAGCAGGATCGCCTGCAGAACGATCAGCGCGGCGGCACCCAGGAATTGATGCGCCTGGAGCGCGAGATCACCGGCGTGCAGCGCTGGCTGGGCGAGCTGGCGGTGCTCAAGCACCGTTTCGCCCTGGTCGAGGACGTCAAGGTCCTGGAGCAGCAACTGCTGGCGGCCAAGGACGCGCATGACGAGCTGGCCGGCGCCCTGGCGCAATCGCGCCAGTTCTCCGCCGAAGACCTCGACGAGCGCGTGCGCGACCTCGAAAAACGCGTCAAGGCGGTCAAGCAGCAGCTCGACCACGCCGACAACAACAGCTACGCACGTCTGCGCGAGGAGTTCTCGCAGCAGGACGTCGATCGCCTCATGCGCCTGTTCAACGGTGCGCTGTTCAGCCTGCCGCTGGGCGAACGCGGCATCGAGCTGGACGACAGCGATGTCTGGGTGAAAACCCTCGAAGGCGTGCTCGACCGCTTCAAGGGCGAACGCTTCGAAGTACCGGGGCTGTCCATCGATATCTCCCACATCGACCCGCCTGCCCTACAGGCGCTGGCTGATCGCGCCGCCCTGCGCGACCAGAAAGAGCGCCTGGAAAAAGAACTCAAGCAGCTCAAGACCCAGCAGTCGGTGGCCCTGGACCGCGCCGCCAGCAAGGCCCAGGCCGAGGCCTTGTACCAGCAGGTGCTCGATGCCCAAAAAGCCCTGGAAGACTTCCGCCGCAGCGAAACCCTGAGCGCCGAGGAACCCGAGAAACTCGAGCAACTGGCCCAGTTCGAAGCCGCCCAGGACGAGCTCAAGCGCTCCAGCGACGCCTTCACCGAGCGCGTCCAGCAACTGTCGGCCAAGCTGCAACTGGTGGGCCGCCAGATCGCCGACCTGGAAGCCAAGCAGCGCACCCTCGACGACGCCCTGCGCCGTCGCCAGTTGCTGCCAGCCGACCTGCCGTTCGGCACGCCGTTCATGGAGGCCATCGACGACTCGATGGACAACCTGCTGCCGCTGCTCAACGACTACCAGGACAGCTGGCAAGCGTTGCAACGCGTGGATAACCAGATCGAGGCGCTGTACGCCCAGGTACGCCTCAAAGGCGTGGCCAAGTTCGACAGCGAAGACGATATGGAACGCCGCCTGCAACTGCTGATCAACGCCTATTCGCACCGCACCGAAGAGGCGCTGACGCTGGCCAAGGCGCGGCGCGCGGCGGTCACCGACATCGCCAGGACCCTGCGCAACATCCGCAGCGACTACGACAGCCTCGAACACCAATTGGCGCTGTTCAACCGCGAGATCAACAAACGCCAGGTTTCCAACCTGGAGAGCTTCCGCGTAGTGCTGGCGCCGAACAAGGAAGCGCTCAAGCACATCGACCAGATCATCCACAGCGCCGGCCAGTACGAGGAAGGCGAAACCCTGTCGGTGTTCGACCTCACGCAAAGCGCCGAGCAGGACAACAAGAACGAAGAGGCCAAGGAATACCTGGCGCGACTGGTGGCAGCCAACCACAACCAGTTGGGCCTGAAGGACCTGTTCGAACTAGCCTTCGAGATCACCAAGATCAACAGCCAGCCGGTGATCCACGCCGACATCGACGGCGCCGCCTCCAACGGCACCACCATGACCATCAAGGCGCTGACCAACATGTACTTGTTGCTGCACTTGATGGACCGCGACCTGGCCGGACGCATCCGCCTGCCCTACTACCTCGACGAGGCCGCAGACATCGACGAGCGCAACCAGGCCGCGCTGCTGGAGACCAGCCAGCAACTGGGCTTCGTGCCGATCCTGGCGAGCGTCAAGCCGCAGGTGTCAGCACGTGTGGCGATCGACCTGGAAGGTGGCAGCGGACCGAATGGCATCTACATCGACGAGGCGGACTGGAAATACATCAGCCGTCGCGACGAGGTGAAGGCCATCGTGCGCGAGGATGAGGCCGAGGAACTGGCCTGAGGAAGCCGGGGCCGCCTTGCGGCCCCATTCGCGGGCAAGCCCGCACCCACAGGGCCCGCGTCACATTCATGGACTGCGCGCTACCTGTAGGAGCGGGCTTGCCCGCGAACGAGGGCCAAGCCCTCGCAACTACTAACTAAAAATTACTGCGCCCAAGGCACGATTGGAATCGCCGTCACCGCGTTCTGCGGGCTGCCTTCGATCAGGCGGTCGCTGTACACCAGGTACACCAGCGTATTGCGCTTCTTGTCTAGGAAGCGCACTACCTGCATGGTCTTGAACACCAGCGAGGTGCGCTCCTTGAACACTTCCTCGCCGTCCTTGAGTTCCCCCTTGAACTGAATCGGCCCGACCTGACGGCAGGCGATCGAAGCCTCGGCGCGGTCCTCGGCCAACCCCAGCCCACCCTTGATGCCGCCAGTCTTGGCCCGCGACAGGTAACAGGTCACACCGTCGACCTTGGGATCATCGAAGGCCTCGACCACGATGCGGTCGTTGGGGCCGACGAACTTGAACACGGTCGACACCTGGCCAATCTCCTCGGCACCGGCCAGCATTGGCAGCGCCAGAGCTGCCACGGCAATCATCCTTTTCAGCACGCGAACCTCCTTCAGACCAACACCAGGTTGTCGCGGTGCACCAGTTCCGGCTCCGCGCTGTAGCCCAGCAGGCTTTCAATGGCATCGGACGGCTGACCGATGATTTTCTGCGCTTCCAGCGCGCTGTAGTTGGCCAGGCCGCGTGCCACTTCGACACCGTCAGGACCAACGCACACGACCATTTCGCCACGGCGGAAACTGCCCTGCACGGTCTTCACACCCACCGGCAACAGGCTCTTGTTGGCCTGACGCAGCGCCTGCACGGCACCGGCGTCCAGTACCAGGGTGCCACGGGTTTGCAGGTGGCCCGCCAGCCATTGCTTGCGCGCGGCGAGCATGCCGCGCTCGGGCGACAGCAGGGTGCCCAGGCGCTCACCGCCCTTCAGGCGGTCCAGCACGCGCTCGATACGGCCACCGATGATGATGGTGTGGGCGCCGGAGCGGGCAGCCAGGCGTGCAGCGCGCAGCTTGGTCTGCATGCCGCCACGTCCCAGGGCTCCACCGGTGCCGCCCGCCACGGCATCCAGCGCCGGGTCATCGGCACGGGCTTCGTAGATCAGCTGGGCTTCGGGGTTGTTGCGCGGATCGGCGTCGAACATGCCGTCGCGGTCAGTGAGGATGACCAGTAGGTCGGCTTCCACCAGGTTGGCCACCAGTGCAGCAAGGGTGTCGTTGTCACCAAAGCGAATCTCGTCGGTGACCACGGTGTCGTTCTCGTTGATCACCGGCACCACGCCCAGGTCGACCAGGGTGCGCAGGGTGCTGCGGGCATTGAGGTAACGCTTGCGGTCGGAGAGGTCGTCGTGGGTCAGCAGGATCTGCGCGGTGTGCTTGCCGTGCTCGCCGAAGCTCGACTCCCAGGCTTGCACAAGGCGCATCTGGCCGATCGAGGCCGCCGCCTGCAACTCGTTCATCGCACTCGGTCGCGAGGTCCAGCCCAGCTGGCTCATGCCGGCCGCCACGGCCCCGGAGGACACCAGAACCAGTTCCACGCCCGCTTCACGCAGGGCCACCATCTGCTCGACCCACACCGCCATGGCACCACGGTCAAGACCCTTGCCGTCGGCGGTCAGCAGCGCGCTGCCGATCTTCACGACCCAGCGCTTGGCGCCAGTCACCTTGCTTCGCATCTTCTCTTCCAACCTGTGTCGAATCTGTAGATACCAAAACGCCGCTCATTCGAGCGGCGTTCAGTGTACTGCAACCGGTCAG
This sequence comes from Pseudomonas sp. NY15463, assembly GCF_048068415.1. Taxonomy (NCBI): domain Bacteria; kingdom Pseudomonadati; phylum Pseudomonadota; class Gammaproteobacteria; order Pseudomonadales; family Pseudomonadaceae; genus Pseudomonas; species Pseudomonas sp. NY15463. The sequence goes on from NZ_JBLUQD010000002.1 coordinate 721,652, forward strand.
TCGCGCACGTAAATGATTTCCGGGCCGTCTTCGTCGTCCTCGAAATCGTCCCAGTCATCGTCATCGCCGATGTCGTGCACGCTCTTGACGCCGGTACGGCGCAAGGTGCGGGCATCGTCCAGGGCCTGCAACTGGGCGCGGGCTTCGTCTTCGATGCGCTGGTCGAGTTCAGCCAGCTCCTCGGCATAGGCCGGGTCGTTGGCCAGGCGGTCGGCGCGGTCTTCGAGGTAGCGCATCAGGTCGTGGCTGAGCTTCTCGGTACCCTGCTTGGCGATAGCCGAGATGACGTACACCGGACCACCCCAGTTCAGACGCTCGACCACTTCCTTGACGCGCTCATCGCGCTCGTCGTCCATGATCATGTCGGCCTTGTTCAGCACCAACCAGCGCTCACGGTCGACCAGTGCCGGGCTGAACTGCGCCAGCTCGTTGATGATCACTTCGGCGGCATCGGCCGGGCTGCTGCCGTCCAGCGGCGCCAGATCGACCAGATGCAGCAGCACGCGGGTGCGGGCAAGGTGCTTGAGGAAGCGGATACCCAGGCCGGCGCCTTCGGAGGCGCCTTCGATCAGACCGGGAATGTCGGCGATCACGAAGCTCTTCCAGCGGTCGACGCTGACCACGCCCAGGTTGGGCACCAGGGTCGTGAACGGGTAGTCGGCGACCTTCGGCTTGGCCGCCGAGACTGCACGAATGAACGTGCTCTTGCCCGCGTTCGGCAGACCGAGCAAGCCCACGTCAGCCAAGACCTTCATTTCCATCTTCAGGTCACGCTGATCGCCTGGCTTGCCGGGGGTGGTCTGGCGCGGCGCCCGGTTGGTGCTGGACTTGAAACGGGTATTACCCAAGCCGTGCCAGCCACCCTGGGCGACCATCAGCTTCTGACCGGGGGTGACCAGGTCGCCAATGACTTCCTGGGTCGAAGCGTCGATCACGGTGGTGCCGACCGGCACGCGCAGGAACAGGTCGTCGCCCTTCTTGCCGGTGCAATCGGTGCTGCCGCCGTTCTGGCCGCGCTGGGCTTCGTGGTGACGGGTGTAGCGATAGTCGACGAGGGTGTTGAGGTTCTCGTCGGCCACCATGTACACCGAACCACCGTCGCCACCGTCACCACCATTGGGGCCGCCGTTCTCGATGAATTTCTCGCGGCGGAAGCTCATGCAACCGTTGCCGCCGTCACCGGCCTTAACCCGGATCGATACTTCGTCTACAAACTTCATTCAAAACCGCCTCTCGTCGGATGACGAGTCGAAAAACAGAAAACCTGAGGCTCTTGCGAAGATGAGCGCGGCGGCCCCGTACGAACCAGAAACCAACGCCGGCAGCCCAAACAATACAGCTTTGCAAGAGGCTCACCACAAACGAAAAAGCCCCGTCGCATGACGGGGCTTCTGGAGCGACGTCGCGATTAAGCGGCGACGATGCTCACGTAGCGGCGCATGAACTCGCCTTTCTTCTCGAACTTGATCACGCCTTCGATCTTGGCGAACAAGGTGTGATCCTTGCCCATGCCAACGCCGTAGCCAGCGTGGAATTCGGTGCCGCGCTGACGGACGATGATGTTGCCCGGCTTGATAACCTGGCCACCATACATCTTCACGCCAAGGCGTTTCGATTCTGAGTCGCGACCGTTACGAGTACTACCACCAGCCTTCTTGTGAGCCATGGTTCAATTCTCCAATAAATTCAGGGGATCGGGGCGATTAAGCCTGGATACCGGTGATTTTGATTTCGGTGAACCACTGGCGGTGGCCCATGCGCTTCATGTGGTGCTTACGACGACGGAACTTGATGATGCGAACCTTGTCGTGGCGGCCTTGCGAAACGACTTCGGCCACAACTTTAGCGCCAGCAACAACTGGAGCACCGATGGTGACTTCTTCACCGTTGGCGACCAGCAGAACGCGATCGAAGGTCACGGATTCGCCAGTGGCGACTTCCAGCTTTTCGATCTTGAGGAATTCACCTTCAGCGACTTTGTACTGCTTGCCGCCGGTAACGATTACTGCGTAGGACATTTTGAATCTCCGATAATCCTGCTCACCCAGCGCTTTATATGATGAGTATTGGCTGGCATGGCTGCACAAGGCTGGAACGGCCTGGTGCAATTGCGTAAGGCAGGTGCTGCCCAGGAATGTAGGGTGCGCGATTGTACGCAACCGCAGAAAGCCTTGCAAGTACCGGCCTGGGCCCACGGGCAGCGCGCCTTGACACACCGATACCCGCGACCTAGCATGCCGCGCAACCTCACTGGAGCAGCCGATGCAACCCCAATCCTTCTACCGCGCGGTAGCTGACGATTTCAGCGCCGTCGACGAGATCATCAAGAAACAGCTGACCTCGCGCGTGCCGCTGGTATCGAAGATCGGCGACTATATCACTTCCGCTGGCGGCAAGCGCCTGCGTCCGCTGCTGGTGCTGCTGTGCGGCAAGGCTCTAGGCCGTGAAGGCGACGACCTGCGCCTGCTGGCTGCCACCATCGAGTTCCTGCACACCGCCACGCTGCTGCACGATGATGTCGTGGACATGTCCGGCATGCGCCGCGGCCGCTCCACCGCCAACGCCCTGTGGGGCAACGCACCCAGCGTGCTGGTAGGCGACTTCCTATATTCGCGCTCGTTCGAAATGATGGTCGAGCTGGGCTCGATGCCGGTCATGCAGATCCTTTCCAAGGCCACCCGGGTGATCGCCGAAGGCGAAGTGCTACAGCTGTCGCGTGTCCGCGACGCCAGCACCACCGAAGAGGTGTACATGGAGGTCATTCGCGGCAAGACCGCCATGCTTTTCGAAGCCTCCACCCACAGCGCCGCAGCGCTGGCCGAGGCCACCGATGAACAGCGCGAAGCGCTGCGCACTTTCGGTGACCACCTGGGCGTGGCCTTCCAACTGGTCGATGACCTGCTGGACTACAAGGGCGACTCAGAGACGCTGGGCAAGAACGTCGGCGACGACCTGGCCGAGGGCAAACCCACCCTGCCGCTGATCTACACCATGCGCGAAGGTACGCCGGAGCAAGCAGCACTGGTACGCCAGGCGATCCAGAAAGGTGGCCTTGAGGACCTCGAACAAATCCGCATCGCCGTGGAAGCTTCCGGCGCCCTGGCCTACACCGCGCAAATGGCCCGCGACTACGTTGCCCGTGCCATTGCCTGCCTGGAAGTGCTGCCCGCCAGCGAGTACCGCGATGCACTGGTCGAGTTGAGCGAGTTTGCCGTAGCGCGTACCCACTAAAGCATTGCGCCACCCTCTTCGCGGTGGTCCGACACTCCGGCAAGCCCGCCCCCACAGGCCATGCACTGTTCCTGGGGGAGCGGGCTTGCCGGAGTGTCGGACCACCGCGAATGCTTTGGCGCAGGGAAAATTCATTTCCCAAGCAAAACCTTATACAATGTGCGCCTTTACCCGCCCCATCTGTTAAGGATCGAACGTGAGCACTTTGCCGCCCTGCCCCCAATGCAACTCCGAATACACCTACGAGGACGGCACCCAGCTGATCTGCCCCGAGTGCGCCCACGAGTGGTCGGCCAGCGGTGAAGCCGAAGCCGCCAACGATGACGTGGTGAAGAAAGACTCGGTGGGTAACGTGCTGCAGGACGGCGACACCGTTACCGTCATCAAGGACCTCAAGGTCAAGGGCTCGTCGCTGGTGGTCAAGGTCGGCACCAAGGTCAAGAACATCCGCCTGTGCGATGGCGACCACGACATCGACTGCAAGATCGACGGCATTGGCGCGATGAAGCTCAAGTCCGAGTTCGTGCGCAAGGTCTGACCCTCTTCGGGGCCGTCTTCAGGGCGGCCCTGACAGATCCTGCAACAGGATCACTGGCACCATTGGGAAGAAATCTTCCAATAGTCTCTTGCTATTTTGATAATAAGAATTATTCTCATTGGAAATGCTTTCCAAGGAGAACAGCCATGACCTACCTGATCGACGCCTGGCTCGACCGCCCTCACCCTTACCTGCGCATCCTGCACCGCGAAACTGGCGAAGTCTGCGCCGTGCTCGAACAAGATGCACTCGACGAACTGCGCGACCAGGGCGACCTGGACCTGATGGGTTTGAATTCCAGCGAGCCGGGCGTGCTCAAGGAGCTGGTGAGGAATCTGTTTCTGTTCTGCTATGCACGGGCATTGCGCCCTGGGGGAACAGATTGGAACTGAGGCCAGCAGGGCCGGCCTCTTCGCGGTGGTTCGGCAAGCCCGCTCCCACAGGATCTGCGCAACCACTGGGGATTGCGCAGGTCTGTAGCAGCGGGCCTGCCGGAGTGCCGGACCACCGCAACGCGCCTTGAGCGGCGATTACAGAACGTCGAGCAGCTCGACGTCGAACACCAGGGTGCTGTGCGGCGGGATGCTGCCGACGCCTTGGGCGCCGTAGGCCAGCTCGCTCGGCACGTACAGGCGCCATTTGCTGCCCGCGTTCATCAGTTGCAGGGCTTCGGTCCAGCCAGCGATCACGCCGCCGACCGGGAATTCGGCAGGCTGGCCACGATCGTAGGAGCTGTCGAACACGGTGCCGTCGATCAGGGTGCCGTGGTAGTGGGTACGCACGTTGTCTTCGCGGGTCGGCTTGGCGCCTTCACCTGCGTTCAGCACTTCGTACTGCAGGCCCGAGGCCAGGGTAACGATGCCTTCACGCTTGGCGTTCTCGGCCAGGAATTCCTTGCCGGCAGCAGCAGCGGCTTCGGCCTTGGCAGCGGCTTCGGCCTGCATGATTTCGCGGATGACCTTGAAGCTGGCCGACAGGTCGGCTTCGCTGACGCGGCTGTCGGCGCCGTTGAAGGCGTCGGTCAGGCCGGCGAGGATAGCGTCCAGGCTGACGCCCGGTGGCGGGTTGTCACGCAGCTGACCACCCAGCTGGCGGCCGATGCCGTAGCTGACGCGGGTTTCGTCGGTGGACAGGTTGAGTTCGGACATGAGCTTGCTCCGCTTGAGGGCGCACGACATCTACGCCCTGATGAAAAGGGCGAGCAGCCTAGCACACCGGCACGGCGCGAAGCAGCTACCAGGCCGAACGCTGGGAAATCGGCACCTTGAGGTCTTCCGCTGGATGAGCCCCCATGCCGCACATCTCGTCCTGCACAGACCCGTGCACCAGGTTCATCGACAACAACGGCAGGGTTTGTAGAAGCTTGCGCGCATCCTCCACCGAATGCACACGCAAGCGCTCGCCACGGGGATCGGACAAGGGGTGGGCCCGGCCGTTGACCCGCGCCTCGATCAGGTAGTCACCGCCCTCGATGGCGATCAGATTGAGTTCGTCGACATGGCCAGCCCTGGCCTCGGCATTGAGCTGATGCAGGTTCATGAATGCACCTCGCTGCGGCAATACGCATGAGCGATCATTTTTTGTACAGAACCTGTGAATAGGCAAGGCACCGCTCGTCAGTTGCGCGGCGTTGCCGTTTTCGTGGGTGAACCCGCTCCCATAGGCCATGGGAACCGGTTCACCCGCGAATGGGGGGATCAGTGCTTGGTGACCTTGTCCAAGTAACCCATGACGAACGCCGAGATCACGAAGGTCATGTGGATGATCACGTACCACATCAGGTAGTCGGTGGAGATGTTCTGCGCATCCATGAAAACACGCAGCAAGTGGATCGAAGAGATCGCGACGATCGACGCGGCAACCTTCATCTTCAGCGAAGAAGAGTCCATCTTGCCCAGCCAGCTGAGTTTCTCCTTCTTATCGTCGATATCCAATTGCGAAACGAAGTTCTCATACCCCGAGAACATCACCATCACCAGCAGGCCGCCGACCAGCGACATATCGATCAACGACAGGATCACCAGTACCAGGTCGGCTTCGCTGAGGACGAAGACATTCGGCAGTACATGGATGATTTCCTGGAAGAACTTCAGGGCCAACGCCAGCAGGCCCAACGAGAGGCCGAAGTAGATCGGGGCGAGCAGCCAGCGCGAGGCATACATCGCATTTTCAAGAATACGTTCCATGGACAGTGGGGGACTCAATAGGTGGCGGATAAGCGAGCGCGAGTATAGCCAGCCACCTGTGACAGCAAAAGTCTGCGGCGGGTTGCCGCATGTGTCGTGCTCAAACCTGGGCCGTGTTTCTGAGGCGCGCAGAATGAGGGCTGACAACTACATGTCACTGGAGCGGCCTTGCCGGGGCGCCGGACCGGCCGGAAAGGACTGCGCAACAGCCCCGGCTATTTCAGATTTTGCGCTGATAACCTGTGGCCGCTACGCGCCCCTTTCGCGACACGAGGCCGCTCCTACAGGTCCACCAGCAGGCTCAGGTCTCGGGATGGAACTGATAGTCACCGAGGTTGCGACAGCGCTCGCCGTTGATCTTGCGCAGTTGCGCCTGCAAGTGCAGGCACCAGATCTGTGGGTCTTGTGCGACCTGATAACCGTGCAGGGTGAGGCTGTCGACAATGGCATTCATCACCGACTCGGCCACCATCGGGCCATGGAACGGCCCCTGGGCTTTGATCGCCGAAGGTTGTTCGCCGGCCATGCCGGCGGCGAACAGCAAGGTCCACATACCGTTGTCGCCAGCCAGTGGACGGATGCTGCATTCGATACGCGTCACCAGGCCCAGGCACTGGCGGGTGAGGCTGAGGTTGCGCATGGCGGCGTCCCCTCTGAGATGCCCTGTTCAGCCCGAACCGTTCGGGCTGTTTCCATCCTGAACCTTGATACCGTCCCTTAGTTCCACCTTAGCCGACGGACGAAAAAGTTAGAAAACCGGCGCCGAACGGTAGCAATGTGCCTCGACGCCAGTTTATTGACTTACTCAGCCTTGCCCTGGGCGATTACCTCCTCCAGGCGCTCCTTCTCGGCCTCCTTGATGTCTTCCTCGCTGATCATCTCGGCAATCACCCGCAGCCGTTCGACCACTCGCGCGTTGACACTGCCCTCGGCGAACTCGCCTTTGTCGTCCAACGCGCCAGCCTCCTCGCCTACCAGCAAACTCAGGGCCTCGTCGGCCTGGCTGACGGCGTACACGTGGAAGCGTCCGGCTTCTACCGCCTGCAGCACGCGCTCATCAAGCATCAGCGTGGCGACGTTGGCGCGCGGGATGATCACCCCTTGCTCGCCGGTCAGGCCACGGGCCTCGCAGAGGCGGAAGAAGCCTTCGATCTTCTCGTTCACCCCACCGACTGCCTGTACCTCACCGAACTGGTTGATCGAGCCGGTGATGGCGAAGCACTGCTTGAGCGGCGTACGCGAGAGCGCCGAGATCAGCGTGCAGGCCTCGCCCAGCGAGGCGCTGTCGCCGTCGACATAGCCGTAGGACTGCTCCAGGGCAATGCTCGCCGAAATCGCCAGGGGGAATTCCTGAGCATAACGGCTGCCCAGGTAACCGGTGAGGATCATCACCCCCTTGGAGTGGATCGGCTGGCCCAGGTTGACCTCACGCTCGATATCGACGATGCCGCTGCCACCGGGGTAGACGGTGGCCGAGATGCGTGCAGGCATGCCGAAGGCCGAATCCCCCACTTCAAGCACGGTCAGGCCGTTGCACTTGCCAATCGCCGCGCCCTCGGTGTCGATCAGGATGATCCCGGCAAGCATGTCGTCCAGCACCCGCTGCGACACTCGCCCAGTGCGGGTGGCCTTGGCCTTGAGCGCCCGTTCGATGTGCCCGGCATCGGTCATTTCGTCATTGGCCAGCTGGCGGATGAAATCAGCCTCGCTGACCAACTGGAACAGATCACCGATACGCGCCGACAAGCGCGACTGGTTTTCGGCCAGGCGTGCACTGTAGGTGGCCAGACGCGCCACCGCGTCGCTGGTCAGCGGTGCCATACCCTCCTCGTTGGTGCGGGTGCGCAGCAGTTGGGCGAATTGCTCCAGGTTCTCGTCGACCATGGGCATGTCTTCGTCGAAGTCGACCAGCACCCGGAACATCTCCTGGAAGTCCGAATCGTGATCCTGCAACGCGTAGTACAACTGGCGCGAGCCGATGATCACCAGTTTGACGCTGAGCGGGATCATCTGCGGTGTCAGGCTGACGCTGGCAACACGGCCCAGTTCGCCCAGCGGCGACTCCATCTTCAGCTTGCGCGATTGCAAGGCACGCTTGAGGGCATCCCAGACGAACGGCTCACCGAGCATTTTCTCGGCCTCAAGGATGAGGAAGCCGCCATTGGCGCGGTGCAGCGCCCCAGGGCGCAACTGGCGATAGGAGGTATACAACGCCCCCTGGTCGGTGCTGTATTCGATACGCCCGAACAGGTTGTCGTAGGTGGGATGCGGCTCGAACACCACCGGCGCCCCACCATTGGCAGGATGGCCGACCACAAGGCTTGGCGCGTATTGCTCTTCGAGCATCTTGCGCGCCAGCGCATCGGTCTTGCTGTCTTCCACCAGTTGCTCGACCACCGTGCGCAGCAAGTTGAGCTGCATCGACTGCAAGTAGGCGCACACGGCGGCGTTCTCGGCGTACTTCTCCGACAGCGGTGCCAGCAGTGGCTGCAAGGCCAGGGTGATGGTCTCTTCGTTGAGCTGACGCAACTGGTTGTTGGACTCGCGCTTCCACTGCGGCAGGCTCGACAGCTCTTCGTTCAGCCGCTCTTCCAGCTCGGCGATGTCCTCGTGGAAGCGCTCGCGCACGTCTTCGGGCAACTGGGCGAACTCAGCCTCGTCCAGCGCCTTGCCATCGGCCATGGGCGTGAAGGCGACGTTGCTGCTATCGCGGTACAGCGCCACGTCCTTTTCCAACGAGGCGCGCTCGATCACATCCAGGGCGCGGTCGTAACGCTGGTTGAAGGCGCGGTCGATGGCGCTTTTCTTCTGCTGGTAAGAGGGGTGCTCGAACACCGCCGGGAAGGTGGCCAGCAGGTTGTCGATCAGGCCGTTCATGTCACTGATGAACGCATGCGCCGTACCCGCCGGCAGCTCCAGTGCACGCGGCTCGCGGGAGTCTTCGAAGTTGTTGACGTACAGCCAGTCGGCCGGGGTAGCCTGGCGCTTGCCCTCGGCTTTCAGGTAGCGTTTGACGAAAGAAAAGCGGCCGGTGCCCGGTTCGCCCATGACATACACGTTGTAACCGGGGCGCGGCATGGCCACGCCGAATTGCAGGGCCTCGACGGCACGCTCCTGGCCCAGCACACCACGGAATGGCTCCAGATCGTCGGTATTGGAGAAGGCAAACTGTTCAGCGGAGAAACGCCGGGTCAGGGCTTCGGGCGCGAGACGCAGGCGCGAGGCGACAGGATCGGGCATTGGGTTTCCTTACTTCGGCGGGGCAGATGGACAGCATTCTGGCGCTGCCTGCGCGCAGCTGGCAAGGCTGCGCCGGACTTTATGTCGCAAGCATGGCAATGCAATTTTTCGCAATAAGCAACGCAACCTTTGGATCGCGCCTAAACTCCAAGCTGCGCGGGGGGGTGGAAAGCTTCCCTGTACTGGCAACCTGGTTGCCAGTCCCTGACCCTTGGTACGTCACTTTAGAATGAGAACAATGCTATGAAACGGATTCTTCTGGGTACTCTGTTCGCCGCTGTCTCGATCAACGCCATGGCCGAAGCGCCAGGCGGCCCGAACTGCGGCTGGGGCAACATGCTGTTCGAAGGCCAGCGAGGCACGCCGGCCCACTTCCTGGCTTCCACCACCAACGGCACTTCCGGCAACGCTACCTTTGGCATGACCTCCGGCACCAACGGCTGCTCGACCAAGGCAGCCCTGAGCTATGGCGGCAAGTCCTGGTTCGCCATGAACGGCATGATGAACGAACTCTCCGAAGACATGGCCAAGGGCCAGGGCGAAGCCTTGACCACCTACGCCGTAGTGCTCGGCGTCGCGCCTGAAGACCGCGCGCACTTCGCTGCCGTCACCCACGAGCACTTCCAACAGATCTTCAGCAGCGCCGATGTCACTGCCGAGACGGTCCACAGCAACACCCTGGCCGTACTCAAGAGCGATCCACAACTGGCCAAGTACGCCACCGAGGCTTGAGCCCCGCGCCTCCCGCCCCGATCACGGGGCGGGTTCTGGCGCTTCACCCTCCGGCATCATCAGGATGTAGTTGCCCGACATGCTCAAACGCCTCGCTCCCTTGGCGCTGATCGCCAGCGCACCGCTGCACGCCGCACCACAACTGGACCCGGCTCGCCTGCAACAGCTCGCCGCCACGCCTTATTGGATCGCCCTCGGCCACTACGAGACGGCCAAGCTCGGCGGCTGGCGCAGCTATGTGGACGACCGACGCTTTTTCCTTGCCGAGGATGGCGCGCACCACCCCGACCAGGAACTGCAAGCCACGCTCAAGGCGCTGTATGCGCCGGCAAACCTGGGCGACAAGCATGCCCAATGCGTATTCCCGGCACGTACCCGTTGGTTGCGCGAACAACTGAACCTGACCGACCTGCCGCAACCGGACTGCCAGGAGTTCGCAACCTGGTACAAGGCCATCGACCCGCACAGCGCGGCACTCATCTTCCCGGCGGCCTACCTCAACAGCCCGTCGTCGATGTTCGGCCACACCCTACTGCGTATCGACCAGTCCAATACCCAGCGCGACGACACCACCCTGCTCAGCTACGCGATCAACTTCGGCGCCTACATCGAGGGCAGCGACAACAGCATCCTGTATGCCTGGAAAGGCCTGATGGGCGGCTACCCAGGCTTGTTCGCGCTGATGCCCTACCAGGAAAAACTGTCTGAATACCGCAGCCTGGAAAACCGCGACCTGTGGGAATACCAGCTGGACCTCACCCCCGAAGAGACCGGGCGCATGGTCGAGCACGTCTGGGAACTCAAACAGATCCAGTTCGATTATTTCTTCTTCGACGAGAACTGCTCCTACCGCCTGCTGGAACTGCTCCAGGTAGCGCGTCCCGGCCTGGACCTGACCTCGCAATTCGGGCTGACCGCGATCCCGACCGATACGGTCAAGGCGGTGAAACAGTCTGGACTGGTCACCGACGTACGTTACCGCCCCTCCCGCGAACGCGAGCTGCTGGCCCGCGCAGAGCCCTTGGCGCACACCGAAAAACAGCATGTGCTAGCCATCAGTGCCGACACCGCTCACCTGCAAGACCCCGACTTCACTGCCCTGCCCCGCGAGCGCCAAGCGCTGGTGCAGGACGCTGCGTATCGCCTGGAACGCTACCGCGCCAACGGCCAGCAACGCGACCCGGCCCAGGCCGCGCGCAGCTTCGAATTGCTGCGTGCGATCAACCGCAATCCACCACCGCCCTTGCAGGTCGAGCGCCCAGGCCTGCCCGAGGACGGGCACCAGTCACGCACCTGGCAATTGGGTGTCGGGACCCGGGAAGACCGCGCCTTCGCCGAATACGGACTGCGCATGGCCTACCACGACCTCAACGACAACCTGTACGGCTTCCCGCTGGGTGCGCAAATCGAGATCCTGCAACTCAAGTTGCGCCAGTACGAAGGCAATGACTGGCAGGTACAGCGCCTGGACCTGGCCACCATCCGCTCGCTGACACCGCGCAACGAGCTGCTAAAGCCCTGGTCGTGGCAAGTGGCCGGGGGCCTTGAACGGGTGCCGGGCAAGCACGACGACGAAGTGCTGGTCAGCCATGTGAATGGCGGTGCGGGTGGTACCTGGCAACTGGCTGACGATCTGCTTGGTTTTGCCTTGGGCACCGTACGTATCGAGCACCACAATGACTTCGCCGAGTTCGTCTCGCCCGCCGCAGGGTTCAACGGCGGGGTGTTGTGGCGCAACCCGCTGGGCAACCTGACCCTGGAAGCCAAGGGCGACTACTTCACCAATGGCGAAGTACGCCGCAGCGTCAGCCTCAACCAGCAATGGGAAGTCAGCCAGAACCTTGGCCTGCGCCTGAGCGCGTCACGGCAGTTCAGCCACCTCGCCACGGCGCAGAACGAGGTGATGCTGGAGTTGAAGTGGTACCAGTACTGAACCGTGGAACGCGTCGCGGGGCGACCCGCGATGCAGCTTGTCGCGTGTGAACCCAGCGACTCTTTGACACTGTTTTGACACCCCCCCGACAAATCAGCACCTAGACTTTCGAGCATCATTTCAAAGGTCGGGTAGTCATGTGGCGGTACGGGTTGGGCATGTGCGTGGCGTTGTGGCTGACAGGGTGCGAAACCACCCACGAGCAGATGGTCAATCAGGGCTATCCGCCTGCATACGCCGACGGTTTCCAGGATGGCTGCAGCAGTGGCCGGCAAGCGGCCGGGCTGATGGTCGGCGACTTTCGCAAGAACGTTCCGCGCTACCTGCACGAGCGCCAGTACGAAACCGGCTGGGACGATGGGTTCCGTCAGTGCAATGCGATGCAGAGCAACGAAGACACGCGCCAGTATCGCGAGCGTTACTGGGATGAACGAGATCGCGACTGGCAACGCGAAAAAGACCAAGGTGCGGCACGCGCCTTTCGGCGTAACTGAGTCGCAAACGGACATGCCCGCTTCAAGCCGCAAGCAGTAAGCTCTAAGCAAAAGCACAAGCGCTGCCTGATCGACGCCTGCTCTGGGGCAACACCGATCAGCTTGAAGCTTGAAGCTTGCCACTTGGAGCTGAGATGAGCCGAGCATTCGTCAACGAAGACCAGGCCGCTGCACAGGCCAGCCAGCCGGTGGAGCGGCGTGTCAGCGACCAGCCTAATTACCTCACCGCCCAGGGCCTGGCGCAGTTGCAGCAGCGCGTGGCATCGCTCAACGCCCTGCGCAGCGAGCTGCACGCCCAAGGCGAGCGCGCCGACAAACAGCGCATGGCCGACACCGAACGCGACCTGCGTTACTACACGGCCAGGGTGCAGAGTGCCCAGGTGGTGCCCGCCGCCAGTTCTACCGAGAAGGTGCAGATTGGCAGTTGGGTGCGGTTTGTCGATGAGCAGGGGCAGCAGCATGAGGTGCAACTGGTGGGTGAGGATCAGGCCGATGCCGCGCAGGGCCTGATCAACTGGGGCTCGCCGCTGGGACGGGCGTTGCTGGGGGCCGCGCCTGGGGATGAAGTATTGTGGCGCAGGCCGGCAGGCGATCAGATGATCGAGGTTGTGGAGATCTTGGTTGAGGGCTGAGGGCCATGGGGCTGCTTTGCAGCCTTTCGCGGCACAAGGCCGCTCTCATAGAACTACACATAACTTGTTGATTTAGAAGGAATCTGTGGGAGCGGGCTTGCCCGCGAACACCGGCAAAGCCGGTGCCATACACCGAGTCGCCTGCTTCGCGGGCAAGTCGGGGCGCCGAACCGCCGCTCCCACAGGGTACGCGGAGCGCTTGCGAAATCAGTTCTCTGCGCGACAGCGCAGCCCAAAGGGCTGGGTGATCTCCTACAGGGGCCTGCGATCATTCAGCTATCGCGTTCCACTGTAGGAGCGGCCTTGCCGGGGCGCCGGACCGGCCGGAAAGGGCCGCAAAGCGGCCCCCTGCGATCTCGGATCAGACCACGCCTTGCGCCAGCATGGCATCGGCGACCTTGACGAAGCCTGCGATGTTCGCGCCCTTGACGTAGTTGACCGTGCCATCGGCCTCTTGCCCGTAGTGCACGCACGCGTGGTGGATCGACTGCATGATGTGGTGCAGCTTGCTGTCCACTTCACCAGCCGTCCACAGCAGGCGCATGGCGTTCTGAGACATTTCCAGGCCCGACACGGCGACGCCGCCGGCGTTGGATGCCTTGCCCGGTGCGTACAGAATGCCTGCTTCGATGAACAGGTCCACGGCATCCAGCGTGGTCGGCATGTTGGCGCCTTCGGCCACGCAGATGCAGCCGTTACCCAGCAGCGTGCGGGCATCGTCGAGGTTCAGCTCGTTCTGGGTCGCGCACGGTAGGGCGATATCGCACGGCAGGCTCCACGGAGTCTGGCCCTTGCGGAACTCCAGGCCGAAATCGCCGGCCAGTTCGCTGAGGCGACCACGCTTGACGTTCTTGAGCGTCATCAGCGCCTCCCACTGGGCATCGTTCAGGCCAGCTTCGCAGAACAGCGTGCCTTCGGAGTCGGACAGCGAGATCACCTTGCCGCCCAGATCCATCACCTTGCGCGCCGCATACTGGGCGACGTTGCCCGAACCGGAGATCGCCACGCGATGACCGTCGATGCGCTTGTCCTGGCGCTTGAGCATTTCTTCGGCGAAGTACACACAACCGTAGCCGGTGGCTTCCGGGCGGATCAGGCTGCCGCCATAGGTCATGCCTTTACCGGTCAGCACCGAAGTGAACTGGTTGGCCAGGCGCTTGTACTGGCCGAACATGAAGCCGATCTCACGGGCGCCCACACCGATGTCACCGGCCGGCACGTCGCAGTCGGCACCGATGTGGCGGTACAGCTCGCTCATGAACGCCTGGCAGAAACGCATCACTTCGGCGTCGCTCTTGCCCTTTGGATCGAAGTCCGAGCCGCCTTTGCCGCCGCCCATGGGCAACGAGGTCAGGGAGTTCTTGAAGGTCTGCTCGAAGGCCAGGAACTTGAGCACGCTCAGGTTCACCGACGGGTGGAAGCGCAAGCCGCCCTTGTACGGGCCGATGGCGCTGTTCATCTGGATGCGGTAGCCACGGTTGACCTGGACCTTGCCCTGGTCATCGACCCACGACACCCGGAACAGCACGGCGCGCTCGGGCTCGACGATACGCTCGAGGATACCGGCTTGCAGGTAGTGCGGGTTGGCCTCGAGGAACGGCCACAGGGTACGCAGCACCTCCTCCACCGCCTGGTGGAATTCCGGTTGTCCGGGATCACGTTGTTGCAGGCGTGCAAGGAAATTGTCGACAGATTCGATCATGGTAGACGTCTCACCAAGAGGGATTGTTTATTGGTTTTTTCGCGAATGTACCAAGAAGCAATCGCACTACAACAGGGCAAAATGTCGTTTTTCTGAATTTTTTGGTGCGTTTTCTATAAATGTATACAAAGCCATGTATCGGAGTAGCTTTATTCGCGGGCAAGCTCGCTCCCCCAGATACCGCCCAGGCCAAGGACTTTCTGCTCTCCTGTGGGAGCGGGCTTGCCCGCGAATAAAGCCCACGCCACCTTCCAGTCAGGCACAAAAATGGGGCCACTTATGGCCCCATTTTTGTGCAACCGAAACGGGCTTACTGGGCCAGTTTCTTGTGACGGACACGGTGCGGTTGAGCAGCGGCGTCGCCCAGGCGTTTCTTGCGATCGGCTTCGTACTCGGTGTAGTTACCTTCGAAGAACACCACGCTCGAGTCGTCCTCGTACGCCAGGATGTGGGTCGCCACGCGGTCCAGGAACCAACGGTCGTGGGAGATCACGATCGCGGCGCCTGGGAAGTCCAGCAGGGCTTCCTCCAGGGAACGCAGGGTTTCCACGTCGAGGTCGTTGGACGGTTCGTCCAGCAGCAGCACGTTGCCGCCCTCTTTCAGGGTCAAGGCCAGGTGCAGACGGCCACGCTCACCACCGGAGAGGTCCTTGACGAACTTCTGCTGGTCGCCGCCCTTGAAGTTGAAGCGGCCAACATAGGTACGCGACGGGATCTCGTAGCTGCCGATACGGATTTGGTCGGAGCCATCGGAAATTTGCTGGAACACGGTCTTGCTGCCGTCCAGGTCCTCACGGCTCTGGTCGACGCAGGCCAGTTGCACGGTTTCGCCGATCTCGATGCTGCCCGAGTCCGGTTGTTCCTTGCCCATCAGCATGCGGAACAGGGTCGACTTACCGGCACCGTTACCACCGATCACGCCAACGATCGCGCCCTTGGGCATGGAGAACGACAGGTTGTCGATCAGCACACGATCACCATAGCCCTTGGTGACGTTCTTGAACTCGATGACCTTGTCGCCCAGGCGCGGACCTGCCGGGATGTAGATCTCGTTGGTCTCGCTGCGCTTCTGGAACTCTTGCGACTGCATCTCTTCGAAGCGCTGCAGACGCGCCTTGGATTTGGACTGGCGAGCCTTGGCGCCTTTGCGCACCCACTCCAGCTCTTCTTTCATGGCCTTTTCGTGAGCGCTCTGCTGCTTGGATTCCTGCGCCAGACGCTCGGACTTGGCTTCCAGCCAACCCGAGTAGTTGCCTTCGTACGGGATGCCAGCACCGCGGTCCAGTTCGAGGATCCAACCGGCGACGTTGTCCAGGAAGTAACGGTCGTGGGTGATCGCCACCACGGTGCCGGGGAAATCGTGCAGGAAGCGCTCGAGCCAGGCGACCGAGTCGGCGTCCAGGTGGTTGGTTGGCTCGTCGAGCAGCAGCATGTCGGGTGCCGACAGCAGCAGACGGCACAAGGCCACACGGCGCTTTTCACCACCGGAGAGGTGCTCGATCTTCGCGTCCCAGGCTGGCAGGCGCAGGGCGTCGGCGGCGACGTCCAGTTGGCGCTCCAGGTTGTGACCGTCAGAGGCTTGCAGGATGGCTTCGAGCTTGGCCTGTTCGGCGGCCAGTTTGTCGAAGTCGGCATCCGGATCGGCGTAGGCAGCGTAGACCTCGTCCAAGCGAGCCTGGGCGTCCTTGATCACGCTGACGGCTTCCTCGACCACTTCACGCACGGTCTTGCTCGGGTCGAGCTGTGGCTCCTGGGGCAGGTAGCCGACATTGATGTCGGGCATCGGACGGGCTTCGCCGTCGAACTCCTTGTCGACGCCCGCCATGATGCGCAGCAGGGTCGATTTACCCGCACCGTTCAGACCGAGTACGCCGATCTTGGCGCCAGGGAAGAACGACAGGGAAATGTTCTTGAGAATTTCCCGCTTCGGCGGCACGACCTTGCTCAGCCGATGCATGGTGTAGACGTATTGAGCCAAAACCAAGCCCTCTATTAGATAGGTAAAGACATCGCCGTACGCCCAGACGATGGCCTGGGAAGATATCTACGGGGTGCCATTGAACAAAGTGAGCCATTCTACGCCAAGTCGTGGCGTTGCACAGATGGGGCGGATGGCAGGAAGGCGCCGCAGCGCGGCGGGCGCAAAGCCTGCCCGCCCCACGGCTGTAGATCAGCCGCCAGGGGCGCGGGCAGACGCCGCAGCGCGGGGGCTCAGACGTGCGACTGCTTGGCCTTACCGCGCGGCAGGCGGCAGCGCTCCGATTGCTCGGCCAAGCGCGCAGCCCAGGCCGACTTGACGCTGAAAGCACCAGGCCGGGCCGGCGCGGTAACGGCCTTGGCGGCCGGTTTGCTCACCGACCTGGCGGGCGACGCCGCAGGCTTTGCGGCCAACTCGGCGGCAGGCTGCACGGCGTGCTTGGCTGACTTGCGCAGCTCGGCCAGCGATGGGCTCTTGTTCGCGCCGTTAGCGGCCGCCTCTGGCTTGGCCAGCGAACGCTGGCAGCTCTTGCAGGACACCTCTTCGGCCTTGGCGCTGCCGACCAGGGTCTGGCTGCTGCGCCCGCAGGCAGAATCGAGGCCATTGGTGGAATAGTGAGTGACCAAACCTTACTTCTCCGATGCGTTGACTATGAAGCGGGCGGCATTCTCGCACAGCTTGCAGGGACTTGCAGAATGCGTAGACCGGACGGCCACACATGATCACCACGACTGGCACTTTGCCATAATTGAAGGCATGCTAGGCGCCTTAACCGTTGCAGCTATATAGTGCCGGGCTGTACGCCAGCCCACGGCATGCACCGTGCATGGAACCCCTGCCATCGCCAGCTCAATCGCAGGACCAACGCTTGACCAATTTGACGCAAAAGCCTCCTCCGCGCACTGCCGCCTCTGCGGCCGGATCACACCTGCGTGGTTCGCTCAAGGGCGCGCTGGCGCTGCTGGCCTTGGTATTGCTGGGGTTGCTGCTGTGGCAAATGCTCACCCAGTTCCGGCACACCCAGGCAGACCTGCGTAACCAGAGCCTGACCGGCAGCGCAGAACTGGCCGATCACCTTAACCTGAACATGGCGCTCAAGGCCCAGCAGGCGCTCAATGTGGTCCAAGCGTACGTCAAAACACCGGCACCCAGCGCCCTGCCCAACCTGCTCGACACCTTGCAGCGACGCCTGCCGAGCCTGCGTCATCTGGCCTGGCTGGATGCCGACGGCAAGCTGCGCGGCGACACCCTAGCCGGTAGCCCCGACCGTCAGTTGATTGACGAGCTGGTAAACCTGAATCAGGGCCATACCTACTTCTTCAGCAACGCCCCCGACAACCAGTTGATCTACCTGCTGCTGCGCCAGTCCACCGAACACGACCGTGGCTACTGGCTGCTACGCCTGAGCACTGACTACTACCAGGAACTCACCGAGCACCTTAACGGCTCGAACCATCCGCTGTGGCTGCTCGAAAACAGCCGCAACGGCGAGGTCATCGAGCGCCACGCGCCGACCCAGACCAGCGAGGTGCCGTTGCAGAGCGTGATGCTGGCCTTCATCGACAACAGCACCTGGCAGTTGCGCGGGCTGTTCGACGAAGGCCTGGCGCGCAGCAAGCTGCTGCCGGCGCTGGTGGGCAAGTGCATACTCGTGCTGTTCTGTGCCCTGCTGCCGGTACTGGCCCTGATCAACATGCGCCGCCGCCAGCGTGCCTTGCAGGAAGACCGCCGGCGCTATCAGGAAATCTTCGAAGGCACCGGCGTCGCGCTCTGCGTGCTCGACCTCTCCAGCCTGCCCGGCCAGCTCGACCGCTACCACCTGCGCAACCTCGCCGGGCTCAAGCAGAGCCTGGCACTGGACAGCAACCTGCGCCGCTCGCTACTACAGGAACTGAAGATCACCGAGATCAACCAGGTGGCCCGTCAGTTGCTCAATGTCGACTGCCACGAAGGCGCCTGGCATCGCCTGATCGATGGCAGTGGCGCCGGCCGCGAGAGCATCGGCATGCAGTTGATCGATGCGCTGATCGAAGAGCGCCCGCAGTTGGAGCTTGAAGTACGCCTGCCCGCGCCGCGAGGTGGCGAGCTGCACCTGTGGCTGATGGCGCGTCTGCCCCAGCAACGACGCGACTACCAGGCGGTGATCCTGAGCATCAGCGATATCACCAGCCGCAAGCAGGTCGAATTGTCGTTGCTCGAACGCGAAAGCTTCTGGTCGGATGTGGTGCGCACCGTGCCCGATCAGCTTTACGTCCAGGACGTGCTCACCCAGCGCATGATCTTCAGCAACCGCCACCTCGGCCAGACCTTGGGCTACGACCGTGCAGAGCTGGCGCAGATGGGCGAACGGTTCTGGGAACTGCTGCTGCACCCCGAAGACGCCGCGCACTACAACGCCCTACGCCAGCAGCAACTGGACGCAAGCTATGGCCAGTCGCTGCACTGCCAGTTACGTTTCCGTCATCATGACGGCGGCTGGCGCTGCTATGACATTCGCGAGCAGGTGCTGACCCGCGATGGCGATGGCCAGGTCACCCGCATCATCGGTGTGGGCAAGGACGTCACCGTACAGATCGAGGCCAGCGAGTCGCTGCGCGACAGCGAGCAGCGCTATCGCATGCTCGCCGAAAGCATCAGCGACGTGATCTTCTCGACCGATGGCCAGCTTCAGCTGAACTACGTCAGCCCGTCGGTGCAAGCCGTGCTGGGTTACCAGGCCGACTGGATCTTCGCCAACGGCTGGCAGTCGATCGTCGCCAACCCGGCGCAACTCACCGGTGTCTACAGCCTGATGGAGCGCGTCAGCAAGGCACTGGGCGACAACGCACAGTTGGCCCGGCTGCGCACCACACTGCCTACTCAGCTGTTCCTGTTCGACTGCCTGCGCGCCGATGGGCGCAAGATCCCTATCGAGCTGCGCCTGGTCCTGGTGTGGGACGAGCACGAACGCTTCGAAGGTGTACTCGGGGTCGGCCGCGACATCAGCCAGCAGCGCCGCGCCGAAAAAGACCTACGCATGGCCGCGACGGTCTTCGAGCATTCCACTTCGGCGATCCTGATCACCGACCCGGCAGGCTATATCGTCCAGGCCAACGAGGCCTTCAGCCGGGTCAGTGGCTACGAAGTGGCCGAAGTGCTCGATCAACTGCCAAGCATGCTCACCGTCGAACAGCAACAGGATGCGCACCTGGGCTACGTGCTCAAGCAACTCAACCAGCGCGGCAGTTGGGAGGGCGAGGTGTACCTCAAGCGCCGCAACGGCGAGCACTACCCGGCCTGGGTAGGCATTACCGCAGTTCTGGACGATGAGGGCGACCTGGCCAGCTACGTATGTTTCTTCACCGACATCAGCGAACGCAAGGCCAGCGAACAGCGCATCCATCGCCTGGCCTACTACGACGCCCTCACCCACCTGCCCAACCGCACGCTATTCCAGGACCGCCTGTACAACACCCTGCAGCAGGCCGAGCGACAAAAGACCTGGGTGGTGCTGATGTTCCTCGACCTGGACCGCTTCAAGCCGATCAACGACTCCCTCGGGCATGCCGCAGGCGACCGCATGCTCAAGGATATGGCCGAGCGCTTGCTGGCCTGCGTCGACAGCGACGACACCGTGGCACGCATGGGCGGCGACGAGTTCACCTTGCTGTTGCAGCCGCGGGCAACCCGCGAGCAAGCGCTCAACCGTGCGATCCATGTGGCCGAGAACATCCTCGCCGGCCTGGTGACACCGTTCGTGCTGGAAAACCGTGAGTTCTTCGTCACCGCCAGTATCGGCATCGCACTAAGCCCACAGGATGGCAGTGAGCTCAGCCAGCTCATGAAGAACGCCGACACCGCCATGTACCACGCCAAGGAGCGTGGCAAGAACAACTTCCAGTTCTATCAGGCGGACATGAACGCCAGCGCCCTGGAGCGCCTGGAGCTGGAAAGCGACCTGCGTCACGCACTGGAGCAGAACGAGTTCATTCTCTACTACCAACCGCAGTTCAGCGGCGATGGCAAGCGCCTGACCGGCGCCGAGGCCTTGCTGCGCTGGCGTCACCCAACCCGTGGCCTGGTGCCGCCAGGCGACTTCATCCCGGTCATCGAAGAACTGGGCCTGGTGGTGGATGTCGGCGACTGGGTCCTGCGCGAGGCCAGCCGGCAGCTCAAGGCCTGGCACCAGCAGAAGGTACGCGTACCGAAGGTGTCGGTTAACATCTCGGCGCGGCAGTTCTCCGACGGCCAACTGGGCACACGCATCGCCACCATCCTGGAGGAAACCGGCCTACCGCCGGCGTGCCTGGAACTGGAACTGACCGAGAGCATCCTGATGCGCGAGGTCAACGAAGCCATGCAGATCCTCGACAGCCTGAAGAACCTCGGTTTGAGCATCGCAGTCGACGACTTCGGCACCGGCTACTCGTCGCTCAACTACCTCAAGCAGTTCCCTATCGACGTGCTCAAGATCGACCGCACCTTCGTCGACGGCCTGCCTGAAGGCGAACAGGACGCGCAGATCGCCCGGGCGATCATCGCCATGGCCCACAGCCTGAACCTGGCGGTAATCGCCGAGGGCGTGGAAACCCACGAGCAGCTCGAATTCCTGCGTGAGCATGGGTGTGACGAAGTACAGGGCTACCTGTTCGGCCGACCAATGCCGGCCAACCAGTTCGAGGCGCAGTTCAGCAACGAAACGCTGTTCATGTTCCAGTGACTGCCGCCCACGCCTGACCTCCTGTAGGAACGGCCTTACCGGAGCGCCGGATCGGCAAGACCGCTCCTACAGGGGTTCGCGCAGCCTTCTGAAAAGCGGACCAGGAAGTCAACTCCAGCCCAGTCACCACGCGGCCTGCAACATGAAGCCCATTGGTCCGCGACTTGATGCCACTTCATATGCCAGGCGTGAATCAATCGGTTAGAATGCCCCCCCAATTCAGCCCGATCCTTGAGGACCGCCATGTTCAGCCGTGATTTGACCATTGCCAAGTACGACGCCGAGCTCTTCGAAGCCATGCAGCAAGAAGCCCTGCGCCAGGAAGAGCATATCGAGCTGATCGCTTCGGAAAACTACACTAGCCCCGCCGTCATGGAAGCCCAGGGTTCGGTACTGACCAACAAGTACGCCGAAGGCTACCCAGGCAAGCGCTACTACGGTGGCTGCGAATACGTCGACGTGGTCGAGCAACTGGCCATCGACCGCGCCAAGGAGCTGTTCGGCGCCGACTACGCCAACGTCCAGCCGCACGCGGGCTCGCAAGCCAACGCCGCCGTTTACCTGGCGCTGCTGTCGGCCGGTGACACCATCCTGGGCATGAGCCTGGCCCACGGCGGTCACCTGACCCACGGTGCCAGCGTTTCCTCCTCGGGCAAGCTGTACAACGCTATCCAGTACGGCATCGACGGTAACGGCCTGATCGACTACGACGAAGTCGAGCGCCTGGCGCTCGAGCACAAGCCGAAGATGATCGTCGCCGGTTTCTCGGCCTACTCGCAGGTCCTGGACTTCGCGCGCTTCCGCGCCATCGCCGACAAGGTCGGTGCCTACCTGTTCGTCGACATGGCCCACGTGGCCGGCCTGGTTGCCGCTGGCGTCTACCCGAACCCAGTACCGTTCGCCGACGTGGTCACCACCACCACCCACAAAACCCTGCGCGGTCCACGTGGCGGCCTGATCCTGGCGCGCAAGAACGAAGAGATCGAGAAGAAGCTCAACTCCGCCGTCTTCCCTGGCGCCCAAGGTGGCCCGCTGGAGCACGTGATCGCCGCCAAGGCCATCTGCTTCAAGGAAGCCCTGCAGCCTGAGTTCAAGGCCTACCAGCAACAAGTGGTGAAGAACGCCCAGGCCATGGCCGAAGTGTTCATCGAGCGTGGTTTCGACGTCGTTTCCGGCGGCACCCAGAACCACCTGTTCCTGCTGTCGCTGATCAAGCAGGAAATCTCCGGTAAGGATGCCGACGCCGCTCTGGGCAAGGCCTTCATCACCGTCAACAAGAACTCGGTCCCGAACGACCCACGCTCCCCGTTCGTTACCTCGGGCCTGCGTTTCGGCACCCCTGCCGTCACCACCCGCGGCTTCAAGGAAACCGAGTGCCGCGAACTGGCTGGCTGGATCTGCGACATCCTGGCCGACCTGAACAACGAAGCGGTGATCGACGCCGTACGTGAGAAGGTCAAGGCCATCTGCAAGAAGCTGCCGGTGTACGGCAACTGATTGACAGACTGCTGAAGTAAAGAGCCCGGCCATGTGCCGGGCTTTTTTGTGGGCGCTTACAGGGGGAATGCTGCAAGTGGCTGCGTAAAGTCCGCCGCCTATGGTTGTGCCAACACATGATTTATGTACATAAAGAGACGACCTACACTTACAACAGAAACTTCCTACAACCTAATACAAGAAATAGTTTTGCGTTAAATATAACGTAGCCTGCAAATTCACAACCCCCACAATCACACGCATGGAAAACAAACCTTGCCGTGGCCGACCTAAAGGCACCTTAGCCAACCACGCACCCTATGCCCGCGCATTAGGGACGGTGGTAAAGCAACTACGCGCTATCAAAAAGACCTCTCAAGAGGAACTGGCGATTACAGCGGGTATCGAACGCTCGCACATGGGTAAGATCGAACGCGGCGAACATTTACCATCACTAATACTGCTCATCAAAATTGCAGTGGCATTGGAGTGCGAAACAGCAGAATTAATGAGGCGAATGGAAGAACACATCGCCAAAGCGGATAAAATTTAACGTGGCCTGAAAATCCGACAATCACCAGCATGTAGTTATTGCCGCTCGGCAATAACAGCCGCGAGATGGAATTACTCGCGACACACATTAATTACAGGATGGTAATTAACATGCTGAAGACCTTTGCTTTTGCAATGACGGCTACCGGCTTGGCCGTATTTTCAACGACTGCTTCGGCGGGCGAATATCAATCGTCTGTCATGCTGCCTGCTGTATTTGCAAAAAACTATGACTACACCGCCTATCTACCTGTCAAAGGGAGTCCACCTTCGAACGTCAACATATCCAACGTGACGTGGAACTGGTCAGTGGTGGGATGGCCAGATCAATTCTCCGTCCGACTTTGCGCAGGAACTGCCAGCAATTGCATCGATGTATCCAGGCAGCGCTCCAGCTCTACCAACTCGTTCTTCGCACACAATCCAAACAAACAGTTCTTTTACATCCTAAGAGCAGGTACGAATACTCTTGTGCCAGTGGGTGGTCAAGAAGGAAAAATTACGGTGCAGTGGTAAAAAATGGCGGACTGCGATGCAGCCCGCCATTCAGTAAAATCTGACGCAACCGTAATTAATACCAGATATTCTTCATCTGCTTGTATCGAAGTGGCAGCGAGGAATTAAACTCGAGAAAACGTTCAAACGTCTGATCTGGACTTTCTCCTTGGGCTTTCCCTGATGCGTAGATATCCTGGTAGCCTCGTTTGGCGTACGCATTCATCTCAGCATAATAAATCATCGATTCCTTAGTCACTAACTCACCCGAGACAGTGAACCGGATCGCATCGGGGTCTGTGATATCGATCAAGGGACCGCCCAAATCATTCATGTATGACTTCATCACATCATCGGCATAACCATCACGATGCTTGGACATTCTAAGAATCTTCCCAATCTCGTCCGACCTATTCCCCCCCCGCGCTTCTACATCATTCACAGCACCTTGCAATATTGAAGAAAATGAAGACTCCTGGCTCTCAGGTTTTACTTGAGCCGAGACGAGCCGAAAACTTCCTACATCATCATTAATCCTCACAGCGCTCTCCTTTTCAAGCACCTCTCATCCATGAGTGATATTTAACTTCTCATGCCGAACCAGTCCGACTATAAGTACGAAAAGCAAAATTCGCGCCACCTCTCTTTAATGCCTGTTCTAGAGAGCCTGATAAGCAATCAACATAAATTTATTGCCTCTCTACCGGCAAAAACATGCCGCTGCCGGGCAACTGCGCAGACAGCTAGGCGTTGTTGTGCGTTCGAGCAGTTGCACTGGCCAATACATGGCAGCGTTGTTCAGCGTACCGGTGTGGGCTCCGGCACCAAGCGTATTTCCACACGTTGCCCCAGGGCACGCGCGGCACTGGCCAAGGTAGCCAGCGTCATGCCGGTATCGTTCTGGTCCAGCGCACGGTCCACGGCTGTGCGGCTGGTGTGCATGCGCTCGGCCAGCACCTTCTTGCTGACCTTCTGCTGCGCCATGACTTGTGTGAGCTGCCAGGCGATCACCCGCTTGAGCGCCGCGGCGGTGACCTCCTCCAGAAAGCCTTCTTCGGCGAGAAAATCATCGAAGTCCGAACCGATGTGTGGGCTCATGTCACTTAACTCCTGAGACTTGCCTTGCGTTGCCTGGCCAGTACGAGCTCGGCCGAGGGCGGCAGACAAGGCTTTCAACCAAGCTCGCACAGGCTCGTTGCCAAGCTCACTGCGGAAAAACAGAACACGGAGTTGCTGATCTGACGAGGCCAAGTGCACCAAAAAAGGTACTCCTATCAAGAGGGCCGTTACTGCCGGCTCATAGCTTGAACAAGGCCATGAAAAATGCAGCCTTTCGGCGTAATGCTGTTCACTTAAGATCGTCGGGGCCGCTTTGCGGCCCTTTCCGGCCGGTCCGGCGCCCCGGCAAGGCCGCTCCTACAGAGTCCGCGTGAGCCCATGAATGTTAGCTTGCGCAGTCGGTGTCGGAGCGGCCTTGCCGGGGCGCCGTCCGGCCGCGATGGGCTGCGAAGCAGCCCTAAGTGAACGGTATTACGCCTTTCGGCGGCATCAACCAGTCAGCTACGTCCCAATCAGGCGTGGGTCAATGCCTCGAACCCTGCCCGAATCTTCTCCTCCGGCAGCTCATCGGCAATGAACACCATCACGCTCTCGCGCACCTCGCCCTCCTTCCATTCGGTGTCCCAGTCGAAGCCGTACAACTTGAGCACTCCCTGAAACACCAGACGGCGGTCTTCGCCGGCGATGTTCAGCACGCCCTTGTAGCGCAGCAGCTGCTGACCATGCTCCTCCAGCAGCGCGTTCATGAAGTCGCTGAGGCGGTCGATATCCAGCGCGGTCTGGGTGCGCAGCACCAAGGTCGAAATCCGGTCCGGGGTAGCTGGCTTGAGCAGCGGGCGCAGCACCGGCTTGAGGCTGATGCCCAGGTCCGGGTTGAGGTTGAAGCCACGTACATCAAGCAGCTCGGCCAGATCGATACGGCCATGCTCGACCACGCGGATCGCCGCGCGACCGTTGATCCGCGCCAGGCGCTCGCGCAGGGCCTCGACCGCCTCGGGCTCGGCAAGGTCGGTCTTGCTCAGCAGCAGGCGGTCAGCAAAGCCCACCTGGGCCTGGGCAATGGCCTGGGTCAGGTGCAGCTCGGCGTGCACGGCATCGACCAGGGTGATGATGCCATCCAGGATATAGCGCTCGCGCAGTTCTTCGTCGATGAAGAAGGTCTGCGCCACTGGCGCAGGGTCGGCAAGACCGGTGCACTCGATCACAAGGCGGTCGAAGGCGATTTCGCCTGCGTCCAGGCGTTCGAGCAGCAGGTACAAAGCGCGGGTCAGGTCGCCATGAATACTGCAGCAGACGCAGCCGTTGGCCAGGGTCATGACCTGCACCGGTGCATCGCCCAGCATTTGGCTGTCGATGCCGGCCTCGCTGAACTCGTTCTCGATCACAGCGAGCTTCAGGCCGTGCTCGGCCTTGAGCATGTGTTTGAGCAGGGTGGTCTTGCCGGCGCCAAGAAAGCCGGTCAGCACGGTTACGGGAATCGGCGTTTGCACGCGTAGGTCTCCTGAAAACGAAAGTGGGAGCCCGGTTGCCCGGGCTCCCACTGGATCACATCTGTCGCGAGTTCAACAGCACTTGGGCCCGGACTTGCCACCGTAACGCGCTTCTTGTCGTTCGCGGAAGAACGCTTCGTAGCTCATCACCGGCTTGTCCGGGTGTTTGTTCTGCATGTGCTCGACATAGTTGTCGTAGTCGGGCATCCCGACCATCAGGCGGGCTGCCTGCCCCAGGTATTTACCCAGTCGACCCAGGTCGTTGAACATCGTGGCAGTCCTCTCAAGCGTCAGGCAAAGCCTGGAACGGGGTTTCTTTGTCGCTGCGTTCCTTGCGGCCGAGGGCGGCGAGGCCGACCTTGACGGCGAAGAACAGCACGCTGAACACCACCACCAGGAACAGCACGGTCAGGCCGGCGTTGGTGTAGGCGTTGAAGATCACATGCTGCATCTGCCCGATGTCCTTGGCCGGCGCAAGAACCTGGCCGGCATCTAGCGCGGTGCTGTACTTCTTGGCCAGGGCCAGGAAGCCAACGGCTGGGTTCGGGTCGAACAGCTTGATCAGGCCTGCGGTGGTGGTGCAGATCAACAGCCACACAGCCGGCAGCAGGGTGACCCAGACATAGCGCTGACGCTTCATCTTGATCAGTACCACGGTACCCAGCATCAGCGCGATACCGGCCAGCATCTGGTTGGAGATGCCAAACAGCGGCCACAGGGTATTGATACCGCCCAACGGATCGATCACGCCCTGGTACAGCAGGTAGCCCCACAGCGCCACGCAACCTGCGGTGCCGATCAGGTTGGCGGTCCACGACTCGGTGCGTTTGAGCGCCGGTACGAAGCTGCCCAGCAGGTCTTGCAGCATGAAGCGTCCGGCACGGGTACCGGCGTCCACGGCGGTGAGGATGAACAGGGCTTCGAACAGAATCGCGAAGTGGTACCAGAAGGCCATGGTGTTCTCACCCGGCAGCACCTGATGCAGGATCTGCGCGATACCGACCGCCAGCGTCGGAGCACCACCGGCACGCGCCAGGATGGTGTGCTCGCCGATATCACGGGCGGTGGCCTCAAGCTGCTCGGGGGTAATCATGAAGCCCCAGCTGCTGACGGTTTGCGCCACCGAAGCGACATCTGCGCCGACCACAGCGGCGGGGCTGTTCATGGCGAAGTACACGCCCGGTTCGATCACCGACGCGGCGACCATGGCCATGATCGCGACGAACGACTCCATCAACATACCGCCGTAACCGATGTAACGGGCGTTGGTTTCGTTGTCCAGCAGCTTCGGCGTGGTCCCCGAGGAGATCAGCGCGTGGAAGCCAGACACCGCACCGCAGGCGATGGTGATGAACAGGAACGGGAACAGGGTGCCTTTCCAGACCGGGCCGGAGCCATCGGTGAACTGGGTCAGCGCCGGCATCTTAAGCTCAGGCGCGATGATCAGGATGCCGATCGCCAGGCCCACGATGGTGCCGATCTTGAGGAAGGTCGAGAGGTAGTCACGCGGCGCCAGTACCAGCCATACCGGCAGCACGGCGGCGACGAAGCCATAGCCCACGAGCATCCAGGTGATCTGTACGCCGGTGAAGGTGAACGCCGGGCCCCAGACCGGATCTGCGGCGATTTGGCCACCCAGCCAGATCGACAGCAGCAGCAGGACCACGCCGATGACCGAGATCTCGCCGATGCGGCCCGGGCGGATGAAGCGCATGTAGATGCCCATGAACATCGCGATCGGGATGGTCGCCATCACCGTGAACATGCCCCATGGGCTCTCGGCCAGGGCCTTGACCACGATCAGCGCCAGCACCGCGAGGATGATGATCATGATCAGGAAGCAACCGAACAGGGCGATGGTGCCGGGAATGCGGCCCATCTCCTCGCGCACCATGTCTCCCAGGGAGCGACCGTTGCGTCGGGTGGAGAGGAACAGGACCATGAAGTCCTGCACCGCACCGGCCAGCACCACGCCTGCGATCAGCCACAACGTACCGGGCAGGTAGCCCATCTGCGCAGCGAGTACCGGGCCTACGAGCGGGCCGGCGCCGGCGATGGCGGCGAAGTGGTGACCGAAGAGGATGTGCTTGTTGGTCGGGACGTAGTCCAGGCCATCGTTGTTGAGTACCGCAGGCGTGGCCCGACGGGGGTCGAGCTGCATGACCTTGGTGGCGATGAACAGGCTGTAGTAGCGATAGGCGACCAAGTAGATGGCCACTGCCGCAACCACGATCCACAAGGCGTTGATCGCCTCGCCGCGACGCAGGGCGACCACACCCAGCGCGCAGGCCCCTATGACTGCCAGCGCCAGCCACGGAATGTGGCGTAGCAGGCTATTATTGTTGTTCATGGTTTACTTCCAGCTGGTGGATTGGAAAGACCGCCCATCGAGTCTAGGGCGTGTCATCGCGCATTGCCACACTTGCTTTGGTCTAGAGCCTCTGCGGCCAGATTGCGTTACCTGCTACAGCGACATCACCCACTCTAGTCAGGTTGAACCCCCGAGGACTTTTGCATGAGCGACCACGACGAACGCCGCCGTTTCCAGCGCATCGCCTTCGATGCTCCCACCGAACTGCGCCAGGGCGAACGCAGCTGGCCGGTAAAGCTGCTCGACCTGTCACTCAAAGGCTTGCTCATAGAACGCCCCTCCCCCTGGGACGCCGACCTGTCACAGGACTTCGAGGCCACCATCCGTCTCAACGACAAGAAGACCCTGGTGCACATGCAGGTGGAGCTTCGCCACGAAGAGCCCACGCGCCTTGGCTTCATCTGTCTTTATATCGATGTCGATTCGATGACTCATTTGCACCGTTTGGTGGAACTGAACGTGGGCGACAGCACCGAAATGATGCGCGAACTGCGGGAATTGATCGAAGATTGAAATCTCTTAGCTTGCTAAGAAATCCTCCCCGAAGTGTTTCCTGACTACTCAGGCAGCTTATTGAGGGCTGCCTGACGTGTTGTACACACCCACCTCGTACCGAACAGACTGAGTTGGAACGCATTCTGCATCCAGGGAAAGGGTCACCTGGCGGCACTACTGTGCGCGTTACAATCAAAAACTTGTATACAATTTATATGGCAATCGGATGCACGCTTTGCCTACAGTAGTCCCACAACAATAAAACCCCGAGAGCCTGCTCCATGACTACGTCCACCAGCACGTCTCCCTCCCAACGCCCCGAGGACGAGAACCTCGGGCTTGGGGCCAACCTGGCCTACGGGCTCCAGCACGTCCTGACCATGTATGGCGGGATCGTCGCCGTCCCGCTGATCCTGGGCCAAGCCGCAGGCCTCACGCCTGCGCAAATCGGCCTACTGATCGCCGCCTCGCTGTTCGCCGGGGGCTTGGCGACGCTGCTGCAAACGCTTGGACTGCCGTTCTTCGGCTGCCAGTTGCCGCTGGTACAAGGCGTGTCGTTCGCTGGGGTGGCGACCATGGGCGCGATCATCAGCAGTGAAGGTGGCGGTGGCTTGCCGGGCGTGCTGGGGGCAGTCATGGCGGCTTCGCTGATCGGTTTGCTGATCACTCCGGTGTTCTCGCGTATCACCAAGTTCTTCCCGCCGCTGGTAACCGGTATCGTCATCACCACCATCGGCCTGACCCTCATGCCGGTGGCCGCACGCTGGGTAATGGGCGGCAACAGCGCCTCGCCGGAATTCGGCAGCGTAGCCAACATCGGCTTGGCCGCCCTGACCTTCGCCATCGTGCTGCTGCTGAGCAAGCTGGGTAGCGCGAGCATTTCGCGCCTGTCGATCCTGCTGGCGATGGTGGTCGGTACGCTGATCGCCTGGGCGCTGGGCATGGCCGATTTCAGCACGGTCAACGAAGGCCCGATGTTCGCCTTCCCAACCCCGTTCCACTTCGGCATGCCGACCTTCCACATCGCCGCGATCCTGTCGATGTGCATCGTGATCATGGTGACTCTGGTGGAAACCTCGGCCGACATCCTCGCCGTCGGCGAAATCATCGACACCAAGGTCGACTCCAAACGCCTGGGCAACGGCCTGCGCGCCGACATGGCCTCAAGCATCCTGGCGCCGATTTTCGGCTCGTTCACGCAAAGTGCGTTCGCCCAGAACGTCGGCCTGGTGGCCGTGACCGGGGTCAAGAGCCGCTACGTGGTCGCCACCGGTGGTGTGATCCTGGTCGTGCTGGGCTTGCTGCCGATCATGGGCCGGGTCATCGCAGCGGTGCCTACGCCGGTACTCGGTGGTGCGGGCATCGTGTTGTTCGGCACAGTGGCCGCCAGCGGCATCCGTACCCTGAGCAAGGTCAGCTACAAGAACAACGTCAACCTGATCATCGTCGCCGCCTCGCTGGGCTTTGGCATGATCCCGATCGCCGCGCCGACCTTCTACCACAACTTCCCGAACTGGTTCGAAACCATCTTCCACTCCGGCATCAGCTCGGCCGCGATCATGGCGATTCTGCTGAACCTGATCTTCAACCATTTCACCGCAGGCAACTCGGACAACCAATCGGTGTTTGCGGCGGCTTACGAACGCACCATCCAGTATTCCGACATCTCCGCCCTGCGCGATGGCGACTACTTCAAGGATGGCAAGCTGTTCGACGCAGACGGCAACGAAGTCCCGGTGCTCGAACTGGACGAACATGGCAACCAAGCGCCACGGCGCAAGGCGCTAGCCGAGCATTGACCGCTGATTGAAGGGGTCACGCAGGGGAGCCGGACGCGCATCGTCGGCTCCCCTTTTTTATGCCTGACGCGCCGGTTACTCGAACAGGGCATCCAACGCCTGCTCCAGGCGCGTCACGGCAATCACCTGTAGCCCCGCTGGCGCCTCCTTGGGAGCATTGCCTTTGGGCACGATGGCCCGCTTGAAACCGTGCTTGGCCGCCTCTTTGAGGCGTTCCTGGCCGCTTGGCACAGGACGCACTTCACCCGACAGACCGATTTCGCCGAACACCAACAGACCATGCGCCAAGGGGCGGTTGCGCAGGCTCGACATCACGGCCGCCAACAGCGCCAGGTCAGAGGCGGTTTCCAGTACCTTGACACCGCCGACCACGTTGAGGAACACGTCTTGATCATGGGTAGGGATGCCGCCATGCCGGTGCAGCACCGCCAACAGCATGGCCAGTCGGTTCTGGTCCAGGCCCAAGGTCACTCGCCGAGGGTTGGCAAGGTGACTGTCGTCTACCAGCGCCTGGACCTCCACCAACATCGGACGCGTGCCTTCCCAGGTGGCCATGACGACACTGCCGGGCACCTCTTCCTGAGTGCGGTTGAGGAAAATCGCCGAAGGGTTGGAGACCTCTTTCAAGCCACGGTCGGTCATGCCGAACACCCCCAGCTCGTTGACCGCCCCGAACCGGTTCTTCACCGCCCGCAGCAGGCGCAGGCGGCCATCGGACTCCCCCTCGAAATACAGCACGGTATCGACCATGTGCTCGAGTACCCGTGGCCCTGCCAACGAGCCTTCCTTGGTGACGTGGCCAACCAGGAAGATCGCCGTGCCGCTTTGCTTGGCATAACGCACCAGCAGTGCCGTACTCTCGCGCACCTGGGCCACGCCGCCGGGGGCCGATTGCAACTGCTCGGTAAAGATGGTCTGAATCGAATCGATCACCATCACCCGGGGTTTTTCCACCCGGGCAGTGGCGATGATCGCCTCGATGCAGGTCTCGGTCATGACCTTGAGCTGCTCCTGGGGCAGGCCCAGGCGCCGCGACCGCATGGCCACCTGTTGCTGCGACTCTTCCCCGGTGACGTATAGCGCCGGCATATGCGTGGCGATGTTGCAGAGGGTCTGCAAGAGGATCGTCGACTTACCGATACCGGGGTCACCGCCAATCAGCACCACCGAGCCATCCACCAGGCCACCGCCCAACACCCGATCCAACTCGGTGCTGCTGGTGGTGAAGCGTGGAATTTCCTCGACACTGACCTCAGCCAGGGTCTTGATCTGCGCCTGCTGGCCGGCCCAGCCCGTGCGCCCGCTGGGCGCCGCGGCAGCGCCGCTCTCAACCATGGTCTCGACCAGGGTATTCCAGGCCCCGCACTCGCCACACTGGCCGGCCCATTTGGGGAAGGTCGCGCCGCACTCGGTGCAGCCATACAAGCGCTTGGCCTTGGCCATGGACGGGGTTCTCCTGGAAAAAACCGCCATTCTAGCCGAACAGCGACGTGTCCCGGATGCTTCGGGATGCGACAAAACTATTCGCGGCACAAGCAGTCAGTAGCCCTTGTAGGCAGCGCATGAAGCGTTTGAGTGGCTTACACTGCGTTAACCTTACCTTTTGTTACAAGGAAATCGAACATGGGCATGCTCAGTGAGTTCAAGGCCTTCGCGGTCAAAGGGAATGTGGTAGACATGGCGGTCGGCATCATCATCGGCGCGGCCTTCGGCAAAATCGTCTCGTCGTTCGTGGGCGATGTGGTCATGCCGCCTTTAGGCTTACTGATCGGGGGTGTAGATTTCAGCGACCTTGCCATCGTGCTCAAGGCGGCCGAAGGGGACGTGCCAGCGGTAGTGCTGGCCTATGGCAAGTTCATCCAGACCGTCATCGACTTTCTGATCGTCGCTTTTGCCATCTTCATGGGGGTCAAGGTGATCAACCGCCTCAAGCGTGAAGAGGCCGTGGCGCCGAGCGCGCCACCTGCACCGACCCCACAGGAAACCCTGCTGGCAGAGATCCGTGACCTGCTCAAGGTGCAGCAGCAGAAGTAAGCTGCAAGCTGCAAGCTGCAAGCTGCAAGCTGCAAGCTGCAAGAGTAAAGCCGGACCGCGTCTGTTGACCAAACGCGATCCGGCTTTTTCTTGCAGCTTAAAACTTGCAGCTACCAATAGTTCTCGACCGCCACCTGCCCTGGTCGCTTGCTCAGGCTCAGTTGCAGGTCGCGCGCCTTGAGCACCTTGCGCGTCTCGTCAATCATCTGCGGGTTGCCGCAGAGCATGATGCGCGAGTGCTCGGGCGAGAACTCAAGCCCTGCCGCCTTTTCCAGCCCACCGTTCTCGATCAGCGTGGTGATGCGCTCATTCAACGCGCCCGGATGCTGTTCCCGGGTCACCACAGGGATGAACTGCAACTTGCCTGCGAATTCGGCCAGGTACTCGCGTTGTTCCAACCCGGCGATGTCCTCAACGTAGGCCAGCTCTTTGGCTTCACGCACCGAATACACCAGCTTGATATTGTCGAAACGCTCCCAGGCCTCGAAGTCCTGCAGGATCGACATGAACGGGGCGATGCCCGTGCCGGTGGCCAGTAACCACAGATCGCGTCCACCGACGAAGCGGTCCAGGGTCAGGAAACCGAACGCCTGACGGTCGATCAGCAGCGTGTCACCTTCACCCAGGCGGCTAAGCTCGCTGGTGAACTCACCGCCTGGCACCACGATGGAAAAGAAATCCAGATACTCGTCATGCGGCGCACTGACCATCGAGTAGGCACGCCAGGCGACGCTGCCATCAGACTTGGTTACGCCCAGCCGCGCGAACTGGCCCGAGCGGAACCGAAAGCTCGGGTCGCGGGTGACACGCAGACTGAACAGGTTCGGCGTCAGGGGCTGGACATCGAGCAGGGTCTGGCGGGTGAACTTGTCGGTGCTGGCGGTCATCTGGGGCATCCTGAAAACTGATGCGCCAAGTGTCGCGCAAAGCGCCGCGGATAAAAACCGCTGGTTTGTAAGGCATCGCCGATCACTGACAAATCGCAGCCCAAAATCCTGCACGCTATAGCGAAAAACTTGGGCGCCTAGTGAGCAGGTTGCCTACACTGGGCCGAGCAGCCAGGAAAATTGGATCCACCCACCCCCACTCGGAGCTTCATCAATGACACAGTGGAACAGTGAACAACTCTTGGCATTGCTGCAGGAAACCGACCCTCAATGCCTGTTCGATCGTGCCGTGGGACTGGCCCAGTTATTGGACATGGAGTTCGTCGGCCTTAGCCTGCACCTGCACATCGCGGCTCATTCCCCTCAGATCATCCTGTACAACAATTATCCCCGGGAATGGAACGAGCACTACAAGCAGGAGCACTTGATCGGCATAGACCCAACAGTATCAAAATGCCATCAAACCACCCTCCCCGTTCTCTGGACCGACGAACTGTTCCAGGAGGTGCCGCACCTGCGTGAGGCGATTCGCAACCAAGGCATGGCCCATGGCTGGACGCAGTCGGTACACGACCTGCGCCACAACGAGAGCCAACTCAGCGTCTCGCGTCGGCTGGGCGCCATTCGGCCTGCCGAGCTGTATACCAAAAGTGCACAGGTCATGTGGCTGTGCCATACCCTGCATGCGGCACTCAGCGAACATCATCTGGCCCGCTTCAACCCAACACCGCAGCTCAGCGAACGCGAACTGGAAGTGCTCAAGTGGTCGGCCGCTGGCAAGACGGCCTCGGACGTAGCCACTATCCTCTCGTTGTCCACCAGCACCGTGAACTTCCACATCCGCAACGTAATCAGCAAAACCAACGCAGCCAACAAGGCCGGCGCCATCGCTATCGCCGCTCTGCGCGGGCTGCTCTGATAGCCCGTCCCCCGCCAGTCGCAAACCCCTGTAGAATCGCCCGCCTCAAACCTGTCGCAGCACGCGGCGGACCAGATCTGCAGCAGAGCCCCATGCCATGCCCTCGTTCAACAGCCCCTTCGCCGACCTCGACCTGATCCGCCAGCCGGAACAAGCCAACGATCCGCTGCTGGCCTTCGATGCCGCCGACCAGTACCTGCTTGAGCATCTGGCCGCTCAAGCCCTGCAGCCCAGTTGCAGGGTGCTGGTACTCAACGACAGTTTCGGCGCCCTGGCCGCGAGCCTGGCAGGCCGCCTGCAGGTCACCAGCAGCGGCGATTCGCACCTGGCGCGATTGGCCCTCGAGAAAAACCTGGTGCGCAACGGCCTGGCCTTCGATGCCGTGCCGTTCGTGCCTGCCAACGAACCTTGGCAAGGCCCGTTCGACCGCGTGCTGGTGCGCGTGCCCAAGACCCTGGCGCTGCTCGAAGAGCAACTGATCCGCCTACAGGATCAGTTGGCACCCGACGCTCAGGTGATCGCCGCAGCCATGATCAAACACCTGCCTCGGGCGGCAGGCGATTTGCTGGAAAAGTACATCGGCCCGGTACAGGCCTCGCTTGCCCAAAAAAAGGCGCGCCTGCTCACGGCCAGCGTGGCCGAGCGCCCGCCTGCGCGCTCGCCCTACCCTAGCCGTTACCGCCTGGAAGCTCCGGCACTGGAACTGGTCAACCATGCCAACGTGTTCTGCCGCGAAGGCCTGGACATCGGCACGCGAGCCTTCCTACCCCATCTGCCCCGCGACCTGGGGCGCGCCCGGGTCGCGGATCTGGGGTGCGGCAACGGCGTGCTGGCCATCGCCAGCGCCTTGGCCAACCCCGATGCCCATTACACCTTGATCGATGAGTCGTACATGGCTGTGCAGTCGGCCCGCGAGAACTGGCAAGCCGCGCTCGGCGCACGCCAGGCGGACATCCTTGCCGGGGACGGACTGGCCGGGCTGAACAAGCAGTCACTGGACGTCGTGCTGTGCAACCCGCCGTTCCACCAGCAGCAGGTGGTGGGCGACTTCCTCGCCTGGCGCATGTTCCAGCAAGCGCGCGAAGCGCTGGTGGTGGGCGGTGCGCTGTATATCGTCGGCAACCGCCACCTGGGTTACCACAGCAAGCTGGCGCGACTGTTCAGAGGCGTGGAACAGGTGGCGGCAACGCCGAAATTCGTGGTGCTCAAAGCGCGTAAATGAATGCAGGAGCGCAGGCTTTGCTGACTGCTCAGCAAAGCCTGCGCGGTGTACGGCGCAGCGAGCCCGCCGCGCACCTCATTGCCTCAGCGAACTCACGCTAACCTTCAAGGGCTACTCAACCCCGCCGCCCGCATGAACAGGCGTAGCCCGTAGGCTACTACCCCAAGCGTCGCGACGCTCAGCGCCCAGATCAGCACCAGCCAGCCCAGTCGCTGCCACAACGGCTTCTTCTGCTCGACATCCATCACCGCACCTCCTAGTGATAGCCGTCTTCAGGGGTGACCTTGCCGCGAAACACGTAGTAGCTCCAGAAGGTGTACCCGAGGATGAACGGCAGGATGAACAGCGTGCCCACCAGCATGAAGCCCTGGCTCTGCGGCGGCGCCGCAGCGTCCCAGATGCTGATAACAGGTGGAATGATGTTCGGCCACAGGCTGATCCCAAGGCCGCTGTAGCCCAGGAAGATAAGCACCAGGGTCAGCAGGAACGGGGTGTAGTGCGCATCACGTTGCACCGCACGCAGCAAGCCATAGAACGTTACCAACACCAGCAACGGCACCGGCATGAACCACAGCAGGTTAGGCATGCTGAACCAGCGCTCGGCGATCTGCGGGTAAGCAATCGGGGTCCACAGGCTGACGACACCGATCACCGCCAGCAGCACCAGCGCCAGCGGCCGGGCCATATCGTGCATCTTGCGCTGCAAGGCGCCCTCGGTCTTCATGATCAGCCAGGTGCATCCGAGCAAGGTATAAGCCACCACCAGGCCAAGACCGCAGAACAGGCTGAAGGGGGTCAGCCAGTCCAGGGTACCCCCGGCGAACTTGCGGTCGATCACCTTGAAGCCTTCCATGAAGGCTCCCAACGCCACGCCTTGGAAGAACGTCGCCACCAATGAGCCGCCGATGAACGCCTTGTCCCAGATATGCCGCTTGTGGGCGCGGGCCTTGAAGCGAAACTCGAAGGCCACGCCACGGAAGATCAGCCCCATCAGCATCAGGATCAGCGGCAGGTACAACGCCTCGAGCACCACAGAGTAGGCGAGCGGGAAGGCACCGAACAGGCCTGCCCCGCCCAGCACCAGCCACGTCTCGTTGCCGTCCCAGACCGGGGCGACGGTGTTCATCATCACATCACGGTCGGTCTCTGCCTTCACGAACGGGAAGAGCATGCCGATCCCAAGGTCGAAGCCGTCCATGACCACGTACATCATCACGCCAAAGATGATGATCACAGCCCAGATCAGCGGCAAGTCGATGCCCATCTCAGTTCTCCTTGCTCAGGCTGACAGTATCGGCCTCTTGGCCATCGTCGGCGGCGGACAATGGCCGGGCCGGCGTGCGTTTCTGCCCAGGGCCACCGGGGTTGGGCTCATCGCCCTCGCCAGTTTTCGGGCCCTTGCGTACCAGACGCATCATGTAGCCAAGCCCGGTGCCGAACAGCGCGAAGTACACCACCACGAACATCACCAGGGTGAAGCCGAGTTGGGCGTAGCTGTGGTTGGAAACGCCATCGGCGGTGCGCATCAGCCCGTACACCACCCACGGCTGGCGGCCAACCTCGGTGGTGAACCAGCCGGCGAGAATCGCCACCAGGCCGGACGGTCCCATCCACAGCGTCAGGTACAGGAACGGGCGCGAGGTGTAGAGCGTACCGCGCTTACGCAGCCACAGGCTCCAAAGCCCCACGAAGATCATCAGCAAGCCCAGCCCGACCATGACCCGGAACGACCAGAAGACAATCGTCGAGTTGGGCCGATCCTGGGGCGCAAACTCCTTCATCGCCGGGACCTGTTTGTCCAGGCTGTGGGTTAGGATCAGGCTCCCCAAGGCCGGGATCTCGACCTTGAAACGTGTGGTTTCGGCGGCCATGTCGGGGATACCGAACAAGATCAGTGGGGTCGGCTCACCCGGTACGTTCTCCCAGTGGCCTTCAATGGCGGCAATCTTCACCGGCTGGTGCTTGAGCGTATTAAGGCCATGGAAATCGCCGATGACCGCCTGGATCGGCGCAACGATCAGCGCCATCCACATGGCCATCGAGAGCATCTTGCGCACCGCTGGATTGTCACGCCCGCGCAGCAGGTGCCAGGCCGCCGAGGCACCGACGAAGAATGCTGTGGCAACGAACGCGGCGGTGGCCATGTGCATCAGCCGGTAGGGGAACGAGGGGTTGAAGATCACGGCCAGCCAGTCCACCGGGATCACCCGGCCATCGACGATCTGGTAACCCTGCGGGGTCTGCATCCAGCTGTTCGACGAGAGGATCCAGAACGTCGACACCAACGTGCCGAGGGCCACCATCACCGTGGCGAAGAAATGCAGGCCGCGACCCACTCGGTTCCAACCAAACAGCATGACCCCAAGGAAACCCGCCTCGAGGAAGAACGCGGTGAGCACCTCGTAGGTGAGCAACGGGCCGGTGACAGCCCCGGCAAAATCGGAGAAACGGCTCCAGTTGGTGCCGAACTGATAGGACATGACCAAGCCTGAGACCACGCCCATGCCGAAGTTGACGGCAAAGATCTTCGACCAGAAGTGGTACAGGTCACGGTAGGTATTGTTGCCAGTCTTCAGCCAAAGGCCTTCGAGAACCGCCAGGTAGCTCGCCAGGCCAATGGTGATGGCTGGGAACAGGATGTGAAAGGACACGGTAAAGGCGAACTGGATTCGGGCGAGCTCGAGGGCTTCTAATCCGAACATGGTGCTTCCTCTTCAGGTAATCCGGCGTCCGGGCTTGTGGCCCGATGCCCACTGCCCCCACGGATGTCGATTACGGCACGTTGGAGTTGTTCTATTCGATCGCAGGGATTACGGCCAGATGGCCAATTCGTTGCATCTGGAAGTATTGATCCAGATCAACCAACGTTAGGAAGCATAGTCCTGAATCCAGCCCTGAGCTGCGTGGCTGAATGTCGCGTGACCGGTTGCCTCACCCGCTTTACGGGCACATGAAAAACATGCCTGAAGCAGCTAACAGCAACCATTTGTTACAAACAGGTGATACCCTTCAAGCCCCTCTGTTTCCGAGGCCGTAGGCTCGCCGATGTCTGACACCGCCCCGCAACTGCTGCGCCATCATCGTCCCTTCATGGCCTTCTGGCTGGCCCGTGTATTCACCGCTAGCGGCTTCCAGATGCTCACCGTGGCCATCGGCTGGCACCTTTACCAACTCACCGGCAACGTGCTCGACCTGGGCCTGGTGGGTCTGGTGGAGTTCGCTCCACGTGTACTGTTCATGCTGCACACCGGGCATGTCGCGGACCGCTACGACCGGCGCAAGGTCGCCGCGCTGTGCCAGACGCTACAGGCATTGATCGCCCTGGCGCTGGCCCTGGGCAGCCTGACCGACCAGGTCAGCCGCGAGTTGATCTTCGTACTGGCCTTCCTGCTCGGTGCCACCCGCTCGTTCGAGATGCCAGCCACCCAGGCGCTGCTGCCCAACGTCGTGCCGGCGACACTGTTCCCGCGCGCCGTAGCAGCGTCGGCGTCGGCCACCCAGTCGGCGACCATCGTCGCCCCTGCGGTGGGGGGGTTCTTGTATGCATTCGGCAGCATCTGGGTCTACGCGCCCACGGTGCTGCTGTATGCGTCTGCCTGCCTGCTGATGCTCAGCCTCGATTCGCGCCAGCAGCAAGCCCAGCGCGGCCGCGCCAGCCTCGACTCGTTGCTGGCCGGCATTCGCTTCATCCGCAGCCGCCCGGACATTCTTGGGGCCATCTCGCTGGACCTGTTCGCCGTGCTGCTGGGCGGCGCCACGGCGCTGTTGCCGGTGTTCGCCAAGGACATCCTGCTCACCGGCGCCTGGGGCCTGGGCCTGCTGCGCTCGGCGCCTGCCGTGGGGGCCTTGCTGATGTCGCTGTGGCTGGCGCGTTTCCCGGTGGAGCGCAAGGTGGGGCTGAAGATGTTCACGGCGGTAGGGGTGTTCGGCGTGGCGACCATCGCCTTCGGCCTGTCCACCTCGTTCTGGTTCTCCCTCGCGGTACTCGTGGTACTGGGCGCGGCAGACATGATCAGCATGGTGATCCGCGGCGCCTTCGTGCAGTTGGAGACGCCCGATGACATGCGTGGACGGGTCAGTGCGGTCAACGGGCTGTTCATCGGCGCGTCGAACCAACTGGGCGAATTCGAGTCGGGAGTGACCGCGCACTGGTTCGGTACGGTTCCGGCAGTGGTGCTGGGCGGCGTGGGTACACTGGTGGTGACCGGCGTCTGGATGAAGCTGTTCCCGACGCTGACCCACCGCGACCGCTTGCACAACGGTTGAGCGGTTGCCTGCATCGACCTCTTCGCGGTGGCCCTGCACGCCGGCAAGCCCGCTACCACAGGGAACACGCCGCCTCTTGCCCGGAGCAATACCTGCGAAGAGGCCGGTACAGGCTACAAAAAACCCTCTCCCAGCGGCCATAGGCCCCCGCACCCCATGCTGGTATGATGCGCGGCTTTTTTCCGACCCTGTGCTTTGCTGATGGGGTCGATACATTCACGGCGCGACGGCGCCCCGGGAGCAGGCATGCTGGAAAGGCTGTTTCAACTAAAAGCACACAACACCAACGTGCGTACCGAGATTCTGGCGGGCGTCACCACCTTCCTGGCCATGGCCTACATCCTGTTCGTCAACCCGAGCATTCTCGGCGAGACCGGCATGGACAAGGGCGCGATCTTCGTCGCCACGTGCCTTGCCGCGGCCATCGGCTCGGTGACCATGGGCCTGATCGCCAACTACCCGATCGCCCTGGCGCCGGGCATGGGCTTGAACGCCTTCTTCACCTATACCGTGGTCCTGCACATGGGCCACACCTGGCAGGTAGCACTGGGGGCAGTGTTCCTCTCGGCGGTGTTGTTCTTCCTGCTGTCGATCTTCCGTATCCGCGAGTGGATCGTGAACAGCATCCCACTGCCGCTGCGCTCTGCCATCGCCGCTGGTATCGGCCTGTTCCTGGCGCTAATCGCCCTGCACAACGCGGGCATCGTCGTCGATAACCCAGCGACGCTGGTGGGCTTGGGCGACCTCAAGCAGCCCGCACCGATCCTCGCCACCCTGGGCTTCTTCATCATCGTCGCGCTGGAGTCGCTGAAAGTACGCGGCGCGGTACTGATCGGCATCCTCGCCGTGACCATCGCCTCGATCGCCTTGGGCGTCACACCGTTCGGCGGCGTGGTGTCGATGCCGCCATCGCTGGCCCCGACCTTCCTGCAGCTGGACATCAAGGGCGCGTTGGATGTCGGCCTGATCAGCGTGATCTTCGCCTTCCTGTTCGTCGACCTGTTCGACAACTCCGGCACCCTGATCGGCGTTGCCAAACGCGCTGGCCTGATGGGCAAGGACGGTCACATGCCGAAGATGGGCCGCGCCCTGATCGCCGACAGCACTGCCGCCATGGCCGGCTCGCTGCTGGGCACCTCTACCACCACCAGCTACATCGAGTCGGCCGCAGGCGTGAGCGCCGGGGGCCGCACAGGCCTGACCGCCATCGTGGTGGCCGTGCTGTTCCTGCTGGC
Source organism: Pseudomonas sp. NY15463 (assembly GCF_048068415.1). Taxonomy (NCBI): domain Bacteria; kingdom Pseudomonadati; phylum Pseudomonadota; class Gammaproteobacteria; order Pseudomonadales; family Pseudomonadaceae; genus Pseudomonas; species Pseudomonas sp. NY15463. The sequence goes on from NZ_JBLUQD010000002.1 coordinate 763,317, forward strand.
ACTGTTCTTCGCTCCGCTGGCCGGCAGCGTGCCAGCCTTCGCCACCGCCCCGGCGCTGTTGTTCGTCGCCGTGCTGATGGCCTCGGGCCTGGCCGAAATCAACTGGGATGACGTCACCGAAGCCGCACCGGTGGTGGTGACCGCCTTGGCCATGCCGCTGACCTACTCGATCGCCAATGGCATCGCCTTCGGCTTCATCGCCTGGACCGCCATCAAGCTGCTGAGCGGCCGTCGCCACGAGCTGAACCCGGCGCTGGTGATCCTGTCCATTCTATTCGTCATCAAGCTGGGCTGGTTCAACGCATGAGTGCCGTATTCGACCCCTCCCAATACGATGCGCAACTGGCGGCCAAGGTCGCCCGCCTGCGCGAGCTGCTGGCGCCGTTTGGTGCCCCGGAGCCTGCGGTATTCGACTCACCGCGCGCGCACTACCGCCTGCGCGCGGAGTTTCGCCTGTGGCGCGAGGACGGCCAGCGCCACTACGCGATGTTCGCCCCAGGCGAGAAGCACAAGGCGATCCTGATTGACGACTTCCCGATTGCCAGCGAGCGTATCAACGCACTGATGCCGCGCCTCAAGGCCGCCTGGCAGGCCGACGAGGCATTGAGCAACCGCTTGTTCCAGGTGGAATTCCTGACCACCCTCGCGGGCGATGCCATGCTAACCCTGTGCTACCACCGCCCGCTGGACGAGATCTGGGAAGCCGCCGCGCAGCAGTTGGCGAGCGAACTCGGCGTGAGCGTGATTGGTCGTTCCAAAGGCAAGCGCGTGGTGATCGGCCGCGACTATGCCGTGGAGCAGCTCGACATCGCTGGACGCACTTTCAGTTACCGCCAGCCTGAAGGCGCCTTTACCCAGCCCAACGGCGCGGTCAACCAGAAGATGCTCGGCTGGGCTTTCGAAGCCATGGGCCAGCGAGAAGACGACCTGCTGGAGCTGTACTGCGGCAACGGCAACTTCACCCTGCCGCTAGCCACTCGCGCGCGCCAGGTACTGGCCACCGAGATCAGCAAGACCTCGGTCAACGCCGCCCTGCACAACCTCGACGAAAACGGCGTTGGCAACGTACGCCTGGTACGCCTGTCTGCCGAAGAGCTGACCCAGGCCCTGAACGAGGTCCGCCCGTTCCGTCGCCTGGAAGGCATCGACCTGAAAAGCTACGACTTCGGTACCGTGTTCGTCGATCCACCGCGCGCTGGCATGGACCCGGACACCTGCGAGCTGACCCGCCGCTTCGAGCGCATCCTGTACATCTCGTGCAATCCCGAGACCCTGGCGCAGAACATCGCCCAGTTGCAGGACACCCACCGCATCGAGCGCTGCGCGCTGTTCGACCAGTTCCCCTATACCCACCACATGGAAAGCGGCGTACTGCTGGTTCGGCGCTGAAACGACCGCGGGGCAAGTCGACCTTGCGACTTGCCCCGCGATTGCATGCGAGCGCGATCAGAAGTCGAAGAACACCGTCTCCCCTTCCCCCTGAATACGGATATCGAAGCGATAGGCCGTCTGCCCATCGACCTCGCAACGCTTGGCGATCAGGGTTTCGCGACGTTGCGGCTGCTCGATCAGGTTGAGCACCGGGCACTTGGCGTTGGCCTGCGCCTCGTCATCGAAGTACAGCCGGGTGTGCAGGTGAATGTTGATCCCCCGGGCAAACAAGCTGATGTTGATGTGCGGCGCCATCGGCACACCTGCGGCGTTGTTCACCACCCCCGGTTTCACGGTATGCAGCGTCCACTCGCCAGCATCGAAAGTGGTGGCGGTACGACCGAAGCTGTTGAACAGGTTTTCCGCAGCGTAGGCATCCTGATACTGGCCATTGCCGTCGGCCTGCCAGACTTCCAGGAACGAGTCACGGACCAGATGGCCGTTGCCGTCGTACACGTGGCCGATCAGCAGGATGTGCTCGCCCGGGGCGCCCGGCTTGGCCAGGCGGCTCCAGATTTCCTGGTCTCGGGTTGGATTGCCGGCAGCCTCCAGGGCCAAACCGATGTGGACGTAGGGACCGGCAGTCTGAGAAGGGGTTTCCGGCAGCAGTTCGATAGGCATGACGGGGCTCCTCAGCGATTCTCGAAGTGGGTTTGGCGCTGACCACGCAGCACGATATCGAAGCGATAGGCCAGGCAATCCATGGGGTTGGCGTGGCTCATGTCGAGCTTGGCGATCAGCCGCTCGACGGCGTCGGGGTTGGCAATCGACTTGACGATCGGGCACATCGGAATCAGAGGATCACCCTCGAAGTACAACTGGGTGATCAGCTTGGTGGCGATCGACGGACCGCTGATCGAGAAGTGGATATGCGCCGGGCGCCAGTCGTTGGGGCCGTTGCGCCATGGGTAGGGGCCCGGCTTGATGGTGCGGAAGCTGTAGTAGCCGTCACGGTCGGTCAGGCAGCGACCGACCCCGCCGAAGTTCGGATCGAGCGGTGCAAGGTAGCGGTCGTTCTTGTGGCGGTAGCGGCCACCAGCATTGGCCTGCCACATCTCCACCAACGTATTGGGGACGGGCTTTCCATATTGATCCACGACGCGCCCGGCAACGATGATGCGCTCGCCGATGGGCAAGCCGCCGTTGTTGAAGTTCAGCAGCAGGTCATGATCGTGCTCGCCGAAGCGCAGGTGCGAAAAGTCCGGACCGGTGGTTTCGCTGATCGACTGCGGGATGCTCACCAGCGCCTGGCGCGGGGAACGGGCGATGGATGTCTTGTAGTCAGGCGTGAAGGCCTTGGGGTGCCAATTGCGATCACGGATCACGAAGCGGCTGTTGTCCTGAGCGGGCATGCCGGTTTCCTCTCTTGGAATTATCGAATCGCCTGGTCGTGGCAGGCGGACTTGCAGTTTCCGATAGGTCACCCGGGATGAATATTGAAATTGACGGTCATAGGCTTAACCGTTTGGTTAAGCCAAAACCGGTGGTACTACCACCACGCTGATCTAATCTTTTGTCTTGATGTTTCAAAAAATCGGAGAGCATCTCATGGAATGGCGAAAAGGCCGACGCAGCGACAACGTGGTCGACGCCCGTGGCGAAGGGGGCGGCGGCATGCGTTTCGGCGGTGGCAAGGGCCTGGGGCTGGGCGCCATTGTGCTGATCGTCGGCATCGGCTGGCTCACCGGGCAGGACCCGCTGCAGATTCTTGGCCAACTGGTCGGGCAGATGGAGCAGCAGCAAAGCGTGCCAAGCGGTGCCGGCAGCAAGGCACCGCCGGCCAACGACGAGCAAGCCGAGTTCGTCGCCTCGATCCTCGGCGACACCGAGGACACCTGGAATGCCTTGTTCGCGCAAGCCGGCAAGCAGTACCAGGAGCCCAAGCTGGTGCTGTTTAGCGGTCAGGTGAACTCGGCGTGCGGCTTGGCCTCTTCAGCGGTCGGACCGTTCTACTGCCCAGCCGACCAGCGGGTGTACCTGGACATGACTTTCTTCAGCGAAATGGAAACCCGCTTCGCCGCCGCTGGCGACTTCGCCCAGGCGTATGTGATCGCCCACGAAATCGGCCATCACGTGCAAACCTTGCTCGGCGTGTCGGCCAAGGTCGACGCGGCGCGGCGCAGCGGCCAGCGCATGGAGGGCGACAATGGCCTGCTGGTGCGCCAGGAGTTGCAGGCCGACTGCCTGGCCGGGGTGTGGGCCTACCACGCGCAGAAGCGCCTGAACTGGCTGGAGCCGGGCGACGTAGAAGAAGCACTGAACGCGGCCAACGCCATCGGTGATGATCGCCTACAACAGCAGAGCCAGGGGCGGGTGGTTCCCGATTCGTTCACCCACGGCACCTCGCAGCAGCGAGTGCACTGGTTCAAGGCCGGATTCGGCAGCGGCAATGTGAAGCAATGCGATACGTTCTCAAGCCGCAGCCTGTAGCCCTGTAGGGCGCTTTGCGCGCCCTAGACAGGCTCGTATCGCGCGCTTACAAATCTGCTGAAAAAGCGTTTCAGCTTTCATGCGCCAGTGCCGATAACAGCTGCACGAATCAGCAGGGCCAGGCACAAGAACAACGCCCGCGATTTGAGATCAAGTCAACGAAATCAAATTCGGGAGAGCGTGCATGAACAGCTGGTTCGCCAATATCAGCGTCAACCTCAAACTCGGCCTGGGCTTCGGCCTGGTGCTGGTACTCACAGGCCTGTTGGCCCTGACCGGCTGGAACAGCCTGGGCAGCCTTATCAACCGCAGCAACTGGATGGGCGACATCGGCCAGCTCAACAAGTACCTGACCGAACTGCGCGTGGCCCGCCTGCAATACATGATCGCCGACGGCGACGACGCAGCGGCGGCCAATACGCAGACCAAGCTGGACGCGTTCAGCAAGCAACAGGACTACCTGGTCAACACCTTCAAGAGCCCCGAGAACGTCAAGCTGCTGCGTGACCTGGGGCAGACTGTCAGCGATTACAAGGTATCGCTGAACAAGATGCGTGCCGGCTACAAGACCTCCAATGCCGCCCGCGACGCCATGAACGCATCGGCGGCACGCTCTGATGCGGCCATGGACGCCCTGAGCCAGGACGTGATGGCCCGCAGCGAAACCGACAGCGTGCGCTTGGCCCAGTACCAATTGATCAGCAAAGCGCGCCAGCAACTGCTGCAAGTGCGCATCGACGTACGCGGCTACATCGCCGAAACCTCTGCGGCCAACGAACAGGCGGCGCTGCGCCAGCTGGATGCGGCGCTCGGTGAGGTGCAGACGCTCAAGCGCGAGCTGCCCGACGACGCTGCCCGCGTACAGCAGTTCGAGCAGTCGGTGCAGGCCTACCGCGACGCCGTGCGTCAGTTCCGCGATGCCGTGGTCGCCATCGCCACTGCCCGCGCCGAAATGACCGTGCAAGGCGCCAATATCGTCAAGACCAGTGACGCGCTTTACGCCATCCAGATCGAGCGCCGTGACATCGAAAGCGCACAGGCGCGCAACATGCAGATCATCGCCACTTTGCTGGCGCTGTTGGTCGGTGTACTCGCCGCCGTGCTGATCACCCGTCAGATCACCCGCCCCTTGCGCGAAACCCTGGACGCCGTGGAGCGCATCGCCGGTGGCGACCTGACCCACACCTTGCGCGTTACCCGTCGCGACGAACTGGGCGTACTGCAACAAGGCATCAGCCGCATGGGCACGACCCTGCGCGAACTGATCACCGGTATCCGTGACGGCGTCACCCAGATTGCCAGTGCCGCCGAGGAGCTGTCGGCGGTGACCGAGCAAACCAGTGCCGGCGCCAACAGCCAGAAGGTCGAGACCGACCAGGTGGCCACGGCCATGCACGAAATGGCCGCCACCGTGCAGGAAGTGGCGCGTAACGCCGAACAGGCCGCGACGGCCGCGACCCACGCCGATGGCGAGGCGCGCAGCGGTGACAAGGTAGTCGGCGAGGCGATCAGCCAGATCGAGCGCCTGGCCAACGAGGTCAACCGCTCCACCGACGCGATGAACCTGCTGCAGCAGGAAAGCCAGAAGATCGGCAGCGTGATGGACGTGATCAAGTCGGTGGCCGAGCAGACCAACCTGCTGGCCCTGAACGCTGCGATCGAGGCCGCGCGTGCCGGTGAGGCCGGGCGCGGTTTTGCGGTGGTCGCCGACGAAGTGCGTGGCCTGGCCCAGCGCACCCAGCAGTCCACCGAAGAGATCGAAGGCCTGATCGCCAGCCTGCAACAAGGCACCCAGCAGGTCGCCGACGTGATGAGCGGTAGTCGTAGCCTGACCGACAGCAGCGTGGAGCTGGCGCGCAAGGCTGGAAGCTCGCTCGAGAACATCACCCGCACGGTGTCCAACATCCAGTCGATGAACCAGCAGATTGCCGCCGCGGCCGAACAGCAGAGCGCCGTGGCCGAGGAAATCAGCCGCAGCATCCTGAACGTGCGTGATGTGTCCGAGCAAACCGCCGCCGCCAGCGACGAAACCGCCGCCTCCAGCGTCGAGCTGGCGCGCCTGGGCGGGCATTTGCAGAACCTGGTCAGCCAGTTCCGCGTCTGACCCCAAGCGTCAGGGCCCGCTCCTGTAGGAGCGGCCTCGTGCCGCGAAAGGAGGTCGCAGCCCTCCCGGCAATCGTGCATGAGGTTCAGATCCTGGGGCCGCTGCGCGCCCCGTTCGCGGCGCAAGGCCGCTGAGTCAACGCCGGGCGGCCTTGTGCCGCGATTGGGAGGGCAAAGCCCTCCCAAGCAGGCAACGACTTACTTGACGACCATCCCAACCCCCCTGCCCCGCGGGTCAGACGCTGTCTCAAGCGTCTGTCCGGTCACACGGATTGCCTGGATATCGCCCATCTCCCAGCCCTGATCCTCCAGCACATAGCCCATCTTCTTCAGTTCATCCGCCACGGGCCCTTTGAGCGGCGCATAGCTGTCGAAGTAAATGGTGTCCTTGGGCAGCAGCTGGTGGTGCACCCGCTGCGCAGCCACGGCTTTTTGCAGCGGCATGCCGAAATCGTACAGGTTGTTCATCACCTGGAAGATCGAAGTGAAGATCCGCGAGCCGCCCGGAGTGCCCAGCACCAGTACCACGTGTCCGTCACGGGTGACCAAGCTCGGGCTCATGGACGAAAGCATGCGCTTGCCAGGCTCGATGGCGTTGGCATCCCCGCCCACCACCCCGAATACGTTGGCCGTGCCAGGCTTGGAGCTGAAGTCGTCCATTTCGTCGTTGAGCAGGAAGCCCGCGCCCTTGACCACGACACCGCTGCCGTAGTCGAGGTTGAGGGTGTAGGTGTTGCTCACCGCATTGCCCTGCTTGTCGACGATGGAGAAGTGCGTGGTCTGGTGCGGTTCGAGGCCCGGCTTGACCTTGTCGGTCTCGGAGATCGCTTTCGGGTTCACCTGGGCGGCACGCTTGGCCAGGTAGTCCTTGGCCACCAGTTGGTCAACCGGAACCTTGGTGAATCCTGGGTCGCCCAGGTAGTCGGCGCGGTCGGCGAACACGCGCTTCTCGATCTCGGCCAGCAGGTGAATATACTGCGCCGAATTGTGCGCCAGGCCCTTGAAGTCGGCCGCACGGTCTTCCTTGATGCCGAGCAACTGGGCCAAGGCCACGCCGCCTGAGCTTGGCGGCGGCGCGGTGTAGACCACGTTGCCGCGCCAATCGATGGCAATCGGGTCACGCCACACGGCTTTGTAGCCCTTGAGGTCGTCCTTGGTGATCAGGCCTTTGTCAGCCTGCATCTGCGCCACCAGCAGGTCGGCGGTCTTGCCCTGGTAGAACTCACTCACACCTTTGTCGGCAATGCGCTCCAGGGTTTGCGCAAGCTCCGGCTGCTTGAACAGTTCACCGACTTTCATGTGGCCAAAGTAGTCGTTGAAGTTGGTGGCGGTCTTGAACAGGCCCTGGGCATCGTCACGGTATTGGTACTGCTTCTGGGCGATCTTGAAGCCATTCTTCGCGTAGCCGATGGCAGGGGTCAGCAGCTCGCTCCACTTGAGCTTGCCGAACTTCTGGTGGGCTTCCCACAACCCCATCACTGTACCCGGCACACCGGCGGCGCGGGCACCGACCAGGCTGAGGTTCTCGATCACCTCGCCTTTGTCGTCCAGGTACATGTTGCGCGTCGCGGCCTTGGGCGCCACTTCGCGGTAATCGAGGAAATACGGCTTGCCATCGACGTACAACGTCATGAAACCGCCACCGCCGATGTTGCCGGCCTCAGGATAGGTGACTGCCAGGGTGAAGGCGGTGGCCACCGCTGCGTCCACCGCATTGCCGCCTTTTTTGAGAATATCGGCGGCCACCTGTGCGCCATATTGATCAGGCGCGGCCACCGCGCCGCCTTCGAGGGTGACGGCAAAGGCGGAAGAACAGCTCAGGATCGCGGCCCCGAGGGCCAATGGCTGGAACATGACAAGACGCATGGGCACATCCTTGGTGTTGTTTTTGTCGATCACTCATTAAGGCCGAAGGGGCCCGAACAAGCAAACGCCCCCAAGGATCCACGCCGCCACCGGACACAACCTGTCGCGTTCAGGCAACTGTGCAGGCGTACATGGCAAGTTTCTGCTGGATGAAATCGAGGAAGCACTGGATACGCAGGGCCAGTTGGGTGTTGCGGTAATAGACCGCGTGGATCGGCTGGCGATAGCCGTTGTTGTGCGCAGCCAACAGCACCTGCAAGCGCCCGGCGCGGATGTCTTCGTGGGTCATGAAGTGCGACAGGCTGACGATGCCCTCCCCCGCCAAGGCCAGCTGACGCAGCGTCTCGCCGCTGGAGGCAAGCAGTTGTGGGCGGATCCGCCAGCGGTCGCCCTCGGCATGGCGCAGTGGCCACAGGTTGAGCGATTCGGGGGCGCTGAAGCCGAGCAGGCAATGGGCGTGCAGGTCTTCGACAGTCTGTGGCGTGCCATGCCGGGCGAGGTACTCAGGGCTTGCGAGTACCTGCACCGGGCTGCACCCCAGCGAACGTGCGTGCAGGCTGGAGTCGGCCAGTTCGCCAATACGGATGGCCACGTCGGTGCTCTGTTCCAGCAGGTCGATGATCAGGTCGTCGGTGTTCAGTTCCAGTTCGATGCCGGGGTACTGCTGGCGGAACTCGCCGATCCACGGCAGGATCGCGTGCAGCATGAACGGCCCCGCCGCATTGATGCGCAAACGACCGGACGGGGTCTGGCGGTGCATCGACAGGCGCTCTTCGAGTTCGTCCATCTGTTCCAGGATCAACCGCGCGCGTTCGAGGAAGAACCGCCCTTCTTCGGTCAGGTCCATACGCCGGGTGGTGCGGTTGACCAGCGTGGTGCCGAGCTTGCCCTCCAGACGCGCCAGGGTGCGACTGATCGCCGACGGGGTCTGGCCGATCAACTCGGCAGCGGCCGAAATCGAACCGCAGTCGATGACGGCGACGAATACCTGGAGCTCTTCGGAACGGGTTTTCACAGGCAATGGCCTTGGCAGCGGGTTGAACTGATTGATAACCGCTCGGCCAGCGCGATGCAAGGCATCGGCAGCCGCGCCGGGGCACTCACTGCGCCTTGCCGAAAACCGTATCCAGGTGCTGCTCATACGCCGCCAGTGCCGCCGGCACATCCGGGCGCTTCATCACGTCCACCGCAAGGAACGTCGGCAGACCGCGCATGCCAAGGAACTGGTTGGCCTTGTGGAACGGGAAGTACACCGCGTCCACGCCCTTGCCCTCGAAGAAATCACTCGGGTCGTCGAAGGCCTGCTGCGGAGCATTCCAGGTCAGCGACAGCATGTACTGCTTGCCCTGTACCAGTCCACCGCTGCCGTACTTCTGCGAAGCATCCGAACGGGTACGGCCATCGTTGGCGTACAGGCTGCCATGGCCTGCGGTGAAGACCTCGTCGAGGTACTTCTTCACGGTCCACGGCGCGCCCATCCACCAGCCGGGCATCTGGTAGACGATCACATCGGCCCAAAGGAACTTCTCGACCTCGGCCTGAACGTCGTACCCACCATCGATGAAGGTTTCCTGCACATCGAAACCGGCGCGGTCCAGGTGCGCCAGGGCGGCTTCGTGCAAGGTCTGGTTGAGGCGGCCCTCGGAGTGGGCGAAGCGTTTTCCGCCGTTGAGCAACAGGATCTTTTTCATGGAGAGGACAACTCTGGAATGGATTTGCCGGCAGGTTAGGCACTCGCGAGCGAAGGAAACAGCGGCAATGGGGCAAAATACATTTGCTTGGATTTCACGAATCAGCTCAGCATTGTTGCCTTAGACTGTGGCCTGACTTTGCCCACTCAGGAAAACCCCATGAGCCAGCAACACGCCTTCATCCTCAAAGCCAAAACCCGCCCGGAAATGGCCGAAGCCTTCGAGCAATTGTTCCGCCCCTTCGTCGAGCCGAGCCGCCAGGAGCCGGGCTGCATCGAATACCACATGCTGCGTGATCGCCAAGACCCGAGCCTGTTCGTGTTCTTCGAAGTCTGGGCCGACCAGGCTGCGCTGGAGGTGCACTCGGCCTTGCCGCACATGCAGGCGTTCTTCGAACGGCGCATGGACTATCTGGAACGCGATTTCGACATCCAGATGATCGACATGCTCAGCCCCTCCTCGGCTAACCGTTGATCAGCAGATGAGCGCCGAGCAGCGCAAGGCCGATGAAGAAGCAGCGCTTGAACAGCACTGCGCTGATCCGCCCGCGTAGCCATTGCCCGGCGAACAGGCCCAGCAGCGCCGGTGCCAGCATCAGCAAGGAGGCGCCGAGCGCTGGGCCGCCCAGGGCATCCTGGCCTGCCAGGCCAACGGCCAGCGCCAGGGTCGAGACGGTGAACGACAGGCCCAAGGCCTGGACCATCTGGTCGCGGTCGAGCCCCAGCCCTTGCAGATAGGGCACCGCCGGCATCACAAAGACGCCGGTGGCTGCCGTGACAACGCCAGTCAGCAGCCCGCACAAGGGCCCAAGCCACTTCTCCCACGCGGGTGCCACCCGCAACCCCGGCCCCGCCAGACCGTACAGCGCATACACCAGCAACGCGCCGCCCAGCGCATGGGCCGCCCACGGCCCGCTATCGATCCCCAGCCAGACACTGCCCAGCAAGGTGCCGACGAAGATCATCAGCAGCATGCCGCCTAGCCTTCGAAGCAACGCCAGCAAGTGACCGCCACTCGCCAATTGCCAAAGGTTGGTAAGCGTCGATGGCACGATCAGCAAAGCCGCAGCCTGCGCTGGAGGCATAGCCAGGCCCAACAGCCCCATGGCGATGGTGGGCAAACCCAGGCCGATCACCCCCTTGACCGCACCGGCCACCAGGAATGTGAAGATCACCAGCACTGTCAGTGCTGGGCCAATGTGCTGATAGAACGCGATAACGGTATTCATGGCGGCATGTTGAGGCAGCGCCAGCGCCCTGAAAATCTGCCATATACTCAGCCAGACTCTTGCCAGGACAGAGGCTGATGCATTTCGATCTGATCGACCTCACGCTGTTCCAACACACGTTGGAATGCGGCAACATCACCGCAGGAGCTGCCCGCAGCCACCTGTCGCTGCCCGCAGCCAGCGCGCGCATTCGCGCCATGGAGGCCTCGCTGGGCATCGCGCTGCTCGAACGCAACCGCCGTGGCGTGCACCCCACCCCGGCCGGCCAGGCCTTGCTGCAACATGCACGACTGATCGGCCAGCAGGTGGAACGTCTGCAATACGATCTCGCGCAATACGCCCAGGGCCAGCAAGGCCAGGTACGCTTGCTGTGCAATACAGCGGCCCTCACCGAATACCTGCCGGAGTTGCTGGCCGGTTACTTGGCCGACCATCCTGGAGTAAGCGTCGATGTTCAGGAACAACCCAGCCTGCGCATCGTCCAGGCCATCACCCAGGGCATGGCGGACTTGGGCATCGTCTCTAGCGCCGCGCCCAGCGCTCACCTACAGACCCGCCCCTTTCGCGACGACCCGTTGGTGCTGGTGATGCCACTGGTGCATCCACTGGCCGCAATCCACCAGCCGGACTTCGGCGCCAGCCTCGCCCACGGCCACGTTTGCCTCGGACCGCACAGCGCCTTGGCGCTGCACCTTGAAGAACAGGCACTGCGCCTGGGGCGACGAATGCAGGTGCGGGTGAGGGCCGAAGGGTTTGACGGGATAATCCGCATGGTCGCCGGCGGCGCGGGAGTCGGGGTACTACCACTGGCCTCGGTGCGACGTTGGGAGGGGGTATTGCCGCTGCGCTGGGTAGCACTGCGCGACGACTGGGCCAACCGTAAGCTGCTGGTCTGTGCGCGGGACTTTTCGCTGTTGCCAGGTTACGCGGCAGCATTGGTGGCGCATCTGGATGCGGGCTGAAGGCCAACCTAGGCGCTAGAGCCAGCCTGCAACGCCGCGCTCGCTCAGTGTGCCAGCGCCAATTCACGCAGCGCGGCTGACGCGAGGAACCCGGAGCGCGAAACGTAACGGTGGTCGCGCTTGACCTTCTCGTCGATACGCTGCAACAGGTTCTCCGGCAACGTGGCATTGAAGCGCACCGCCTTACCCAGGTATGGCGTGACGTCGAAATCCACCACCGCCCAAACACCCCCGGCGTAGTCGGGATTGGCCACATGCACGTCGACCTCCTCGGCCTGCGGCAATGGCTCGTCGTCAGCCACCAGCCCTTCAAAATGCAAGGCCAGCGCTTCGTGAACGTTCTCCAGCGCCTGCGACACGGTAGCACCAGCCGAGAAGCAACCCGGTACATCGGGCACGGTCACGCCGTAGTCCGAATCTGCGTCCTTGTGCAGCACAACAGGGAATTTCATGGTCTGTCTCCATTGATCGTCGGGGCATGATCAAAAAGAAAGCCAAATACACACTACACGCACCCGCAGCGACAAGCCGGACATTGTGCGTTTTGGCGCAAGCATCGTCCGTTTCACATGTAGGAACTCTCAGGCTTGCCGCCAACCCAACGGATTCCCCACAATCCACTTCGCCGCACCCTGAAATGGAGTTCCACGTGCCATCGATCTACCAGCTCAAACCGCGTTTCCAGGCGCTGTTGCGCCCCGGCGTCAAGCGCCTGCATGAACGCGGCGTCACCGCCAACCAGGTCACCGTCGTCGCCGCGGTGATCTCCATCGCCATTGGCCTGTTGCTGGCCTGGCTGCCGCATGTGGCCTGGATGTTCATCCTGATCCCGGTGTGGATGCTGCTACGCATGGCGCTGAACGCCGTCGATGGCATGCTCGCCCGCGAGTTCGGCCAGCAATCGAAGCTGGGCGCCTACCTCAACGAGCTGTGCGACGTGATCGCCGACGCCGCCCTGTACCTGCCCTTCGCCCTGCTGCCGGGGGTTTGGCCAGCGCTGGTGGTGCTGGTGGTGCTGCTCGCGCTGATAACCGAATACGCCGGAGTCATGGGCCCGTTGGCCGGGGCCTCGCGACGCTATGACGGGCCAATGGGCAAGAGCGACCGGGCGTTCGCGTTCGGCGTGCTCGGCACCGTGGTCGCCTGTGGCCTGCTGAGCGCCACCTGGCTCAACAGCCTGTTGCTGGTCATCCTGCTGCTCTCGCTCTATACCCTGTACAACCGGGTTCGCCAGGGTCTGGCCGAAACCCGCTGAGCCTCCCGCCGTCGGACAAGGATATTCGCCATGCGCCAAGCGCAATCGCTGCATTTCTCCACCCATGACGGGGTCGAGCTGCACTACCGTCACTGGCCTGCCACGCGCAACGAACACCAGCCGCGCCGGGCGCTGGTGATGTTCCATCGCGGTCACGAACACGGCGGGCGCATGGCGCACCTGGCCGACGAACTGGACATGCCCGGCTATGACTTCTTCGCCTGGGACGCCCGCGGGCACGGCCAATCGCCTGGTGCTCGCGGCGACAGCCCAAGCTTTGCCACCAGCGTGCGCGACGTGCAGACCTTCATTGAGCACCTGCAAGACCGACACGGCATCGCCGAAGCCGACATGGTGGTGCTGGCGCAAAGCGTTGGGGCAGTGCTGATCGCCACCTGGGCCCACGACTACGCACCGAAAGTGCGCTGCCTGGTGCTCGCCTCGCCTGCGTTCAAGGTCAAGCTTTACGTGCCCTTCGCCCGTCCGGGGCTGAAGCTGCTCAAGGCCCTGCGCGGCAACTTCTTCGTCAACAGCTACGTCAAGCCACGCTTGCTGACCCACGACCCGGAGCGGGTCATGTCATACCTGGCCGATCCGCTGATCAGCCGGCCGATCTCAGTGACCATGCTGCTCGGCCTGTACGAAGCCGCCGACCGCGTGGTGGCCGACGCCCAGGCGATCCAGGTGCCGACGCAACTGCTGGTCTCGGGCTCGGACTTCGTGGTCGAACGCGGCCCGCAGGAGCGTTTCTTCGAGCGCCTGGGCAGCGCACGTAAAGAGCTGCACACCCTGCCAGGGTTCTTCCACGACACCCTGGGCGAGCGTGACCGCGCCCATGCCTTACGGCGTATCGAGCGTTTCGTCGAGCACTGCTTCGCCTCGCCACTCCCGGCACCCTCGCTGCTGGATGCCGACAAGAGCGGCGCCAGCTGCGCCGAAGCCGAGAGCCTGGCCGCCGCGCTACCACGCAACTCGCTGCGTGACCTCTACTGGCGCGCGAACCGCGCCAGCCTGCAACTGGGTAAAGGGCTTTCGGAAGGGGTGAAGCTAGGCTTCGACACCGGTTTCGATTCAGGCTCGACCCTCGACTACGTCTACCGCAATACAGCCACCGGCAAAGGCCGCGTGGGCGAATTGATCGACCGCCACTACCTCGACGCCATCGGCTGGCGCGGCATCCGCCAGCGCAAACTGAACGTCGAGGAACTGCTGCGCGTGGCCATCGCACGCCTGCACGAGCAGCAGCGCCCAGTGCGCATCGTCGACATCGCCGCAGGCCATGGGCGCTACATCCTCGAAGCGCTGCAAGGCCTGGAGCAACTGCCCGATTCGATCCTGCTGCGCGACTACAGCGAGCTGAACGTACAGCAAGGCAACGCGCTGATCGAAGAAAAAGGCCTGGCCGACGTGGCCCGCTTCGTCCAGGGCGATGCCTTCGACCGCCACAGCCTGGCCAGCCTCGACCCACGCCCCACCCTCGCCGTGGTATCCGGCCTCTACGAACTGTTCCCGAGCAACGAACAGGTCGGCAATTCCCTGGCTGGCCTGGCCGATGCCGTAGAGGACGGCGGCTACCTGGTCTACACCGGCCAGCCCTGGCACCCGCAATTGGAGATGATCGCCCGCGCCCTCACCAGCCATCGCGGCGGCCAGGCCTGGGTGATGCGTCGACGCAGCCAGGCGGAGATGGACCAGTTGGTCGAGGCGGCAGGCTTTCGCAAGATCGCCCAGCGCATCGACGAATGGGGCATCTTCAGCGTCAGCCTGGCCCAGCGGGTACGCTGATGGTCCGTGAAGCCGGGTTGATACGCCGGGGCGTGCTCTGGCTGTTGCTGCTCGGGCCGTTGTTCTTTCTCAGCTACGGCTTGAGTAACAGCTATACGGCAAGCCGCGACGATGTCGGTAGCCTGGTGTTCGCCTGGGAACGGCAGATGCCACTGTGGCCATGGACAATCATCCCGTACTGGTCCATCGACCTGCTGTACGGGCTGTCGTTCCTGCTACCGCTGACACATCGGGAAATGGACCGGCATGCGCTGGCGCTGCTCAGCGCACAGGTCATCAGCGTGAGTTGCTTTGTGCTGTGGCCGTTGCGCTTCACCTTCGAGCGACCGGAGTTGACCGGGCTGTTCGGTTGGCTGTTCGATGTGCTGATGGGCTTCGACAAGCCCTTCAACCAAGCGCCATCGCTGCATATCGCGCTGCTGGTGATCATCTGGACGATGTTCGCACGGCACACCCGCCAACCCGTGTTGCGCTGGCTGGTGCATGGCTGGATGGGGTTGATCGGCGTATCGGTGCTGACCACCTGGCAGCATCACTTCATCGATGTGCCGACCGGCGCCCTGGCAGGGCTGGCCTGTGTGTGGCTGTGGCCGCATGAGGGGCCACTGCCTTGGCAACAGGCCCGGCTCGCGCACGATCCGAAGCGTTGGCGGTTGGCCGCGTGCTATACGCTGGGGGCACTGCTACTCGCCCTGCTGGGCTTGGCGTTCGGGCATGCCGCACTGTGGTTGCTGTGGCCGGCGCTTTCGCTGCTGCTGGTGGCGTTGAACTACGCACTGCTTGGGGCAGGCGGATTCCAGAAAGGCGCCGATGGGCGCCTGTCAGTTGCGGCGCTTGGGCTGCTAGGGCCATATTTGCTGGGTGCCTGGATCAACTCGCGGCTATGGACGTGGCGCCGGCCGCAACCCGATGAGGTGTGCGATGGCGTGTTTCTGGGCCGAATTCCTGGACGCGCTGAGGCTTCGGCGTTCGCGGGAATGGTCGATATGAGCGCGGAACTGCCCGCGCCACCCCTTACGCACTACCTGTGCCTACCATCGCTGGACCTGATCGCCCCCGATCAGCCAACCCTGCAACAGGCCGCCGAGGCGATTGAACACCTGCGTCAACACGGCACGGTCCTGGTCTGCTGCGCCCTGGGCTATTCGCGCAGCGCCTGCGCAGTGGCCGCCTGGCTGCTGGTCAGCGGTCGCTGCGCCGATGCCATCGCGGCCCAGACGCTGATCCGCAAGGCTCGGCCCGGCATCGTGCTGCATCCGGCACACCGACAGGCACTGCAACGACTGGAGCGCCGCCCATGACCTTGCACGTGATCGCCAGCCTGCTAGCCCGTGGCCGCCAGTTGGAGCGCCTGTCGGACGGCATCACCCTGCTGGCCCTGGCGTGCAGCCTGGCGCCGTTGTTCGGCGCAGCACTGCCCGCGCTGCCCAGGACACTGTGCCTACTGCTGTTGGCACTCGGCCTGGCCCACAAGTACTGGGCCGTGCGTGTCGCACTGGACGCCGAGCTGTTCGCCCACCTGGCCACGAGCGCCAACCTGCCTGCCGACACCCAGGCTCTGGACCTTGCCCTGCACCAGTTGCACCTCAAGCCCAGCCCCAGCGACGCCCGCGACTGGCCGGCGCGAAGCCAGGGCGCGCTGGCCCTGCTGCGGCGCCAGGCCTCATGCCTGGCCATGCAGGTCCTGCTGATACTTACCCTCCCCTTCACCGGATAAGACCGATGCCATGCTCGCCCGTCTGACTGCCATCATCATCACCTCTGCCGCCCGCCTGATCACTGGGGCCCGCGCCCTGTGGCTTGGCTGCACGCCGCAACCCGTACAGCGCCTGTACTTTGCCAACCACAGCAGCCATGGCGACTTCGTGCTGCTGTGGGCAGCCTTGCCCGAAGCGCTGCGCCGACACACCCGCCCGGTGGCCGGCGCCGACTACTGGTGCAAACCTGGCATCCGCGACTTCATCATCCGCCGGGTCTTCAACGCCGTGCTCATCGACCGCCAACGCCCGGCTGCCGAGGACAATCCGCTGCAACCGGTGCTCGATGCATTCGCCCAGGGCGATTCGCTGATCTTCTTCCCCGAAGGCACACGCAACCTGGGCGACGAGCCGCTGCTGGCGTTCAAAAGCGGTCTGTTTCACCTGGCCACGGCCAACCCGCAGGTCGAGCTGGTGCCGGTGTGGATCGCCAACCTCAACCGGGTGATGCCCAAGGGTCGCGCCCTGCCCCTGCCGTTGCTGTGCACGTTGAGCTTCGGCGAGCCGATGCATCTGCATGCGGACGAAAACAAGCAAGCGTTTCTCGAACGGGCCCGCCAGGCCCTGCTCAACCTGGCCCCGAAGGAAGCCTGAGATGGATCACAACACCTTGTCCCTGTTCGCCGGCATCGGCGCCCTGCTGTTGCTGGCCAGCGTGATCGGCCGACTGCTCAAGTGGCGCGCCGGCCCTGCACCGCATGCAGTGATCGACAACCTCAATGCACGCATCAACGCCTGGTGGGTGATGGTGCTGGTGATCGGGCTGGCGTTCGTGTTCGGCAAGTACGGAGTGATCGTGCTGTTCTACGGCGTGTCGTTCTATGCCCTGCGCGAGTTCATGACCCTCACCCCAACCCGGCGCAGCGACTACCCGGCGCTGGTGGCCGCGTTCTACGTGGCACTTCCGGTGCAGTACTTGCTGATCGGCATGGACTGGTACGGGATGTTCAGCATCTTCATCCCGGTTTACCTGTTCCTGCTGCTGCCGATCCTCGCCAGCTTCGGCGGCGATACCACGCGCTTTCTGGAGCGCGCCTCCAAGGTGCAATGGGGGTTGATGATCGCGGTGTATTGCGTATCGTCGGTGCCCGCGCTGATGACCCTGGACATACCGGGCTACGAGGGCCGCAACCTATTGCTGATCGCCTGGCTGATCCTGGTGGTGCAACTGAGCGACGTGTTGCAGTACGTGTGCGGCAAGTTGTTCGGCAAGCGCAAGGTGGCCCCCAACCTGTCGCCCTCCAAGACCGTCGAAGGCCTGGCCGGCGGCGTAGCGCTGGCCACCTTGATCGGCGCGATGCTGTGCTGGATCACCCCGTTCAGCTTCTGGCAGGCGGCGCTGATGGCATTGACGGTCAACGCCATGGGTTTCTTCGGCGGGCTGGTGATGTCAGCGATCAAGCGCGACCGTGGGGTCAAGGACTGGGGGCATATGATCGAAGGCCACGGCGGTATGCTCGACCGCATGGATTCGGTGTGTTTCGCAGCGCCGGTGTTTTTCCACTTCGTGCGGTACTGGTGGGCGTAAGTACTGGAGGGGGGTATAGGTATACCCTGTAGGGGCAACTGTCTTATTCAGTATCTAAAAACTAGCGCGCCCCCTGTGTGAGCGGGCTTGCCCGCGAAGCAGGCGACTCGGTGCAGGGCACCGGCTTCGCCGGTGTTCGCGGCTGAAACCGCTCCCACAGGCCCCGGCTAAATCAGCAAGTGATGTGCAGTTCGATGAGAGGAGTGTTACTTAAGGTAGGAGCGCAACAGCGACGCCACCTTGTCCGCCTCTTCCTGACGCGCCTGCGCGCTCAGCCCGTCCGCTACCAAATGCTCGCGGATGTGCCCTTCCATCACCTCGGTCATCAAACCGTTCACCGCGCCGCGCACGGCGGCGATCTGCTGCAGGATCGCCAGGCAGTCCTTGTCCTGCTCCAGTGCAGTTTCCAAGGCCGCAGCCTGGCCCTTGATCTTGCGCACGCGGGTCAGCAGTTGCTTCTTGCTCTTGAGGGTATGTGCCATTGTGCTTCCACCACCATAGGTATACTGGGGTATAGTATATTTCACGCTATTCCAGGAGCATGATAAACCATGAGCACGCCAACCTCCGACCACTGGCAGCACAGCCACCAGTTCCACACCAGCAATCTCGGCGCAGAGCGCAAGACACGCCTGGCCGTATGGCTCACTGCGCTGATGATGGTGGCAGAGATCGCCGGGGGCTGGCTGTTCAACTCCATGGCCCTGCTCGCCGACGGCTGGCACATGAGTTCCCATGCCCTGGCCCTGGGCTTGTCACTGCTGGCCTACGCCGCCGCCCGGCGCTATGCACGAGACCCGCGCTTTGCCTTCGGCACCTGGAAGATCGAGATCCTGGGGGGCTACTCCAGCGCCCTGTTGCTGCTCGGCGTGGCCGGGCTGATGGCGTTCCAGTCGGTCGAACGCTTGCTCTCCCCTGGCCCGATCCACTATGACGAGGCGATTTTCGTCGCCGTGATCGGCCTGGCGGTGAACCTGCTCTGCGCCTGGCTGCTGCGCGACGATCACGTGCATCACCACGACCACGGCCATCACCATGACCACCACCACCATCACGACCTCAACCTGCGCTCGGCCTACCTGCACGTGATCGCCGACGCAGCCACCTCCGTGTTGGCGATTGTCGCCCTGGTGGCCGGCAAGCTGTGGGGCGCCAGTTGGCTGGACCCGGTGATGGGCCTGGTGGGCGCGGTACTGGTGGCGCTGTGGGCCAAAGGCCTGCTGCGCGATACCGGTCGGGTGCTGCTCGACGCCGAGATGGATGCCCCAGTAGTCGAGGAGATCCGCGAGGTGGTCGCGCAACTGCCGGTGCCGGCCAGCATCACCGACCTGCATGTGTGGCGCGTCGGCAAGGACCAGTACGCCTGCATCCTGAGCCTGGCCACCGACGACGCACTCGATGCCGACCGTGTGCGCCAGGCCCTGGCCGTGCACGAGGAACTGGCCCACGTGACGGTTGAAATCAACATCCGGGCATAGCGCAGGCAGACAGCTGGGCGTCGAGCCCAGGCAACTGCACGATGGGCGTTGGCCCTATGGTGATGCGTCTTTGAACCTTTAGCCTGGAGCCACGCCATGTCCGATTTCATCACTGTGCTGCGCGAAACCTGTCCGACTCCGGTGGTCGACGCGACCAAGTGGAAACGCATCGAGGGCGAGCCGCACACCGTCAATCTCAACGCCTACCTGTCGGCCGACGGCAGCAAGATCATGGGTACCTGGATCTGCACCCCTGGCAAGTTCGAGGTGAACTACGAGAAGTGGGAGTTCTGCCACTTCCTCGAAGGCTACTGCATCATCACCCCGGAAGGTGAGGAGCCCAAGCACCTCAAGGGCGGCGATGTGTTCGTGATCGAGCCGGGCATGAAAGGCACCTGGGAAGTAGTCGAAACCGTGCGCAAGTATTTCGTCTTCGCCTGACCTGCATCGTTCACGCGTTGCAAAAAATCGCATGGTGAATACCGCTCCCCCAGGTGCGCAGTTACAGGGGAAACGGCACTCGCCATGCGATCAAGCCTGCCTGATGAATCAATCTTTCTTGCGATACCCCTCGACGATCGCCGAGAAATCCTTGCCGCCATCACCGCGCAGGCTCATGGCCTGGTATAGCTGTTGGGCCACTGCGCCGAGAATCACCGGCTGGTGCGCCTGGCGCGCGGCCTCGGTGGCCAGCCCCAGGTCCTTGAGCATCAGCTCGGCACCAAAGCCACCGGTATACCCCCGTGCAGCCGGGGCGGTCTCGATGATGCCCGGCCACGGGTTGTAGGTGTCCGAGCTCCAGCAACGCCCGGTCGAACTGTTGATGATCCCCGCCAGCACTTTTGTGTCGATGCCTAGCGCATTGCCCAGGGCCATGGCCTCGGACACACCGATCATCGAGATCCCCAGCAGCAGGTTGTTGCAGATCTTGGCGATCTGCCCGGTGCCCACCTCGCCGCAATGCACGATGTTACGCCCCATCTGCTCCAGCACCGGCTTGAGAGTGTCGAACAGCTCGGCACTGGCGCCGACCATGAAGGTCAAGGTGCCCGCCGCCGCGCCACCGGTACCGCCTGAGACCGGCGCATCGCCCATGTCGACACCCTTGGCCGCTGCGGCCTTGGACACCTCGCGAGCGGTCTGCGGGTCGATGGTGCTGCAATCGACGGTCGGGGTGCCTGGGCGGATGCCGGCCAGCACACCGTCGTCTTCGTTCAGGTAGACGCTGCGCACATGAGCTGCCGCTGGCAGCATGGTGATCACCAGTTCGCTGCTGGCGGCAGCGTCCCTGGGCGAGGCGCTGACCTGCCCGCCCAGCTCGGCAAGCTCAGCCAGCACCGTCTGGTTGAGGTCGAACAGGTTCAGCTGATGCCCGGCCTTGATCAGGTTGCGGGCCATGGGCGCGCCCATGTTGCCCAGGCCGATGAATGCGATACGCATGGCAAGCTCCTTAGCGCAGGCTGATGGTGGTGTTCACACCGCCGTCGGCGCTGTCGTCGTCGAACCAACGGGCGGTGACGGTCTTGGTCTGAGTGTAGAACTGCACCACCTGCTTGCCGTAAGGGCCGAGGTCGCCGAGCTTGGAGCCGCGCGAGCCGGTGAAGCTGAAGAACGGCACCGGTACAGGGATCGGAATGTTGATACCCACTTGGCCGACATCGATCTCGCTCTGGAACTTGCGCGCCGCCGCGCCGCTCTGGGTGAACAGGCCCGTGCCATTGCCAAACGGGTTGGCATTGACCAAGGCGATGGCCTCATCGAGGGTGTCGACTTCCAGTGTCACCAGCACCGGGCCGAAGATCTCCTGGGTGTACACCTGCATGTCGGTACGCACGCCCGAGAACAGGGTCGGGCCAACGAAGTTGCCCTGCTCGTAACCCGGCACGTTCACGTCGCGCCCATCGAGCTCGAGCGTGGCGCCTTCCCGGATGCCGCTCTCGATCAAGCCCAGCACACGCTCCTTGGCACGCTTGGACACCACCGGCCCGACATCCGTACCTGGCTCGCAACCGGCGTTGACCTTCAGTTGGCTGGCCGCCGCCTTGATATCCGGCAACCACTCGCGGGCCTTGCCCACCAGCACCGCCACCGAGGTCGCCATGCAGCGCTGACCGGCCGCACCGAACGCAGCGCCGACCAGGGCGTTGACGGTTTGCGTACGGTTGGCATCAGGCAGCACCACGGCGTGGTTCTTGGCCCCCATCATCGACTGCACGCGCTTGCCATGCTGGCTGGCCAGGTTGTAGACGTGGGTGCCCACTTCGGTCGAGCCGACGAACGAGATCGCCTTGATGGCCTGGTGCGTGCAGAGGGCATCCACCACCTGCTTGCCGCCATGCACCACGTTGAGCACGCCGGCCGGCACCCCGGCCTCCAGCGCCAGCTCCACCAACATCATGGTCGACAGCGGGTCCTGCTCGGACGGCTTGAGCACGAAGGTGTTGCCGCAGACGATGGCCATCGGGAACATCCACAGCGGGATCATCGCGGGAAAGTTGAACGGAGTGATGCCGGCGCACACGCCGATGGGTTGACGCAGGGTGTAGGTGTCGACGCCGCCGGCGACGTTCTCGGCGAATTCGCCCATTTGCAGGGTGCCGATGGAGGCCGCGTGCTCGACCACTTCAAGGCCGCGGAAGATATCGCCTTCGGCGTCGGCAAGGGTCTTGCCCTGCTCGGCACTCAGGGTCGCGGCGATACGCTTGGTATGCTCGCGGATCAACGCCTGCAGCTTGAGCATGATGCGCATGCGCGCACCAATCGGGGTGTCACGCCAGGTCTTGAAGGCGCGCTCGGCAGCCGTTACGGCGGCGTGC
The DNA here is from genome assembly GCF_048068415.1 of Pseudomonas sp. NY15463. NCBI lineage: Bacteria > Pseudomonadati > Pseudomonadota > Gammaproteobacteria > Pseudomonadales > Pseudomonadaceae > Pseudomonas > Pseudomonas sp. NY15463. The sequence continues at coordinate 785,647 of NZ_JBLUQD010000002.1, forward strand.
ACTTCTTCGCCCGTGGCGAATGGCACCCGCGCCAGCACCTGCTGCGTGGCCGGGTTGACGATGTCGCGCCATTCGGTGGTTTTCGACTCGACCCACTGGCCGTCGATCAGCAGCTTGACCTGCTCGACCTGGGTCTGGGGTGTGTGCGGTGCGTTCATCTGCGCTCTCCTTGGAATTATTGTCGCTGCGATGATGCTGGCGCCCGGTGCGTACACGGGCTGGCGTGCAGGGGCTGAGTTCGAGTATAGATGTGCAAACATCCAACAAGAATCCACAAAAAAACCGGATCATCATGCAAAAAGACCTCACCTCCCTGGGCGCTCTGAACTGGGACGACCTCAAGTTTTTTCTTGAGGTGGCGCGCACCCGCAAGGCCAGCAGCGCCGCCAAGCGCCTGGCCGTGGACTACACCACGGTGTCGCGGCGCATCAGCTCGCTGGAAGGGGCATTGGGCACCTTGCTGTTCGAAAAATCACGCACCAACGGCTTCGTGCTCACCGCCGAAGGCCAACGCCTGCTGGGCTATGCCGAGTCGATCGAAAGCACCCTGCATATGGCCTGCGAACAAGTCTCCGGCTCTGGCGTGGCGCTGTCAGGGCATGTGCGCATGGGCTGCACCGAGGGCTTCGGCAGCTTCTTCATCACCCCGCAGCTCAGCCATTTCGTCGATGCCTGGCCGGCGATATCGGTCGATATCCTGCCACTGCCGCACTTCATCAGCCTGTCCAAGCGCGAGGCCGACATCGTCATCGCCCTGGAGCGTCCCGAACACGGTCCTTATGTGTGCTGCAAGCTGTGCGACTATCGCCTGCGCCTGTACGCCACCCAGGACTATCTGGACCGCCATGCGCCGATCGGTTCGGTGGCGGACCTGGCCGGCCATCCGTTCATCAGCTACGTCGATGACCTAGCGTTCAGCTCGGAGCTGCTGTACCTGGCCAACCTCATCCCCAACGCCCAGGCCCACCTGCGCAGCACCAGCGTGATCGCCCAGTACACCGCTGCCCTGCAAGGCCGTGGACTGGCGATCCTGCCCTGCTTCCTGGCCGCGCAGGACGAACGCCTGGTGACGGTACTGCCCGAGGAGATCGAAGTGACACGGCAATTCTGGATGTATTGCCGCGAGGACTTGCGCAAGCTCAAGCGCATCACTTTGCTGTGGGACTACATCCGCGAGGTGACCGAGGCCAATGCCCCGCTGCTGATGGGCCAGACGCGCAAGATGCACGTTGCCAAAGGCTGACCAGCCGCCCTCGCTGCTGGGCCTGGCGCGGCTAACGATTGACACGGGCTCGGCTTGGCGCCTACAGGCAGAGCTTGAGCGCCGACGGTATCAGTCCGAAGCCACCACGATCGACACCCGCCGATTCTCCATCCGCCCCGCAGCGGTACGGTTGTCCGCCACCGGCTGGCTGCTACCTAGACCGCGGGTCTGGATGTTCTGCGCCGACATGCCGATGCCGGCCAGCGCCTTAGCCACACTCCAGGCCCGGCGCTCGGAGAGTTGCTGGTTGTAAGCCGCCTTGCCTGAGGCGTCGGCATGGCCGTCGACCCGCACACGCTGAATGTCCACGGACAGCAGCGCCTTGCCAATCCGCTCGACGATGGCTTGGCTCTGGCTGTTCAAACCATCCACATCGCTGCCAAACAGCACCTTGCCCGACAAGTCGAACGCCCAGCCCTCCTCGGTGGGGGCGAAACCTTCACGCTTGAGCACTGCAACCTGCTCGGCGGTCAGGCCCTTGGGGGGGACGCTCTGGCAGCCAGATACCCACACGATTGCCAACAGTATCGCCAGCAAACGAAAACGCACAACGCGCTCGATCAACGTTCAGCTCCTGTTTTTCACTTCTGCTGCGCAAGGTTCCGGCTGCGCCGCTTGCCATTGGCCACGGCGCTTGCGCTTGGCCTGGTACATCGCCGCATCTGCGGCATTGAGCAGGCTGGCTGGATCCTGGCCATCCTGCGGGTAGTAGGCGATGCCGACGCTCAGCGACGTGCTGATGCTGCTGCCATCGGCCAACTGAATCGGCACCTGCATGCTCTGCACGATTTTCTCGGCGATGCGCTCGGCATCCTCACGCACATGCAACGGACTGAGCAGCACGGCGAACTCGTCGCCGCCCAACCGCGCCACCAGATCCTGGTCACGCAGTTGCCCACGCACCCGTCCGGCCACACTGACCAAGACCTCGTCGCCCACGGCATGGCCGAGGGTGTCATTGATCTGCTTGAAGTGATCGCTGTCGAGGAACAACAGCGCCAGCGCCTCCTGCTGACGCGCGGCACTGCGCAGGCTGCGGGTCAGCCGGCCTTCGAAGTAATGCCGATTGGGCAGCCCGGTGAGACTGTCGTGGCTGGCCTGGTGAGCAAGGGTCTCGTTCTCGCTTTGCAGGTGACTTTGCCAAGCTTCCAACTCATCAAGCAGGGCATTGAAGTCGTTGCCCAACTCGTTCAGCTCGGCGATCTGCGTCGGCGGTACACGTCGGTCGAAACTACGCTCGCGACGTGCGGCATGCGCGACACTGGCCAGATGGCGCAGCGGGCGGATGATATCGCCGAACACCCGGCGCGAGAGATAGGAGGCCAAGCCTGCGCTGAGCAAGATGCACAGCACGACGCCCGCCAGCCCGCTGAGCAAGAAACGCATCAGGCTGCCACCTTGGCCAATCAGCTCGATGTGGCCAACGGCCTGCCCCATGTGCTGGACCGGCAAGTTGACCGGCTCTTCCAGCAACACGCCTGCCATCGTGCTCTGCAACCGCGCAATCAATCCCTCGCCGCCGCGCGACCAATGCGCCAACAGCGTGCCGTCGCGGCTGTAGACTTTGGCGTCGGCCAGCTCTTCGGTAGAGGCGATCAGGGTCAAGGCCTCGTTGGCCGCAGCGCTGTCAGCGAATACCACGGCCGCTTCGACGGTGTAGCTGATGGACCGAGCGATCAGGTGCAAGTTGTGGTTGGCGTGCACGCGCAGCGCCGCGACCCCTAGCAGGGTCACCAGTACCCCCGCAAGCCCGGCAGCCAGCAACGCCACGCTCAGATGGCCACGCCCGAGCACGCCACGTAAGGTCGGCCGAGAGGTACGCACAGACTGACGCCTCATGGCTGTGCCGCCCGGCGCCGCGACAATTGCAGCACGCTGGGGTGAATGCGCACGCCACTGCGCGCCACCGAGTCGAGGTTGACCTCGAAAGTCACCTGCGGGTCACCGACCCGCAAGCAGAACAGGCTACCAACGGTGCATGGATCGTCCGCCTCGCTGATGCTCACCACCGGCTGCCCGCTGACCTTCTGGAACAGGCGCTCACGCTGATAGGCGTCAAGCTTGCCGATGTACAGCGCATCACAGGCACTGGCCACGCGGGCATCATCTGCCAGCAAGCGCCTGACTTGCAGCGGCTGCCCGGAGTTCTGCACATTGCCCTTGATCAGGTCGTCGGCGTATTCGGTGGGGCCCACCAGGCAAAGGCGCAACGGGTTGGGTTCGCTGGGCCAGCGGGCGTAGCCCAATATGCCCAACACCACCTGGGTCACGGCCTTGGCCCGTTGCTGCGCCTGGGCCTGGGTGACAGCATCGTGGGCGCAGGCCATGCCGCTGCCCAGCAACAGCGTGGTTGCCAGCAGCCAGCGCGCACTCAGCGTCACGCGTCTCAAGACCGAGACAGCCACTGCCATGGGGGGAAATCTCTCAGCAGGATTCCAGATAATGCCGCAACAATAGCACACTGCCGCTGTGTGCCATCATCCGACCTGGTCCAACATCAAGCCCGACACGCGCCGTACCTTGCGCGCGACAGCCTCTTCGAATACCCCGGCACGCGGCTCGATCAAGCTGAAGCACTGCTTGGCACGGGTAATGCCGGTGTACACCAGTTCCTTGGTCAACACCGGATTGAGCGCGTCCGGCAGCACCAGCGCGGTGTGGCTGAACTCCGAGCCCTGGGACTTGTGCACGGTCATGGCGAACACGGTCTCCACTTCACTGAGGCGACTGGGCAAGACGAACCGCACCCCGCCAGAACCATCATTGCGCGCAAAGGCGACACGCAGCAGTGCCTGGCCTTGGTCGTCGGGCACGCGCAGGGCGATGCCGATATCGCCGTTCATCAGGCCCAGACCGTAATCGTTGCGGGTCACCAGTACCGGGCGACCTTCGTACCAAATTTGCTGGCTGTCGATCAAACCTGCGCTGTGCAACACCCGCTCGACGCGCTCATTCAGGCCCTCGACGCCCCAGGGGCCCTTGCGCACGGCGCACAGCAGCTGAAAATCATCGAAGCTGCGCAGCACAGCGCCGGCCCACTGCTCCCAACCTGGGTCATCGGCAGGCGTGCCAGGTGGCGGGCGCAGACGGCCAATGGCGCGCAAGTAACTGCGGTAGCCTTGCGGCCCCTCCGGGCCACGGTCCAGACCATCGAGCAGCAGTCGCTCGAAACGCCGGTCGTGCTCGCCGCCGAGGATCAGGCAGTGCACGTCGGCCGGCGCGTCGCCCAGCAGTTCACGGGCCTCACGGGCCTGCTGGCGGTTGACCAAGCGCGCCAGTTGCCCGATACCACTGCCCTCGCCGAAGCGGCGGGAGTGGCGCAGCATGACGATCTGCTGGGCCAGCGGATGGCGCCCAGCAACGCCCGTACTTAGCCCCGCAGCCGCCAGCGACTGCCCCCCCACCTGCTCCAGCCAATCGAGCGTCTGTGGCCAGTAGCAACCCTCCTCGGCATCCCGGCACAAATCACCCAGCACCGCGCCGGCTTCGACCGATGCCAGCTGGTCCTTGTCGCCAAGCAGCACCAGGCGCGCGGCAGGTGGCAAGGCATCAAGCAGGTTGGCCATCATTTCCAGGTCGATCATCGACGCTTCGTCGACCACCAGCACATCCAACGGCAACGGGTTGGTCATGTTATGGCGAAAATGCCGCGACCCTGGGCGACTGCCAAGCAGGCGATGGACCGTGCTGACGTCGGTAGGAATCTGCGCACGCACCTGCTCACCGATCTGTAGCCGCTCGACCTGCTGGCCGATGGACTCGGTCAAGCGCGCAGCCGCCTTGCCGGTGGGCGCCGCCAGGCGGATACGCAGCGGTCGGCCCTGGGCCACGGCCGGAGCCTGCAACAGCGCCAGCAGGCGCACTACGGTGGTGGTCTTGCCGGTGCCAGGGCCGCCGGTGATCACGCTGAAGCCGGCGCGGGTCGCCAGGGCGCATGCGAGCTTCTGCCAGTCCACCTCGGCACTCGCAGCATTACTGGCGAACAGTTGCTCCAAACGCTCGGCAAGATCGTCCTGCTGCGCGTGCTGACGGGCCAGACGTGCGTGCAGGGCAGCATCGATGCGCCGTTCGTAGGCCCAGTAACGCCGTAGGTAAAGGCGCTCGCCGCTGCATACCAGCGGGCGGGCGCTGTGCCCGGAGGTATCGCCATTGGCCACCAATGGGCTGGCACCGATACGTTGCAGCCAAGTGGACAGATCCAGGCTGGCCAACAGTTGCGAGGGCAGCAACAAGGGGCCAGCCAGGGCATCGCCCTCCGGCGGCAGCGAGAGGGCAAAATCCGGCTCGGCCAAGGTCTGCGCCACGTCCAGACACACATGGCCATGCCCTAGTTGGTGGCTGGCCAGCGCTGCCGCCAGCAGCACCAGCGGGTCGCTACCCGGCGCGCGCTCTTCGAGAAAACTCACGAATGCGCGGTCCAGGGCACGCAGCCAGCCGCGCTCGACCCAACGGTCGAGCAGCGCCAGAAGATCGTGGCTGCGCTGCAACGGCGCCAGGGCACTGAGGTGCTCGGCCTGCAACGCGGTGGGCAGTAGATCGTCCAGGCTTCGGCTCATGGCGCGGCTCCGGCAAACAAGTCCTGTTGGTCGGGCGTGTGCTCACCGCGGAACAACGCATCGAGCGCCTCGATCAGCGCACGCGGCGGGCGCGCATGGTAAAGCCCGTGGCCCGCAGCGCTCACACCGCGCAGGAAAATGAACAAGGCACCGCCCACATGGCGGTCGTAATCGTAGTCGGGCAAACGTGCACGCAATTGCCGATGCAGGGCGAGCAGGTAAAGCACGTACTGCAAGTCGTAACGGTGCTCGAGAATCGACTGCTCCATCGCCAAGGCAGCGTACGCCTGAACGTCGGGGCCCAGCCAGTTGGACTTGTAGTCGGCCACGTAATAGCGTCCGTCCAGCTCGAAGGCCAGGTCGATGAAACCCTTGAACATGCCGTTGAGCTGAGTAGGCTGCGCGGCCGGGCGCGCCGCGCCAGCGTGGGTGTGGCGCACCACCAGTTGGTCGAGACGCTGGGTGTCGACCTGATGGCTGGCGAACCAGAACTCCATTTCGATCTGGTACTGACTCAAGCCCGCGAGGGTGAGACTGCCTTGGGCCAGGGGCATAGGTTGAACCAACATCTGCTCGAGCCATTGGCTGAGCGTAGGAATCCAGCCGGTCCAGTCGCGCCGGTTGCAGCGCCGACCGACGGTACGCTCGATCCGCTCAGGGTCGGCACTGATGTCGGCGAAACCTTCGCTGCCGGCCCACTCCAGCAGGCCGTGCAGGAAGGTGCCTGGCGCTGGGCCTCGGGGAAAGCGATGAATGTCGCCGGCCTCGGCCGGCACTTCGCGTAGCAATTGACTGTCGAGCGGTTCGTCGTCCAACAGTTGCTGCGCCTGGGAGCTATCGGCAATGAGGGTCTGGTCACCGACGCGCAGGGCGCTGTAGGAGGCGATCCACCAATGCTCAGCGGCGGCCCGACGAGGCTTGCGCGCCGGCAGCAGCTCGCGCTGGCTGAGCGGTATACGGTAGCGCTGTTCGTCCGCCTCCGGCAGCGGCATGCTGACGATGGCCGAACTGCCCGCGCCGAGTGCCTGCAACCACTCGCCCAACTGAGCGGAACTGGCCAGCGGCTGGCCCCCCCCGAGCAGATAGCCCAAGGCCGAGCGATGCAGTTGCGAGGTGCGCTGGGTGCCGCGCTTGAGATCGGCGACGCCCAACCAGCACGCGTACTGCGCCCGGGTCAGAGCCACGTAGAGCAAGCGCAGGTCTTCGGCTAAGCGTTCGTCGTCGGCGCGTTCGATCTGCCCGGCGTCCGGCGTCAGCGTGAGATGACCAACGCCTTCGTCGTCGTGCCAGGCCAGCGGCAGGCGGCTGCCGTCCACCGGCTTGCTGGTGCAGATGAACGGCAGGTACACCAACGGGTATTCGAGGCCCTTGGACTTGTGAATGGTCACCACCTTGACCAGTTGCTCGTCGCTTTCCAGGCGCAGGATCTGCTCTTCGCCGGCCTGCGCGGCGTTGGCCAGGTGCTCAGCGAGGTGACGGATCAGCGCTTGTTCGCCATCTAGCTCAGCAGCCGCCTGTTGCAACAGCTCGGCCAGGTGCAGCAGGTTGGTCAGCACCCGTTCGCCATCGCTACGGCCCATTAGATTGCGCGGCAGCTGGAAGTCGTGCAGCAGGCGGCGCAGCATCGGCAGCACGCCCTGGCGCTGCCAAATGTCGCGGTATCGGCGGAAAGCCATGACCCAGTTTTCCCAGACCCGCTCGTCCTGATTCAGCCGCTCCAGTTCCAGCAGGGGCAGGTCAAGCGTCAGGCTCGCCAGAGCCGCCTTGAGCAGGCGTTCGGCATCAGGCTCGGCGCAGGCCTTAAGCCAGGCCAGCAGGTCATGCGCCTCTTGCGCGGCGAACACCGAGTCCTTGTCGGACAGGTACACGCTGCGCACATCGCGGGCCGCAAGTTCGCTACGAACCAACTGCGCCTCGCGGCCATCACGGACCAAAATGGCGATATCGGACGGCTGGCATGCTCGAAGTACCCCGTCATCTGCGGCAAAGCCACTGACGCCCTGCTGGCCGCCGTTGAGCAACATGGCGATATGGCTGGCGCAGCTGGCGGCCAGGCGCTGACGGTAGACGGTACTGGAAACCGGCTCATCGCTCGGCAGTTGCCAGCAGTGCAACGCAGCGCATGGCTGGCCGTCGACCAGCAGGCGTTCGTCACGCCCCTTTGCCTGCACCTCGATGAACGGTAGCGGGTTGTCCCCAGATGTGCGGAACAGGAACGCACCGCGCCCCTGCTCGCGCACTTCAGCCTGCATGAAAACCCGATTGACTGCCTTGACCATCGCATCGCTGGAACGGTAGTTGGTGTCCAGGCTGTGCAGGCGTCCGGCAGTGGCGCGGCGGGCAGCCAGGTAGGTGAAGATGTCGGCGCCGCGGAAGGCGTAGATGGCCTGCTTGGGATCACCGATCATGAACAGGCCGGTGTCCGGGTTGTTCTCGCTGATGCGATAGATGCGCTCGAAAATGCCGTACTGCACCGGGTCGGTGTCCTGGAATTCATCGATCAGCGCAACCGGGAACTGCTCGCGAATCAGGCCGGCCAGGCGCTCGCCAGCGTCGCTGCGCAATGCGTGCTGCAGGCGCAGGAGCATGTCATCGAAGCCCATCTCGGCGCGGCGACGCTTCTCCATCTCGAAGCGTGCGGCCACCCAGCCGGCGGCATGCTCAAGCAAGCGCGCATCGGGACTGGCAAGGCCCTGCAACTGATCGGGCAGCCCTTGCATGGCCTGCAGCCCCGGATGCTCGGGCGGCTCACCGCTCTTCCATGCTTCAGCCATGCCGCTAGGGGTCAGGCGGGTGAAACCGGTGCCGAGGTCCAGCTCCATGGCGCCCTCGTCAGTGGCCCACGTACGCAGCTTGTCGAACCAGGGCTCGAAATAACGAGCCTGTAACTTGCGACCATCGACCTGTTTGGCGGCCACCGCGTCGCGGCAGATCTGTTGCAGCTCATCGGCCCAAGCGCTCCAAGGCGCCTTGAGCTGGTTCAACTGTTCGGCGCGCTCACGCAAGGCGGCTTCGATCAGCACCTGTGGCGCCAGTTCGTCAGCCTGCTCGCGTACCCGCCCGAACAACGGCCGAATCCGCGGTAGCAGTGCATCGGGGCTCGCCCAATTGTCACGTACCCAAGCAAGGGACTCGCCGCGCAGGTCGTAGCAGAAGCGCCGCCAGTAGTCGCGTACTACCTGACCGAGCAAGGCGCTATGGTCGGTTTCCAGGCTCTGGGTGAACAAGCTGCCGCTGTCAAAGGCGTGCTCGCGCAACATGCGCTGACACCAGCCATGGATGGTCGAAACGGCAGCCTCGTCCATCCACTGCACAGCGACTTCCAGGCGGCTGGCGCAACGCGGCCAATGCTCTGCGGGATAATCCTCACGCAGCAGGTGCAACAGCGGATCGGCACCCTCCAGTTCACCACGAAAGAACCTTGCCGCCTCGGCCAGGCGCGCGCGGATTCGTTCGCGCAGCTCTTTGGTGGCGGCATCGGTGAAGGTCACCACGAGGATCTGCGGCGGCAGCAATTCACGCCCAAAACCCTGTTCTGCGCCATGCCCGAGGATCAGTCGCAGGTACAGGGCCGAGATGGTGAAGGTCTTGCCCGTGCCGGCGCTGGCCTCGATCAGTTGGCTGCCGTGCAAGGGAAAACTCAGGGCCAGTGGGCGGGCCTGGCTCATTGAGCACTCTCCGGGTTACCAAGGGTCTGCCAGGGGGCAGCGAACAGGGGGCGGTACAGGGTTTCGCACCAACCTTCGAAGGTTTCGTCCAGGGTCAGCGCAGCGAAGTCCCGATACTGACGGGCCAAGGCCAGGCTTTCGGCACGCTCGCCGAAGCTGTTCTGGCCATCGCCTTCATAGGCACGTTGGGCGGCGGCCAGGGCTTTATCCGGGTCGCTCTGCGCAAGCCAGGCGAAAGCGGTCTTGGCCGCGACGGGCAAGGGCGCATTCATAGCCGCCTGACGCGCCACCAACAACTCGCCAAGCCGTTCAGCGGCTTGCTCGATCGGCACAGGGGCAAGCAGCAAGGTCAAGTCGCTGGCCACCAATGCACTGTACAGCGGATACCCAGACGCGCAGGCCGCCAGGTGCATGACCCAAGCCGGGATCAGGCGTTGCCACTTCAGGGCATTGCGCCCCGCACTGAGGGTATTAGGCACGGTGCCGATGCTCAACAGGCTTTGATCCTCGGCCTGGTACACACGGCCCAACCAGCCTTCGAGCCGGTGCTGGGCATGCGCGAAGTGGATCGGCAGGGCGCCGTCGACCACGTCCGGCCAGCGTTGCAACAACTGTCGATGGCGTTGCAGCAGGTCGGGCAGCGGCTCGATCAGCTCGGCCTGAACGGCTTCGCCGAAACCTGCCAAGGGCAGCAAGCCACAGGCTTGCAGGCGGCGCGCCTGGCTCTGCAGCGCCTGCTCTACGTTGTCTGGATCGGCCAATGCGGCGCCGAGCAGGCGCTCGCTCAAGCCATAGCGTTGCAACGCATCGAGCACGAAGGGCTCTTCGTCGGGGGTGGGAGCCTCCAAGGCCTCGAAGAACACTTTCAGGCGCTGGCTGAAGAAATGCCTGACCGGATGACGCAGAAAGTCCTGCAACTGCGTCAGTGTCAGGGGCTCATCGCTGTTGTAGGGGGGCAACGCGCGCTGCTCGGTCCGGTGGGCGGCATCAGCCTCATGCAGGGCGAGCCACTCATGGGCGAAGCTGAACAATGGGCTGCCCTTCTGGAAGTAACGCAGGCTGAAAGGCTGCAACGGATGCTCCTGGGTGAGCGCGTGCAGCAATTGCTGACCTGGATCGTCCTTGAGCCCAGATTGCGCGCCTGCCAGTTGCCATCCGGCGGCCAGGTGATCGCGCAGTTGTCCGATCAACACCGACGCCGGGCGCTCGCTATTATCGCGAATGCTGCGGCCTACCCAGCTCACGTACAACTGATCACGCGCTGACAGCAAGGCTTCGAGCAGCAGGTAGCGGTCGTCTTCGCGACGCGAACGATCGCCAGGGCGATAGTCGCTGGCCATCAGGTCGAAGTCGAGCGGAGGCTGAGCGCGCGGGTAGTCACCGTCGTTCATGCCCAGCAGGCAGACCACTCGGAACGGGATCGCACGCATGGGCATCAGGGTGCAGAAGTTCACCGAACCTGCGAGAAAGCGCTGTGACAGCTTGCCCTGGTCGAGGCCGGACAACCAGGCTTCGCGAACGACGGTCAGCGGCAGTGGATCGTGCAGGCCGACCGATTCGCAGGTTTCCAGCCAGGTATCACGCAGGTCCTGCAACTGAGCCAGCAAGAGTTCGTCGTGTTCATCCTCGGCAAGGAAAAAGACCTGGAGCAAGGCGTGCAGGCGCTCGCCCCAATCAGTGGCGCTTGCCGGTTGCGACAACGTCTGGCAGGCCACCTCAAGGGCGTCGAGCAACGCTACCAGTGGGCCTATCAACGCCGCATCGAGGCCGCCGATTTCGTCATAAGGTTCAATGCCATCGCAACTTTCTCCAGTGCCCACGGCATAACCCAGGAGCATCCGCCGCAGGCCGAATCGCCAACTATTCTGCTCCAACCCCTCGGGTAAACCGAGGCTCGCGCGCTGCTCGGCACTCAGTCCCCAACGGATGCCTGCACCTTCGATCCAGCGGTGCAGGGTCGGCAGGTCGCTTTCCTGGATAGCGAAGCGGGCTCGCAAGGCGGGAACATCCAGCAGATCAAGCACTTCGCTCACGGCAAAGCGGCTATCGGGCAACTTGAGCAGGTGCTCCAGGGCGATCAGCAAGGGTTCGCGACCGCGCTGGCCTTGGTCGGTCAGGGTGAACGGAATATAACGCGGGTCGTTGCGCTCCAGTTGGCCGAAAACCGCGCGGATATGCGGGGCATAAGCATCAATGGCCGGGAGCATGACAATGACATCCCGCGGACGCAGAGTTGGATCGGCGCTGAAACGGGCCAGCAACTGATCGTGGAGAATTTCAACTTCGCGCTGGGCACTGTGGGCCACATGGAAGCGCATCGAGCGGTCTTTCGTCGGGTCGACCGGTGGCCACTGTTCACGGGTTTCGGCCAGCGGGCGCAGTTCAAGAATATCGTCCTGCAGCTGATTGAGCAGGTTGCCTGGGGTGGCGTCGCTGAACAAGTCAATGCGACCGTCGCTGAATACGCCTTGATAGCTCCCTGGGTCATCGTAGCTGTCGAGCAGGTTGATGTAGTCGCGGCCTTGTTTACCCCAGGCCGCCAATAGCGGATGGGCATGCTGGTGCAACAGTTCGTCGTCCAGTTGCAAGGGCATGCCTTGTTTACGCTGCTGACGCTTGTACTGGTGACGCAGAAGGTCTTTGTCGGCAACGATGTCGCCCCAGTGGTGACGGCAAGGGTTGTGCACACACAGCAGCACTTGGCTGAACCTCGCGAGCCCTGCCAGAGCTTCGAGGATCTGCGCGGGCAGCGACGAAATGCCGAAGACGATCAGGCGTGCTGGCAGGCCTTGGGGGGCTTGTTGCAAAGCATTGATGCGCTCGACGAAGCGCTGGTGCACACCGGCGCGGCTCTGGGCCATGCCCTCTTCACCGACGTCCTCCAGCAGGATGCGCCAAAGCTCGGCCTGCCAACGGTTGCCGCTGGCCAATGGCTTGCGCTCGCCGCGCGCGGTATTGAGCACATGATCGCCAGCAGCCCAGTCCTTGAGCCAGTCGGCGCGGTACACCTGGTATTGGTCGAACAGGTCAGCCAGACGTTCAGCCAGTTGGTAGCGCTTGCGCAGATCGCTGTCATCGGTGAGAAAACGGCGCAGCGGCTCGAAATACGGGCGTTCGATCACCTCAGGGAGCAGGCGCATGAGGCGCCAGGTCAAGGGTGCCTTGTCGAGCAACGACACTTCAGGGATTTCATCGCGCCCCAGCACACGCCGATAAAGTTGCCACATGAAACTGCCAGGCAGTTGCACATCAATGGCCGCTGCGATGCCACAACCGCCTTGATCACCGTCTTGCGGATTTTCAGCCAGAGCCAGCTTCAACCACTGGGCAATGCCGTTGCTCTGGACCAGGGCGATTTCGTTTTCCAGCGGAGCTAGCGGGTAGCGGCGCATCACACTCACGACCAAGCTACGCAGTTCATCAAGGCGATTACCTTGGACGATCATGAAGCCTGGGTGCAGTGAAGTAGTGCGGGCCATTGAATACGCTCTGGGGCAGGTGGTTCTGCTGGAAACCATATCACGGGCGATACTTTTCCGAGCCGGAAAAGACAAAACCCCTACCTGCTCGCGCAGATAGGGGTTTTGCGAAATGAATCTTGACGATGACCTACTCTCACATGGGGAAGCCCCACACTACCATCGGCGATGCATCGTTTCACTACTGAGTTCGGGATGGGAT